>JBDLRN010000048.1:0-2890 GCA_039800005.1 Actinomycetota bacterium | reverse complement strand
ACATCATCGCCCGTCTCGAGGATCCGGTGACCGATCTCGTGCGGCGGGACAGCCTCTGGACGAAGTTGGGACTCACCGACGCCGACGTGGCCACTGCGGATCAAGTGGTGGCCGTTCTCGTGAAGCACAAACAACTGCTGCAGCGTCCGGTGGTGGTCACCGACGCCCGGGCGATCATCGGCCGACCGAAGGAACGAGTGAGAGATCTCCTCGCCGATCTCGTGTGAAGATGACGGAGTGATTCCCGAGTCCGATCTGATCTCCGGCCGCGGTCTGGTCGTGCCGGCGGCGGCCCTTCAGTGGACGTTCGCCCGGTCTGGGGGAGCGGGTGGGCAGAACGTGAACAAGGTGTCGACTCGCGCCGTGCTGCGGGTGCGTCGCGAGGCCGTCGAGGGACGCACGATTCTGAAGGACCGCCTTGCTGCAGCGCTGCCCGACGTCATCACGGTGTCGAGTCAGACGGCTCGCAGCCAGTGGCGCAATCGACAACTGTGTCAGGAGCGGTTGCTCGAGATCCTCGATCGCGCCGCAGCCCCGCCGCCTCGTGAACGTCGGGCGACCCGACCGACCAAGGGGTCGGTCGAGCGACGGCTCACGACGAAGAAGAAGGCGTCGCAACGAAAGTCGGAACGACGACGCGTCACCGATGACTGATCGTTTCGGTGAGCGGTGACGGGGTCGACCCACGTCCTCTATGGTTCGGGAATGACCGACCTCGTGACAACCGAGCGCATCGAACACATCTACGTGATCCGTATGTGTCGCGAACACAAGCGGAACTCCTTCGACCGGGCTTTGGCCGACGCCCTGGACGCCGCGTTGAACGAACTCGAGGACGACGGTGACCTGTGGGTGGGAGTGCTCACCGGCACCCCCTTGGTGTTCTCGGCTGGAAGCGATCTCGCCTCACGGGGCGACTACGACACGGAGCGCGGAGGTGAGTACGGACTTATCCGTCGGCGCCGACGCAAGCCATTGATCGCTGCCATCGAGGGTTTCGCGCTCGGTGGCGGTCTGGAACTCGCGATGGCTTGCGACATGGTCGTGGCAGCCGAGAACGCGCGATTGGGTCTGCCCGAGGTACGCCGTGGTCTGGTTCCCACCTCGGCAGGATTGTTTCGCGCCCCGTCGTCTCTGCCGGTGAACGTGGCGCGTGAGTTGATCCTCACGGGCGAGCCGATGTCGGCTCGTCGCGGCTACGAGGTGGGTTTCGTGAACGTGGTGACCGAGGTGGGTGGCGCACTCGATGCGGCGATGGATTTGGCTCGCAGCGTGTGTCTGAACGGGCCAGTGGCGGTGCAGGCATGCGTGAGTGAGATCAACGACGCGTGGAGCGCCGACGACGAGAATGGATGGCAGGCCACCGCTCGCGCCAAGGAAGCCATCGGGGCGAGTGAGGACATTCACGAAGGATTGCGCGCCTTCTTCGAAAAGCGCCCGCCCAAGTGGGTCGGTCGCTAGTCGTCGCGACTTTGGCGATCGAACTGCGTCAGTTGCGCGGCACCTTGATCCAGGGCAGGTCCTTGTCGACGCGCGGCTCCCCAGGCAGGCCGAGGACCTGTTCGCCGAGAATGTTGCGCATGATCTCACTGGTGCCGCCCTCGATGGAATTGGCCCGTGACCGCAGGAACGAGTGGCGCACACCGCCCTCGGAACCGTCGACCGAGAGATCCTCGGGGCGACGGAAGGTGTAGTCGAAGTCGACCATGCCCTCGGCGCCGAGCAACTCGACCGAGAACTCGGTGACCTTCTTGTTGAACTCGGCCATCATCAACTTGGCGATCGAACCCTCGGGTCCGGGATTGCCGGCCTTGGCGGCCTGCGACGCACGCAGGTTGGTGAGACGCAGGGCCTCGCTCTTGCACCACAACGACATGAGGCGATCGCGGTGGGCGACCCCGTGACCCTTCTCGCGATAGATGCGCACTGCTTCGTCGATCGGGCCGCGGCGACGCGCGTTACCGCCACCGCCGCCACCGATGGCGGTGCGCTCGTTCATGAGCGTGGTGAGCGCCACGCGCCAACCTTCGCCCACCTCACCGATTCGCATCGCATCGGGGACGCGGGCATCGGTCATGTAGACCTCGTTGAACTCGGCTTCGCCGGTGATCTGTCGCAACGGGCGCACTTCGACACCCGGGGCTCGCATGTCGAGCGCGAAGTACGTCATTCCCTTGTGCTTGGGCTGATCGGGGTCGGTGCGCGCGACGAGCATGCCCCAGTCACCGAGATGGGCGAGCGTGTTCCAGACCTTCTGGCCGTTGATCACCCACTCGTCTCCGTCGCGGACGGCGCGCGTGCCCAGTCCGGCGAAGTCGGACCCGGCACCCGGTTCGCTGAACAGCTGACACCAGCGTTCCTCGCCGGTGAACATCGGACGCAGGAACCGCTTCTTCACCTCGTCGGAACCGTGGGTGACGATCGTCGGGCCGGCCAGGGCGATGAAGAACGTCGACGGGTCCTGCGCCTGCGCGCCGGCCTTGCGCAAGCGCTCCTCGACGATCTTGTTGAGATCAGGGCGCACACCGAGGCCACCGTGTCCTTCGGGAAAATGCACCCAGGCCAGACCGGCGTCGAAGCGGTGACCGCGGAAGGTGACGTTGTCCATCGAGGTCGGATCGTGGGCGGCGAGAAGGGCGTCGAGGGCGGCCTCGACCTTGGCGCGTGCGGTGTCGGTGCTCATGACCTCAGTCTCCCATGAGGGGCCGGTGCGGTCGAAAGCGAGCGATCAGCGAGACAGGGCGGAGGCCACGGCCGGATGCACCACCCGACCGTCGGCCACGTTGACGGCCGCGGCCAGTTCGGGGAAGCGGACGAACGCCGAGTCGACACCGGCGGCGAGGGCGAGCACGTAGGGGAGGGTCGCAGCGGTGAGAGCGGCGGTCGACGA
>JBDLRN010000047.1:0-27883 GCA_039800005.1 Actinomycetota bacterium | reverse complement strand
CCTACTCTGTCGGCATGAAAGTTCCCTTGAGCGTCGTCGACTTCATCCGCCGTGCCGAACTCCTCTACCCCGATCGAGTGGGCATCGTCGACGAACCCGATCAGCCGGCCACCTCGTGGGGCACCCTCACCTATCGCGAGGTCGCCGATCGCGCTCGCGCTCAGGCCGCCGGACTCGACGCCCTCGGCATCGGCGTGGGCGAACGGGTGGCCGTCGTGAGCCACAACTCGGCGCGACTGCTCACCAGTTTCTTCGGCGTGTCGGGATCGGGACGCATTCTCGTGCCGATCAACTTCCGTCTCGTCGCCGAAGAAGTGAAGTACATCGTCGAACACTGCGGGGCGCGCGTGTTGCTCGTCGATCCCGAACTCGCCGATGCGATGTCGAGCGTCGAGTGCGAGCACAAGTTCGTGATCGGTACCGAAGCCGACAACGCGCTGTTGCGCTTCGGAGTCGAACCGCGGCCTTGGACACCCGACGAAGACGCCACCGCCACCATCAACTACACGAGTGGCACCACGGCTCGCCCGAAAGGCGTGCAACTCACGCACCGCAACATCTGGTTGAACGCCGCCACCTTCGGCTGGCATCTCGGTGTCACCGATCGCGACGTGTACTTGCACACGTTGCCGCAGTTCCACTGCAACGGCTGGGGCATGGTGTACGCCATGACCGGTATGGGCGCTACGCACGTGGTGCTTCGCAAGGTCGACGGTGCCGAGATCCTGCGTCGCATCGATCGGCACGGTGTGACGGTGCTGTGCGGTGCGCCCGCCGTGGTGAACGCGGTGCTCGACGCGGCCGCCACGTGGGACGGGCCGATCCCCGGTCGCGACCGCGTGCGCATGGTGGTGGCCGGCGCTCCCCCGCCCACGCGCACCATCGAACGGATGGAGACCGAGCTGGGTTGGGAGTTCATCCAGCTGTATGGCCTCACCGAGACGTCGCCCTTCCTCACCATGAACCGCACCCGCGCCGAATTCGACGCGCTGTCGTCGGCCGAGCGCGCGCAGAAGTTGTCACGCGCCGGGGCGCCGGCAATCGGTGTGGAGATGCGCGTGTCGCCCCAAGGTGAGGTACTCGCACGCGGCAACGTGGTGATGGCCGGCTACTGGGAGCAGCCCGACGCCACCCGCGACGCCATCCACGCGGCGGCCGACGACGCCGGTGGCGTCGACTGGTTCCACACCGGTGACGGCGGAACCATCGACGAGGCCGGCTACGTCACCATCAGCGACCGCAAGAAGGACGTCATCATCTCGGGTGGCGAGAACGTGTCGTCGATCGAAGTGGAGGACGTCATCTTCAGTCACCCCGACGTGTCGGAAGTGGCCGTCATCGGCGTTCCCGACGAGAAGTGGGGCGAATTGGTGCTGGCGCTCGTGGTGAAGTCGCCCGATTCGTCGCTCTCCGAGGACGACGTGATCGCGTACACGAAGACCAAGTTGGCCGGCTACAAGTGCCCGAAGCGCGTGGAGTTCCGCGACGCCCTCGCCCGCACGGCGACCGGCAAGTTGCAGAAGTTCAAACTGCGCGAGCCCTATTGGGCCGGTCATACGCGTCAGGTGAACTGAGCTCGACCTGATCGGTCAGTCGATGCCGCGTCAGTCGATCCCGCGCAACGCGGTGTTCGACGTGTGCTGGCGCAAGAACCACTCGTACGTGGTGCTGATGCCGCGATCGAGGTCGTAGTTCGGTGACCAGCCGAGATCGCGCAGGCGGCTCACGTCGAGCACCTTGCGGGGCGTGCCGTCGGGCTTCGACGTGTCGAAGTGCAGGACCGCGTCGGGGAACACCACGTCGCGCACCTTCTCGGCCAACTCGCGAATGCTGAGGTCGACGCCGGTTCCCACATTGATGTGCATGTCGTCGCTGTAGTTCTCCATGAGGAAAACGCACGCATCGGCCAGATCGTCGACGTGCAGGAACTCGCGCATCGGACTGCCGGTTCCCCAGATCTCGACGCGCGGATCGCCAGTCGTCTTGGCGTCGTGGAACTTGCGGATGAGAGCCGGCAACACATGGCTCGACGCCAGATCGAAGTTGTCGTTGGGACCGTAGAGATTGGTGGGCATGGCCGAGATGAAATCGGCGCCGTACTGACGGCGATAGGCCTGGCACAACTTGATGCCGGCGATCTTGGCGACTGCGTACCACTCGTTGGTGGGCTCGAGCGGGCCGGTGAGCAACTGCTCCTCGGTGATCGGCTGCGTGGCGTGACGCGGGTAGATGCACGAACTGCCGAGATACAACAGCTTGGTCACACCGGTGAGATGGCTGGCGTGCACCACGGTGCCGTGGATCATCAGGTTGTCGTAGATGAACTCGGCCGGGCGCGTACTGTTCGCGAGAATCCCGCCCACGGTGCCGGCCACCAGGAACACGTAGTCGGGGCGATGGGCGGCGAACCACTCGTCGACCGCTCCCTGATCGCGCAGATCGAGTTCGTCACGTGTGGCGGTGAGGACATTCGTGAATCCGCCCGCTTCGAGCCGACGGAGGACCGCACTGCCCACCAGACCCCGATGACCGGCCACGTAGACCTTGGCATCCTTGGGCATCGGTTGGTGCATCACGTCTCCAGAAGTCGAGGATCTGTGTCAGAGTACCGGTCAGTCGACCAGTGCCTGATGCACCATCTGCTTCAACTGACTACGCAGCGGATGAGTGGACGACGGCATCAACTGGGTCATGAACGTGAGCGTGAGGTCCTCGACCGGATCGACCATGAACCACGTGCTGGCCGCGCCACCCCAGCCGAAGTCACCCACCGAACCGGGCACCTTGGCCGCCACCGGATCGAGAGTCACACTCATACCGAGACCGAATCCCACTCCGTCATAACTGGTCTCGGCGAAGAGCGGACGCCCGAATGCGGTGAGATCGACGTTGCCGGGCAGGTGATTGCTCGCCATGTACTCGACGGTGCGCGAGCCGAGGATGCGTCGGCCGTCGAGTTCGCCGCGGTTGCGCAACATCTCGGCGAAGCGGACGTAGTCGCCGGTGGTCGACACGAGTCCACCGCCACCACCGTCGAGTTTCGGCTCGTGATACACACCGCGGTCGGCCGCGTCGGCGCGCAGCGCGGCGAGTGTTCCGGGTGTGGCCATGTACAGAGCCGACATGCGCTCGGCACGATCGGGCGTGCACCAGAACGCAGTATCGGTCATGCCGAGCGGTTCGAAGATGCGCTCCCGCATGAAGTCGCCGAGGCGCTGACCGCTGATCACTTCGATCACACGGCCGAGGACGTCGAGTGAAACCGAGTAGTTCCATTCGGCGCCCGGCTGGAACAGCAGCGGTTGCCGAGCGAGCAGCGAGCACAGCCCGGCCAGATCGAGATCACGTGGGAAGCCCCACTCCATGCCGGCCTTGCGGTACAACTCGTCGACAGGATGCTGGTACATGAATCCGTAGGTGAGACCGGCCGTGTGGGTGAACAGATGCCACATCTCCATGGGCTCGCTCTGCGGTTCGAGCACCGGCTTCACCCACGTGCCGCCCCGCCATACCTTGGTGTCGGCGAACTCGGGAACGAACTTCGACACCGGATCGTGCAGTTCGAAGCGCCCCTCTTCCCAGAGGATCATGGCCGCCACGGCGGTGATCGGCTTGGTCATCGAGAAGATGCGCCAGATGGTGTCGTCGGCAACGGGGCGATTCGCCTCACGATCGGCGAGACCCTGTGACGACGTGAAGGCCACCTTGCCATCGCGGGCGATGACCAACTGGTAGCCGGTGAGCAGACCCTTGTCGAGGTACTGCGTGAAGTGGCGATCGATCCGAGTCAACCGATCGGGGCTGAGCCCGACCTCGGACGGATCGACGAGAGGACGGCCGTGATTCATGGCCCAAGAGTAGGCCCGGTCGAGCGGGGGCCGGACGGGTCGGTCCCGAGGTCAGCCCTGCGAGTTCTGCTGGGCCGCGATCTCGGCACGAACCTCGTCCATGTCGAGTTCGCGGGCCTTGCCCACCAGTTCCTCGAGAGCACGCTGTGGGAGGGCGCCGGCCTGGTTGTAGAGCATGATCCCGTCGCGGAAGATCATGAGGGTCGGGATCGACTGGATACCGAAGACGCCGGCCAACTCCTGCTGGGCCTCGGTGTCGACCTTGCCGAACACGGCGTCGGGGTTGGCGGCGGCCACCGTCTCGAAGATCGGGGCGAACTGACGACACGGGCCGCACCAGGCCGCCCAAAAGTCGACGAACACCAAGCCACCGCCCTCGATGGTCGCTTCGAAGTTGTCGGTGGTCAGGTCGATGGCTGTGCTCATGACCGTTCCAACCGGGCCGGTCCGGGTTTCATTCCCACGTGGGCTGATCGTGGGGTCCCTGTCCCATACGTCACATGGGGAGCCAAGTGCCCGATGGGCTGGACGTGGGGGTTCAGGTTTTGTAGGGTCCGACGGCTTTCCGTCCACGAGCAAACCTGGGGAGGTTGGACCAAATGAACAACAGCAATGTCAACACGTCGTCACCCATGGATCTGACCGAACCCATGGTCATGATCGAACCGGCGTATCCGGGCAAGGGTGTCGGGTACGACTGGCGGGCCGTGGTGGCCGAGGCGGCTGTGGCCGACCTCGACGCCGAACTCGCCGCCGAACTCGCCACCGCCCACTGACCTCATTTTCCACCCACTCTGTAGCGCAAGTTCTCTCCAGGAGAACTTGCGCTACAGAGTGGGCGAATGTCGATGGTTGCCGGGGGTGGGGACGGATCGGTAAGGTCGGATCCGTGACCACTCTGCGAGGCCTCCTTCTTATGTAGGGCGGACGCCCCATATCGCGTTCGCCGAACCCCGTGCGCACCAGCGCCGGGGTTTTTTGTTTGCCCCGCCGAGCCGTCACCGAACCAGGAGAGAACATGAACAGCACCCGCCACCCGCAATTCGTGAACAAGGGCATCGGTCGCATGTCCCACGACAAGTACGCGCCGTTCATCCCCCTCGTCCTTCACGACCGCACCTGGCCGAACAACGTCATCACCAAGGCCCCCTTGTGGTGCTCGGTCGACCTGCGCGACGGCAACCAGGCCCTCATCGACCCGATGGACCCCGAGCGCAAGCGCCGCATGTTCGACGTGCTCGTCACGATGGGCTTCACCGAGATCGAGGTCGGCTTCCCCTCGGCCAGTCAGCCCGACTTCGACTTCGTCCGCCAGCTCGTCGAGGAGAACATCTGCCCCGACGACGTGTGGATCCAAGTGCTCGTCCAGAGTCGTGACGAACTGATCGAGCGCACCTACGAATCGCTGCGCGGCGCCAAGAAGGCCATCGTGCACTTCTACAACTCGACCAATCCGCTGCAGCGCGAGGTCGTGTTCAGCCTCGACAAGGCCGGCATCGTCGACATCGCGGTCAACGCCGCCCGCAAATGCAAGACGCTCGAACCCACCTTGCCCGGAACCGACGTGCGCTACGAGTACTCGCCCGAGAGCTTCACGCTCACCGAACCCGAGTTCGCCATCGAAGTGTGCGAGGCGGTGATGGACGTGATCCAGCCCACACCCGAAAAGCCCCTCATCCTCAACCTGCCGGCCACTGTCGAGTGCTACAGCCCCAACGTGTACGGCGACGTGATCGAGTGGTTCGGTCGCACCATCAAGAACCGCGACTCGGTGATCATCAGTCTGCACCCGCACAACGACCGCGGATGCGCCGTCGCCGCCGCCGAGTTCGGCGTGATGGCCGGCGCCGATCGCGTGGAAGGCACGCTGTTCGGCAACGGTGAGCGCACCGGCAACGTCGACATCGTCAACCTGGCCATGAACCTGTTCGTGAACGGCGTCGACCCCGAACTCGACATCTCCGACATCGACGCGCTACGCCGCACCGCCGAGTACTGCAACCGTCTACCCGTGCACCCGCGCCACCCCTACGTGGGCGATCTGGTGTACACGGCGTTCAGCGGTAGTCACCAGGACGCGATCAAGAAGGGTTTCGAAGCCATCGATCGCAAGGCGGCCGCCGCCGGTCGCGCGGCGGGTGAATACGACCAGTGGGGTGTTCCGTATCTGCCCCTCGATCCCAAGCATCTCGGCCGCTCGTACGAAGCGGTGATCCGCGTCAACAGCCAGAGCGGCAAGGGCGGCGTGGCCTACGTGATGAAGACCGAGCACGGCTTCGACCTGCCGCGCCGTCTGCAGATCGAGTTCTCGAAGAGCATCCAGCACATCACCGAAGACCTCGGCACCGAGATCAGCCCGCTGACGATGTGGGACGCTTTCAAGGCCGAGTACTTCCCCACTGCGCCGCGCTACGTGCTCGAGAGCCACGAGATGCGCAGTCAGTCGAGCAACGGTGGGCGCACGTCGATCACCGCTCAACTGCTCGTCGACGGGAAACACGTCACGATCTCCGGCGACGGCAACGGCCCCATCGACGCCTTCGTCACCGCCATGCGCAGCGGACTCGGCGCCGAGATCGACGTGGTCGACTACAGCGAGCACGCCATCGGCAAGGGGTCCGAGGCCGAGGCAGTCGCCTATGTCGAGACCGTCAATCGCTCCGGCGACGTGCTGTGGGGTGTCGGAACCGACGAGAACACGGTGACGGCGTCACTGCGGGCCGTTCTGTCGGCCCACGAACGCCATCAGTCCCGGCGCTAGAGCACTATCGTCGGACCTGACGACAGGTCGGAGACTCCCCCGCCGGGACGATCGGCCCAACACGAGGAATCACGAGGAGAGGGACATGCGAGTCACTGTCGACTTCGACGTTTGTGCATCCACCGGTTCGTGCATGCAGGTCTGCCCCGAGGTGTTCGAGGTCCGCGCCGACGGCTACCTCTACGTGCTCCAGGAGGAGCCGGGCGAAGAGTTGCGCGAGAAAGTCGAACAGGCGGCCGACCTCTGCCCCACTGCGGCCATCACCGTCGAGGGCTGACACTGTCGTTCCACACGAAACTCCGATCGGCGTGGCGGACCGCCGATTCGATGTTGTGCGTCGGGCTCGATCCCGATCCTTCGAAGTTCCCCGAAGGTGTGGAGCGGTCGGCGCGAGGAGTACTCGACTTCTGCCGCGCAGTCGTCGACGCCACCGCCCACACGGTGTGCGCGTTCAAACCCCAGATCGCCTACTTCGCCGCGATCGGGGCCGAACGCGAGCTCGAGTTCTTGTGCGCGCACATCCGCGCCACGACTCCCGATGCCGTTCTGATCCTCGACGCCAAGCGCGGTGACATCGGATCCACCGCTGAGCGTTACGCCGTCGAGGCCTTCGAGCGCTACGGCGCCGACGCCGTGACCGTCAATCCTTATCTCGGCACCGATTCCATCGAGCCGTTTCTCGCCCACCGCGGCAAAGGCGTGATCGTGCTGTGTCGCACGTCGAACCCGGGTGGGGCCGATCTGCAGAATCTGACGGTGAACGGTGCGCCGCTGTACGAGACGATCGCTCGTCGGGCCGTCGACGACTGGTCGACCAAGGGCGAGGTAGCCCTCGTCGTGGGTGCCACGGTTCCCGACGAATTGCGTCGCGTTCGTGCGATCGTGGGCGATCTGCCGTTGCTCGTTCCGGGCATCGGCGCGCAGGGCGGCGACGTGAAGGCGACGGTTCGGGCCGGTGCCGATTCATCCGGCTACGGAATGATGATCAACTCATCACGTGCCGTGCTGTACGCGAGTGGTGGATCCGACTGGATCGACGCCACGACCCGCGCCGCGGAGGCCACGCGCGACGAGATTCGCGCCGTGTCCACCCACTGAGCCATCGTTTCTGGTGCGCGATCTTCACCTATGCGGTGAAAAATCCTCACCAGAACACCGCTCACCGCCGGCGAGGGGTGGGGATCGAACACCGGTGGGGTCAGGCGTGGAGGGTGTGGAGCGAGACGATGCCAGGCGACGACCGCAGGGCGCCGAGCACCTCGTCGGGCACCGGCCCCGACGTGGCGATCACCATGAGCGCCGATCCGGGCTGCGGACTACGGCCCACGTCCATGTCGTTGATGTTCACGCCCGCGTCACCGAGCACGGTACCGACGAGACCGATCACACCCGGTCGGTCGTCGTTGCGCACCACGAGCATGTTCTCGGCCGGCGGAACGTCGGTCGTGTGATCCTCGATCATCACGAGACGCGGCTCGCCGCGACGACCCGTGAGCGTGCCGGCGATGCTGTGTCCGCCACCACGCAACGTGAGCAGGTTCACGTACTCCTGCGATTCACGTGATGCCAACTCGCGCACGTCGACACCAGCCGCCTTGGCCATCTGCGGCGCGTTCACGTAGGTCACCGGCTCGTCGGAGACCGCACCGAAGAAACCCTTCAACACGCTGAGCGTGAGGATGCGGTTGTCGTACTGTGCGATCTCGCCCTCGGTGCTGATGTCGAGTTGCGAGGGCACGGTGTCGACGAGTCGCGCGAACAGTCGGCCGAGCCGCTCGGCGAGCGGCAGGAACGGTCGCAGCGTCTCGTTGGCCTCGGCGGCCGACACGTTCACGGCGAACGGAACGAAGTCGCCCGCCAACGCCAGCTGCACCATGTCGGCGATGGTGTCGCCGGCCTTGTCCTGGGCTTCACGCGTACTCGCACCCAGGTGAGGTGTCACGACCACGGCGTCGAGTTCGAACAACGGACTCTCGGTGCACGGCTCGACGTCGAACACGTCGAGCGCCGCACCGGCGATCTGACCCGAACGCACCGCTTCGGCCAAGGCCTCTTCGTCGACGATCCCACCACGCGCCACGTTGATGACACGCAGATCGGGCTTGGCCTTGGCGAGAATGTCGCGGCCGATGATGCCCTTGGTCTCCTTGGTCTTGGGGAGATGCACGGTGATGAAGTCGCTCTGCGCCACCAGATCGTCGAGCGCCACGAGATCGACGTTCATCTGACGCGCGCGATCGGGTGTCACGAAGGGGTCGTAAGCGATGAGTCGCATACCGAAACCGGCCGCCCGCTGCGCGACCAACTTGCCGATGCGACCGAGACCGACGATGCCGAGGGTCTTGTCGGCCAACTCGACGCCTTCCCATCGGCTGCGCTCCCAACGACCGGCCTTCAGGGCAGCGTGCGCCTGGGCCACGTTGCGCGCCGACGCGAGGAGCAGGGCCATGGTGTGTTCGGCGGCCGACACGATGTTCGACTGCGGTGCGTTCACGACCATCACGCCACGCGTGGTAGCGGCCTCCACGTCGACGTTGTCGAGACCGATGCCGGCCCGACCCACCACGATCAGGTCGGTGGCGCCGGCCAACACCTCGGCGGTCACCTGCGTGGCCGAACGGATGATGAGAGCGTTCACCCCGGCGAGAGCCGCCGGCAGCTCACCCGCCGACAGATCGGTGCGGACGATCACCTCGTGCCCGGCCGCCCGGAGACGGTCGAGGCCTCCTTCGGCGATTTCTTCGGTGACCAGAATGCGAGCCATAGACAGTTTCCTATCGTGGCCGCTCGACCCCACCCACGAAGAACCGGTTTGACATTTCGTCAACGTCCCGTGACTCCTGACCGTCCTCCTTTGCTACAACGGACGTCATGGAGCCCGAGATCCGCACCCTCAGCACCCTGGGCGAGATGGAGGAACTCCTGCGGGTCGCCGATCGGATCTGGGGCACACCACCGGGTTCGTTCGTCAGCCCGTCGTTCCTCATGGCCCTCGCGCACGCGGGCGGATACGTCGCCGGAGCCTTCGACACATCCGATCGCCGATCCCGGATGGTGGGCGTGTCGTTCGGGATGTTGGCCCGTCACCGAGGTGACCATCATCGCGACAACTGGTGTCTGCACTCCCACATCACCGGCGTGGAGTCAGGACTCCAGAACAGCGGGCTCGGACGCCGCATCAAACAGCACCAGCGCGCGTGGAGTCGTGACCACGGACTGGCCGCGGTCACCTGGACCTTCGATCCGCTCGTGCGTCGCAACGGCTGGTTCAACCTGCACGTCCTCGGCGCGGTGGCCACCGAGTATCACGTCGACTTCTACGGACCGCTCGGCGACGAGATCAACGGCGTCGACGACACCGATCGCCTGCTCGCCCACTGGGCCGTCGACGCGCCGCGTTCGACCGCGGCCGAACGCGCGCCACTGTCGCCGATCGTGCCGCACGCCGACGACGTGCTCGTCGAGGTTCCGGCCGACATCGTCGCACTGCGCACCACCGATCCCGACCGCGCTCGCGCATGGCGACGCGAATTGCGCGCCGACCTGGCCCCGTTGCTCGACAACGGGCACGTGTCGGGCCTCACGGCGAGCGGGCAGTATGTGATCAGCCGACGACCGATCGAGGAGACGCTCTCGCATGTCCCGTGAAACAACCACCGAACCGCTCGACCCGGTGCGTCTCGAACTCGTCGAACTGCGCCAGATTCATCTGCCGCTGGTGTCGCCGTTCCGCACCTCGTTCGGCACCGAGACCGCTCGCGACATCCTGTTGGTGCGCGTGGTCGCCGACGGAGTGGAGGGTTGGGGCGAATGCGTGGCCGGCAACGAACCGCTCTACTCGAGCGAATACGTGGAGGCCAGCCAGCACGTCTCGCAGCACCATCTCGTGCCGCGCCTTCTCGCACACGACGGAGGCCGGCTGTCGGCGGAACGAGTCGCCGGGATCCTCGAACCGGTCAAGGATCACCGTATGTCGAAAGGTGCCATCGAGGCGGCGGTGCTCGACGCGCAACTACGCGCCCACGGCATCAGCTTCGCCACACATCTCGGTGCGGTGCACACGACGGTTCCGTCGGGCGTGTCGGTCGGCATCATGGACTCGATCGATCGCCTCGTGACCACCGTGGGTGACTACCTCGCCGACGGCTACGTGCGCATCAAGTTGAAGATCGAGCCGGGCTGGGATCTCGAACCGGTCGCCGAGATCCGCCGGACCTTCGGTGATCACGTGCCGTTGCAGGTCGACGCCAACACCGCCTACACCCGCGACGACGGGGCCCATCTCGCGCAGCTCGACCGTTTCGGCCTGCTCCTGATCGAACAGCCGTTGCCCGAGGACGACGTGACCGGACACGCGCTCATCGCCCACCACGTGGCCACGCCGATCTGCCTCGACGAGTCGATCACCTCGGCGCATGCCGCCGTCGACGCCATCGAGCGCGGCGCCTGCTCGATCGTGAACATCAAGGCCGGACGAGTCGGCGGCTATCTCGAGGCGGTGCGCGTGCACGACGTGTGCGCCGAACGCGGGGTTCCGGTGTGGTGCGGCGGCATGCTCGAAACCGGGATCGGCCGCGCCATGAATCTCGCTCTCGCCGCCTTGCCGAACTTCACCGTCACCGGCGACGTGTCGGCCAGCGACCGGTTCTGGGCCCGCGACATCGTCGACGAACCGGTGCGGCTCGCCGACGGCCACGTGACGGTGCCCACCCGCCCCGGGTGCGGTGTCGAGGTCGACCGGGATTTCCTCGACTCGGTCACCACCTCGACCGTCACGATTCCACGATGACCCGTGTATGGTCCGAGCCATGAGCCACGAATTCCTGTCCGACGAATGGATGGACGCCGCCCGAGCCATCCGCGCCAAGTACGAGGATCAGACCCCGAAGATCTCGGCCGTCATCCGCATCAACCAGGTCGTCACCGACGTCCCGTTCGGAAGCGGTGAGGTGCGCAGTTTCATCGACACCTCGTCCGGCGACATGCAGATGGATCTCGGATCGCTCGAGAACCCCGATGCCACCGTCACCACCGACTGGGCCACCGCACGCGCCATGTTCGCGCTCGGCGATCAGGCCGCCGCGATGCAGGCGTTCATGACCGGCAAGATCAAGGTCGAGGGCGACATGATGAAGATCATGTCGATGCAGACCGCCATGCCGCAGAGCGACATCACGCTCAAGATCGCCGACGAGATCAAGGGCATCACCAAGTAGTCATCACCACGACGTCTCGACGTCGAACGACCGGTTTCGTCACACCGGTGTCGTGCCGCCTACCGAGAACGCGGACTCGACTTCAGGAACGACGCCGCCGTCACCGACACCAGAGTCACCGAGCCCGCCACGATGAAAGCGGCGCGGTACGAGGCCTCGACACCATTCGACTCGGTGGCTTGCTGCACCGCGGTCATCACCACGGCACCGAGCACGGCGCCGATCTGGTTCATCAACTGCTGCATGGCACCGGCCACCCCGAGGTCGCGATCGTCGACGGCGTTGGCCACCAATGAGGTGAGGGCCGGATTGGCGATGCCGATACCCGCGCCCGACAGGGCCAGGGCGGCCAGCACGAGCCACAGCGCCGTGTCGACCGACACGAAGGCGAACGACACCATCGACGCGGTGACGCAGGCCGATCCGAACATGCTCGTGGCCCGTTCGCCGATACGCATCGTCACGAGGCTCGCCAACGGGGCCACCAGACCGAACACGAGCGGACGGACGATCACGACCAGAGCGATCCTGGAGGTCTCGTAGCCGAGCACGTCGGCCATGATCAACGGCGCCATGAGGAAGCCGCCCATGTAGGCGAAGTTGCCCAGTGACTGCGACACGATCGGCAGGGCGATGTTGCGTGTTCGCACCCAGTGCAGAGGGAGCAAAGGATCGCTGGTGGTGCGCTCGACCTGTACGAACCAGCGCAACGAGAGGGCACCGATCACCAGCAAGCCGATGATCACCGGATTGCTCCATCCCCACCGCGGACCTTGATTGATGCCGGCCAGGATCGACGTGGCCGCGAGTCCGAGAGCAATGGAACCCCGGACGTCGAAACGCACACCGTGCACGCGTTCGGTGTCGGGTAACAACCACATGGCGATCACCACACCGATCACGCACAACGGAGCCTGGACGAAGAAGATGATCCGCCAACCGAACGCGTCGACGATCGGTGCACCGGCGACCACGCCGAGAACCGGCGCGATGGCATTGACGAAACTCCAGTAACTGAGCGGACGCACACGCTGGTCGGCCGGAAAGAGTCGATTGATGTAGGCCATGGTGGCCGGTCCGGTGGCCGCGCCGAGCGTGGCCGACAACGTGCGAAACGCGATCATCGACGTCACGTCCCACGCCAGAGCGGTGAGCAACGCGAACAATCCGGCGCCCAACAGCCCACCCACGAAGACTCGCTTGTGACCCCAGAGGTCGCCCGCCTTTCCGTAGGCCGGGCCGACCACACCGAAGGCGAGCATCGGCCCGGTGATGGTCCATGACACGACCGACACCGACGAGCCGAAGTCGTCGGCGATGGACTGGAGCGAGACGACCAAGATCGTGATGGTGAAGCCGACGGTGAACAGTGCCGTGAGCACGACGAGCAACAGTGCCCATTCGCGCTCGATCGGCACGCGTCGGCCCAGCCAACGTCGGAGCAAGTTCGGCCACGGGACCACACCGATCTCGTCGACTCCTACGGAGTCGACGTTCAAGGTTCGGCGGTCGTCGGAGCGGGCTTCGGAGCCCACGAGTCAGGACTTGGGCGCGAGCTGTGTCATCGCCTCGGTGAGACCGGCGACGGTCCAGCGGTCGTTCTGCTTGATCTCTTCGGCGTTGACCCACGACTGCACGCGGGTGACCTGGCCACCCTGCACGAAGAAGGTCTCACCACTGAAGGCGCAGGCCTCAGACGAGAGATAAGCCACGAGCGGACTCACATTGGCCGGATCCCACAGGTCGAAGGCACCGTCCTTGGCGGCCATCACGTCCTCGAGGCCGGGAGTGGCGAGAGTGAGACGGGTACGCGCCGCCGGAGCGATGGCATTGCTCTTCACGTTGTAGCGCGCCAATTCCTTGGCGCAGATCTGGCTGAACGTGGCGATGCCCGACTTGGCGGCGCCGTAGTTGGCCTGACCCGGATTCGAGAACAGACCCGAGGTGCTGGAGGTGTGCACGAGGTTGCGCGGCTTGGTGACGCCGTTCTTCGACTGCTCACGCCAGTACGCGGCTGCGTGACGAGTGGGTGCGAAGTGGCCCTTCAAGTGCACGGCGATCACGGCGTCCCACTCGGCCTCGGTCATGTTGACGAGAACCCGGTCGCGCAGGATGCCGGCGTTGTTGACGAGGATGTCGACGTCGCCGAAGGTCTCGACGGCCTGATCGATCATGTGCTTCGCGCCGTCCCAGTCGGCCACGTTGTCGGTGTTGACGATCGCCTCGCCACCCATGGCGCGAATGTCGGCCACGGTCTGCTCGGCCGGCGTGACATCGGATCCGCTGCCGTCGTTGGCCCCGCCCAAGTCGTTGACGACGACCTTGGCGCCTTCGGCGGCGAACAACAGCGCGTGCTCACGACCCAGTCCGCGACCGGCACCGGTGATGATGGCGACTCGACCCTGCAATGCACCCATGACGCGACTCCTCATGTTCGGGCGCCGAAACGACGCACACTTGCAGAGGACAACCTTACGGTCAGGATCCGTAATACGCCAGTTCGACGACCGTGCCACGGGCCACGACCTGACCGGTCGTGATGGCCTGACCGTTGGCCAGGATCGCCACCAGAACACCGCGTGTGTTGCCCGTCACGGAGCCGACCACCAGACCCGCATCGGTGAGGGCCTGCACCACCTGGTCGTGGTTCAGGCGTGACAGCACCGGAACCGTCACCACGTCGGGACCCTTCGAGATCACGATGGTCACCTCGGAGTCGCGGTCGACGAGCTCACCGGGGGGCGGCACCATGAAGCCGACCGCACCGGCCGGCACGTCGGTGAAGTACTGGTCCTCGACTCGACGCACCTTCAACTTCAGTTCGTCGAGAATTGCCACGGCTGCGTCGTACGTCTGGCCGCGCAGTTCGGGAACGACGCGCGGTTCAGGTCCGGTCGAGACGTACACGTCGACCGTGGTGCCCTTCACTACTTCGGATCCGGCCACCAAGTTGGGCTGACTGGCGACTTCCCAACGCGCGACCGCGCCGACCGGATACTCCTCGCTGAAACCTTCGAGCCGACGAACTTCGAGTCCGAGATTGGCGAGCGCCGTGAGCGCTTCGTCGACCGGCACGCCGAGAATGTCGGGAAGCGGAACGGGAGGCGGCCCACTCGACACCACCAGAGTGAGAACGGCACCGTCGGAGAGGCTGCTGCCGGCCTCGGGGTCGGTGCGGATGACCTGTCCGGTGTCGAAGTCGTCACTGAACTCTTCGATCGTCTCGATCCGCCAGCCGAATTCGGTGACCGCGTTGGTGGCTTCACCTTCGTCGAGTCCGGCGAGGATCGGCACTTGCGAACCGTCGTCGGCGATCACGCGATACAGAAAGAGGCCGCCGACCACGAGCACCAGCACGGCGACGGCACCGACGACCCATCGTCCCACGCGTGGCTGCGCGACCGAACCGGTGGGATCGACAGGAGCGTCGTCGGGTGATTCGGGTCGGATGATCATGCCGCCGTCGGCGACCGACGGAACCGGACTCGGGGTCTCGACACCGGTGAACTCGGTCGGCCGCGACAGGTCGGCTGTGGGCGGCATCTCGAGAACCGGACGCGCGATGTCACCGGTGGCGTCGGTGGCCACGATGGGCGGCGGAGTGGGACGGGGCAAGGTTCCGGCCGCCGCGACGAGAGCGCGTCCGAAATCGGCGGCGCCGAAGCGTTCGAAGGGATCGGCGCGACCGGCGCGTTCGAGAAGGGTGGCCAACGGCCCGAGATCGGCCGATACCGGAAAGCGCCGGTCCTGACGACCGGACAACGTCGCCACCACCGAGTCGGCGAGGAACGGCACGACGCCGGTGATCGACTCGGCGAGCACCAACGCCAATGCGTACACGTCGCTCTTCTCGTCGAAGGGTCCGCCCACGGCCTGCTCGGGTGAGGCGTAACGGGCTCGCTCCATCGACACGTCCGAGGGCGACGACCACGCTCGTTCGGCCACCACGGTGGTGATGCCGAGATCGGCCAGGGCGACCTCGTGATTCTCGGTGAAGGTGATCGCGCTCGGTCGAATGTCGAAATGGGAGATTCCGCTGCGATGCGCGCGGTCGAGCGCTCGACAGATGTCGACGCCCACCACCACCGCTTGCGACGGGGTGAGGAGACGCCCGCGGTCGAGCATGTCCTGCAAGGTTCCGCCGGCGGGCCGTTCGGACACCACGTAGAAACACGCACGTCCGTCGACGTCGTCCGTGCCCGAGGCCACCACGGGCACGATCGTGCGATGACGCACGGCGCGCGCCGCTTCGACACGCTCGGCGAGTTCGGTACCGAGCGACGCGGTCGCCTCGGCGGTGAAGAGCCGCATTGAGGTCGAGCGTCCGGTTTCGTCGTCGACGGCGACGAAGATTCCCGCTGTGGACGACTGGGAAACGACTCGCTCCAGACGGAAACGACTCGCAATCGTGCGGCCGACGAGATCGGTCGGATCGCCCGCCATCGCCCCCGAAGCCTGGTCGTCCATGAAGGGAGAACCCTAGTGGTCGGATCCGAGATGTGACCGTCGGCGACCCCGGATTCGCCCTCCGACGTGCGATTTCGGTCCGTCCCGGCGAGACTTCAGGCCGTGGCTCGCCGCAATTCCCCTCGCCCTGCTCGCCGAATCAACCCTCGACGAATCAACAGGGAACTTCTGCTTCTGAGTCTCGCGGTGGGTGCCGGCCTCACGCTCGTCGTCTGGGGCTTTCTCGCCGGAACCACCGGACGCGACGCGCTCGGTTATCCCGACGCCATCGTCGACATCGCCCCGGCACCCAACGATCGTCAGGTTCTCTCCCAGACCGAGATCCTCGTCGACCTGCAGGACGGCTACGAAGCGGTGCTCGTTCTCGACGGCATCGAGATTCCCACCACACCGATCTCGGAGATCGCCGGTGGTGGCGCCGAACCCGGCCAACAAGTCGAACTGCCTCCCACCGCGATCTACGACCAAGGCAACTCGCTGATTCGTTTCACGCCGTCCGATGGTGCGGTGGTCGAGTCGTATTCGGTCGGTCGTCACGACATGACGGTGATCTTCTGGGAGATCGAAAAGGGGCGCAACGCGGCCCGCAGCTACTCGTGGCAGTTCGAAGTGCTCTGACGAGAGTTTCAGTTCGGCAGTTCACCGGTGTCGAGCAGATGTCGGAATCCGGCCTCGTCGAGCATCGGCACACCGAGTGATTCGGCCTTGGTCACCTTGCTGGCTCCGGGTTCACGACCCACGACGACGGCGAAAGTCTTGGCCGACACCGAACCCGGGCTCTTGCCACCCCGCTCCTTGATCGCTCGTTCGGCACCGTCGCGGTCGAAGCCGTCGAGAGTTCCGGTCACGACTACGGCCTTGCCGGCCAACACCTGCGGTGCCGCCGACACCTCGACCCGACCGAAGTCGACGCCCGCGACGCGCAACTTCTCGACGAAGGCTCGATTGTCCGGGTGCGAGAACCACGATGTGATCGACTGGGCGATCACGTCACCCACGCCGTCGACCGTGGCCAACGACTCGTCGGACGCCGCCATGATGGCGTCGATTGTTCCGAAATGGGCGGCGAGTGCCTCCGCGGCGGCCGGACCGAGATGCTTGATACCGAGCGCCGTGAGGATCTTGGGCAGCGGACGTGACTTCGAGCCAACGATCGCGTCGAGAAGTTTCTCGGCACTCACTCGCCCGAATCCCTCGAGGGTCAACAACTGTTCGACCGTGAGCGCATAGATGTCGCCCGGATCGGACACCAGACCGGCATCCGACAGTTGCAGAACGGTTCGCTCGCCGAGGCCTTCGATGTCCATCGCACCTCGAGACGCGAAGTAGATGATGCGCTGGTCGCGTTGGTGCGGACACGACGGCTCCACACAACGCGTGTCGGATTCACCCTCGAGTCGCACCAGCGTGCTCTGCAACGGGCACGGACACGTGTGCGGAAACTCCCACGGCTTCGAACTCTTCGGCCTCAACGACGACACCGGCCCGACGACTTCGGGAATCACGTCGCCGGCCTTGCGCACCACGACGGTGTCGCCCGGTCGCACGTCTTTCAGTCGAACCTGGTCCTGATTGTGCAGAGTCGCCATCGACACCGTCGACCCACCCACGAAGACCGGCTCGAGGACGGCGAACGGCGTGGCGCGACCGGTGCGACCGATCGAGACCTGGATGTCGCGCAACAGCGTCGTGCGCTCCTCGGGCGGGAACTTGAAGGCGATGGCCCAACGCGGAGCTCGCGCCGTGTGACCGAGTGCTTCGCGTTGCGCGAGTTCGTCGACCTTCACCACCACGCCGTCGATCTCGTAGCCGAGACGATGGCGGTTCTGCTGCCATTCGCCGCAGAACTCCTCGACAGCAGCCAACGAGTCGACCAAGCGGATCTCGGGATTCACCGGGAAGCCGGCCGCGCGGAGCAACTCGAGCGTTTCGTGATGCGACGTGAACTCGGGGCCGCCCACCACTTCGCCCAATTGATACGCCCAGAACGCGAGGCCGCGTCCGGCGGTGACCGATGCGTCCTTCTGTCTCAGACTGCCGGCACCGGCGTTGCGTGGATTCACCGGAACCGGTTCGGGTTTGCGTCCGGCCGCCGCGCGTTCGAGGTTCTCGGCTTCCTTGGCCGCCTTCAGACGTTCGAAGGCCTCGATCGGCAAGTACACCTCGCCTCGCACTTCGAGGACGGCGGGCATCGCCACCACCGTTCGGAGTCCGGGCAACGCGACCGAATCCGGCAACACCTTGGGGATCACGTCGATGGTCGACACGTTGGCGGTCACGTCCTCACCCACGCGCCCGTCGCCTCGAGTGGCGGCCTGCACCAGGCGACCGTTCTCGTAGCGCAGGCTCACGGCGAGACCGTCGATCTTCAATTCGCATCCGTAGCGCACGACCACGTCGGGGCCGAGGCCCTTGATCACACGCTCACCCCAGGCATGCAGCTCGTCGCGATCCATCGCGTTGTCGAGACTGGTCATCGGCACGCGGTGCTCGACCGGTGCGAACGCCTCACTGATGTCGCCGCCGACCAGACGAGTGGGCGACGTCGGTGTGGCCAGTTCGGGATGCTCGGCTTCGAGATCCTCCAATTCGCGAACCAGTTCGTCGTATTCGGCGTCGGCGATCTCGGGTTCGGCGAGCGTGTGATACAGCCGACGGTGACGATCGATCACCTGCCGGAGTTCGGCGATTCGTTCGGCCACTCGGGAATCGGATGCACTCACGTCAGGCGCCGACGTTGAGACGGGTCACGAGGGCCTGCGTGCGCACTCGCTCGGCGAGTTCGCGCACCTGGCGCACCACCAAGGCCGCCGAATCGGCACTGTGCAACGCGAGTCCGCAGTCGGGAGTGAGGATCGACTGCTGGCGGAGTCGGGCCGCGTCACAACCACCCTGCACGAGACCGCACCACGCCGAGGCGAGACGCTTGCCCCAACGCTCGACCGACTGACCCATCGGACCGTCGGTCGCCACCGAACCCCAGGCGACCCATCCTCCACTGTCGAGATAGTGCGCGAGTCCGACGGCCGCGTCGACGAGCCGCGACGACACCGGCACGCTCAACACGTGCGGACCGGCCGCCACCAGATGATCGATCGACACGTCGGCACAGGAATGCAGGCCGACGATCGCGTCGCGTTCGACCGCGGCCAACGCGCCCGACATGAGATCGATCGCGGTGTCGGGAGCGATCGGGAAGGCTTCGTCCTCGAGATCGCCGAGATCGGGTTCGTCGACGATCACCACTTGCGGATTGTCGGGCAGGGCCTCGCGCACCGCGCGGTTCATCACCACGAGGTGTTCGCGCACCGTGCGAACCGCGACCGAGAACGCCAGATGAGTGGGCACACCGGCGCGCACCAGCGCTCGACCGAGGCTCACCGGACCGATGAACTGCCACTTGACCGGACCCGTGTACGACGTGTCGCGAACGTGTTCTCGACCGTGGTCGAGCCAGGCGCGGAATCCGCCGAAGGCGTCGTGCTCGAGATCGATCCGGACCGGGGCCAACGGATCGACCCGGTTCACGTCGATCGACAGCGAGCCGTACTGGCCGAGGTTGATACCGCGGATCCCGACAATGGCCTGCGCCACCATGCTCTCGGCCGGCGACCGCCGCGGCAACGACGGCGCGCACGGAAGATCGGTGGACGTCCAGGCGAACTCGGCCGCCCGGCGTGCGTCACGATGGGGCAGGCTGCCGACGAGCGTGCAACTTCCGCTCGTGAGTGTCGAAGCCGTGGCCGTCATCATCTCGAAGTCCCCAGGTCTTTCGTAGCAGGAGGCCTCCGTCCTGGCACAATTGGAGATCGGCATGCCCGACGCACGACCCGACTCTCGTCCCGACGCACGATCGGCTTCGACCTCGCCTGCGGTTCACGACGTCACGATCGCCCGCTGGATTCTGCGCATCGCCGCTGTCGCGACCGGCGCCACGGTGCCATTGCTCGCCGATCGACTCGACGCCGTGTCATCGGGTGCGGCCGTGCTGTCGTCGATCGCGTTGTGGGCGTTGTGGGGTGTTGTGCTCTTGTGCGTGCTGGTTCCGTCGGCCGTGTCGCTCACCGCGTTGCGACTGGTGGCCCCGGCCCATCTGTCGATCACCGCCATCCTCGTGGTGGGAGCGGTGACCGACGACGCAAGCACCGTCACCGTGCTGGCGATCGTGCCGATCCTCGTCACCACCGTCGTGGCGATGACGGCCGACATCGGATCGAACTTCGTTCAATCGTCGGCCTACGGTGACGAATTCCGTGTGCTCCTTCTGCCCGGACGCGCCTTCCTCGTCGTGTTGATCGCCAGTTGGGTGATCTGGATCGCGTCGCTCGTGGTCGGCGCGCTCGCCCTCACCCGCGAGGCCTGGCTGGCGGGCGGGGTTCTCGTCGCCTTCGGCGTGATCCTCACCGCCGTGCTTCCCCGTCGTTTCCACCGCTTCGCTCGTCGCTGGTTGGTGGTGGTACCGGCCGGACTGGTGCTGCACGACCACGTGGTGCTGGCCGAGACGGCCATGTTCCAGCGAACGGCGATCACGTCGGTCACGGTCGCCGCACGCGACTCCGACGTCGCCGACCTGAGTGGCCGGAGTCGGGGCCCGGGTCTGCGCGTCGAACTGCTCGACTTCGACACCGTGGTCCTGGCGGCCACACCGAATCAACCGGGCGGGTCGGCCCTCCACGTGAAGTCGTGGTGGGTGCGTCCGAGTCGACCCGGACGTCTGATCAATGCGTGGTCGCGACCACGGGCGCGCTCGACGTCGTAGCGCCGCCGATCACCCAGTCGCCGAGCGGGTCGTAGAACACCAGACTCTGTCCGGGTGACACACGCCGTTGGCCTTCGTGCCATTCGATGACGACCCGATCACTCGTGACGTCGTCACCCGATGCCTCGACGCGACGCAGACGGGCTCGCCGAGGTTCACCGTGGGCGCTGCACTGAACCATGACCTCGCCCTCGAACGGTCCGTTCGACCACACCGGGGCCGTGCCCACCTCCGAGTCGACCAGTGACGCCTCGTGCGGGCCGACCACGACCCGGCGACCGGGAACGTCGACGTCGACCACGAAACGTTTGGTACCACCGCCACCGGCGACACCGCGCCGCTGACCGAGGGTGACGAGTTCGACTGCGTCGACCTGTCCGATGGCCCGACCGCTCTCGTCGACCACGTCGGCGGTGTGCAACGGGATCCGACGACGCAGGAAGTCGGAGCGTCCACCACCACCGCTGGTGATGAAGCACACGTCCTGACTGTCGGGCTTGTGGGCCGTGCGCAGACCGAGTCGTTCGGCGTGACCACGCACCTCGGCCTTGGTCATGGTGCCGACCGGGAACAGACAGCGCGAGAGACGTTCCTGATCGAGCATGTGCACCACGTAACTCTGATCCTTGGCCGAGTCGTGGCCGCGCAACAGGCGCCACGCACCGCCGACGTGCTCGATCCGCGCGTGGTGACCGGTGGCCACCGCATCGAATCCGAGCACGTCGGCGCGATCGAACAACCGATCGAACTTCAGGTGACGATTGCACTCGATACACGGATTGGGCGTGATGCCGACCGCGTGATCGTTCACGTAGGGGTCGACCACGGTGCGCTGAAAATCGTCGGAGAAGTTGAACACCAGATGATCGATCCCGAGCTGCTGCGCCACGCGTCGGGCATCGTCGACATCACTCACACTGCAGCAACCCGAGTCGCTCTCTCCGCCCCACAGGCGAAGGGTCACGCCAACGACCTGGTGTCCGGCTTCCTTCAAGAGAGCAGCGGCCACCGAGGAGTCGACACCACCCGACATGGCCACGAGGACCTTCACGATCGGACTCCGGACTTCTTGTTCGCCGCGCGTTCGCGCAGGTGACGAACCGCCGACACAACAGCCTCCACGACTCGGTCGACGTCGTGTTCGGTGGTGGTGTGGCCGAGCGACAGTCGCAAAGCGCCGTGGGCGAGCGAACGATCGACTCCCATGGCCGCCAACACATGAGAAGGTTCCATCGCCCCGCTCGCGCAAGCCGAGGCGGCCGACGCGCACACGCCCGCCTCGTCGAGCAGATACAGCAACGCTTCGTTCTCGACACCGGGGAAGCACAGATGAGCGACGCCGGGGACCGACCGGTCGGCCGGCATGGTGCGGTACATGTCGCCGACGACCGACACGCCGTCGATCAGTCGCTCGCGCAAGCGAGCCACGCGTTCGTGCTCGGCGCGGCGTTCACGGTCGGTCTCGACGAACGCGATCGCAGTGGCCACGATGCCGGCCACGTTGTGGGTGCCGCTGCGGCGATCACGTTCTTGTCCTCCTCCGAGCACCAACGGGGCGATCGGCGCGCCGTTGCGCATCGCGAGCACGCCCACACCCTTCGGGCCACCGAACTTGTGTGCGCTGAGCGCGAGCGCGTCGACGTGCGGCCACACCGCACGCAGATCGATCCAGCAGGCGGCCTGAACGGCGTCGGTGTGCAACACGGCGTGCGGCGCCCGGCGACGCACGACTTTCGACACCGCTTCCAGATCGGTGATCGACCCGGTCTCGTTGTTGACGGCCATCGCCGACACGACGTTGATCGCGTCGGGGCCCGTGTCGGGGGCAGCGGCCAACAGCGCGTCGAGGTGATCGAGGTCGATGCGTCCCCACTCGTCGGTGGGCAGCACGTGTCCGTGCTCGTGTTCGACGCAGTGGAGAACGGCGTGGTGTTCGGCCGCCGAGCAGACCGCTCGGCCGCCCCGGCGTTCGATCACTCCCCGAATGGCCATGTTGTCGCCCTCGGTGCCGCTTCCGGTGAACACGACTTCGCCCGGTGTGCAGCCGATGACTTCGGCCACCATGTCGCGCGCCTCGTCGATCGCCTGACGGGCCCGACGGGCGAAACGATGCGATCCCGACGGATTGGCGTACTCGTGGGCCAGGAACGGGACCATGGCCTCGACGGCCGACGACCGCATGGGCGTGGTGGCGGCGTGGTCGACGTAGACCAGCTCGTCGTTCTCGGCGATGTCCTGGGGTACGACCACGTCGACAGGCTACGACGTCGAAATGGGGACGACAGCCGAGTCGTCGTCGGACGGCCGGCCGTGGTGGACTGGCCCGATGGACGACTACGAGGACCGTCATTACGGCGATGCCATCGCCGACGTGTACGACTCCTGGTACGCCGATCTCACCGACGTCGACGCGACCGTGGCCTTCCTGCGCCGGTTCGTGACCGACGGGCCGATCCTCGAACTCGGGATCGGAACCGGTCGATTGGCCCTCCCCCTCGCCGAGAGCGGGGTCACGGTGCACGGCATCGACGTGAGCGACGCCATGCTCGATCGTCTGCGCATCAAGGATCCCGAAGGTCGAGTGCAGATCCTGGTCGGCGACATGGTCGACGACCTTCCTGACGGCCCCTTCGATCTGGTCTTCGTGGCCTACAACACGTTCTTCAACGTGCGCGACGTCGCGCGCCAACGGCTCTTGTTCCATCGCGTCGCCGAGCGTCTCGGCCCCGAGGGCCACTTCGTGATCGAAGCCTTCGTTCCCGAGATCGACCGACCGGGCGGCGACTCGGTCACCATCCGGAGCATGACGACCGACGCACTGGTGTTGCGGGCCGACCGCCACGACCCGGTGGCCCAGACGATCGACGGTCAGCTGGTCGAGATCACCGAGGCTGGAGGAGTGCGACTCCGGCCGTATCGCATTCGCTACGCCCCACCCACCGAACTCGACCTCATGGCGGCCGAGGCAGGTCTCCAACTCGCCGAGCGGTGGGAGAACACGCGACCCGATCCTTTCGACGACGAATCACCCTCGCATGTCTCGGTGTATCGGCGAGCCCGATCTCGTATCCTCTGACGTCAGTGAGTCAACTTCGACTGAACCCCCTCACCGGCCGATGGGTCACCGTCGTCGCCGAACGCGCCATGCGCCCCACCGATTTCGCCTTGCGCAGTCAGTCGGTCGAAGCCGATCCTTCCCGCCCGTGTCCGTTCTGCCCCGGTAACGAAGATCCCGCCACACCGTCGCTCCTCACCGTCGGCACCGACGACGCATGGCGCATGCGCGTGATCCCCAACCTGTATCCGGCCTTCGACGGCAACGACTCGCTCGCTGTACGCAACCTCGGCCCGGTGCACACCATGGCCGAAGCCAGCGGCACGCACGAAGTGTTCGTGTTCACGCCCGAACACCGTGGCGGCATCGAGACCTTCGCTGACGAGGCTTGCGCCGAGATGATGCAGGTGTTGAAGCAGCGCTTCCTCGATCACGCCAACACTCCGAACATTCGTTACACCCAGGCCATCGTGAACCACGGACGCGAGGCCGGTGCGTCTCTGTCGCATCCGCACGGTCAGTTGCTCGGACTGCCCTTCGTGCCGGGCGAAATGCTCGAAGAAGAGCGGGCCTTCGTCCGTTTCGAGGGTGCGTGCATCCTGTGCGCCACCATCGAAGCCGAGGCCGTCACCAACGAACGGGTGGTCGTGGCCAACGACGATGCCGTGGTGATCTGCCCGTTCTGGAGCGGCGGCCCCTACGAAATGCTGGTCATGCCGCGCCAGCACGACCAGCACCTGCCGTCGGCGTCCGACGAATCCCTTGCCGGCTTCGGACGCGCACTGCGCGACGCCCTGGCTCACCTCAACCGCGTGTTCCCCGATGTGGCGTTCAACCTGGTTCTGCACACCGCGCCACATCAGCACGACGGCCCGTTCCACTGGCACGCCCACCTCTTCCCGAAGCTCACCACCACGGCGGGCTTCGAACGTGGCACCGGTGTGATGATCAACATCGTTCCGCCCGAACAGGCCGCCGCCGAACTGCGCGCAGTCGGCGCGGCGAGTCGCTGATCATGGGCAAGATCACCGTTTCCACCGACCTGAACGCCACGCCTGCTCGTGTGTGGGAGATCGTCGAACCGATCGAACGACACGTCGACTGGATGGCCGACGCAGTGGCCATCCGTTTCGAGACCGAGCAGACCCGTGGTGTGGGCACGTCGTTCCTGTGCGACACCAAGGTGGGCCCGATTCGCCTCACCGATCACATGCGCATCACCGAATGGGTTCCCGGTGAAGCCATGGGCGTCGAGCACACCGGGCTCGTGACCGGAACGGGCATCTTCACGCTCGCCCCTCTCGACGAAGGCCGGCGCACCCGGTTCACGTGGAGCGAGACCTTGCGCTTCCCGTGGTGGCTCGGTGGTCGACTCGGCGAGATCGTCGGCGGCCAACTGGTCATGAAGGCCATCTGGCGCCGCAACCTGAAGAGTCTGAAGAAACTCGTCGAACATTCGTGACGATCGACACCTCGATGTCGAGTCGGCGATGAGCACGACGGGAACAATTCGTAACGGCGAAAGGTTGAAACGGTCATGAGCACGAACATCGACCTCACCATCGACAACGGCATCAGCGCCGCCGACCGACAGGCCATCACCGACGGCTTGTCCCGCCTGCTGGCCGACACCTACACGCTCTACCTGAAGACGCACAACTACCACTGGAACGTGACCGGCCCCATGTTTCAGACCCTGCACCTCATGTTCGAAGCGCAGTACAACGAACTCTCCCTCGCCGTCGACCTCATCGCCGAGCGCATTCGCGCCCTCGGTGCCAAGGCCCCCGGCAGTTATGCGCAGTTCGCCGCCCTCACGAGTGTGAAGGAAGAGACCGGCGATCCGACCGCGACCGAGATGATCCGCGATCTGGTGGTCGGGCAGGAGACCGTCGTGCGCACCGCGCGAGCCCTCTTCCCGGTCGTCGACGCCGCCCACGACGAGCCCACCGCCGACCTGCTCACCCAGCGCATGCAGATCCACGAGAAGACGGCGTGGATGTTGCGCAGCCTGCTCGAGGGCTGAACGGCGACCGTCAGGAGATCTGGCGAACGACGGCTGTGACGGCCGCGCCGAGCACGATCACCACGATGAGCGGGGCACGTCGCCACGCAGCGACGGTGGCCACCGCGATTCCGGCCGCCCGCGCGTCGAGAACGAGATCCTGACCCACGCTGAAGGTGTCCTTCACGATCAGAGCGGTCACCACCGCCGCCGGGATGAGCGCCAGACACCGGTCGATCACCGGCGGCAGCGTGCGTCCACCGAGGATCACCAGACCGGTCACCTTGAAGGCGTAGGCCCCGGCGAACAACACGAGCACCAGGGTCCAGGTCACGGGTACACCTCGACGATCGGTTCGACCCGCGGCGGCCGTTGAAGTCCGACCAGCACCGCCAGAGCCGACAAGAGGATCGGCACACCGACCGGAGTGAGTGGAACCGCGACCGCGCAGATCACTCCCCCGAGCACGGCGGCCTGGCGAGCTCGTCGGTCGGAGAGCAACGGCCACACCATGGCCACGAATCCGGCTGGAAAGGCGGCGTCGAGCCCGTAGGTCGTGGGGTCGATCGCGCTTCCCGCCACCGCACCGAGCAGAGTGCCCAGGTTCCAGAAGACGTAGAGCGTCACTCCGGTGAACCAGAAGGCGATGCGCTGCGCGCGCGGATCGCGCTGGCCCACCGACATGGCCGTCGTCTCGTCGATCACGAGTTGCGCGGCAACGAGACGAGTGAGCAGACGTCCGCGAACACGACGAGACATCGCCAACCCGTACACGCCGTTGCGCGCCGCCAACAACAACGCGCCACCGAGGGCCGAGCCGAAGGAACCACCGGCCCCCACCACACTCACGGCCGAGAACTGCGATGCGCCCGTGAACACCAGCAGTGACAACGCACACGTCTGGGCGATCGACGAACCAGCCGCCACCGAACCGACGCCGAACGACACACCGAACACGCCGACCGCCATGCTCAACGTGGTGCAGGCCACGATCATCGGACGAAGCGACGGATCCCGCCACCAGCGCGCGTCGGCATCCACGGTCGACGAGGGCATGGCTCCAGGCTAGGGACGACGACGCACTCCGAAAGACTCGACACCGAGAACCGGTTCGACGACTTGGTACGGTTCCTGCGTGCGCGTCCTGATGGTCTCGTGGGAGTACCCGCCCCACGCCGTGACCGGAGTGTCGACGCACGTGCGCGGGTTGGCGCGAGCCCTCGCTGCCGCCGGCCACGACCTCGTGGTGTTCACTCCCTCGTTCCCCGACGCTCCCGACCTCGTCGACGACGACGGTGTGCGTGTCCGACGGGCCGCGATCGACCTGCCCTGGATCGACGAGTCCGACGTGGTGGCCAGCACCGCGTCAGCCAACCATCATCTGGTCACCCTTCTCGCCGACCTCGGCGACTGGCGACCCGACGTGGTGCACGGTCATGACTGGACGACGGGCTGGGCCGCTCACACCATCGCGCGGGTCGTTCATGCACCTCTCGTGATGACGATGCACGGCACCGAACACAGTCGGCACAGCGGTCACGTCCCCGAAGGCGAACCCTCGAGCATCCATGCCGTCGAGAACTGGCTCGCCTGGGCGGCCGACCTCGTCGTGTGCAATTCGCAGTTCATGTCGACCGACGTGCTCGACGCGTTCGAGATCGATCCGTCGCGCGCGCGACTGATCCCGAACGGCATCGACGCCGAGTCGTGGGCCGCACCGAGCGGCACGACGCGCGAACCACTCGTGATGGCGTGGGGTCGAGTCGTCTACG
>JBDLRN010000046.1:0-3866 GCA_039800005.1 Actinomycetota bacterium | reverse complement strand
GCGATCGGCGTATCGCCCGGCGGACTTCGCGCCGAGCCCTCCGAATCGGCGCCGGTGAATTCCGAGGCGCAGAGCGCAATCTCGATCTCGGGCAGCCATGCGTGCGCGGTCACCACGACCGGTGACGTGAAGTGTTGGGGCAACAACAACTCCGGACAAGTCGGAATCGTCGCCGGTACCACTTACGTCGCTGGTCCGGTCGCTGCAACCGGAATGACGAACGCGGTCTCGGTCGTGACCGGCCAGGACTACTCGTGTGCTCTCGACGATCAGGGAGACATGTACTGCTGGGGATCCAACAGCTCGGGGCAGTTGGGCATCGGCAACAACAACTCGACGCACGTGGCGTCGGCTGTCGTCAACATGCCGGCCCCGGTCGTCTCGATCGGGGCCGGGTGGTATCACACGTGTGCCGCTCTCGACACCGGCCAATTGGCATGTTGGGGATCTGGGCAGAACGGGCAGCTGGGTCAGAACGTCCCCAACTCCAACGCACCGATCCTGGTTCAGGGATTGACGAGCGACATCACGGCCGTGTCGGCGGGTGAGGGTTTCACCTGCGCGTTGTCGTCGAGTGGATCGGTCATGTGCCTCGGCAAGAACAGCAACGGTGAATCGGGTGCCCTTCCTCAGCCGACCCAACAGTGTTTCGGTGTGCCGCCGTTCCAGTTCTGCAACACCGTATATGCGGACGCGCCTCCGACCGCAGTGACCGGGTTCGGATCGGCGACGGCGGAGGCCGTCTCGGCAGGAACGGATCATGCGTGCGCCGTGTTGTCCGATGGCACCGTCGCCTGTTGGGGACGCAACGACGCCGGTCAACTCGGAGTGAGCGGCGGTAGCAATCACGTGGCGGCGGTGGTTCCGGGAGTTTCCGATGCGGTGGCAGTTACTGCCGGAGCCGACCACACCTGTGCTCTCGAGACGTCGGGCACGGTGAAGTGCTGGGGATCGAACGCGAATGGTCAACTAGGTGATGGAACGACGACGGATCGAGCATCGGCAACACCGGTTGCCGGAGTGTCGACAGCGGTAGCGGTCACGGCAGGTACGCGGGCCACATGCGCGGCATCGACGTCAGGTGCCGTTCAATGCTGGGGCGACAACTGGGCACTTCAACTCGGGCGGGGTCGACCGAGATTCACGTCGACGCCGGAACTCGTGACGAGTCTCCCGGCAGGAGTTCAGGAGATTGCCGCTGGACGGGATCACTCGTGTGCGTCCTACGCGAATGGGGAACTTCGCTGTTGGGGATCGAATCTCGACAACAAGATCGATGTGAGTGCGAATGTGACCTACCCGGTCCCGACGGTCGTGAGTGGGGTGACCTCGAATGGTGTCACCGTCACGAGCATGGGTCTCGGCTACTACCACACCTGTGTGAGTCTTTCGGACGGAACGGTCAAATGTTGGGGAAGGAACAACTTCGGGCAGCTCGGGCGCGGCGACACGGTCTCGAGTGGCGTGCCGACCTCTCCGTCCGGATTGAACGGAACACAAGTCGCGAAGGTGTTCGCTCATGGAGACATGTCCTGTCTGATCACCGTGGCCGGTGAAGCGAGGTGCTGGGGTTCGAACTGGTCGGGTCAACTGGGTGTGGGAGACACGAATCACCGCAGCATTCCGACTGCTGTAACTGGTCTGGCGGGTCTGACGGTCGTCGATATCGCGATCGGTCAGTGGCACGTCTGTTTCATGTACACCGACGGAGTGATCGCCCAGCATGGGGTGAAGTGTGTGGGGCGCAACATCGTGCGCATGCTCGGTACCGGAGCTACGACCGATCCGACGCTCACACCCACAGATGTCGTCGGCCTCACTTCGGGGGTCGTCGAGATCGAAGCCGGGATGTGGCATTCCTGCGCGATCATGAACGACTCCACCATGAAGTGTTGGGGCAACAGCGGTGTCGGTGAACTGGGTAATGGCACCAACACACGCCTCGAGATCGCCGCCGCAGTGCCCAATCTGACCGGGATCCAGAAGATGATCATCGGAGACCGTCACACTTGCGTCGTGAACACGAGCCAGGCGATGACTTGTTGGGGTGGGAACGGCGACGGCCAACTTGGATTGGGAGACACGAACAATCGCAACGTTCCGGTCGCCCTCTCGACGATGACTTCGGGCGTGACCGAAGTCGCTGCTGGTGGAGAGGACCAAAATCCCGGACATACCTGTGCGTTGAAGGATGGGTCGGTGTACTGCTGGGGCTCCGACGCAAGCAGTCAGTCGGCCTTGGGGTACGAGCCGCAATCCTCGATCGCAGTCACCATCGCCGGATTGTCAGTACCGATCCCGGTGGTCGTCCCGACTCCGTCACCGCAGGTTCCGGTGTTCATCCCGCCCTCGTCGTCGACCCCACCCACGGTGGCACCGCGTCCGTTCGACGAGTCGATGGTGATCGGTGCCGAGCCGGTCACGTTCTCCGGTTTGTCGTCGCAGTTGTTCTCGGGTCAGTCGGTGAGTTTCGAAGCCAGTGGATTCACGCCAGGTGCCGCGGTCGACGTGTATCTGGCGTCGACACCGCGTCTACTCACGACGGTGACGGCTGACGTCAGTGGAAAGGTTGCGGTGGGGTTCACGGTGCCCGGCGACCTCGTGGGCGAGCACCATGTGGTCCTGTACGAACCAGAATCAGGACGGGCGGTTCGACAGGCGGTGATCATTGCACCGCTCACGTTGCCGGTGACCGGCCCGGGTGAATCGAGCACCGATCTGGTCGTCACGATCGCCCTGTTTCTTCTGATCTTCGGTGTTCTGGGTGAAAAATTCGCGCGCCAGCGACGATTCCTTCACCCAGAACACCAGTAGAAATCAGAGGCTGGTGGAGAAGAGGGAGTCGGTGATGGCGGGGCCGTAGGTGGCACCGTCGAGCGACATGATGGCGAACATGAAGAGTCCGCCGCCGGCCATCGAGATGTTCTTCAGGAAGCCGATCATCTCGGTCTGCTGAGCCTGCGGGTCGCTCTGCTTCCAGAAGTCGTGCATCATGACGGCCATCACCACGAGCAACACGGTTGCCACGAGTGCACCGAGGTCGGCCACGATGCCGAGGATGATCGACAGACCGCTCAGGAGCAGCAGCGCACCCGACGCCAGGTTGGCGAGCTTGGGCTGGGGGATGCCCTTGAACTGCGCGTAGCCGGTCATGGCTTCGGCCTTGGTGAAGTGGTTGATGCCGCTGAGCACGAACATGGCGGCGAAGAGGATCCGCCCGATGAACATGAGGATTTCCATAACGTGAGTCTCCTTATGAGGGGCTGTCGCCCCGGACGGGCAACAGTTGCGGGCGCAACTATATGAACAAATGATTGCGTGCGCAACTATCTGTCGAAGATTCCGCTACGCTCCCCGACATGGCGTCCCCCCGCTGGCTCGATTCCGACGAAATGAAAGCCTGGCGCTCGTACATCACCGCCTCGGTCGACCTGATGAAGGCCCTCGAGCACGACGTGGCCCCGCACGGCATCACGATGGGGGATTACCAGCTTCTGGCCATGATCTCCGAGGCGCCCGACCGGCGTTTGCGCCTCTGCGATCTGGCCGACGCCCTGCGCCTCACGCGTAGTGGCCTCACCCGCCGCATGGCCGGGGTGATCGACGGAGGATTGGTGGCCCGGGTGCAAGACGACAAGGATCGTCGCGTGGCCTTCGCCGAACTCACCACCAAGGGCTGGAACCTGCTCAAGAAAGTGGCGCCCGTCCACCTAGCGAGTGTGCGCGCCCTCATGATCGATCATCTGTCGCGCACCGAGATCAAGGCCATCGGATCGGCCTTCGCCAAGATCGGCGAGAACCTGCGGACGGCCTGACGTGGCGCTGCAGTTCGGCCGACACCTGATCGATCGGTTCCTTCTCGACCC
>JBDLRN010000045.1:0-6706 GCA_039800005.1 Actinomycetota bacterium | reverse complement strand
TTCCGATCTCGACCCGAAGGTCGGCGACGGAACCGAATCCGGGCCAGGTTCGTCGACGGTCACGGAGCCTCGTCGCGTACTTCCACCGGGACGGTCACGTCACCGGCCGTTTCGAAGGTGAGCACCACGTCGAAAGTCTGACCGAGTTCGAGCGGGGCGACCAGATCGATGAGCATGATGTGATAGCCGCCGGGCATGAGCATGACCATCTCACCCGCAGGAACGTCGATGGCCTCGACTTCGCGCATCACCATTTCACCCGAGCCCATGTCACCCGTCGACATCGAGGTGTCGGAACCTTCGGCCGGCACCACTTCGTGCACCTCGGCCGCCGCGGCGATCGCCGAGTCGACCGACGCCGCGAGTAGGCGATCTCCGTTCGTCGACATGATGGTCATGTAGGCCGCGCCCATCGTGGCCATCATCGGACTGTTGCGCGCCCAGGCACCGGTGATCTCGATCTCACTCGACATGCCCGCGGACGTGCCCGCCGACGTATCGGTCGTCATGTCTGTCGTCATCGGACCGTCGGTGGTCATCGGAGCCTCCGTCGACACGGTGTCGGCCGAATCGTCACCACCACAAGCCACGAGGGCGAGGGCTGCCGCCGCCGAGAGGGCGATCAGCCGGCGACCGGATCGATGCGATGCGTTCTTCGTGTTCACGTTGTTCTCTTTCCGTTTCTCGGTAGGGGGCGGACCGGAAAGGTCCGTCAGTACATCAGTCGTCCGACCACCAGGAAAGTTCCGGGACCAAAGTCACGTTCTCACCCGGTCGAGCAGGACCTGCAGGTCGTTGACGAGATTGTCGAGGCCGTGACCGAAAGGGAGCTCGACCTGCACCACACCGTTCTCGTCGACCACGTAGGTCGTGGCCGTGTGGCTCACTTCGACGCGACCCTCGGGCGTCGTGGTCACGCTCGACGACGCGAGGAAGGCGTCCTCGACCGTCTGGAGTTCTTCGGGGGACGACGGACGCAGGACGTGATATCGCTCGACGAAGCTGCCGACGTAGCCGTTCAGGATCTCAGGTGTGTCGCGATCGGGGTCGACCGTGATCATGGCCAGGTCGACGCGCTCGGCGTCGTCGCCGATCCGCTGCAGAGCCACGCGAAGTTCGGCGAGACTCGTCGGACAGATGTCCGGGCAGTTGGTGAAACCGAAGTAGACGACCAACAGCGACTCGGGCCGGGCCACCAACTCGAAGATGCCGGCGGACGACGGATACGCGCCGGCGTCGGTCACGTCGGTCACGGTGACGCCGTCGGATCGCAGAGGATCGTCGCGCACGATTCCCGTGAGTGCTCGCTCGGCCTCCCCGCCACCACAGGCGACACCGAACGTGCTCGAAGCGGCGAGGGCGAAGGCGAGAACCATTGTTCCTGAGCGACGAATCACCCTCCCATCCTGCCCGGAGACATCTCACCGGCCCACCGACCAAAGTCCCATGTGATGCGTCTGCGAGAATGCTCTCGTGATCCGACGTTCCCTTCGCTCACGACGCCCCACTGTGGTCGCGGTCCTGGCCGCGGCCGTGATGTTGGCTGCGTGCTCGAACGGGACGACGTCGACGACCGAGACCGCCGTCACGTCGACGACCACCGCGACGTCGACTGCAGCGCCCACGACCACCACGACGAGCACCTCGGCCCCCACCACCACCGTGTACTCCGGTCCGCCCACGCTCGCTCCCGGTGCCACCTTGCCGATCCCGGACTTTCCACCCGGACCCGACGAGGTCGATCCCGACGTGCTCCTCGGCGAGATCGAGATCCCGGCCATCATGTTGGAGTCGCCGCTCTACTTCGGAGTCACCGACGCGACCTTGGATCGCGGTGTCGGCTGGTGGCCCAACACCGCCAAGCCCGGCGAGGTGGGCAACGTGGTTCTCGGTGGACATCGCACGAGCTGGCCCAAGCCCTTCCGATACGTCGATCTCCTCGAGCCGGGTGACGAGATCGTGTTCACCACCGAATCCGGTCGATTCGTGTACACCGTGTCCCGCACCGAAGTCGTGTATCCCGATGCGATGTGGATCGTCGATCAGACTCCCACCGCCACGGCCACTCTCTTCGCGTGCCATCCCCTCGGGTCGACCGCTCAACGCATCGTCGTCTTCGCCGACTACGTCCGCCAGGAAGTCTGAACGTGCGACGCTCCCTGCCGGCCCTGTTGGCCGGACTGTCGGTGGCGGCCTCGATGCCGCCGTGGGGATGGTGGCCGCTCACCTTCGTCGGCCTGATCGCCGTGACCCGGCTGGAGGTGCGCGCCCGCGAGTCGCGTCGACGCTCGTTCGCCGTCGGCGCCGTGTTCGGCCTCGGCTGGTTCCTTCCCGCACTGGCGTGGATGTGGTTCCTCACCGCGCCCGGATTTCTGGTGGCCGCACTGCTCTTCGCTCTGTTGCACGGCGCCGCATCCTGCGTGGCCACGGCCACCGATTCGCGCCGCTTCCTCGTTGTCGCGCCGGCGGCTCACACGCTCGTCGAGATCGTGCGTCTGTCGTTTCCTTTCGGCGGCGTCCCGTTGGCGACCCTCGGCATCGCCCAGGTGTCGGGGCCGCTCGGCGGGGTGGCTCGTCTCGGCGGAGTGATCGCTCTCACGTGGATCACGTGGCAATTGGCCGCCCTCGTGGCCACGTGGCGTCGCCCGGCCGATCTGCGACGCTCGGTGCTGGCCACCTGTGCCGTGGTGCTGGTGGTCGCGTGGGTGGCGCCGCGTGGATCCGACACCGACGTGGTTCTCGACGTGGTGGCCGTGCAAGGCGGTGGACCGCAGGGAACCCGAGCCATCGACACCGATCCGCGTGACGTGTTCGAACGCCACCTCGACGCCACGCGCACAGTGAACGGTGAACCCGACGTGGTGGTGTGGCCCGAGAACGTGATCGACGTGGCGAAGTTCGACGAGAGTCTCGAACTCGTCGAGATCGGCGAGCAAGCCGCACGTCTCGGGGCGCCGTTCCTCGTCGGCATCACCGAGGACGTCGACTCCGAATCGTTCACCAACGCCCAGGTGGTGGTCGACACCTCGGGAGTGGTCGTCGACCGCTACGACAAGGTGCGACGGGTGCCCTTCGGCGAATACATGCCGTTGCGCGGTGTCCTCGATGCGGTCGGCGCTCCGGTCGACCTCGTACCCCGCGACGCAGTGGCCGGCGAGGGGCGCGCTCGTCTCGACGTTCCGCTCGCGTCGTCGACCGTCGACACAGTGCGTGCGTCGGTGGTCATTTCGTGGGAGGTCTTCTTCGGCGGACGCGCGCGCGAAGGAGTCGGTGACGGTGGCGGCATCATCTTCAATCCGACCAACGGCTCGAGTTACACCTGGACCATCCTGCAGTCGCAGCAGATCGCCGCGTCACGACTACGCGCCATCGAGACCGGGCGGTGGGTCGTGCAGGTGTCGCCCACCGGTTTCAGTGCCTTCGTCTCACCCGACGGCGACGTGTCGTCGCGCACGGCGGTCAGCGAGACCGCGGTGATTCGCCGTGAGGTGCCGATTCGCACCGGCGACACCGTGTACGCGGCGATCGGCGACCGACCCTGGATCGCCGCCGCCGGTCTGGCGAGTCTTCTGCCGCTGGTGCTGCACGTGACGTCGGGGCGGCGATCGAGTCGACGCCGTTCCTGATCGTCAGATCTCGATCATCACCGTCGACGGTCCGTCGTTCACGAGCGACACCTTCATCTGCGTACGGAACCGGCCGGTCTCGACCGTGGCACCCAATCGACGTAATTCGTCGATCACCTCGGTGACGAGAGGTTCGGCGATCTCCGGTTTGGCCGCTGCGATCCAACTCGGCCGTCGACCGGCCGTGGTGTCGCCGTAGAGCGTGAACTGACTCACCACCAGGATCGATTTCGAGGTCTCGCGGACGGCCAGGTTCATCACTCCGTTCTCGTCGTCCATGATCCGCAGATTCCAGATCTTGTCGGCCAACTTGCGCGCCGTGGCGGGCTGGTCGGTGTGCGTGACGCCGACCAGGGCCACCAGACCCGGGCCGATACGTCCGGTCGTGGTGGCCGCACCGTCGACGATCGACACCACCGATGCTTCGTCGACTCGTTGGATGAGGGCGCGCACGAGCCGATGGTGGCACACGTGACAGGATGCGTCCGTGATCGAACTGGTTGCCGGTCGAGCATCGGCACGTGTCGACCCGACCTGTGGGGCGCGCATCGCCGAACTCGACGTCGGCACGACTCCTCTGCTCGTGACCGGCGATCCGCGCCACGACGATCCTCTCGAGTGGGGCCTGTATCCCATGGTCCCCTTCGCCGGCCGCCTGCGCCACGGCGAACTTCCGTGGCGCGGCGAGGTGTTCCGCCTGCCGTTACGACGACCACCCCATGCGATCCATGGAACGGTGCTCGACGCGGAGTGGCACGTGGTCGACTCCACGACTTCCTCGTGCACACTGGCGACGCCGCTCGGCGACCCGTGGCCCTTCGCCGGGCGCGTCGAGCATCACGTTGCGCTCGCCGACCGTCGACTCGATCTCCGACTCACCGTTCACGCCGACGTCGACATGCCGGTGCAGATCGGCTGGCACCCGTGGTTCCGCAAGCCGTCGCGAGCGGTGCTTCCCTTTCGTTCGATGCATCGCCGCGACGAATCCGGGATCGCGCGTCCCGAGGTCACGCCGGTCGATCGAACTCGGAGCGACTCGATCCCGTGGGGAGACGTCGACGACTGCTTCACCGACGTGCCCGACGGCCTTGAGGGTCTCTTGACGCTCGAGATCGACGGCCTGGTGGTGGAGTTGCAGTCCACCTGCGAACATTGGGTCGTGTTCGATCGACCGACGCATGCCACCTGCGTGGAGCCGCAGTCCGGCCCTCCCAACGCTCCGGCGATCGACCCTCACGTGATCCCGGCCGGTGCGTCGCACCACGAGACCTTCTCGATCGAATGGCGGGCGATCGAACCGGGATCGGAATCCCACCGACTTTCTGCGAGATCGGAGCCCGTCGCGCCTCTCGACCACCGTGAAGGCCGACGACCGTGACCGAACTCTCCACCGACGCGCGCCTCGTCACCGACTTCCTGGCCGGCGACAAGAGCGCACTGGCCGCCATCTACGACCGTTATGCGGCGGGCCTCTACGACACGGCGGCGGCGATGCTGTCGGATCGTCACGACGCGGCCGACATGGTGCAGGACGTGTTCTGCATCGCGGCCGAACGCCTGTCGCAATTGCGCGAACCCGATCGACTGAAGCCGTGGCTCTACTCGGTGCTTCGTCACGAGGTGTATCGCCGCACCAAGAAGCGCAAGCGAGCGACTCCCGTCGACTTCCAGGACGAAAGAACTCCTGACGTGGCCAGCGGATACGACCCCCACGCTGCTGGCGAAGCGGTGGCCCACGACGAACTCGCCGCACTGGTGCGATCGGCTGCGTCCGGTCTCGACGAACGCGACCGACTGGTGCTCGAGTTGTCGGTGCGCCAAGGACTGTCGGGTGCCGATCTCGCCGACGCCCTCGGCGTGACTCCCGAGCAGAGCTACTCGCTCGTGCATCGCATGCGCGATCGCGTGGAGAAGAGTCTGGGTGCGCTCACGGTGGCCAAAGCCGGTCGGCGCGATTGCGATCGACTCGCCGAGATCCTGAGCGGTTGGGATGGCGAACTCACGGTTCTGTTGCGCAAGAGGGTCAACCGACACATCGAGGAATGCGCCACGTGCGATCGCACTCGCAAGACCTTCGCTCCGCTCGCACTGTTCGGAGCCGCGCCTGCCTTCGTCCTGCCCTTCGGTCTGCGCGACAAGGTCCTGGCCGCCGCGCTTCCCGGCGGTGGTGCGAGCGGGGCGGGAACGTCGAACGGGTCCGGCTCGTCGAGCGACTCGGTCTCCTCGTCGCGATCCGGGGCGTCCCGTCGCAGCCGTGAGATCCGCTTCGACGCCCACAAGGGTTTCCCACGCGCCGTCCGCGCCGGTCGCCACGTCGTCGCCTGGGCGGGGACCGCCGCGGTCGTGGCCGTCCTCGGAGCCGGCGTCCTGGTTGTCACCGGAGGCGACGATCCCTCGGCACCCGATCGCCCGACGGCCGACGGAGCCGAGATATCTGCCGACACCGAGGACGTCGTCGGCACGGCGACCCCGAGTTCGAGTCTCGATCGTCAGATCGTCTCGGGTAACGGAAGTGTGATCACGATCTTCGGTGACGGAACCTCCGAACTTCCCGGCGTGTCGACGACCCTCGACGGTGGCGCAGTGGTCGGTGCCGGTGGTCCGGCTGCGCCGCCGACACCCACGACGACTCCGACGCCCGTCGTGCCGGCCGTTCCCGCGACGACGAGTGCACCGACCACCACCGAAGCCGCTCGACAGTCGCCGTCGACCACCACCGCGGCTCCCGTCGCCGTGCAGAGCGTGCAGATGTCGACCACCAAGTTCGACTTCGGCAATACCGCCACGTCGGTCAAGGTCACGTTGCGCAACCCCAACAGCTTCCCGGTGTCGTACGCGTCGACGTTCACCTCGGCGCGATTCTCCGGCTCACCGGCCAACGGAACATTGGGTGCTGGTGAGCAGGCGTCGTTCGCGGTGAACTTCGATCGGGCCGGTGCCGTGGCCGACACCAAGAACTTCCCCACCGGAGCCTTCACCCACTCGCTCACGCTCACCACGGCGGCCGAGGGCGGCTCGACCACCCCCACGCGCTCGGCCACTCTGTACGGCGCCATCGTGCGCACCACGACACCGTCGAC
>JBDLRN010000044.1:0-6339 GCA_039800005.1 Actinomycetota bacterium | reverse complement strand
GTGGGCGCGCAGGGCGACCCGCTCGACCACTTCGAGCCCGTAGCCGGCGATACCGCCGTACTTGGCCGGATTGTTGGTCATGAGTTTGAGCTGCTTCACGCCGAGATCGTTGAGGATCTGCGCGCCGATGCCGTACTCGCGGCTGTCGATCGGCAGACCGAGCTCGGTGTTGGCGTCGACGGTGTCGAGCCCGCCGTCCTGCAGCGAATAGGCGCGGATCTTGTGGCCGATTCCGATGCCGCGACCCTCGTGGCCGCGCAGATACACCACGACGCCACGACCCTCGTTGGCGATCAACTGCATCGCCGTGTGCAACTGCGGACCGCAATCGCAACGACGACTCGAGAACACGTCGCCGGTGAGGCATTCGCTGTGCACGCGCGTGAGGACCGGCTGGCCGTCGCTCACGTCACCGAGACTGAACGCCAGATGCTCGGTGTCGTCGAGATGGCTGCGGAAAGCGGTGCAAGTGAACACGCCCCAGTCGGTGGGCACTTGGGCCTGGCCGATGCGGCTCACCAACTTCTCGTGCGTGCGGCGATAGCGGATCAACTCGGCGATCGACGACAGCAGCAGATCGTGCTCCTTGCAGAACTCGATCAACTGCGGGAGTCGTGACATCGAGCCGTCTTCGTTCACGATTTCGCAGATGATGCCGGCCGGCTGCAATCCCGCCATTCGTGCCAAGTCGACGGCGGCTTCGGTGTGTCCGGCCCGCTTCAACACGCCGCCTTCACGGGCGCGCAACGGGAAGATGTGGCCCGGACGTGCGAACGCCGCGAACCCCACCTCGGGGTCGGCGAGCGCGCACAACGTGGCCGCACGGTCGGACGCCGAGATTCCGGTGCTGGTTCCCTCGATGAGGTCGACCGACACCGTGAACGCCGTGCGATGACTCTCGGTGTTGTGCTCGACCATCAACGGCAAGCGCAGATCGTCGCAACGCTCGCCGGTGAGCGGAGCTACCACCACACCAGACGTGTGGCGCACGATGAAGGCGATCTTCTCGGGCGTGGCGAACTGGGCGGCCATGATCAAGTCGCCTTCGTTCTCGCGGTCTTCGTCGTCGACCATCACGACCATCTCGCCGCGACCGATGGCGGCGACGATCTCTTCGATGGGGGCGAAGGGGGACTGGCTCATGATTGCTCCTTCGAGTGATCGCACGAATCGATCACGATTTCGATGTCGTCACCCACGAGGCGGGTCGACACGAGTCGGCCGCGCCGCAATTGGGCGATGGTGGGTGCGCCGTTCCCGGCGAACAGGGGAGTGCCGTCGCCGCCGCCCATGAAAGCCGGCGCCATGTACAGCACGTAACGGTCGAGGAGGTTCTCGCGGTGGAACGAGGCGGCCACGCGCGCGCCGCCCTCGATCATCAACTGCACCACGCCGTCGCGGCCGAGCTGATCGAGTAGATCGGACAACGGTCCGTTCCACTCGGTGCACGGATGCACCTTGGCTCCGGCTGGTGCCGAGCCGAGCACGATGCGGCGCGGCGACGGACCCTCGACCAGACGCGTGGTGAGCGACGGATCGTCGGCGCGTACAGTTCCGGCACCCACCACGATGGCTTGACTCTCGGCCCGCAACTGATGAACGGCCCGTCGCGCTTCGGCGCCGGTGATCCACTGACTGCTGCCGTCGGCGGCCGCCGTGCGACCGTCGAGTGTGGATGCCGTCTTCAACACCACGAACGGTCGACCGGTGCGGCGGTGATGCAGATACGGGCGGAGCTGATCGGCGGCGGCACGCGAACCCTCGCCCACCTCGACGGTGATGCCAGCGGCTCGCAGTTGCGCGAACCCCTGACCGGCCACGTTCGGATCGGGATCGGTGAGCGCACTCACCACGCGCGACACACCAGCAGCGATCAGGGCGTCGGTGCACGGGGGAGTACGACCGTGATGACTGCACGGTTCGAGCGTCGTGTACACGGTGGCGCCGGTGAGATCGGCGTGCGCCGCGCGGGCGGCATCGAGGGCCACGATCTCGGCGTGGCGTGAACCCGGAGCTTCGGTCGCACCCTCGAAGATCTGGCCGTCGATGGTGACGATGACACAACCCACCCACGGATTGGGCGGCGACACCGTGCGCGAGCGAGCCGCGGCGGCGAGTGCTCGTTGCATCATCGTGTCGTCGTTCATCGGATCGCTTCGTGGGTCGTGGGTGGCAACCACGTGCGAGAGGGAACGGCACGACCAAGGCCCGGGCTCGTGCCCGCGCCTTCGCAGTACCCGTGCTCCCATCCGGACTCTGACCGTCGGCCTCGGAATTTCACCGAGTCGGCCCTGGCTGGCGACGAATCGCTGGCCAGGGTTCGCGGGCTTTCACCGCCGGTTGGGACTTTCACCCACACCCCGCACGGGGTCGTTGTATATGTGGTGTCAGCCTAGGCCCGGCTTCGGAGCAATCCCCAAGCCGCCTCGACGTGACGGCGCTCGGTGGCACGACCCCCGATCGACATGCGCAACACACTGCGTCCGTCGAGCACCGTGCGGGTGAAGAGGGCCTGGCCAGTGGCGTTGGCGGCGTCGATCAGGGCATCGGTGCGGACGTCGCCGTCCTCGGGGCTCGTGCCGTTCACGCGCAGGCACACCAGGTTGAGCGGATGTGGGGCCACCACCTCGAAACGATCGTCGGCCGCGACCCAGGCCGCGAACTCCTGTGACAGACCCACGTGTCGGCGGATCATCGACTGGAAGTGCGCCGTGCCCTCGGTGCGGATGGCGAACCAGAGTTTCAACGCGCGGAAGCGACGGCCGAGCGGAATCTGCCAGTCGCGGTAGTCGATCGCCTGACCACTCTGCGCCGCCGCCGAACGCAGATACTCGGGAAGGATGCTGAGTGCGCCCAGCAGTGCCGTGCGATCGGCCACCCAGAACAGATCGCAGTCGAAGTTGATGCCCATCCACTTGTGCGGATTGGTGCAGTAACTGTCGGCGAGTTCGAGACCCTCGTTCACCCACCGGTGTTCGGGGGCGAGCGCGGCGATGCCGTGCATGGCCGAGTCGACGTGCAACCAGAGGCCGTGCTTCTGGGCGACGGCGCCGATCTCGGGTGTGGGATCGAATGCGCCCGACGACGTGGTGCCGTGCGTGCTGCACACCCAGAACGGCGTGAGGCCTGCCTCCTTGTCGGCGACGATCAGGCGTTCGAGTTCGTCGACCCGCATCGCGAAGCTCGTGTCGTGCGGAACGATGCGGATGTTGTGCGTGCCGATACCGGCGATGCGCAGACCCTTCTCGATACTCGAGTGCGACTGCGACGTGGTGTAGGCGATCAGCTTCGACGTGTCGCCGGTGGTGTTGACGTCGCCGCCCGTGGCACGCCAACGTGCGGCGAGAATCGACGACAACGTCGCTTCGCTCGCCGAACCTTGGATCACACCGCCACCGTTGTCACTGGTGGAGCGGAACGTGGCGGGTAGGTCGAGAAGTTCGTGCATCCAGTCGAGCATGAGTGTCTCGACCTCGGTGCAGGCGGGGGAGGTGACCCAACTCATGCCTTGCACGCCCAGTCCGGCCGAGAGCAGTTCGGCGAGGATCGACGGGTAACTCGAGTTGCCCGGGAAGTAGGCGAAGAAGTTCGGGTGCTGCCAATGCGTGAGGCCAGGGATCACGATGTTCTGCACGTCGGCGAGAACCGCGTCGAACGACTCGGGTGCGGTGGGCGGATGTTCGGGGAGTTGGGCTCGTACGTCACCGGGCTTCGCACTCGAGGTGACCGGGCGCTTCTCGATCGTCTCGATGTAGTCGGCGATGAGTTCGATGAGGGCGTGGCCGTTGGTGCGGAACTCCTGGGCGTCCATGTCGATCACGCTAATGGGGGCTGGCTACCGTGACCCCATGAGTTCAGGAGTGCATCCCGACGTCGATCCTTCGCGCTTCGCCGTTCGTCGCACGTCGGTGCGCGGGTTCGAGCAGGCCTACGTTCACGAGCGGGCGCGAAGTGGATCGGGCACGGCGTTGCTGTGCGTGCACGGTTGGCCGGAGTCCAAGCGCATCTTCTGGAAGGTGATCGAGCCGTTGGCGCAGGCGGGATTCGACGTGATCGTTCCCGATCTGCGCGGCTTCGGCGACAGTGGACTCGCTCCCGACGGCTTCTACGACACGCCCACGCACGCGCGTGATCTGTACGCGCTCGTGCACGACCATCTCGGCTACGAGTCGTGCGTGGTGCTGGGTGGCGATCTGGGCGGACCGGTCATCCAGGAGATGGCGTTGCGGTGGCCCGAATTCGTGACGCAGATGGTGCTGTTCAACTCGCCGTTGCCCTTCGACAAGGAGCGCATGGGCGGCATCGTCGGCACGCGTGCACCGCGCGAGGCCGCCGACTACTTCATCCGGCAGGGAACCGATGCCGATGCGCTGGCCGCCGAGTTGTCGACGCCGGCGGCGCGCCGTCACTACATCGCCACCTTCTACACGAGTCGCTTCTGGGCGCATCCCGGCACGTTCACGCCCGAGGAGGTCGACTTCCACACCGAGCCCTTCGGCCGGGCCGAGGTGCTGCGGGCGTCGTTCGGCGGGTACGAGTCGGTGTTCGATCCGGCCAAGCGGTCGGAGCCACCGATGATGGGGTGCAACGACGTGACGCCCACGGTGGTGCTGTTCGGACCGAGCGACCACGTGATCTATCCGGCGTTCGACCGGATGGCCGAGCAGGTGTTCGGGCAGTGCGTGGGGCCGTTCCTGTTGCGGGACTGCGGCCACTTCGTGCCCTGGGAATCCCCCCACGCCCTCGTCTCCGCCACCTCCGCTTTTCACCACTTTCCGCGCACTCTGTAGCGCAGACGCGCTCCAGAGGTAGCGAGCGCTACAGAGTGGGTGAATTTCGTCGTTCGGTCAGAACTTGGTGACGATCACAGTGAAGAGGCCGATGAAGCCGGCGCTCATCAAGGATCCGAGGGCCCACATCCCGGCCGCCAGGCCACGAGTGGTCGCCTCGAAGTCGGCGAGCTGATCCCGCAGGTGGTCGATGTCCGATCGGCGGGCGACGTCGGCCCAGCCCATCGGCGGCAAATGTTCCATCAAAGTCTCGGCCACTTGTCTCCCAGGAACTTCTTCAGCTCGAGGTGCATCTCGAGTCGGTCTGCTTCGGTGACGGTCATGGTACGCCTCCGTTTGGTGTTCAGCCAGGCGCAATGTGTGCCGACACCCCACCGAGAAGCCCCTCCGATCCCGATACTTTTCGCGCACCCTGAAGCGCTGAGCTCGCGAGCGGTGCTTAATGCTTCAGAGTGGGTGAATTTCGCCGGTCGCGTGTGCGGACGGAGAGGGCGACGCGGGTGCCGATTCCGGCCATCGCCGTCATGAGCACACCGAACACCAGATACTGCTGCCACCCGCCCCGATCGCCGGCGTCGACCGGCTCGCGCCCACAGCCCGGCTTCGGCAAGGCGCTGATGCACGCATTCACCCCGCGCTCGATGTCGAGGTACACGTTCTCCTCGGTCGCCTCCGGCGGGATCGTGGCCACGGCCGGCTCGACCGGCCCGACGGCCAGCACGGCCCCGGCCAACAGCACTCCGAACCAACTCGATGGACCACGCACGCGTCCATCGTGACACGAGCCCGATGCCACTGCCCAGCGGGCCGGACCCGGCGTGTCACCTGCCACTACTCTCGAAGCGTGTCCGCCCGCCACGCCGTTCTCGTCGTCGACTTCGGGGCTCAATACGCCCAGCTGATCGCCCGGCGCGTGCGCGAGCACAACGTCTACTCCGAGATCGTTCCCCACACGATCACCGCCGCCGAGATCGCCGTTCGTCAACCGTCGGCCATCGTCCTCTCGGGTGGCCCGAAGAGCGTGCACGTCGACGGCGCGCCCCGCCTCGACCCGGCCGTCTACGACACCGGGGTGCCGATCCTCGGGATCTGCTACGGGGCGCAACTCATCGCCCACCAACTCGGGGGCGAGGTCGGACGTGGTTCGCGTGGCGAATACGGACGCGCGGTCATGAACCGCACCGCGCCGTCCACGTTGCTGGTCGACACACCCGACATCCAAGACGTGTGGATGAGTCACTTCGACGCCATCTCGCGCGTTCCCGACGGGTTCACCGCCACCGCGGCCACACCCGACGCGCCGGTCGCTGTCCTCGAGAACGACGCTCGTCGCATCTGGGGCGTGCAGTACCACCCGGAAGTGGTCCACTCGCCGTTCGGCGCGAACGTGCTGAAGCGATTCCTGCACGAACTCGCCGGCTGCGACCTGTCGTGGACGATGGGATCGATCATCGACGAACAGATCGCTGCCGTACGCGCGCAAGTCGGCGACAAGCGCGTCATCTGCGGACTCTCGGGCGGCGTCGACTCGAGCGTCGCGGCCGCGCTC
>JBDLRN010000043.1:0-2859 GCA_039800005.1 Actinomycetota bacterium | reverse complement strand
GGCAACCGAGGCAGCCGACCCGCCGGTGAGATTGCGTCAGTCTCGAAGTCGGGAATGGTCGTAGCGCGGGCGTTCTCCGCCTGATGGACGGGGGTTCGATTCCCCCCAGCTCCACCACGGGCCCTACAGCGGGCTCAACGTCGTCGACCGACGACCGCGGCCTGTGCGCGGTTCGCCTGGGTGGGTCCCGACAGTCGACGGAGAAGAAGCAACCCGTCGACAGTGGCGATGGCCGCCGCCGCCTCTTCGCGTCGATGAGCCTTGTTGCCTTCGATCGAATCCTCCGCCCACGTGATCCAACTGTTCATCAGCGCCGGGGCGAGGCTTCGGTACGGCTCGATGCCCGCCGAAGCAAGGCCGCTCGCTTCGAAGAACACGGCGAACACCGCGTCCGACCGACGATTGGCCAGCGACGGCCAGACGGCTCGAACGAACTCCACGTGGTTCGGAACGCGCGTGAGGAGGCTCGACCTCAAGGCGTCCTGCAACCGGCCCGCGATGGCTCGCAGAACCTCGACGATCAGCTCGTTTTTCGATGGAAAGTAATAGACGACCATTCGATCGCTGGTTCCGATTCGGCTCGCGACCGCGCCGAAGGTGAGTCGACTCAGCCCGTCCTCCAGAACGAACGCGACGGCGGCCTCGAGTATTTCGTCCTTCGAGTGGCGGTAGCCCATCGCCCTTGACGGTAGCGGGCAGACCTTGTACGGTCATCTGTAGTATTCACTACAAATCAAGGGGTAGCCATGAGCCTCGACGCGTGGGCAGCAGCTGAGTTCTTCCGGAGCGAGCCGTCGTCATTCATTTCAGTCGGCGACGCCGAGGTCGCTCATCGTCGGATCGGGACGGGGCCCGACGTGCTGTTCGTCCACGGATGGCCGGTGAGTGGCGCCACCTTCCGCAAGCTCTTGCCCCATCTCGTCGATCACGTGACCTGCCATGTGATCGATCTCCCCGGAGCAGGCTCGAGCCGTTACTCGCCGGACTCGTCGCTCACTCTCCACACACACATCGCCTCAGTGCGACGAGTGATCGACCATCTCGATCTCACCGATGTCGCAGTGGTCGGTCACGACAGTGGCGGGTTGATCGCCCGCCATGCCATGGCCGGCGACCCCCGGCTCCGAGCACTCGGACTGATCGACACCGAGCCATCGGGGTCGATGAGTTGGAAGTTCCGAACCTTTCTCGCCGGGCGACACGTCCCCGGTTTCGGTCGTGCGCTCGGCTGGCTGGTCGGCCGACCACGACTTCGACGACACCCTCTGATACTGGGCGACGCATTCGTCGATCGGTCGTTCCTCGACGGCGAATTCGACGAGTTCTTCCTCCGACCGCTGGCCGAGTCACCCACCCATCGATTGGCCATGACTCGATTGTTGAAGAGCTTCGACTACGGCTTGATCCACGAACTCGGGACTCTGCACCGCCGCATCGACGTTCCGGTCGTGCTGGTGTGGGGCGAAAACGATCGCTTCTTCCCCGTCCCGGCCGCCCGGTCGATGCTGACCGAGTTCTCGTCGGCGCATATCGACCTGATCCCCGGGGCCGGGCTCTTCTCCCATGAAGAGCGACCCGACTTGGTGGCACGGGCCCTGCTGCCCACCTTGACCCACGCGCAGTGACATGCTTGACATCGTCTAGTTTTAAGTAGACAATGTCAAGTATGACTGTCCAGGCATCATCGACCCTCAGCAACCCCGACCACCAGCGGGCCTACGAACGGCGCTGGTGGGTGCTGGCCATCCTCAGTGCCAGCGTGTTTCTCGTCGTGGTCGACAATCTGATCGTCAACGTCGCCCTCCCTACATTGCAGCGCGAACTCGATGCCTCGGTCACCTCGTTGCAGTGGATCGTCGACTCCTACGCGCTCGTCTTCGCCGGCTTGTTGCTGGCCGGCGGCGGACTGGGCGACCGCTGGGGTCGCAAGCGTTCGTTGCAGATCGGGCTCGTGCTCTTCGCCATCTTCAGTGGCTTCGGCGCCTTCGCCGATTCGGACACCGCTCTTATCGTCTGGCGCGGCGCGATGGGAATCGGTGCCGCGCTCGTCTTCCCGGCCACGTTGGCGATCATCACCAATCTCTTCATCGATCCGGTCGAGCGCGCCAAAGCCATCGGCGTGTGGTCGGCGGTCTCGGGCATGGCGGTGGCCTTCGGACCCGTGGCCGGTGGCTTCCTGCTCGAGCACTTCTGGTGGGGATCGGTGTTCCTCGTGAACATTCCGATCGTCGCCATCGCCTTGGCGGTCGGACATTTCCTGATTCCCGAATCCAAAGAGCCGCACCGCGAGCGTTTCGACACCGTCGGCCTCGTGCTGTCGATCGTCGCCATCGGCGCGTTGGTGTTCACCGTCATCGAGTCGCCGCATTGGGGTTGGGGAAGTATGGCCAGCACGAGTGGCTTCGTCCTCGCCGCCATCGCCCTCGCCGTGTTCGTCCGCTACGAATCGCGACGAAATGACCCGTTGCTCGACGTCACCTTTTTCCGCAACGCGCGATTCAGTGCGGCCACGGGCTCGATCGGCATCGCGTTTCTCAGTCTGTTCGGGTTCACGTTCCTCGTGACGCAGTACTTCCAATTCGTGCGCGGCTACGACCCGCTCGAGTCGGGTCTGCGCACACTTCCCTTCGCGGTGGGAGCCGGCATCACTGCTCCCCTCGCCGCTCGCGCCGCCTTGCGTTGGGGAACGACCCGAGTGGTCGCGCTTGGGTTGTTCAACATGTCGATGGGCTTCTTGATCGTCAGCCGGATCAGCGCCGACGCCGGTTATTGGTGGCCCATCGTTCCGTCGATGCTGCTCATCGCCAACGGACTGTCACTCGTCACCTCACCCAGCACCGAAGCGGTCATGGGATCGGT
>JBDLRN010000042.1:0-9277 GCA_039800005.1 Actinomycetota bacterium | reverse complement strand
GCCCTCGGAACCTCACCCCTTCTGCTTCCGCACATCGCGCGCTCGGGTCTGACTCACGACGACGTGAGGTATCTGGCCGAGATCATCGCGGCGCACGACGAGGTTTCATGAGCACGGCATCATCCAGATCCGCGGCATCGAGAACCGCGATGGCGCACATGATCTCCGAGGCACGGGTTCTGGTGTGCTGCGGTTCCGGCGGAGTGGGCAAGACCACCACCGCTGCGGCGATCGCGACCGAGGCGGCTCGGACCGGACGCCGCGTCGTCGTGGTGACCATCGATCCGGCCAAACGTCTCGCCGACGCCCTCGGCATGACCGGGCGACTCGGCAACGATCCGGTACGCCTCGACGTTCCCGACGATCACCAGGGTGAGTTGTGGGCGATGATGCTCGACGCCAAGCAGACCTTCGACGATCTCGTGCGCGGTCAGGCGCGCAGTCAGCGCCAGGTCGACGAGATTCTGAGCAACCCCTTCTACGTGAACATCGCCAGTCGTCTTTCGGGCAGCCAGGAATACATGGCCGCCGAGAAGTTGTACGAACTCCACGGCGACGAACGCTTCGATCTGGTCGTGGTCGACACACCACCGAGTCGTGAAGCGCTCGATTTCCTCGACGCTCCGAAGAAGCTCACGAATTTCCTCGATCACCGGGTGTACCGCTGGCTGGTGACCCCGGCCCGCGGTGGTCTGAAAGTTCTCAACTTCGCCGCTCAGCCGATCCTGCGCACGATCGGCCGCGTGATCGGGGCCGACGTTCTCGCCGATGCCGTCGAATTCTTCCGCGCTTTCGAGGGCATCGAGGACGGTTTCCGACGACGCGCCTACGACGTCGATCGCCTCTTGCGTTCGTCCGACACGCGCTACGTGGTGATCGCCTCGCCGCGATCAGACACGGTGAACGAAGCGCTCTACTTCACCGAGCAACTCGGACGGGCCGGTGTGGTGACGAGTGGTCTCGTGATCAATCGTCTGCAGCCCACCTTCGGTCGCGGTTCGGCCAAGTCGGCCACTGCCAACGCCAAGAAGGCCGAGAAAGACGGAGACGAGATCTTGGCATCGCTGCATCACAATCTGGCGCGTCTGCGCGCCGTGGCCGAAGCCGAGGAGCAGAGCATCGCGCCCTTGTTGACGGCTCTCGACGGTGTGCCGGTGGCTCGGGTGCCGCAACGACCGGTCGACGTGCACGACATCACGGCGATCGCCGAGATCGGAAAATCGATCCTCGATTCGTGACTCCCGGTCAGTTCGTGACTCCGGGTCGGCTCGAGACCACGGGCCGTGTTCGTCGCCTCGGGGTGACCAGGGGTAGCGTGGCGTCGTGCACGTGATCCTGGCTACCGATGCTGACTGGTTGATCGACGAGGTGGTGGCCGCTCTCGGTGGCCCCGAGACCTCGTTCACAGTGTGCCGCGAGGGTCGCAAAGTGGCCGGATTGGTCAAGGACAAGACGCCCGATCTGGTGATCCTCGACATGCAAATCGGCACCATGGGCGGCGTCGCCGTCACCATGGACCTGCGCCTCGACGAAAGTGCCGGAACCCTTCCGCACGTTCCGATCCTCATGCTCCTCGATCGGGACGTCGACGTGCATCTGGCTCGCCGGAGCGGAACCGACGGTTGGCTGGTCAAACCCCTCGATTCGCTGCGTCTGCGCCGGGCCAGCCGCGCCATCGCCGGCGGCGGCTGCTACGCCGAGGGACTCCCGGAGACGCCCGTCGAGACGACTGGTGAGACGACTGGCGAAGCTTCGGAGATCGACCATGCGCCCGCCCAAGAAACCGTCGACGCCGGGTAGCATCCTTCGTCGCACCATCGGGGTGTAGCGCAGTTTGGCTAGCGCGCCACGTTCGGGACGTGGAGGCCGGAGGTTCAAATCCTCTCACCCCGACCAGCACGACATGGCCCCTGTCTCGGCAGGGGCCATGTCGCGTATCAGGACGCCGGGCTGATTCTCACGACGTCTCGAGAACCCGATGACACGAGCTCGATCCTCAGCCCCTGGGAGTAGCCCACGGCGCCGACGTTGTACAGCGCATCGATCACCCGAGGATCCATTCTCTCGCTCAATTGCAGCCGAACCACTCCTTGACCCTGCGGGGGAACCAAGATCAACGTGCCAGAGCTGTTGCCCTTCGTCGCATCGACTCGGTAAACGACGAGACCCGCCGGTTCCCGGCCGTATTCACGCCACTTGACGAGGTCGTGATCCGGAAAGACCGCTCGACGTGACTCGATCACGAGACCAGCATGCGACCCGGTACGAATCATCACCGCCTTGACTCCGGGTCCATAGACATCGAGAGGCACGAGTTCCACATCGAACGCGCCGTGCTTCAGAACTTGGTCGAGTTCGAAACAAGCGACCCGCTCGTCTCCGAGCCAACCGACCAGCCAACGAGTCCACGCGGAAAAGGTTCGCGACGGCCCGTCTTGCGACGACATCGCGTCCCAGTAATTCATCGGGCCGACTGCGTAGTCGAGCCCTGGGATGAAGTCCGCACCGAGGTTCGCTTCCCTCATGTACCAGTCCGGGACACGCAAGGTGTGGGCGACCTCGTGCACGTAGTACGACCACACCGGTCGAGCCGGATGATCGAAGAATCCAGCCCCACCCACGTAGTTGCGAACCCACCCTTCGTCCGAGAAGACATTGCGGGGATCCTGCGGAGAACCCCCGCGATTGAAGTGCTGCATGGACGCAAACCCGAACTCGAGGTGCTTGGTCGTCGGGATGGGCGGGTTGTCGGGGAACACGAGGATCATGAGATCGACCGTCGAGAAGTCGATTTCGGGGTCGATGGCATCGATCGCGTGTTGAGCCACCTTGCTGTTGAAATCCGACGTCCACTGCTGGGGGTAGTTCTCGATGGGCTCGGGAAGCCGGTACCACTTCCTCCCGGAACCAGCGAACGTCGGGCTGAACGTGAGGCGACCCTCGCTCATCGTGCTGTACAGATCCATGAAGGTCTTCACCTGATCGAACTCGCGCTTCAGATTCTCCGCAGTCCCGCGGTGGTTCGACCAATCGATCGGAACGACGAGCAGCGACACGTCCTGGTCGGGCATGATGTTTTCACGCTCGAAGGGAAACGCCGTGGAGTACTCCCCGCGGTACGTGCCGAACTCGCGGTTGGCCTGCGGAATACGGCAGACATCGTCGTCGACTTCCTTCGGAGCGACGATCAGCTCGGGTCGTGGTGGAGCGAAGTCGCACTGACCTGGACAGTTCATCAAAAGTGTCAGCGGCGTGACCGCCAACAACAGTTTCCCTCGCACTCGTCATACCGTATCCACGCCCGAGCGCAAGCCTTCCGAGTGGATGCAAACCGTATGACCAACTCGCAACACCTTAGGAGACGAACCCGCTTCAGAAATCGGTGTCAGACGCCGAGAGTCGCCGACTCAGCACGCCGGAGGATCTCACGAAGCGGCACACCCAGAGCGGCCGCGGCACGCGCGGCGTCGTCGTGCTCGACCTTCACTCGACCGGCGGTCACCTTCACTCGGATCTCGTGTCCGTCGACCATCACGGTTGTCTCGGAACGCGCCTGTGGCCACCGCTCGAGGATCGTGCCCCGCACACCGAGGGTGCCGGTTTCGGCCACCAGCACCTGTGTGATCCGTTCGGTCAGCACCGGATCGCACAACACGTGCACGGTGTGGGCCGGACGTCCCTTCTTCATCACGATCGGTGTGGCCCAGGCGTCGTGAGCGCCAGCGGTGAGAAGAGCCGAGATCGTGTGCGCCAGCACCTCACCGGTCACGTCGTCGACGTTGGCTTCGAGCAGACGGACACTCTCGCCCGAGCTCGCCACTTCGCCAGAAATCTCACCCACCAACACCTGAACGACGTTGGCTCGACCGTCGATGTCGGCCGTGCCCGCACCGAACCCACGAGCCGACACGTTCATCGTCGGGATCGGCCCGAACGATTCGGCGAGCGCGACCATGATCGCCACACCAGTGGGCGTCGCCAGCTCACGGCGATCGTCGAGACCGGTGAGCATCACGTTGCGCAGTGCGGCCAAGGCGACGACCGCCGGCGACGGATTGGGCAACTCGCCGTGCTGGGTGCGAATCGTCCCGTGACCGGTTCCGATCGGACCGCAGACGATGCGCTCGATCCCGAGTACCTCGAGTGCCGCGCACACCCCCACGATGTCGACGATCGAATCGACCGCGCCCACCTCGTGAAACGTGACGTCGTCGATCGACACTCCGTGGATCTTCGCCTCGACGTCGGCGAGAACGTGGAACACAGAAATCGCACGATCTCGCACCCGCTCGGGCAGATCGGACCGAGTCATCAACTCCCGGATGTCGCGCCAGGAGCGGTGTTCATGGTGAACGTGATGATCGTGATGCCCGTGATCTTCGTGATCACCGTGAACGTGCTCGACCACGATCGCTCGCGTGGACGACACGCCGGCCCGCTGCGTCGGCTCGAAGGTCAACGCGTAGTCGTGCAGGTCGAGACCGCTCAGAATCTCCGCGATCTCCACATGGCCAGCTCCAGCGTCGACCAACGACGCCAACACCATGTCTCCCGCCACTCCGGCCGAGCAGTTGAACCAGGCGATGCGACTCGTGCCATGACTCGAATCACGACTCATGACTGGTTCCCCATCGCCCGCACGATCCGCGCCGCTGCGCATGCTGCGCCGTATCCGTTGTCGATGCCCACGACGGCCACACCATTCGCGCACGTGGCGTGCATGGCGAGCAACGCCGTCACCCCGTCGAGCCCTGATCCGTAACCCACACTCGTCGGGACGGCGATCACCGGCTTGCCCGACAGTCCACCGATCACACTCGCCAACGCGCCTTCCATACCGGCCACCACGACGATGACATCAGCGGCCATCACGTCGTCGAGGCGGGCGAGCAGACGATGCAACCCGGCGACACCGACGTCGGTGATGCGCTGTGGCTCGATTCCATGAGCCCGCAACGACAAGATGCACTCGTCGACCACCGGGACGTCGGCGGTTCCGGCCGACACCACGAGCATGCGGCCCGTGTACCACGGTTCGGGAACGCGCCAGAGCATCGACGTGTGCGCGAACGACGTTGCGGTGAGGGCCGCGCCATGCGCGACCTCGAGCGCTTTGCGCTGATCGTCGTCGGCGCGGGTCACCAACACCGCACCCGTGCCATGATCCAGCAATTCCCCGACGATCCGCACGCACTGCTCGGGCGATTTACCCGGCGCGTACACCGCCTCGGGCGCACCCTGCCGCAAGTGACGATGATGATCGACCAGTGCGTCACCCACGTCGGCGAAGGGCAAGCGAGACAGGACCCCGACCGCGTCATCGGGGGCGACTCGACCCTGGGCCACGTCGTCGATCAGTCGTCGCAGAGCTTCGGCGTCCACGCGCCCATCCTCGCACGGCGACCGGGATAATCGTCCTCACGACGACCGGTCTCGGCCGTAACCTTGAGCGGGTGAACGCCCAGAACGCCCCCGCCTCCCCGTTGCGTGTGGGGTTCTTCGGTCCGTTCGGCACCTTCACCGAACAGGCCGTGCGTTCACAGGCCGACCTGGCTGCCGGCGAGCTCGTCGCCTTCCGAACCGTGCCCGACGTCCTCGACGCAGTCGCCGAAGGCACCGTCGACGTGGGGGTCGTCCCCATCGAGAACTCCATCGAGGGAACGGTCAACTTCACTCAAGACGCGTTGTCGTTCGACTACGACCTGCTCATTCAGCGCGAGATCGTGGTCGACATCGAGCATTGTCTGGTCGGCGTACCCGGTGTGCGGCTGGCCGACATCACCACCGTGCTGTCGATCCCTGTCGCCACCGCGCAATGTCACCGTTACCTCCGGGAGAACCTTCCCGACGCCGAGGTACGCGCCGCGAACAGCACAGCCGACGCCGCGAAGACCGTGGCCGAGAGAAGTCGCGACACCGGCGATCGCACCGTTGCCGCCATCGCCCCCCGCAACGCGGCATCGTTGTACGGCCTCGAGGTGTTGGCGAGCAACATCGAGGATCACCGCGGCAATCAGACCCGGTTCGTGATGGTGGGGCGTGACCGTGTTCCGGCACCCACCGGCCACGATCGCACCGGCATCGTGGTGTACCAGCGAGCCGACGAACCCGGCAGCCTCATCTCGATTCTCCAAGAGTTCGCCGCGCGTCGCATCAACATCAACAATCTTCTGTCGCGTCCCACCAAGGACGGCGGCCTCGGCGACTACTGCTTCGTCATGTACATGGACGGTCACATCGCCGACGAGTTGGTGGCCGACGCTTTGCGTTCGTTGCACGCCAAACAGGCCGCGGTGAAGTTCCTCGGTTCGTATCCGGCCGCCGGCGAAGCGAGCCACACGGCCCGCGAGCACGCCGACACCCGTTGGCGTCAGGCCGACGACTGGGTCGAGACCCTTCGAGCAAACATCGACTGAGAGCCAGAACTACCCTTCCCGCATGGGCGAGAAGACAAGTGCACAGTCAGCAGTCGTGACCGGGGCCAACTCGGGAATCGGTCGGGCGACGGCCATTCACCTGGCCGCGAACGGGTATCGAGTGTTCGGCACGGTGCGCAGCCTCGACAAGACCGTGAAGGCCCAGCAGATGGCCGACGAGGCCGGTGTCTCGATCGAGTGGATCGAGCTCGACATCACCGACGACGCGAGTGTCACCAATGGTTTTGCTCGGATTCACGAACTCTCACCCGTGATCGACGTGTTGGTGAACAACGCCGGTGTGGGTGGCAACGCGGTGATCGAAGAATGCCCGCCCTCGCTGTATCACGAGGTGATGAACATCAACCTCTGTGGTGCGGTGCGTTGCGTGCAGGCCGTGTTGCCAGGAATGCGCGCCCGATCGGCGGGCACGATCGTCAACGTGTCGTCGGTGGTGGGTCGTTTCGCCGCCCTTGCACAGGCCCCGTACGTTGCGTCGAAGTGGGCTCTCGAAGCGATGTCGGAAGGGCTCGCGCAGGAACTCGCGCCGTGGAACATTCGGGTGGCGATTGTCGAGCCCGGGATCACGAAGTCGGCGATCTTCGCCAAGAACGTGGATGCACCGAATTCGAGTGGTGCGTACGACGCCCACTATCGACGTCTTTTCCAGTTCTACGCGGCCGGCATGGCGCAGGCGACCGATCCGTTCGAAGTGGGTGCCGTGATCCTGCACGCCATCCGCACCGACACGCCGCGCCTGCGCTACCCCGTGAGTTGGGGTGGCCCAGAGATCTTGTCGCGACACGAGACGATGACCGACGCCGAATGGGTCGCGTTGGGTGCGTTCGAGGACGACGCCGACTACTACGCCGAGTTCGAGCGCATGTTCGGTGTTCGTATCGCGCCGTGAGCGTGACCACCCGGAGATCCCCTGCGGACAGTCGCTAGCCTCGACTCCGGAACGGTGGCAGAGCGGACAAATGCAGCCGCCTTGAAAGCGGCCGGCTCGAAAGGGCCCGGGGGTTCGAATCCCTCCCGTTCCGCCAGTACGAGCCGGCCCGTCAGGGGCCGTGACGGGTGCCGACCGGAAGATCGATCGTGAGTTCTCGGGTGTCGGGGTCGAGTCGGAGTCTCCAACCACCCTCATGAGCGGCGTGATGATGCCGGGAACACAACGGAACCAGATTGTTCATGTCGGTCGCGCCACCGTTCTCCCAGTACTCGATGTGATGCGGTTCGCACTGCGCGAACTTCACCTGACACTCGGGAATCGCACACGAGTCGTAGAACGCCCCCAATGCTCGTCGTTGATGCGCAGTCGCCAAACGTTTCGCCCGCCCCACATCGATCGGGACTCCCTGACCGTTCAACACCACCGGGATGATGTCGGCGTCACACGCCAGACGGCGGACCGTCTCGACCGGCAACTCCACTCCATGTTGAGTCGCGATGGGCTGGCTGGTGATCGTCTCGACGTCGTCGCAGACGCCGGTGAGCTGATCGAGCGCGACATGCACCACGATCTCGGCTCGCGGCACACATCCCGTGCTCGAGAACACCGAGGTTTGAGTCGTATCTCCATTCAGGTTTCCGGCGCCGTTCACGCTGGCCACAAGGGCGAGAGCGCGGCGGTGGTCGTTGGGTTCGACACCCGGACCGACCTCGACCGACACCTCCCGATCCCCGGAATGAAACATCGCTTCGACCCGCTGCTCCAACCTGGACAACAACACCGAACCACGCTCCGGGTCGAACGCGCCACGCAGATGAATCATCCCGTCGACGTCGTTCCACACCTTCAGAAACGTCGCCCGACGCTGCCGTTCGAACACCCCCAACCCCCGGTCAGCCGACAAACGGGTCACTTCGGAGCGAACATGCTTGGCGAACTGATCGACACTGAGCCGGCGCGCCGACCGCAACAGAGCGTCGGCTTCGGCCAACACCCGATCACGATCCACCTCCGACACCTTTTTCACCGTGTCGGCCAACACGTCGACATGACCAGCCACGATCGACCCAGCCGCCAACGCCGAACCGAACTCGGGCAACACACCCAACATGTCGGCTCGTTGCACCACCCGCGACGCCTCCCGACCCCGCAACCCACCGAAATGGCTCACTTCGAACTCCGGGACCACACTCGACGACCGCTCACCAGCCAACACACCCAGACGCGCCACCAGCGACGCTTCCTCAGCATCCAACCGAGCACGCTCGACCTTGATCTCCGCCAACCGGCAACGAACCTCATCGGCCGACAACCCAGAAACAGAACCCGCAAACACAACAACCTCCCTTCACGAAAACACAGTTCTCGGAGACGTCACCACGATGAAGTAATGAACATCGATCTCGACGGGAAGTCGTGCACGAAACATACCGCGAGGGTGTTGCACAACAACGTCGTCGCACAACAAATTTCAAAATTGTTGGCGTGAGTCAGTCGCGCTATGACATCACCACTTGCGACATCACAACTAGCGACCTCACAACTAGCGACCTCACAACTAGCGCGACTCGTGCGTCGCAGTGAAACAACCGGCGCTTAGTCGATCGACAGACGGGCGCCCGGCGGCCGATCCCCAGCCCACCCACGCCCTGATGGGCTCACCCCTTCCACCGCTACACTCGGGCGAGCCAGGGAGAGGTGCCGGAGCCTGGTTGAACGGGACGTCCTGCTAAGACGTTGACCTCCTAAAAGGGGTCCGTGGGTTCAAATCCCACCCTCTCCGCCAGAGTCGTCCCTGCTCACGAGTCGCTTTGTTGCGATTGCGTGACGATCCGACCACACTGACCGATGGCGTCAGCCGTGGAGCGGGGAATGAGTACCTACCAGCAGTCCTCTCATCCGGGTCCTC
>JBDLRN010000041.1:0-5595 GCA_039800005.1 Actinomycetota bacterium | reverse complement strand
CCAGGTTACGGAAGGCGGACGCCGAGGATGCGGGCCGGCCGATGCAACATGTCGGCCAGACGCTTGGTGACCGGCGACGCATCGCGCTCGGGCACCACGATCAGCAGATCGCGCGACGGGTCGCCGAGCGCGAGACGCGCGTCGGCGGCGAAGGGCACCACGTCGAGATCGATTCCCGTCGAGAACACGGCGACCGTCGGCGTGCCGTCGGTCGACTCGCCGACCGCCACGCACGGAATCGAATCCTTGAGATTGGGCCGGGGAATCGGCGGCGGCGCCGGGGTGAGCGCGCGCAGTCCGACGAGTGACGGATCGGCCACGACGCGGTCGCGCAGGGCGCGCTCGGCGCCAAGGCGATTGAGCGGGTGCGGATCGGCCCCCGGCGAACGATGGGCGTCGACGATGCGCACAATGCGACGCAGCGAGTCGGCCGTGGGCGTGTCGCCGTGGATCATGCCGAACGCTTCGCGGTCGTGCTCCCCCACTCCCACCTCGAGGCGATGCGCTCCCGTGTGCGGATCGGTGACGGCGCGACACACCTCGAGACCGCGCACTTCGCCCACCAGAACTCCATGTTCGATCGAGACGGTCGCGCCCGATTCGGCGATGAGCGATTCGAACTGGCGATGTTCGGCTGACACCTCTCCGGCGACGGGGTGCGGTTCGGCGACGGCCGACAACAACGAGCGATCGTCACGATGCCACACCTGGATGTCGAGATCGAACTCACCGGCTCGACGAGCGAGCAATCCGGTGGCCGCCGACGCGATCACGTGCAACGTGCGCAACTGGTGGCGACTGGCCCAGGCGAGAGCGGCACCGAGTCCGCGCTCGGGCTGTTCGTCGACCAACACGTAGGCCGCATCGCCGGCGACTCCGGCCGCGCCACGCGACAATCCGGTGGCCGCGGTGAACGACTCGACGCCGAACTGATCGCGAACGAGCGCCTGCAGAGTGAGAGCGAGAAGACGAGAGCGACGATCAGGATCGTCGGCGAGACCGGTCACGGCGAATCAGCGAGGATCTGGTGCGCGATCTTCACCTATACGGTGAAGAATCCTCACCAGAACACCGGTCAGGACTTCTTCTTGGCGGCGCGGTCGCCGTAGCGCTTGTTGAAGCGCTCGACGCGTCCACCGGTGTCGACGAGCTTCTGCTTGCCGGTGAAGAACGGGTGGCACTCGTTGCAGAGTTCGAGGCTCAACTCGCCGGGGCTCGACGAACGGGTCTCGAAGTTGTTGCCGCACGTGCAACGAACCTTCACGACGTCGTACTTGGGGTGAATCTCAGCCTTCATGGTGTCGTCCTCTGTCTCGCCCCCGGGGGGCTCGGAAAGTGTATCGGGGGGCCACCAGGACCCCCACCGGTCACATCATCGGGGTCTTGGCGATCTCGGCCAGGAATTCGTCGTTGTTCTTGAACTGCTTCAGGCGGTCCATGAGCAACTCGAGGCCCGGGGCCGGGTTGCCGTCGGCGGCCAGGCCCGACAGGACCCGCCGCAGACGCCACACCATCTGCAGCTGCTTGCGGTCGAACAGCAGCTCCTCGTGGCGAGTGCTCGACTGGTCGACGTCGATGGCCGGGTAGATGCGCTTCTCGGCCAGACGGCGATCGAGGCGCAACTCCATGTTGCCGGTTCCCTTGAACTCCTCGAAGATCGCCTCGTCCATACGGCTGTTGGTCTCGACCAGCGCCGTGGCGAGGATCGTGAGCGAGCCACCCTCTTCGGTGTTACGCGCCGCACCGAAGAACTTCTTGGGCGGATACAACGCACCGGCGTCGATCCCACCCGACAGGATGCGGCCGCTCGCCGGCGCGGCGAGGTTGTAGGCGCGGCTGAGACGCGTGATGCCGTCGAGGATCACGACGACGTCCTTGCCCTCTTCGACGCGACGCTTGGCCTTCTCGATCGCCAACTCGGCGACGTGCGTGTGCTCGTCGGACGGACGGTCGAAGGTGGACGAGATCACTTCGCCGCGCACCGTGCGCTTCATGTCGGTCACTTCTTCGGGTCGCTCGTCGATGAGCAACACGATCAACTCGACCTCGGGATTGTTGCGCTCGATCGCGGTGGCGATCGTCTTCATGATCGTGGTCTTGCCGGCCTTGGGCGGCGACACGATGATGCCGCGCTGACCCTTGCCGATCGGCGAGATGAGGTCGATGATGCGCGCCGTCATGTCACCCGGATCGAGCGGATTCTCGAGCTTCAGCTTCTCGTCGGGGAAGAGAGCGGTGAGATCTTCGAAACGCAGACGATTCTTGGCCTTCTCGGGATCGCCGCCGTTGACGGTCTTGATCTCGAGCAGAGCCGGATTCTTCTCGTTGCGACCGGCCGAACGGGCCACACCCGTCACGTGATCACCCTTGCGCAATCCGTACTGACGGGTCTGCTTGACCGAGATGTAGGCGTCGTCGCGACTCGGCAGATAGCCCTTCACGCGCAAGAAGCCGTAGCCCTCGTCGCGCAGATCGAGGTAACCCTCGACGTCGACGTTGACCGATTCGTAGGAACCGCCTTCGCTCGGCTCGCGCTGGATGTAGTCGCGATCGTCGCCCTGGGGGCCTTCGTCGCGCGGGCCCTTGCCCCGACGACGGCGGCGACGACTGCGTCCTTCACCTTCGAAACGATCGTTGTTGCGGTCGTTGCGATCGAAGTTGCGCTGGCCGCCGTTCTGACGGTCGTTGAACTGACGCGGGCCGCGATCGCCACGATCACCTTGCTGGCCGCGGTCGCCGCGATCACCGCGATCACCACGGTCGCCACGGTCGCCACGATCTCCACGCGGACCACGGTCGCCCGACGACGCGCCGTCGGCGCCCACTTCTTCGGTCGCCGTCGAAATGCCCTGGCGCACGAGTTCGGCTTCCCACTCGGCGAGTGGTTCGCCATCGGGGCCGAGCACCACGTCGGCTGCGGGCGCCGGAGCCGACGCCGTGTCGGCAGGCGGCGGCGGAACCACGCCGGCATCCTTGCGGGGACGGCCGGGGCCGCGCTTGGCCGGCACTGCGGCCGACGGCTCCTCCGACGGACCGGCCGACGGGCCGACCGTGTCGAGGATCTTCTTGATGATGTCTTCTTTCTTCGAACGGGCGACCGACTTCAAGCCGAGAGCCGTCGCGATGGCGACGAGTTGGTCCTTGTCCTTCGATTCGAGCACGGACTGCTCGAGGGCATCTGCTGCCACGGAAACCTGCTTTCAGGAGGGGTGGAGGGCGTGTGGAGCACGTCCACCGGCGACCCCGTGCCGGTGAGAATCATCTCGGTCGAGAGAGAGCGACCCGAGGCGGTTCGGGATTCCGAACATCACGGACCTTAGCCCCCGACCCCCGGCGCAACAACGCTTTGCCCAGGAACCGAGCCAGAAAATCGTTCTCAGCGAGCGACCGAACGCACGAAGTTCTGTACCGTGACCAGGTCGTTCGGGAGAGATGTGGTGCGCTCGGGGCGGTCGAACAGATCGGCCAGGTGCTCGGGCAACGCCGGGCGGCGGCCGGTGGCCCGCTCGACAGCGTCGGGGAACTTGGCCGGATGGGCCGTGGCCAACGTGACGACGGGCGACCCGTGCGGCGCGCATTGGCGGGCGGCCGACACACCCACCGCGGTGTGCGGATCGATCTGCATACCGGTGCTGCGGTACACATCGGCCATGGTGGCGAGCGTGTCGGCGTCGTCGCAGCGCGCGGCGCGGAACACCGGTTCGATCCAGCGCGCGTACTGATCGGGTTCGACGTCCATGCGTCCCGACGACCGGAACCGGTTCATCTGGTCGGCCGTGGCTCCCCCGTCGCGGTCGTTCATCTCGAACAAGAGACGCTCGAAGTTCGACGACACCTGAATGTCCATCGACGGACTGAGCGTGGGCACCACACCCGTGGTGGTCATGGCACGCGACGCGAAGAAGCGTGTGAGAATGTCGTTGGTGTTGGAGCCGACGATCAACTCGTCGACCGACGCGCCCATCTCGCGCGCGATCCATCCGGCGAGCACGTTGCCGAAATTGCCGGTGGGCACGCTGAACGACACCGGCTGGCCCCCCAGCGCGTCGACGGCGGCCACGTAGTAGACGGTCTGGGCCATGACGCGCGCCCAGTTGATGCTGTTGACCGCCGACAGGTTGAGCTCGTTGCGGAAGACCGCATCGTTGAACATGGCCTTCACGAGGTCTTGGCAGTCGTCGAACGTGCCGGCCACGGCCACGGTGTGCACGTTGGGTGCGTCGACGGTGGTCATCTGCTTGCGCTGCACGTCGCTCACGCGACCTTCGGGATAGAGGATCACGATGTCGACGTTCTCGCACGCCTTCACGCCGTCGATGGCCGCCGAGCCGGTGTCGCCACTCGTGGCACCCACGATCATGATGCGCTCCCCACGCTTGGCGAGCACGTGATCGAACATGCGACCCACCAACTGCAGGGCGACGTCCTTGAACGCCAAGGTGGGTCCGTGGAACAACTCCATCAGCCACTCGTCGGTGTCGATCTGCACGAGCGGGACCGTGGCCGGATGGCGGAACGTGGCGTACGCCTCGACGCACATGCGATACAGGTCGTCGGACGCGATCTCGCCGTCGACGTAGGGTGACATGACGGCGTGAGCCAGGTCGGCGTACCGGCCGTTCGGCAACTCGGGCAGTGACGGATACTCGGTGGGCACGTACAGGCCGCCGTCGGTGGCGAGACCGGCCAACAAGACGTCGGCGAAACCGAGTTCGGGCGCGGCACCCCGCGTCGACACGTAACGCATCGGTCAGGATCCGATCACGCGCAAGATGGTGCCCACTTGCTGCACGGCGTCGAGCTCACGGAGTTCGCGCACCGTCGACTGCACGTCGGACTCCTTCGCGAGGTGGGTGATGAACACGAGGCGTGCGTCGGTGCCGATGCCCTCTTGTTCGGCGGCGCGAATGCTCACGCCATGGCGAGCGAAGATGCCCGTGACGGCGTGCAGAACACCGGGCTTGTCGGTCACCTCGAGCGAGAGCAAGTACTCCGAGCTCGTCTCGTCGATCGGAGCCATGACGGCCTTGCCGAACGAGCCGATCGTGCCGTGAGTTCCCTTCGAGAGATTGACGGCGGCGTCGATCACGTCACCCAACACCGCGCTGGCCGTGGGGAATCCGCCGGCGCCACGCCCATAGAACATGAGCGAGCCGACCGCGCCGCCCTCGACGAACACGGCATTGAAACTGTCACGCACGCTGGCCAGCGGATGATGCAGCGGGACCATCGCCGGGTGCACACGCACCGCCACGCTGCCCGAGGCCGCGTCACGCTCGGCGATACCGAGCAACTTGACCACGTAGCCGAGTCGACGCGCGACGGCGATGTCGGCCGCGGTGATGCGGCTGATTCCTTCGTGATACACGTCGCCGGCCACGACCTTGGCACCGAAGGCGATCGACGCGATGATCGCCGCCTTGGCGCCGGCGTCGAAACCTTCCACGTCGGCCGTTGGGTCGCGCTCGGCGTAACCGAGGCGTTGCGCCTCGGTGAGGGCCGCTCCGTAGTCGGCACCTTCTTCGGTCATCTTGGTGAGGATGAAGTTGGTGGTGCCGTTGATGATGCCCATCACGCGATGGATCGGCTCACCGC
>JBDLRN010000040.1:0-7870 GCA_039800005.1 Actinomycetota bacterium | reverse complement strand
GGCAACGAGATCGAGATGTCGTTCAACAACGAATTGTTGGCGGCGGGTATCGACGCGTGCTCGACCGAGACGGTCTCGATTCAGACGAGTGAGCCGGGCAAACTGGCCGTCATTCGGCCGGTGCGCGACGGTGACGCCAAGAACGCCGACTACACGTACCTGCTGATGCCGTTGCGAGCCTGATGTTCATCGAGCAGCTCGAGCTCGTCGACTTCCGCAACTACGAACGAGCGACGTTCGCCCTCACGCCCGGCATCACGGCGGTGATCGGCCGCAACGCGCAAGGCAAAACCAACGTCGCCGAGGCCATGGCTTTCCTGGCCACTCTCGACAGCTTCCGCCAGGCACCACCCGCCGCCCTCGTGCGCAACGGCAGCGAGGAAGCGTTCGTCCGGGCGACGATCCGGCATTCCGATGGCCGAGAACTCCTGGTCGAAGTGTCGATCCCTCGTCAGGGGCGCATCACCGTCCAGGTGAATCGGCAACGGCTGGCGCGCACGCGTGATCTGCTCGGAGTCCTACGGGTCACGGTCTTCTCACCCGACGACCTCGAACTGGTGAAAGGAGCGCCGTCGGAACGACGCCGTTTCCTCGACGACACCGCAGTGTCGCTGGCCGTGAAGAACGACGCGTTGCGGCTCGACCTCGAACGAGTTCTGAAACAACGCAACACCTTGTTGCGACAGTGCAACGGTCGGATCACCGACGAGATCGCCTTCTCGCTCGACGTGTGGGACGAGCGTTTCACGGCAGTGGCCGACGAGATGGGTCAAGTCCGGGCCACCTTGGTGTCGCGTCTGCAACCACGGGTCGGTGAGGCGTACCAGCGGATCGCCGGCCAGTCGGTGGCGATCGGCCTGCGCTACGAACCCGAATGGCGGCGGATGGGCATGGCCGCCGCCCTGCAAGCGTCCCGCTCCGACGACGTGCGGCGAGGGGTGTCGACGGTCGGTCCCCATCGCGACGACCTCGAACTCACGATCGGAACCATGCCGGGCCGGACTCATGCGAGTCAGGGTGAGATGCGGTCGTTGGCCTTGGCCATGCGGTTGGCTGCTCACCGGTTGGTCACCGAGGCCACCGACATGACCCCGCTTCTGGTGCTCGACGACGTGTTGAGCGAACTCGACCCCGATCGCTGTCGGGCCCTGCTCGAACATCTGCCGGAGGGTCAAGTCGTGATCACGACGGCCAGTCCGTTGCCCGAGGCGGCGCGCCCTGACCGGGTGTTGAGGATCGACGCCGGGGCGGTGGTGGCATGAGCTCCGAGCCACGCCCCTTGTCGGAGTCGATGGATCGGCTGTTGGCCTCGCTGCGGGGTGGCGATCGGGCCACCACGGTGTCGGTGTTCTCGCGTTGGTCGGAATTGGTGGGGGATCAGGTCGCCGCACACTGCCGTCCGATGAAACTCGACGGGGGAGTGTTGGTCGTCGAAGTCGACGATCCGGCGTGGGCGACCCAGATGAAATTCCTGCAGAACGACGTGGTGGAACGCCTGCGCGAGGGGGGCGGAATGGCGGTCGAACGCCTCGACATCACCGTGGCCCGACCCCGTCGCAAAGGGTGAGATTCCGGACTGTCGCGAGGGTCTCGCGACGGTCCGGTCAGGGACTGTGGACAGAGGTATGTTTTCCCTGCTCAGAGGCCCTGTTTTGCCACGAATTCGAACCGCGTATGAGGTAGAATTTCCGACGTTGCTACGGCGCCGAACCGCCCTGTGACGACACCCGTCGCTCACAGTCCCCAGCGGCCCGTCATCCCCACATCCGAGGTACCTGTGACCAGCAAGAACGCGACCCCCTCAGCCGATTACGGCGCCAAAGACATTCAGGTCCTGGAGGGGTTGGACCCGGTGCGCAAGCGACCGGGAATGTACATCGGATCCACCGGCCTGGCCGGTCTGCATCACCTGATCTGGGAAGTGGTCGACAACTCGGTCGACGAGGCCATGGCCGGCTTCTGTACGCGCATCGGCGTCACGTTGTTGGCCGACGGTGGTTGCCAGGTCGACGACAACGGCCGTGGTATTCCGGTCGATCCGTATCCGTCCGGCCCTCACAAGGGCAAGAGCGCGGCCGAAGTGGTACTCACGGTGTTGCACGCCGGCGGCAAGTTCGGCGGCGAGGGCTACAAGGTGTCGGGTGGTCTGCACGGTGTGGGTGTGTCGGTCGTGAACGCCTTGTCGAAGCGGCTCACCATCGAGATCGATCGCGACGGCAAGCGGTACGAGCAGGAGTTCAAGAACGGCGGCAAGCCGCAAGGCAAGTTGGCCGCCACTGGTTCCACACCAGGTCGAGGTCGCAAGACCGGCACCACGGTGAGCTTCTGGCCCGACCCGACGATCTTCGCCTCCGAAGGAACCGAGTTCGTGGCCCGCACCGTGCTCGAGCGGCTGCAGACCATGGCGTTCTTGAACCGTGGTCTCGAGATCGCCTTCAAGGACGAGCGACCGGGCAAGGAGCAAGAGGTCACCTTCCAGTACAAGGGCGGCATCGTCGACTTCGTGAAACACCTCAATCAGTCGAAAGAGGCGCTCTTCTCCAAGGTCGCCCACTACGAGGACGAAGAGGAGGGCCAAACCCTCGACATCGCCATGCAGTGGAACACCGGCTACCACGAGGGCATTCACGGCTACGCCAACGGCATCAGCACCACCGAAGGTGGCATGCACGTCGAAGGTTTCAAGACGGCCCTCACGAGCGTGGTCAACAAGTACGCGCGTTCACGTGGTCTCTTGAAGGAGAAAGAAGACAACCTCCTCGGCGAGGACATCCGCGAAGGCATCACCGCCATCGTGTCGGTGAAGTTGTCGGAACCGCAGTTCGAAGGTCAGACCAAAGCCAAGTTGGGCAACGTGTCGATGCGGTCGTTCGTGCAGAAGGCCACCAACGAACGACTCACCGAATGGCTCGACGAGAATCCGACCGAAGCCAACAAGATCGTGAAGAAGGCCCAGGCCGCCGCCCAGGCGCGCGTCGCGGCCAAGAACGCGCGCAACGCCGTGCGTCGCAAGACCGCCCTCAGCGGCGCCGGTATGCCCGACAAGTTGAAGGACTGCACGAGCGGCAACCCCGACGAGAGCGAGATCTTCATCGTCGAAGGCGACTCGGCCGGTGGCACCGCGCTCGACGCGCGCGACCCGCGTACGCAGGCGATCCTGCCGATCCGCGGCAAGATCCTGAACGTCGAACGCGCCCGTCTCGACAAGATGTTGAAGAACGCCGAGGTGACCGCGCTCGTCACGGCGATCGGCGGCGGCGTAGGCGACGAGTTCGACGCCGCGAAGTCGCGCTACCACAAGATCATCATCCTGGCCGACGCCGACGTCGACGGCAGCCACATCCGCACCTTGCTGCTCACGTTCTTCTTCCGTCAGATGCGTCCGCTCGTCGAGGCCGGTTACGTGTACATCGCGCAGCCGCCGCTCTACTCGACCGAGATCGGCAAGGAGAAGATCTACCTGAAGGACGATCTCGCCAAGGCACGCTTCCTCGAGGAACACCCCAATCACAAGAAGGAGTTCCAGCGCCTCAAAGGTCTCGGCGAAATGGACTGGGAGGAGTTGCGCTCCACCACCATGTCGGCCGACACCCGCACGCTGTTGCAGGTCACCGTCGAAGAGGCCGCGCTGGCCGACGAGATCATGGGTGTGCTCATGGGTGACGACGTCGAGAGCCGTAAGCACTTCATTCAGACCAACGCCAAGGACGTGAGGTTCCTCGATATCTGATGGCTTCCAAGAAGACACCCCCGCCCCCCGCCGACGACGCGACTCCCGAAGAACCGATCATTCCCGTGCAGCCGGTCGCGCTGCAGGACGAGATGGAACGGTCGTTCCTCGACTACGCCATGTCGGTCATCATGTCGCGCGCTCTGCCCGATGTGCGTGACGGACTCAAGCCGGTGCACCGCCGCATCATCTGGGACATGGAGGAGCAGGGCTTCCGCCCCGACCGTCCGTTCGTGAAGTCGGCCCGCGTCTCGGGCGACACCATGGCCAAGTATCACCCGCACGGTGACAGCGCGATCTACGACGCGTTGGTGCGTATGGCCCAGCCGTTCTCGTTGCGGCATCCGCTCATCGACTTCCATGGCAACTACGGCTCGCCCGACTTCGGTCCGGCGGCCAGCCGTTACACCGAGTGCCGTCTGCACCCACTCGCCATGCAGTTGCTCGCCGACATCGACGAGAACACCGTCGACATGGTGGCCACCTACGACGGCAGCCGTGAAGAGCCCACCGTTCTTCCGGCTCGGTTCCCCAACTTGCTCGTCAACGGCAGCCAGGGCATCGCGGTGGGTATGGCCACCAACATCCCGCCGCACAACCTGGGTGAAGTGATCGATGCGTGCGTGCACGTGCTGTTCACACCCGACGCCACGTCCGACGATCTGATGGAGTTCGTGAAGGGCCCCGACTTCCCGACCGGCGGTTCGATTCTCGGCCGCGCCGGGATCATCGACGCCTATCGCACCGGTCGCGGCAGCATCAAGATGCGCGCCACGGCCACCATCGAAGAGACCAAGCGCGGCGGCATGCAGATCGTCGTCACCGAACTGCCGTATCAGACGAGCTGTTCGGCGATCGCCGGTCGTATTCAGGAGTTGGTCGACGCCGGTGAGATCGACGGTATCGCCGACGTGAACGACGGATCGTCGGGTGGCAAGACCAACCTGCAGATCACGTTGAAGCGTGACGCCAACGCCAACGTGGTGCTCAACAACCTCTACAAGCTCACGCAGTTGCAGACCAGTTTCGGTGTCAACATGGTGGCACTCGTCGACGGTGTACCGCGTCAACTCACGTTGGTCGATGCGATCAACGGCTATCTGCGCCATCAGGTCGAGGTGCTCACCCGTCGCACGCAGTTCCGTCTTGACAAGGCCCAGCGTCGCGCCCACCTGCTCGAAGGTCGCATCAAGGCCCTCAACGTCATCGACCAGATCATCAAGTTGATCCGCGAGAGCGAAGACGCCCCGAGCGCCAAGACCCAGTTGATGGCCAAGCCGTACGAGTTCACCGAAGTGCAGGCCATCGACATCCTCGACATGCAGTTGCGTCAGCTCACTCGCTTGTCGCGCATCGACCTCGAGTCCGAGATCGCCGAACTCACGCAGCGCATCGCCGATCTCCAGTCGATCCTGGCCGACGACGTGAAGTTGCGCACCGTCATCAAGGACGAGTTGCTGGCCATTCGCGAGGAGTTCGCCACGCCGCGCGTGTGTCCGATCGCTCTCGACGCTGGTGAGATGAGCCTCGAGGATCTGGTCGACGACACCGAGTTGGTGGTCGTGATGACCGAGGCCCAGTACGTGAAGTCGGTGCACGCCTCGAACTTCAAGACGCAAGGCCGCGGCGGCAAGGGCGTGACCGGAGCCAAGTTGAAGGCCGACGACATCGTGAAGCACGTGATCTTCACCACGGCCCACGCCTATCTGTTGTTCTTCTCCAACCGGGGCAAGGTGTATCGCCTGCGTGCGCACGACCTGCCCGAGCGCGAGCGGGCGGCCAAGGGTGTGCCGATCGTGAACCTTCTGCCGTTGCAGGCGGGCGAGACGATCGAGGCGATCATCGACACGCGCGATTTCGCAGCCGAGCGCTATCTGTTCTTCGCCACCCGTGACGGTGTGGTGAAGAAGACGCCGTTCAACGAGTACGACAAGGCTCGTCGCGACGGTTTCATCGCTCTCAACTTGCGCGAAGGCGACGAGTTGGTGCGCGTGATCGAGACGTCGGGTTCCGACGACATCTTCATGGTGGCCCGATCAGGCATGACCATTCGCTTCTCCGAGACCGAGGTGCGTGCCATGGGTCGCGCGGCAGCGGGCGTGCGCGGCATGAAGTTGCGCGCCGGTGACAAGGTCGTGAGTGTCGACGTGGCGCGCGACGAAGCGGCCATCCTCATGATCACCGAGGCCGGCTACGGCAAGCGCACGCAACTCGACAAGTTCAATCGCCAGGGTCGTGGCGGCATGGGCGTGCGCGGCATCCAGGTGAAGGAGAAGAAGGGTTACGTGGTGTCGGCGTTCATGGCCGGCATCGACGACGAGATCGTGGCGGTCACCTCAGGTGGCGCCACCATCCGCACCCAGGTCCGCTCCATCTCGTCACAGGGCCGTACAGCGACCGGTGTGCGCGTGATGTCGGTCGAAGAGGGACAGACGGTGTCGTCGGTGGCCCTCATCATCGCCACCGACGACGAGTGACCTCCCCCAGAGATTCGGGGCAGATCGGCGTTCTCGTTGTCGCGTTGGCCGCGGTGTGCTTGGCCGTGGTGCAGGGCTTCGTGCGTTTCGGTGATGCCGTGGTCGACTCGGCTCGTGCGCAGAGTGCGGCCGATGCCGTGGCTCTCGCCGTGGTGGCCGGGCGGCCCGATGTGGTCGATCGGATGGTCGACGGTCGCGATGTGTCGATCGTGAGCATCGACGACGATCAGGACGTGACGGTTCGGGTGTCGGTGAACGGTCGGGTCGCAATTGCTCGGGCGGCCACCACGCCGTGACCCGATCTTCTACGCTGACGGTGTGACCGAGCCGCGCGATCCGTTGTTCATCGTTCCGGCCGTGCAGCCGGACGAGGAACCGACACCATCGGCGCCAGCCAACAAGACTCCGATGGCACCGGCTCCCGTGCGGGAGCCATTGATTCGTCGTCGGGTCCGTCGGGTTCGCCGCACGACGCGCACCGTGCGCTACATCGATCCGTGGAGCGTGCTGCGGGTGTCGGCCCTGTTCCACCTGGTGCTGTATCTGATCCTGTTGATCACCGGGGTCCTGCTCTGGAACGTGGCCAACACCACCGGAACGGTCGACAACGTCGAGCGGTTCATGGAGAGTTTCGGATGGGAGACCTTCGAGTTCGACGGCGGCGAGATCTTCAGTCAGGCTTGGGTGCTCGGATTGTTCTTGGCCGTCGGCCTCACCGGGCTGGCGGTTCTGGTGGCGGTGACCTTCAACCTGATCGCCGACGTGGTGGGCGGGGTGCGGGTCATGGTGCTGGAGGACGTGCTCGACGAGAGCGAGACCGTCCCAACTCCGGCATCGAACGGGATCGGCTCCTGGTTGAGGACCCGGCGAACCGACCGATAGGGTGACCCGTCGCTGGGGCTATAGCTCAGTCGGTTAGAGCGCATCCCTGATAAGGATGAGGTCACAAGTTCGATTCTTGTTAGCCCCACCAGCGAATCGATCCCCGTCGGCGCCTTGGCGTCCGACGTAGATTGTGGACGTGGCACGACCCTCCTCGGGTAAGAAACCTGCTCGGCGCACGCCGTCCCATGACTCCCGGCAGGAATTGATCGACGCCGCCCTCGACATCATCGTCACCCGTGGGATCGATGCCGTGCGCATCGAAGACGTGTGCGAGCGGGTCGGGGTGACCAAAGGGTCGCTGTACTGGCATTTTCAGGACCGTCAAGGTCTGATCCGTGAGGCGCTGTTCGAGCAGTTGCGCCGACTCTCGGCCGAGCAGATCGAGGCTCTCGATGAGGCGATCGATTCGGGGGCCAGCCGTGAGGAGTACCTGATTCGGGTGGCGGGAACGTTGGTCGACCCGTTCGATGCCGATGAGGCCGAGGCTCGCTGGCAACGGTGGGAGTTGTTGGCGACCGCGCGCCGAGATCCGGAACTGCGCGAGTTGATGGCCGATCTTCAACGAAGCCACCAGCGGTACTTGGTCGGCATCATGTCGAAGGCTCAGGAGCGCGGCATCCTCCGGCAGGACGCCGACCCGGCAGCGGTGGCGGCTGCGATCAACGCCATCGGTCTCGGCTCCAACAACCTGTCGTATCTCGACGCTGACGGTCCGACTCCGGAGGCGTGGAGCGGACTGTTGCTCCTCATGATCGACATGCTCTTCCCGCCGTCCTGA
>JBDLRN010000039.1:0-16876 GCA_039800005.1 Actinomycetota bacterium | reverse complement strand
TCTCGCACTCCTGAGCCGGTGTGGAACCGCTGGAGTCGCCACCCTCGCTGCTCGAGTCACCGTCGTCACCGCCGCAGGCGGCGACGGCGAGCGACAGAGCCACGAGGCCCGCTGCTGCCTTCCATCCTCTGTTCTTTCTCATTCTTCCTCTTTCCTCCCCTGGGCGGATGCCCGAGTCTCAGTGTGTCACGTCGAGCGAACTCGTCGACGGACACGTTTGGTACCGCCACCGGGTGTGGCGACTCCCTCCAGCAAGCTGGAGACCGTGTAGAACACCAGGCCGAGCAGACATGCTCCGAGCACGTAGGCCCACGCCACGGCATTCTTCGAATTGGCGATGTTGCTGGCGATTCGGCTGCCGAGGCCGTTCTGCGAACCGCCGAAGTATTCGCTCACGAACGCCGTGATGACCGAGGCCGGCGCGGCGATCTTGAGCGACGTGAACAGGTACGGCACCGCGTTGGGAACCCGCACCTTGCGAAGAATCGAGAACTCGCTGGCTGCGTACGACCGCATGAGTTCGACGTGCGTGGGGCTCACCTGCGTGAGACCGCGGGCCACGTTGACCAGCACGATGAAGTACACCACGAGGGTGACCATGAGACGTCGGGGCACCTCGCTCGTGATCGAGAACATGTTGTTGAGTACAGCCACCAGCACGAAGATCGGGATGGCGTTGAGCGCCACGGCGAGCGGCGTGACCAACTCGTTCAACACCTTGTAACGACTGAGCACCAGGCTCATGACCACACCGAAGGCCGTACCGACGAGCAGACCGACCAACGCATTGGTGCCCGACACCTTGGTGGCACCCCAGACGAGATCGAAGTTCGTGGTGAACATCTCCCAGATCTTCGACGGCGGGGCGAGAAAGTAGGGCTTCAGGTCGAAGCCCTTGACCACGAGTTCCCACGCGGCGAGGAACCCCACGCCGAACACCACCGGAGGCACGATGTTCCGGAGGAACGCGAGAAGGCGTGACGTCATCGGTCTTCGATCCCCCGCACGTGATCGGACATCTCGACACCGCGCAGCGCCTCGCGCACCGCGGTGATGCCGCCGAAGAAGGCCGCGTTGTCGCGCGTGGCATCGGTGCGTTCGCCTTCGATGTTCACGTCGACGATCTTGGTGATGCGGCCCGGCCGCGGCGACATGACCACCACGCGGTTCGACAGATACACCGCTTCGGGAATCGAGTGGGTCACGAACACCACCGTGGTGCCGGTACGACGACAGATGCTGAGCAACTCGCCCTGCATGTGCTCGCGGGTCATTTCGTCGAGCGCGCCGAAGGGCTCGTCCATGAGCAGGAGCGGCGGATGCACCGCGAGAGCGCGGGCGATGGCGACGCGCTGCTGCATGCCACCCGACAATTGCCACGGATAGTGCTCGGCGAAGTCGGCCAACTTGACCAACTCGAGCATCTCCATGGCCCGCTCGCGTCGCTTGTTCTTGTCCCAACCCTTCAGTTCGAGTGGCAACTCGATGTTCTTGGCGACGGTGCGCCACTCGAACAGGCCCGACTGCTGGAAGGCCATGCCGTAGTCCTGATCGAGACGCGCCTGCTTGGGGGTCTTGCCGTTCACCGAGATCGAACCCGCCGTGGGTTCGAGCAAGTTGGCGATCAGGCGCAAGAGAGTGGACTTGCCGCACCCCGACGGTCCGATGAGCGACACGAACTCGCCCGAGGCGATCGAGAGGTCGACTCCGACCAAGGCGTCGACCTGGTTGGGGGCACCGGGGTTGAACACCTTGCCGAGGTTGCTGATGTCGACCGCACTCATGCGGTGGCCTCCTTGGGACGATTGCGCATCATGAACGTGTCGGCCAACGTGACGAAGCCGGACATGGCGAGACCGAGGAGCGCGGCCCCGAACACCGCCGTGAACACCTTGGCCGGATCACTGGTGGCCTCACGGGCGTACTCGATGATGAGACGACCGATGCCACCCTTCAAGCCGGTCGAGATCTCGGCCACCACCACACCGATCACCGATGCCGAAGCGGCCAACTTGAGCGCCGGCACGAGGAAAGGAACCGACGCAGGTAGTCGCAACTTGAACAACGTCTGCGTCCATGACGCGGCGTAGCTGTTCATCAGTTCGACCGACGCCGCCGACGGCGACTGCAGACCGCGCAGCGCTCCGACCGCGACCGGGAAGAAGGCCAGGAAGGCGCCGAGCACCGATGCCGAGAGCCAACGTGGCCAACTCCAACCGAACACCTCGATCTTGCCGCCCCACGACACCACGAGCGGTGCGAGAGCGATGAGGGGCACGGTCTGCGACACGACGAGGTAGGGCAGGATGCCGCGCTCGGCCACCTTGAAGCGGGCCATGAGGACGGCGAGCGACATGCCGAGCAAGGTGCCCACGAAGAATCCCACGAACGCCAGACGGAACGAGAACCACGCGCCGGCGAGCACGACGCGCCAGATCTGCCGATCGGAGCCGCGCATCTCGGGATCGGCGTAGCGCGACAGCATCTCCCACACGTGGGGCATGGCCTGATCGTTGGAACGGGGCAACAGGTTCCAGCCGAAGACTTTTCCGCCCGTCTCGGGGCCGACCAGTTTGTACAACTCCCACGCCAACGCGACGAGCAGCAGCGAGCCGAGGAACAGGGCGACTCGTCGGAGGCGTTTCATTCAGCTCTTCGCCAATACCTGTTCGGCGATGGCCGGAATGACCTTCTCGCCATAGGCCTGCAACGTCTCGTCCTTGGCGTCGTGCTGCAGATAGATCGAGAACTGGTCGACGCCGAGTTCACGCAGTTTCATCAATCGATCGATCTGAGTCCGAACCGGCCCGACGATGCAGAAGCGATCGACGATCTCGTCGGGAACGAACGTGGTGTGGGTGTTGCCGGCCTGACCGTGCTGGTTGTAGTCGTAGCCCTGTCGACCCTTGATGTAGTCGGTGAGAGCCGTCGGAACGTTCGAGTTCTCTCCGTATCGCTCGACGATGTCGGCCACGTGGTTGCCGACCATGCCACCGAACCAGCGACACTGCTCACGAGCGTGCGCGAGATGCGCGTCGCTCCCGTCGGTCACGTAGGCCGGGGCTGCCACGCAGATCTTCACGGTCTTCGGATCCCGGCCAGCGGCTTCGGCGGCCGCGCGTACCGCACCAATGGTCCACTCGGCGATGCTGAGATCGGCCAACTGCAGGATGAAGCCGTCGCCCACCTCCCCAGTGAGGGCCAACGCCTTGGGTCCGTAGGCCGCCACCCACACCTCGGCACGCGACTTTCCGGCCCATGGAAGACGCAACGACGAACCCTTGTAGTCGACCGTCCGTCCGTTCGCGAGTTCGCGGATCACGTGGATGCTCTCGCGCAAGGTGGCCAGCGTGGTGGGTTTGCCATTGGTGACCCGAACCGCCGAGTCGCCGCGACCGATGCCGATCACCGTGCGGTTGCCGAACATCTCGTTGAGCGTGGCGAACGCACTGGCAGTGACCGTCCAGTCGCGGGTGGCCGGATTGGTGACCATGGGCCCGACGATCACGTTGCGGGTCTCGTTCAGGATCTGCGTGAAGATCGGGAACGGCTCCTCCCACAGGATGTGACTGTCGAAGGTCCAGACATGACTGAAGCCGAAGGTCTCGGCTCGCTTGGCGAGATCGACCACGCGCGACGCGGGTGGTGTGGTCTGAAGAACGACGCCGATGTCCATGGTCAGCGGTTCTGTGGGAATCCGAGGTCGACCTTGCTCGTGCGCGGATCGGGCCAACGCGACGTGACGACCTTGCTGCGGGTGAAGAAATTGATGCCCTCGGGGCCGTACATGTGCAGGTCGCCGAAGAGGGACGCTTTCCAGCCGCCGAACGAGTAGTACGACACGGGAACGGGGATCGGCACGTTGATGCCGACCATGCCCACGTTCACGTCGAACTGGAACTGCCGTGCCACTCCGCCGTCACGGGTGAAGATGGCGACCCCGTTGCCGTACTTGTTGTCGTTGATGAGTTGCAGACCCTCTTCGTAACTCGACACTCGCACCATCGACAGCACGGGTCCGAAGATCTCGTCGTCGTAGCACTTCATGCCGGGCTTGACGTTGTCGATGAGGCTCGGCTTCAGGAAGAAGCCGTCGGCGGGGGCACCTTCGCGTCCGTCGACCAGCACCGTCGCGCCTTCACCCGATGCGGCGGCCACGTAACCGGCCACCTTGTCGCGGTGCTCACCCGAGATGAGCGGACCCATTTCGGCGGCCGGATCGGTTCCGGGTCCGACCTTCACGTTCGGAATGCGATCCTTCACCTTGGAGGCGAGTTCGTCGGCGATGGTGTCGACAGCGAGCACGACCGAGATGGCCATGCACCGCTCACCGGCGGAGCCGTAGGCCGCGCTGACGAGTGCGTCGGCCGCCATGTCGAGATCGGCGTCGGGCAGAACGAGCATGTGGTTCTTCGCTCCGCCGAGCGCCTGCACGCGCTTGCCGTTGCGGGTACCCGTTTCGTAGATGTACTTGGCGATCGGCGTGGATCCGACGAAGCTGACCGCCGCCACGTCGGGGTGGTCGAGCAGACGATCGACGGCCACCTTGTCGCCGTGCACCACGTTGAAGCAGCCATCGGGCAGACCGGCCTGCTTGAGCAACTCGGCGATGAACATCGACGCCGACGGGTCCTTCTCGGACGGCTTCAACACGAAGGTGTTTCCGCACGCCAGAGCGTTGGCGAACATCCACATCGGGACCATGGCCGGGAAGTTGAACGGCGTGATGCCGGCCACCACTCCGAGCGGCTGGCGGATGTTGTAGACGTCGACGCCGGCCGAAGCCTGCTCGCTGTAGCCGCCCTTCATCAGGTTGGGAATGCCGCAAGCGAACTCGATGTTCTCGAGGCCGCGGGCCACTTCGCCGAGCGCATCGGACAACACCTTGCCGTGCTCCTTGGTGAGAAGGCTGGCGATCTCCTTGCGGTTGGCCGACACCAACTCGCGCATGTGGAACATGATCTCGGCCCGACGCGAGAGGTTGGTGGCGCGCCACGCCGGAAGGGCGGCCTTGGCGATGGCCACCGCTCGGTCGACCTCCGACACGTCGGCGAAGCCGACCTCACCTTGCACTTGTCCGGTGGCCGGGTCGAACACCTTGCCGGAACGACCCGACGTGCTGGCCACCGTGTGTCCGTCGAACCAATGATCGATGCGATACATGACGTTCTCTTTTCCTGCTCTTCGTTGGGGGTCAGACGAGGTACTGCGACAGACCGCGCTTGATGTACTGGCCGTGGCCCTTGCGACCCACGTATTGGTCGTTCTCGATCACGACCGCGCCACGCGACAACACGGTGTCGACCTTGCCGTCGATGACCCAGCCCTCCCAGGCCGAGTGGTCCATGTTCATGTGGTGCTTGTCGTTGATGCCGATCTTGGTCTTGGTGTTCGGGTCCCACACCACCACGTCGGCGTCGGAACCCGGAGCGATGATGCCCTTCTTCGGATACATCCCGAACATCCGCGCCGGCGTGGTGCAACACGTCTCGACCCAGCGTTCGAGCGACAACTCGCCGTTGACGACACCCTGATAGATCAATTCCATGCGGTGCTCGACACCGCCGATGCCGTTCGGGATCTTCGAGAAATCGCCGAGGCCGAGCTCCTTCTGATCCTTCATGCAGAACGGACAGTGGTCGGTCGACACCACGGCCAACTCGTTCATGCGCAGACCCTTCCAGAGGTCGCCCTGGTGGCCGTGGCCCATCTGACCGACGAAATGCGGGTCGTGATAGCGCGAGCGCACCGGCGTGGAGCACACCCACTTGGCACCCTCGAAACCGGGCTGGCCGAGCGTCTCCTCGAGCGTGAGGTAGAGGTACTGCGGACACGTCTCGGCGAACACGTTGCGACCAGCGTGACGAGCAGCCGCCACCTCGTTGAGGGCGTCACCGGCCGACATGTGCACGATGTACAGAGGAACGTTTCCGGCCACGTGCGACAACACGATGGCGCGATGCGTGGCTTCGGCCTCGAGCGGCGACGGGCGTGTGTACGAGTGGTACTTCGGATCGGTGTCACCGCGGGCGATCGACTGCTGGACGAGCACGTCGATGGCGATGCCGTTCTCGGCGTGCATCATGATCATCGCGCCGCATTCGGCGGCGGTCTGCATGGCGCGCAGGATCTGTCCGTCGTCGGAGTAGAAGACACCCGGATAGGCCATGAACAACTTGAACGACGAGATTCCCTCGTGTTCGGTGAGGTACTTCATGGCCTTGAGCGACTGCTCGTCGACACCACCGATGATCTGGTGGAAGGCGTAGTCGATGGCGCACTCGCCCTCGGCCTTTCGATGCCACTCGGCCAAGCCGTCGAACACGTTCTCGCCGTAGCGCTGCACGGCCATGTCGACGATGGTCGTGACACCACCCCATGCCGCCGCGCGCGAACCGGTCTCGAACGTGTCGGACGCGAACGTGCCGCCGAAGGGCAGTTCCATGTGCGTGTGCACGTCGACACCGCCCGGAATGACGTACTTGCCGTTGGCGTCGATGACCTTGTCGCAACCTTGTTCGGCGCCGGCGAAGAAACCGCGGCCGCCGATGGCCGAGACGGTCTCGCCCTCGATGAGCACGTCGTTGTCGTGCACTCCGGTGGGTGAGATCACCTTGCCGTTCTTGATGAGGATCTTGGCCATTCCCCTCCCCTTTCGTATCCGGATCCGGTCGGTTGTCTACGGCTCGACGAGTTCGTCGTAGGCGTCGGGCCGGCGGTCGCGGTAGAACGCCCACCGATCGCGAACTTCCTGCAACTTCTTCATGTCGAGGTCGCGCACGATGAGTTCGGGCTTGTAGGGGTCGCCCACGTCGCCGACGAACTTGCCCTCCGGATCGACGAAGTAGCTCTGGCCGTAGAAGTCGTTCTCGCCGAGCGGCTCGATGCCGACGCGGTTGATGGCGCCCACGTAGTAGATGTTGGCCACGGCCGCGGCCGGCTGTTCGACGCGCCAGATGTATTCCGACAGGCCTCGGTGGGTGGCCGACGGGTTGAACACGATCTTGGCGCCGTTGAGTCCGAGTGCTCGCCAGCCTTCCGGGAAGTGCCGGTCGTAGCAGATGTACACGCCGACCTTGCCGACTGCGGTGTCGAACACCGGGTATCCGCCGTTGCCGGGCTTGAAGTAGAACTTCTCCCAGAAGCCCTTCACCTGCGGGATGTGCTGCTTGCGGTACTTGCCGAGGTACGTGCCGTCGGCGTCGATGACGGCCGCGGTGTTGTAGTAGATGCCCGGCTGTTCGACCTCGTACATCGGAAGCACCAGCACCATGCCGGTCTCCTTGGCGATGCTCTGGAACCGCTGGGTGGTGGGGCCGTCGGGGATGTATTCGGTGTAGCCGTAGTACTCGGTCTCCTGCACCTGACAGAAGTAGGGACCGTAGAAGAGTTCCTGGAAGCACATGACCTGTGCACCCTGCTTGGCCGCCTCGTGCACAGCGGCCTCGTGCTTGTCGATCATGGCCTCTTTGGAGCCGGCCCAGTCGGTCTGAAGCAACGCAGCGCGAACGACGTCACGTTCCATGGTGATCTCCCCTCACGTCCGCGTGGTCGTGCGGAACGTTGTCGTCACAGTAATTGGCACAGGGAAAAGGGGACAATGGCATTATTGTGCCAGGACAATCGTTCACACCTCCGAAACAGACCGGACGAACGATCGACTCATTCTCATGATCGACCTCATCCACCGAACCATCGACGATCGCAGCGCGCGCGGCATCGCCACCGCCATCGGCCGACTCGTGTCGTCGGGCGAGTTGGCCGTGGGCACCCGTCTGCCCACAGTGCGCCAGTTGTCGAAACGACTCGGGGTGTCGCCCACCACCGTCGGAGAAGCGTGGCGGACTCTGGCCGACATCGGGGCCATCGAGACCCTCGGTCGCAACGGGTCGTTCGTCCGCCAACCCATGGGTCCGGGCTCACCCCGCCGTTACCGGCGACTGGTCGCCGACCCCGACGACCGCGGGCACTTCCGCATCGACCTGTCGACCGGCACCCCCGACGCCGCGCTCCTCCCCGACCTCGGTCCGGCGCTGGCACACATCAGCGGCCGATCGCTCACGAGCAGTTATCTCGACCACGCGGTTCTTCCCGAACTCGAGACCGCCTTGCGCTCTCGCTGGCCGTTCGACCCCGAACAGTTGACGGTGGTCGACGGCGCGCTCGACGCGCTCGATCGCATCGCGCAAGTGGTGGTGCACCTCGGCGATCGCGTGGTGGTGGAGCATCCCACCTTCCCGCCGTTGCTCGACCTCCTCGATCGTCTCGGCGCCGTGGTGATCGGCGTTGCACTCGACGACGAAGGCATACGGCTCGACGAGCTCGAACGGGCTCTCGCTTCCTCACCCGCGGCGGTGTTCCTGCAACCACGCGCACAGAACCCGACCGGCATCACCATGACGGCGCGTCGAGCACGCGACATCGCTCGCCTCATCGACCGATCGGTCAACGGCTCGCGCATCGTCGTCGTGGAAGACGACCACTCGGGCGACATTGCACAAGGCGATCCGGTGAGCGTGGGCGAACATCTACCGGCGCAGACAGTGCACATCCGCAGTTACTCCAAGAGCCACGGCCCCGATCTGCGACTGGCCGCCGTCGCCGGCGCCGGTGACGTGATCGCCGCCGCCGCCAACCGTCGCATGCTCGGACCGGGATGGAGCAGTCGCATCCTGCAGGCCGTGCTGTTCGAACTGCTCGACGACGCATCCACGTTGCGCTCTCTCGATCACGCGCGGCGCGAGTACGCCGACCGTCGACGTCGCGTGGTCGAGATCCTCACCGCGGCCGGAGCGACCACCACCGGAACCGACGGCATCAACCTGTGGGTCGAAGTGGCCGACGAGCGCGCCGCACTCGTGAGCCTCGCAGCGCAGGGAATCGGCGCCGCGCCTGGTGAACCGTTCATGGTGAGCGAGCATCCGCCGGCGCTACGTCTCACCGTCGGACTGCTCGGACCGTCGACCGACCTCACCAACACCGCCGCCGCCATCGCATCGGCGGCGTCGATGAGCGGCAACTCGCGACGCGGACAACGCTGAGCGTGGCCGCGTCGGGAGCAGAATCTCAGTAGCCGCCGCCCATCTTGGTGTGATCCCACGACACGACGCGCTCGACCTCGATCTGGATCCCGAGCCGCTTCTTGGCCTGCGCCTCGAGGAACGGCAAGGCCGCATCGCTGATCGCGCCTTCACCGTTGTACTTCAGACCCACTGCCTTGCCGATCGACAGGATCGTGTCGTAGTCCTCGATGATCCGGCCGGTGCCCACCAGTTCGACGCCCTTCAACTGGTCGTACGTGTCACCACTCTCGATGAGGCCGGTGATCTTGGAGTCGCGCCGCAGGTTGACGATCTTCTGACTCTTACCGAAGGTCCAGAAAGTGACCTTGCCGTCCATCACCACGAACCACATGGCCACCAGGTGCGGATGTCCGGTGGGTCCGATGGTGGCGATGTTGAGGATCTTCTGATCTTCGAGGTACGCCGCCAGTTCGGCATCGGTCATGGTGATGGAAGCACGCTTGTTGGCCATGGGACGACCCTAGACCAGGCTCTTCGGACGGCTATCGTTTCACTCGTGGTTTCGTCCCCCGCCCCCACCACCACCCTCGATCCGATCGGTGCCGAGCCCCGCCCCTTGGCCGAGTGGCTCACCACGTTCCATTTGGCCTCGGTCGTCCTCGACCCGTACACCAACGAGAGTTCGTGGGTCCTCGAGACGGCCGCCCGCATCCTGCGCGGTTTCGCCGGTGCCGCCGTCCGCGTCAACTTCGTGGTCACCGCCTCCGACGACGAGGCTCGCGCCTTCCTCGGCCCGTTGGCCAAGGAGTTCCTGGTGTTCGCCGACCCCGACCGCGCCTTCGTGCGCAGCCTCGGTTTGTCGTCACTGCCGGCCTTCGTGTTCGTGCGCTCCGACGGCACCGTGCCGGCGGCCGCCGAAGGATGGGACGCGCTGAAGTGGCGGGCCGTCGCCAAGTCGATCGCCGACACCACGGCGTGGTCGGTTCCGGCCATCCCGGCGCCCGGCGATCCGGTGTCGTTCCACGGCACCCCGGCCGCTGGCTGACCCGTTCTGATTCCTTTCGTTCCGCGCACCGACCTCCCGATCGAAGACGTCGTCGACGACGTTCTCGCCGCGCTGGAGTCCGGCTCGTCGTGCGTGCTCGTCGCTCCGCCGGGAGCAGGCAAGTCGACGCTGCTCCCTCTTCGTCTGCTCGACGCCGACTGGTTGAACGGTCGCCGCATCGTGATGCTCGAGCCGCGACGTCTGGCGGCTCGGGCCACCGCTCGTCGACTCGCCCAACTGGTGGGCGACGAACCCGGCGGCCTCGTGGGATATCAGACGCGCGACGAACGTCGCATCGGTGCGACGACTCGACTCGAAGTCGTGACCGAGGGAATTCTCACTCGACGCCTGCAGTCCGACCCCGAACTTCCCGGCGTCGGTCTCGTGATCTTCGACGAAGTGCACGAACGCAACCTGCCGACCGACCTCGGGCTCGCGTTGTGCCTCGACGCTCGTCGCACGTTGCGGCCCGATCTGCGCGTTCTCGCAATGTCGGCGACCGCCGAGGCGACACCGCTCGCCCGTCTGCTCGGCGACGCACCGATCGTCGAGAGCGCCGGACGACAATTTCCGGTCGACGTGCGGTGGGCGCCACCAGCCAAACAACAGCGTCTCGACGACGCGGTGACGGCCACGGTGTCGCGCGCGCTGCGTGAATGCGACGGTGACGTTCTCGTGTTTCTTCCCGGCATCGGCGAGATCAATCGGGTGCAGTCGGCGCTGTCATCCGGAGTGCTCGGCGACGCCGTCGACGTGTATCCGCTCGCCGGTGCATTGTCGGTGGCCGATCAGGACCGCGCGCTCGCTCCGTCGCCGCCCGGACGCCGCCGCGTGGTGCTGTCGACCGACATCGCCGAGACCAGCCTCACCGTCGACGGCGTGTCGGTGGTGGTCGATGCCGGCGAGGCGCGCGTGCCGCGCTACGACCCCCGCACCGGCATGACACGTCTCACCACGATTCCCACCTCACGAGCTTCGGCCGATCAACGAGCCGGACGCGCCGGACGCCTCGGCCCCGGTGTCGCCTACCGCTGCTGGAGCAAGCTCGAACACGGAACGCGCCGTGCCCATCTCGGTGCCGAGATCCTGTCGGTCGACCTGTGCGGGTTCGTTCTCGAGACCACGGCCTGGGGAACTCCACTCGACCAGCTCGACTTCGCCGATCCGCCGCCGGCCGCTGCCGTGCAGCAAGCGCGGGAGGTTCTCGCCATGCTCGGTGCGCTCGATGCCGACGGGCGTCTCACCGACATCGGCCGTCGCATGCTCACCGTTCCGGTGCATCCGAGACTCGCTCGCATGATCGTGTCGTGCGATCTGCGTGATCGCGGATTGGCCTGCGCGATCGCCGCCCTTCTCGACGATCGCGACGTGATGCGCGGACGCCCCGACGACGTGCCGATCGACATCGGACTACGTCTGCAGTGCGCGACCGGTGCACTGTCGGACGATCGAGTCGACCGACGCGCCGTGGCACGATGGCGCGATCGAGCGCACGACCTGGCGCGACGCGTGGGAGCCGATCTCGACTGGTCGTCGATCGATCCCGACCACGCCGGACGGGTTCTGTTGTTGGCCCATCCCGATCGACTGGCGGTGCGCCGACAGCCCGGGCAGTTCCAGATGCGCAACGGATCGGCCGCGTGGTGTCGGCCCACCGACTCTTCGGCGGCCGAGTCCTTCGTCGTGGCCGCCGATCTCGACGGCGATCGCAAGAACGCGCGAATACGTCTGGCCGCCTCCGTCGACGAGGCGACGATTCGCGACGTCCTCGCCGATCAGGTCGTCGACGAGACGAACGTGATCTGGGACAAGGAGAAGCGCGACGTCGTCGAGCGGGTGACGCGACGACTCGACCGCATGACGTTGTCCGACGTGAAGCGACGACCGTCCCCGTCGGCCGACGTGCAGCGCGTGCTCTGCGAACGCATCGTCGCGTCTCGTCTGAAGGATCTCCCGTGGACTCCCGCCTCGTCGGAGTTGCGCAGCCGGGTCGCGTTCTTACGCCGAGAGATCGGCGACCCCTGGCCCGACTGGAGCGATGCAACCCTGGTCGCGTCGGCGAGCGAATGGCTCGAGCCCTATCTCGCCGGCATGACGTCGATGGGCGAGGTGTCGTCACTCGACGTGTCGATGCTCCTTCGTTCACAATTGCCGTGGCCCGAAGGGGCGCAGCTCGACGAGCTGGCGCCGACCCGACTCGAACTGGCGAGTGGTCGATCGATCGTCATCGACTACACGAGTGGCGTGGCGGAAGGTACGGCACCGGTGGTGCCGATTCGCGTCCAGGACCTGTTCGGCACCAAGGAGCATCCGTCGATCGCCGGAGGGAAGGTGAAGCTGGTGCTTCAGCTTCTCTCACCGGCCGATCGACCGATCCAGATCACCTCCGATCTGCCGGGCTTCTGGGTCGGGTCGTGGTCGGAGGTGCGCAAGGACATGGCCGGGCGCTATCCGAAGCACCAGTGGCCCGACGATCCGGCCAACGCCGATCCGAAGCGGTTGAAGGATCGTTGATGCTGGCGTTCGACGTGGCTGGGTTGTCGGTACCGATGGTGTTGTTGTGCACTGCGCTCGCGCTCATGGGTTCGACCATCCAAGGAACACTCGGTTTCGGCCTCGGCATGCTCACCTCACCGATCTTCGCCATGATCGATCCGGGTTTCGTACCGGTCGCGCTCATGGTGGCAGTGCTGCCACTCACGTTCGGTGTGGCGATACGCGACCGCGACCACATCGACTCGTCGGGTTTCGGTTGGGCCCTACTCGGGCGCTTTCCCGGTGTGTTCATCGGCGTGGTGGCTCTACGCGCCATGAGTCACGACACTTTGGCCTACGCGGTGTCGAGCGCCGTGCTGCTCGCCGTCCTCGTCTCGGTGATCACCGCGCGCCGCGGGCAGGTGATCCCCACCAACGCGACCACGCTCACCGGGGCCGGCTTCGCCAGCGGCTTCATGGGAACGGTCACCTCGATCGGTGGCCCACCGATCGCACTGGTGTACAGCCACGGTGAGCCGCGAACGGTGCGCGCCACCATCGCGGCATTCTTCAGCGTGGGTGCGGTGATCACCGTGGTGGGCCTCGTGTTGTCGGGCGAGATCGGCCGACACGAGTTGGCTCTCACCGCCGTGATCCTCCCCGGTGTGATCGCCGGGCTGCCGATGTCGTCGCTCCTCGGGCATCGTCTGTCGCCTCAGGTCCTGAGGCCGCTCATCCTCGCGCTCTGCGCGTTCTCGGGGACATTGCTCCTCGTGCGCACTGCGCTGTGACGATCGGCCTTCGTCGGGCCGGAGTGCTCGCCATCCGACCGGTGCGCCTAGCGTGACGGCATGGCCGACTTCGCCTTCACCGAACTCCTCCCCCTGGGCCCCGACACCACGCCGTACCGCTTGGTGAGCACCGAAGGGGTGAGCACCTTCGAGACGCCGGCGGGCACGTTCCTGCGCGTCGAACCCGAGGCGCTCACGCTCATCACCCAGGAAGCGATGCGCGACATCGCGCACTTCCTGCGGCCCGGACACCTGCAGCAGTTGCGCAACATCCTCGACGATCCCGAAGCGAGCGACAACGATCGCTTCGTCGCCCTCGATCTGTTGAAGAACGCCGCCATCTCGGCCGGCGGTGTGCTGCCGATGTGCCAGGACACCGGCACCGCGATCGTGAAGGCCAAGAAGGGCCAATTCGTGTTCACCGGTGGAGGCGACGAAGAAGCCATCGCCCGCGGTGTGTTCAACACGTATCTCACGAGCAATCTGCGCTACAGCCAGATGGCGCCGCTCACCATGTACGACGAGGTGAACACCGGCAACAACCTTCCCGCCGAGATCAAGATCGCCGCAACCGACGGCGACGCCTACAAGTTCTTGTTCATGGCCAAGGGTGGCGGCAGTGCCAACAAGTCGTACCTCTTCCAAGAGACCAAGGCGCTTCTCAACGACAAGACACTGTTCCCGTGGCTGTTCGAGAAGATGAAGACCCTTGGCACCGCGGCGTGTCCGCCCTATCACCTCGCCGTCGTCATCGGCGGCACGTCGGCCGAGCACGCCGTCGAGACGGCGAAGTTGGCGAGCGCGCGCTATCTCGACTCGCTGCCGACGTCCGGCTCGACGTTGGGTCATGCGTTCCGCGACGTCGAGATGGAAGCCCGCGTACTGAAGTTGTCACAAGAGACTGGTATCGGTGCGCAGTTCGGCGGCAAGTACTTCTGCCACGACGTGCGCGTCATCCGTCTGCCGCGCCACGGTGCGTCGTGTCCGGTGGCGATGGCGGTGTCGTGCTCGGCCGACCGCCAGGCCCTCGGCAAGATCACACGCGACGGCATCTTCCTCGAACAACTCGAGACCGATCCGGCGCACTATCTGCCCGAAGTGACCGACGCCGAACTCGACGGCAGCGCGGTGGTGCACATCGACCTGAATCGCCCGATGGCCGAGATCCGCGCCGAGTTGTCGAAGTATCCGGTGAAGACGCGCGTGATGCTCACCGGTCCGATGGTCGTGGCGCGCGACATCGCCCACGCCAAGTTGAAGGAGCGCATCGACGCCGGTCAGGGTCTACCGCAGTACATGAAGGACATGGCGGTGTACTACGCCGGTCCGGCCAAGACACCCGACGGCATGGCGAGTGGCTCGTTCGGCCCCACCACGGCCGGTCGTATGGACAGTTACGTCGACGAGTTCCAGGCCAACGGCGGCAGTTTCGTGATGCTCGCCAAGGGCAATCGTTCACGCGCGGTGACCGATGCGTGCCACAAGCACGGCGGGTTCTACCTCGGGTCGATCGGCGGCCCGGCGGCGCGTCTGGCCCAGGACTGCATCACCAAGGTCGAGGTGCTGGAATACGCCGAGCTGGGCATGGAAGCGGTGTGGAAGATCGAAGTGCAGGACTTCCCGGCCTTCATCGTGGTCGACGACAAGGGCAACGACTTCTTCGACCTCGTCAACAAACCCTTCAACCCCTCCGGCACCCCCGTCTCTCTGAAGTAATTCACCCACTCTGTAGCGCTGACTACTCCAGGGTGACGTCTTCGCTACAGAGTGTGCAGATTTCGCTGTTTCAGGGGTGGGGGTGGAGAAGGTCGCCGAGGGAGAGTTCGCCCTTCTTGGTCTGGCCACCGTCCCGCAGGAATCGCTCCATGGCCTCCCGCGTCCCGGGGCCGCCCAACGTTCCCGAAAAGGCGTTGCCCTCGGCCAACAGGTCGGCTTCGACGTCTTTCTCGGCCCGCAGCACCGCCGCCTTGGCGGCTGCCACCGCGTGAGGTGGGTACGACGCGATACGCGCTGCCAAGCGCTCGACATGCGCCCACAGCTTCTTCTTCGACATCGCCCGGTTGACCCAACCCCACTCCTCGGCCAGTTCTGCGTCGACGTCGTCGCAACCGAGGATCACCTCGAGGGCCCGTGAACGTCCGATCAAGCGCGGAAGACGCTGCGTACCACTTCCACCCGGGAGGATCCCGAGCGCCACTTCGGGCTGATTGAACATCGCACCGGGGCGCTTCTTCGACGCCTTGAGGGCGAATCGCATGTCGCAACTCAGCGCCAATTCGCTTCCGCCGCCGCCGACACGTCCTTCGATCACGGCGATGGTGGCCTTGGGCATCGTGCGCAGGTTCTCGCACATCACGTGATAGGCGTTGAGCGACGTAGCCGGCGGTTGATCGGTCGGGAAGGTGAGGATCGCCTCCACGTCGAAGTGGGCGATGAAGAAATCCGGATTCGCCGACGACAGGATCACCACGCGCACCTGGTCGTCGACGGCCAATTCGGCGACGATCCGTGCCGTCTCGGCGAACAACTGCACCGTGAACAGATTGATCGGCGGGCTGTCGAACACGACTCGCGCGATCCCGTCGGCCTTCTCGACCGAAACTCCGGACATGTCCCCTCCTCGTGTCGAACGCTCGGCCGAGCGACGGCTAAGCGAGCAGTTTCTTCAAAGCGTCACGCGTGTCGGCGATCTCGTCGGGAGTGCCGCCGAACTCGACGGCCGCGAAATCGGTGACACCCATGTCGGCGAGAGCCGAGATGCGATCGAGCACCTCCGACTCGGAACCGGCAATCGCGATGTCGGCCGGACCGGCTGCACCTTCCTTGTCGAGCATGGCCCGATAACTCGGCAACTGGCCGTAGATCACGAACACCTTGGCGGCGCGCTCATGGGCGGCGGCCACGTCCTTGGTGACGCACACCGGCAGAGCCGCGATCACCCGAGCGGAGTCACGGCCGTGCTTGTCGGCCGCGGCGCGAATGGTGGGGATGGTGTGGTTCTTCAGGGTCTGCGGACCGGTGCACCACGTGAGGGTGCCGTCGGCGAGAGCGGCGGTCACGTTGAGCATCTGCTCGCCGAGCGCGGCGATCACCACTCCGGGGCGGGTGCCACCAGGAACGCTGATGGCGCCGTTCACTCGGAACGCTTCACCCGCGTGCGACACCGGCTTGCCCTCGAGCAGCGGCATCATCACCTCCAGGTACTCGCGCATGTGGCGCACCGGCTTGTCGAAACTCATCCCCCACATGCCTTCGACCACCATCTGATGGCTGAGCCCGATGCCGAGACAGAGGCGCCCGTCGGTGGCGGCGTTCACGGTGAGAGCCTGTTGGGCCATCATCATCGGGTGCCGGGGATAGGTGGGCACGACGCTGGTGCCCAATTCGATCCGGGGAACCTCGCGCCCGATCACGGCCAGCGCCGTGAGGGCGTCGTGGTTGAAGATCTGCGGGACCCAGAAGCTGGCGAACCCGTCCTTCTCGGCCCGGGAGGCCTCCGAGATCATCGACCCGAGGGTCCCGTCATTGGCCGATCCACCGAA
>JBDLRN010000038.1:0-16786 GCA_039800005.1 Actinomycetota bacterium | reverse complement strand
GTGGGTGTTCGCCGCGCTGGCCGTCGGATCGAAGATGCATTCGGCATCCATCGCGTCGAGACCTTTCTCCCACTTCGGCGTGCGCACGTAGCGGTTGCGATACCAGGTAGCGCTCCCTCCTTCGAGACGGACGCCGTGCACCATGCCGTCACCGAAGAACCAGTGCCCGGCTCGACCGTCCTTGGGATTCGAACCGTTGCGCACGTACGTGCCCGACAGCGCCTTGGGAATGGTCCCGGTCACGCGCAAATTCGTGTCGGTGATCTCGTCGAACACGGGGGCGTAGTTGCCGGCGAGGAACCAGGGCTTCTTCTCGTCGATGATGTCGGTCATGTCGTGTCCTCCTCGGGAGAAACGTTCAGCGGCGGACGGATGCCCACCAGGGTGCGATGCGAGCGGCGAATCGTTCGGCGTACACGCGCGTCAACTCGTCGGCGACGTGCGAGAGATCCTGAGGTTCGGTGCGCGGGAGGGGCGCCGCACCATCGACCGGGTCGAGCCATTCGAGCCGAAGTCCGGTGAGGACCCCGCCCAATTTCGGTGACGCCGTCTCGTGATGGTCGCTCGTCTGATGGGCGATGAACGAGGCGAAGTCGCGAAACGACAGCAGCGTGTAATACGTGCCGGGTTCGGATCCTCGCCAGTACTCGTAACGAAGCAAACCGTCCTCGGTCGCGTGACTCTCGGCGTAGAGATCGCGCGAGATGGCCTCGAACTCGAGCTCGGCACCGGGGCGAACCGAGATGTGGGCCAGGATCGTCGCCACGGCCGAACAGTACCCGACTCAGACGACCAGTTCTTCGCCGAGGGCCCACAACGCATCGGCCGTAGCGGGGTCGACGGCCCGAGCCGCCACACCGCGTCCGTCGACCGACTCGACGTCGTCGGGAATCACCGGCGACACGTCGCAGTCCTCGCAGTAGATCGCACCCCGACCTTCCAGGAACGGGGACGTCAGGGCCCACACCTGAGTGGCCGCACCCTGCGGAATCGTCTTCCACGAGAACGATGCACCACCGCCCTCCATGCGCGACATCAGACTCTTGATCACGTCGGGAGTCATGTACCGACCCAGTTCGGTGTGGATGCCACCGGGATGAATGGAGATTCCGCGCACGCCCCGATCCCGCCAGCGGCGGTCGAGCCCGACGGCGTGCAGAACGTTGCAGGTCTTGGCGGCCCCGTAGGCGAGGAAAGGGTCGTAGGGCCGACGTTCGAAGTTCAAGTCGTCGAGATCGACGTCGCCCATGCGGTGGCCGGCCGAGCTCACGACGACCACTCTCGACGCGACATCTGATTCGGATGCCGAGGCGGCGAGAATCGGGAGAAGTTCGCGAACGAGTAGGAAATGTCCGAGATGGTCGACCGCGAACTGGCTCTCGAATCCGTCGACCGACAAGGCGAACGGTGTGGCCATGATGCCGGCATTGGCCACGACGCCGTGAAGGGGTCGGGATCGAGACAGCATGTCGACAGTCGCCGCGCGCACCGACGCCAACGACCCCAGGTCGACGTCGAGGAATTCGAGCCGGGCCGACGGGTCGGCGTCACGAATTCCGGCCGCTGCCGCGTCGTTCTTCGCCCGATCGCGCGCCGCCATCACCACCGTGGCTCCTCGACTGGCGAGAGCACGCGCCGTCTCGAGGCCGAGCCCACCCGACGAACCGGTCACGAGGTAGCGGCGTCCGGTGAGATCGAGACCGCTCAACACGTCGTCGGTGGTGGACGACGCATCGAACCCGCTGCCGGACCGATCGTCGTAGAGCGAGATGCTCATCCGAGGGGCCCTCCGTCGAACCACCGCTGGAACATCGGGGCGATGGCACTCCACACCAACTCGACGATCAACCCTGAGGGCGGCTGCACGTAGGTGAAGGCACCGAAGCCGTTCTCGGGCGGAGCCTGGGCCATCAACAACGACCACCCGGCGTCGAGGAGAGATTGGGTGTCACCCCGCACGTCGTCGGACCACACGCCGAGGTGATGTGCGCCCGGCGCCACCCGACCGTCCCACACCGACCCGGGTGATCCTTCCAGCAACTCCACGTGCATCGGACCGGTGGTCGAATACGTGAACTTCAACGGAACCCGAGTCGGCCCCTGGTCCGGCAGCCAGACCGATTGCTCACTCACCTGAAGCGAGCACCATTCGAGACCGAGACTCGATCCCATCTCCTCCATGGCCTGCCCGATGTCGGGCACGCGAACTCCGACGTGATAAGCGCGTGAGAAATCGATCATGGGTGTCTCAGATCCGCCGTTGGCGGCCCTCCCAGTACGGGGCCCGCAAGGGCGCTTTCTGAATCTTGCCGGTTCCCGTTCGAGGGATCGTGTCGATGAAGTCGACCGACCGCGGCGACTTGTAGCCCGCCAAGAGTTGGCGGCAGTGCGCGATCAGCTCGCCGGCCAATTCGTCGCTCGCCGTTCGACCCTCGACGAGTTGCACGACGGCCTTCACGCTCTCGCCGAACTCCTCGTCAGGAACTCCGATGACGGCCACGTCTTCGACCGCCGGGTGAGCCGCCAACACGCCTTCGATCTCGGCCGGATAGATGTTCACCCCACCGCTGATGATCATGTCGATCTTGCGATCGGACAACCAGAGATACCCGTCGGCGTCGACGTATCCGACGTCTCCGGTCGTGAACACTCCGGGTTCGAGGTGGGCAGCCTTCGTCTTCTCGTCGTCCTTGTGGTACGTGAAGTCGGTTCCCATCTTGTTGCGGAAGTAGAGCGTGCCTTCCTGGCCTTGCTCGACTCGGTTGCCGGAATCGTCGACCACGATGACCTCGACCGAATCGAGAGGCCGTCCCACACTGCCGCCCTTGGCCAACCACTCGTCGGCCGGGATGACCGAGATGATCGACCCCTCGGTCGACCCGTAGTACTCGGTGACCTTCGGACCCCACCACTCGATGAGACCGCGTTTGACCGCGGGTGGACAGGGAGCCGCACCGTGCCACGCGACCGCCAACGAGGAGCCGGAGAAGGATGATTTCACGTCGGCCGGCAGATCGAGCAGTCGCTTCATCTGCGTGGGGACGAGGTGCACGTTGGTGCACGCATGGCGGTCGATCAGTTCGAGCATTCCCGCCGAGTCGTACTTGTGCTGCATCACGACGGCCGAGCCGTTGATCATCGGCAGGAAGGAAAATGCCCACTGGGCCGAGTGATAGAAGGGGCCGCACAACAACGTGCGTCCTGGCGTGGGCACGAAGTTGGAAAAGCCGCTGGCGACCAATTTCATGATGTCGGGAGTCACGGCCATTCCACCCGACAGGGCACCCCGCACACCCTTCGGACGACCGGTGGTGCCCGACGTGTAGAACATCGGGCCACCGAGCATCTGATCGGACGGTTCACTCGGATCGCCGCTGTCGATCACCTCTTCGAAGTCGACGAAACGCGCATCCGAACGAAGGGGCGACGAGCCGGCGGCCCGCAACCCCACCACGTGCTTCACTCCGACACTTCGCGCGTCACCGAGTGCCGATGCCACCGCGTCGGCGAAACGATCGTCGACGAACACCACGAGAGCGTCGGAATCCGAGAACACGTAAGCGAGTTCGTCGGCCACGAAATGCCAGTTGACCGGCACGTAGGTCCATCCACCGTGTGCGCAAGCCTGCGCGATCTCGAACCATTCGCACTGGTTGCCGGCGATGACGGCGACCGTGTCGCCACTGGCGAGACCACGCGATCGCAAGCCGTTGACGAGCCGATTGACGCGAGTGTCGAGTTCGCGCCACGTGACTTCCCGATTCTCGTCGACCAGTGCGAGGTCGTCGCCACGCTGTTCGGCTTGATCGCGGGTGAGCGTTGCCATCAGTCCCCTTCCTGGGTCGAGTTCCTGCCGTGTCGCGGGATCATCCGCCACGGAATGTCGAAGTTCTGCTGTCCGGTCGCGAACAAGATGCGTTCGGCGATGCGCCAACCCGCATTCGTTCGCACGAAGCGGTCGTGGTATTGACCCCAGAGAATCGCGTCGGGTCGGCCGTCGGCGTAGCGGTGCCATGCGGTCACGTAGGTGATGCCCGTCGCCGTGTCGGACCCGTCGAGGCGAATCTCGACGTTCGACACCTGATGATGGGTCGCGGTGAAGTTCGGCAACCCGGCCACCAGTCCGGCCACGATCACGTCGCCACCCCGTCGCGGGCCGCCCATTCCGGGTCCATAATCGATGACGCAGTCGGCGGTGAAACAACTGAGCAGCGTGGCTTCGTCGATCGAGTCGACACCTCGACAATACGCGTGGACGAGGTCGACGATCGCCTGACGATCGACGAGGGTCTGCAGGTCGTCGACCGACATCAGCGCGAGAGAATGGTGACGCCCGAGATTCCCGGTGCGCCGTACACGTGGGTGTAGGCCACGCGCGGGTCGTTGGGCACCTGTCGTGCACCGGCGTCGCCGCGCAACTGCAGAACGTTCTCGTACACCTGTCGAAGCCCGGAGGCTCCGATCGGCTCGCCGTTGGCGAGACAGCCGCCATCGGTGTTGACCGGGAACCTGCCGCCGATCTCGGTCTCGCCGGCCTGGATCATCATCTCCTGCTCACCGTGTTCGCAGAAGCCGTTCTCGGCCATGTGCATGACCTCGGCTCCGGTTTCGGTGTCCTGGAGCTGGGCCAGATCGACGTCCTCGGGACCGATACCCGCCATCTCGAATGCCGCCTTCGACGCATCGACCGTGGGACCGGCGTTGTGTTCGAGGGCGATCGACGGTGCCAACACCTCGAACGATCCGAAGCGTCGACTGCGCACGACGGCGGCCCGGAGATAGATCGGCTTGTCGGTGTAGAGATGAGCCTTGTCGGCGCGACACAGAATCAACGCCACACCACCTTCACCCGGATTGCAGAACATGTACTGCGTGAGCGGATACGACAGCATCGGCGAGTTGGCGATCTCCTCTTCCGACAGCGGCTTGCGCCGCCAGGCCATGGGGTTCTGCGAACCGTTGCGGAAGGCCTTCGACGCCACCTTCGCCAAGGTCGACTGGGTGATGCCGTATTCGTGCATGTAGCGGTTGATCTTCATGCCGAAGAACTGGGTGGTGAGCGCGAGGCCACTGGCTCCGTACCAGTCGCCGAGTCCGGCACCCTTGGTGTTCACACGGAACGCACCGCGCTCGTGTTTGTCGAAGCCGATGGCGATACCGAGGTCGAACACGCCGGACCGGATGGTGTTGTACGCGGAGAACAACGCCGAACCGCCCGTGGCGCACCCGTTCATCACGTTGATGAACTGGAGCCCGGTGAGACCCAGCGTCGACACCATGGTGTCGGCCGCACCAGCGGCCATCGACCCGCCGAAAGCGAACTGCATGTCGTTCCAGGCGGCGCCGGCGTCTGCGAGCGCTCGCCGCACTGCGATGACACCTTGATCCATACCCGACACGCCTTCGGTGCGACCGAACTCGTGCATTCCGATTCCGACGATGGCGACGTCGATGCTCATGATTCCTCTTCTCGATTCGGTGCGTTGTGCGTTGTCGTGATGGACGGTCGAGTCAGGCGACCGGAGCGAAGGCGAAGGTGACCACTTCGTCACCGTTGTCGTCGGTCGTGAGGGGAACGATCACGAGTTCCATCTCCATGCCGATCTTCAGTTTCTCGGGGTCGGCCTCGGTGAGTCGCGCCTCGACCTTCACCTCGCCGGGCAACTCGACGTAGCCCACTCCGAAGGCTCGAAACGTTTTGGGGTCGGTGTCACCGGCATACGGCGGGGCCTTGGGCGGAAAACCCTGGATGGTCCACGTCCACAGAGTGCCCCGTCGACCAAGGGTCACGGTCTCGGTGGTGTCACCACTGCACTTCGGGCAACCCGATTGGACGGGGAACATGTGGTTCCCGCACGAGACACAGCGACTCCCGATCAGCGCCGGCGCATCGGACGGCCACGTGAACACCCCATCGGCAACTGGCACTCGAGCCATCTGAACCCCCGTTCGACGTCGTGGCCGTCGGTCGGACGACCCTCGACCCGACGAACCCTAGTGTCGTCCGACGGATCGAGCGAGACCGTACCGGGACTACGGTGTCGACATGCCTCGCCTCCCCTCGTCCTCGGCCCAGATCACGCCCGAATGGCTGACCGACCAACTGCGACGGGCCGGCACCATCGACGCCTCCACGAGTGTCGCCTCGATCGGCGGCGACACCGTCGGCCCCGGCATCGGCTTCATGGGCGAGGTCGGCCGCATTGCGGTCACGTACTCCGGTGGAACCGGACCGACCTCCATGATCTGCAAGATCCCGACCCAGGACCCCAACGTGCGCGGCTTGCTCGCTGCAGCTCGCGTCTTCGAACGAGAGGCGCGCTTCTATACCGATGTGGCTCCGGCGCTCGACGTCGTCCCACAGGCCTATGCCGTGGCCGCCGACTACGAGCACGACGACTTCGTTCTCGTTCTCCAAGATCTCGGCCACCTGCGCGTCGGCGACCAGGCCGCCGGGGTCAGCGAAAAGGACGCCCACGCAGCCATGCGAGCCGCCGCTCGCCTGCACGCCCGCTACTGGGAGAACGCCGCCCTCGACGCCATCGACTGGATGCCACGAGCCGACTCGGAGGGCATGAAGATCGGTCGCGAGGTGTACCAGGCATCCCTACCGGGCTTCCTCCAGGTCTTCGCCCACGCCGTCGAACCTGACATGGTGCCGATCATGGAACGTTTCGGTGACAACGTGCATCAACTTCTCGATCGCATCTCGGCCATGCCCAACACGGTGGCCCACTTCGACTACCGCCTCGACAATCTGTTCTTCGACGACGCCGCGGATCGCGTGTGGATGATCGACTTCCAGACGTCGAGCAAGGGTGGTGGCGCCTATGACATCGGGTACTTCCTGAGCCAGAGCGTGCCGGTCGACGTGCGTCGACGATGCGAGAACGACCTGCTTCGCACTTATCACGACGAGTTGACGTCCCTCGGCGTGAAGAACTACTCGTTCGACCAGTTCTTCCAGGACTATCGGGTCGGCGTGCTCTACGGCTGGATCATCCCGGTGTACGCCGTCGGCACTCTCGATTCGTCGAGTGAACGCGCCATGAAACTCTGGACCGAAGTCATCGTGCGCGCCCAGGCCGCCATGCGCGACCACTCGGTCTCCGACTTCATGGTCTGAGCAGCACGCTCACGGCGTCGAAGTCGCTCACGCCTCCGGCATCGGATAGTGCAGCCCGGGAATTCCCGGGGCCAATGCCTGGTACCAATCGGGACGGGGCTGAATTCCCGGATACCCCTCACCCACCTTCACCGCATCGCCCAACTTCCACTCATGATGGATCGGGGGGATCTGGTAGTAGCCGTTGGCGGCGTTGGTGCCACCGTCGACCATGAGATCGTGTCCCGTGATGTAACTCGCCGCGTCGGACGCGAGGAACATGACCGGCCCGACGATCTCCTGCAATTCCCCGATACGGCGCATCGGCGTCCGACTGGCGATCCACTTGTCCATGCCGAGGCCTTCGAGCGCCGGACGAACCATCTCTGTCATGATGAAACCCGGCGACACCGAGTTGACGCGCACACCGCGGTCGGCCCATTCGCAGCCCACTTGCGCAGTCACGTTGCGCAGACCGCCCTTGGCCGCCGCGTAGGCGATGATGTTGTTCTCGTTCGCACCGCTGCCCATGATCGAGCAGATGTTGACGATCGAACCCGAGCCACGGGTGAGCATGTGATGACCGACCTCGCGCATGAACATGAACGCACCGGTGAGGTCGATCGAGAGGATCCAGTTCCACGTGGCAGTGTCGTAGACCTCGGCCGACAGACCGCGCAGATCGCTGACGCCCGCATTGTTGACGAGCACGTCGATCTTGCCGTGGTCGGCGATGCCCGTGGCGACAACCCGCTTCACGTCGTCTTCGACGGCCACGTCTCCGGTGACCACGGTGACCTTCGAACCGAGCGCTCGCATGCGTTCGGCCACGCCGTCGAGGAGTTCCTTGGATCGAGCCGTGAGGATCAGATCCGCGCCTTCCTTGGCGAACCCCTCGGCGAATCCTTCACCGAGTCCGTACGACGCACCGGTGATGAGAACCGTCTTTCCCGTGAACTGACCCATGTCGACCCCCTGATCGGTCCGCGCACGCCCCTCGTGCAACGTGCCTCGATGGTAGAGGGCTACTCGCCGAGCGACCGCACGGGAAGTTCCATGTGGACGAGAGCGTCGAGGTAACGCTCCCGATCACCCTCGAAATCGGCCGCCTCGAGTTCGGCTCGGGTCCGACGACTACCGAGGAGCCGGAGGCATTCGAACGGAGTGGTACGCAAGGTCAACTCGACGTCGCCCGATCCGACCTGGATGCGCTCCCCCGCCATCTCGACCAGCACGGCTCCCAATCCGGCCGAGCGCAAGTCTCCTTTGACCAGACGCAGACCGAGTTCGGCGGCCACCATGACGGCCTCGCAATCGCGTCCGTCGCGGTTCCCGAGCGCCTGACGAAGGTCGAATTCGTGTACGACGAGGTCGTAGGCCAGCCCCCAGAATGCTTTGGGCGAACCGGCGATCATCGGTTCGAAGGCCTCGCTGGCCTGCGCCCATTCCGCTACCACGTCGTCGGTCGTTCGTGCGCGCCGTTCGTCGACCTGTCGATCGACCCAGGGTTGCGGATCGCCCGTCGGGGCTCGACCAGCCGAGAGGTCGACGGCGATCCCGGTCACGTGGGAGACGAGGTCGTGCACCGTCCAGGCCGGACACGCCGACACGACGCGACTGCGACCTTGGGCGTCGGTCGACGCGATCAGGGTCGCCATGCGCTCACGCGAGGCTCGATACTCGGTCGCAAGCCGATCACCGTCGAACTGGGCGATGTCTCTGATCGTCACGGGGAACCTCCTTCGTCCATGAACCGCCGTAATCCCTCGGCACAACGTGCGACATGTTCGGCGGGTGATGCCCAGCCGATCTCGGACGGCGCCTCGACCGACCACGGCACGGTGGAGCCCGACGCGCGCACGAGGGCGAGGATCTCGGCCACCCGCATCTCGCCGTCACCAGGCGCCACTCGATGGGCCAGGCAGTCGGTGTAGTAGTCGGGATCGGTGGGCTCGATGGTTCCGTCGTTGACCTGCACACCGGTGATCAACTCTCCCGGCAGTTGCGCGAGTTCCTCGAGATCACGCGACCCTCGCTCGACGTGCCAGACGTCGACACAGACTCCCCCGTTGGGTCGAGCCGCGTCTTCGACGATTCGTCGCGCGTCGCCGGCCGTCACGATGTCGGTGAAGGGAACGAACTCGAGCCCCACCACGAGACCGTGGTCGGCCGCCCGGTCGCACAACGACCCGAAGGCGCGAGCCGCCGCTGATCGCTCACCGGCCGGCCCGATCACCTGCAGGTATCGACAACCGAACGCATCGGCCATCCGCCAGGCAGCTTCCTCCCACAGGGCGGCGCGCTCACCACCTTGTCCGTCGCGCCCCAGACCCGTGATGACTTCGATCTCCGACAGGCCGATGCGATGCCGATCGAGCAGCTCGATCATCCGAGCGATGCTCCAGCCCTCGGACTCCATGTGGAGGAATTGACCGACGAAGAGGCCGATGCTGCCGAAGCCGTTCTCGGCGGCCAGTCGCACGCGATCCTCGAACGGGTGCATCGGGGCGAGGGTGAAATGGCTCAGCACCGAGCGCTCAGGCATCGCCTCTCGGGCATTAGTTTGAGCCACCGCGACAGTGTTTCACACTGATCGGTATTCGTGGACCCAAACCCGGGCCACGCTCACCTGAAGGGGGAATCATGGCCCGACTCGACGGGAAGATCGCGGTGATCACCGGTGGCGCGAGTGGAATCGGCGAGGGAACCGCGCTGCGCTTCGTGGAAGAGGGGGCGCGGGTCGTGATCGCCGACATCCAGGACGAGCCCGGTCACGAACTCGCCCGACGTCTCGGCGACGTGGCCCGCTTCGCGCACACCGACGTGACCGACGAATCGTCGATCGCGCGAGCCGTCGACACCGCAGTCGAGTCCTTCGGTCGCCTCGACATCATGTTCAACAATGCGGGCATCGTGGGGGCCGTCGGACGAATCGCCGAGACCGACACCGACCACTGGGATCGGACGGTGTCGATTCTCATGCGCGGCGTGTTCCTCGGCATGAAGCACGCCGCCCGCGTCATGGTTCCGCAGGCGTCGGGGGCGATCGTCTCCACTTCCAGCACTGCGGGCATCCTCGGCGGCCTCGGACCTCACTGCTACACCGCGTGCAAACATGCGGTGATCGGCCTGACCAAGTCGGTGGCCTCCGAACTGGCTGCGAGTGGCATCCGGGTGAACGCCATCTCACCCGGCAACACGGTGACGGCGATGACCTCGGCGGTGATGACCGGCGATCACACCGCAATCGACACCGCGACTCAACACATCGCCGCCGCGTCGTTGCTCGGTATTCCGGGCCTTCCGGTCGACATCGCCAACGCGGCCGTGTATCTCGCGAGCGACGAATCTCGCTACGTCACCGGACACACCCTGGTGGTCGATGCCGGCCAGACGGCCATCGGGGGCAACGGCCGCTTCCACCAGCAGAGCGCCGCCCTGTTGCGCGAAGCCGGAGTTCGCGAGAAGGCCTGAGCCTTTCAGCGTCGCGGGTCGACGAGCACTTTGGTCTGCACCGAAGCGCCGCTCGCCAGATCGGCCAACGCGGCGTCGAGGCCGTCGAGGCCGACGGTGGAGGTGTGCATCGGCTCGGTTCGGAATCGTCCATCGGCGATCATGCTCATCGACATCTCGAACTCGTCGCGCGTGTACGCGAGTGCCGACGTGACGGCGATCTCCTTCACCAGCCACGTTCCGGTCTCGATGGGAGCCGGTTGATCGGCAAGACCGATGAGGCACAGGGCGCCACCGCGACGCGCCAAGTCGACGGCACTCTGCACGGCGAAGGAGCGGCCCACGCATTCGTAGACGATGTCGGCACCGAGACCGTGAGTGATCTCCTTCACGAGCGCATCGGCCGCCGCACCTGGTTCGACCGCGTGATGAGCCCCGAGCGCGATTGCCAACTCACGACGACTCTCGTTGGGCTCGACCACCACGACCACTCCGGCGCCGGCCGCTCGCACCCATTGAAGAGTTCCGAGTCCGATCGGTCCGGCCCCTTGCACCACCGCCACGTCACCCAGACGGATCCGACTGCGCCGCACCGCGTGGAACGACACGGTGGCCGGCTCCACTTGAGCCGCCTGTTCGTCGGTCAGGCGGGAGTCGACGCGCACGACTCGATCCTTCGACACCGCGATGCGTGGAGCGAAACCCCCGTGAGGGGGTGCGAGCGGATCACGACCGAGAGCCGACATGAACGCGCTCTGACAATGATCGGTCTGTCCGGCCCGACAGGCTGCACATCGTCCACAGGTGGGCGCGATGGCCACCACGACACGATCGCCTTCGGACAGTTCGCGGACTCCGTCACCGCGGGCCGACACGATGCCGACCCATTCGTGGCCGCAGATGGCCGGGTGATACGGGGTTCCGGACTGATAGGCGTGGATGTCGGTGCCACAGATCCCGCAGTACGCGATGTCGACCACCACGCCGGCGTCGGCGGGTATCGGATCGGGGAACTCCACCATCTCGAGTCTCGACCGACCGGTGATCAGTGCTGCGAACATGCGACCTCCCCGCTTGCGTTCGAGTGCTCAGCGTAGGTCACCGGCGACGTAGTCTCGGCTCGACACGACTCGAGGGGGAACCATGGCACTCATCGCCATCGAAGCAGCCATTCGCATCAACGATCCGGCCCAGCGCGATGCCGCCGTCGCGGCGTCCATTCCGTTCCAGAAGGGCACGCGTGACGACGAACCAGGCTGCCTCGTCTATTGCTTCGCCGCCGACCCGATCGAGCCCGACCTCATCCAGGTGTACGAGTTGTGGCAGGACGAGGCGACCCTGGCCGCGCACTTCGACCATCCGAACTACCACGGCATGCGCGACCTGCTCGGCAAGTTCGGACTCAAGTCGGCCGAGAGTCGCAAACACCGCATCGACGCCACGGCACCGGTGTACGGGCCGGACTTCAAGGCCCGCGCCACGTTCGACTGACTCAGCGCGCAGCGACCTCGCGCGCCCAGCGATAGTCGGCCTTGCCCGACGGACTGCGGTACACCTCGTCGACGAACACCACTCGTCGCGGCGCTTTGTAATCGGCGATGGCGGTCTTGACGTGTTCGACGACCGCCGCCTCGTCGAGCATCGACCCCGATCGACGTGCGACCACCAACCCGACGATTTCGCCGTAACGATCGTCGGGCAAGCCGACCGCCACGCAATCGACCACGTCGGCGTGGCTGCGAGCGGCCACTTCGACTTCTTCGGGATAGACCTTCTCGCCACCCGTGTTGATGCAGACCGAGCCTCGACCGAGGAGGTGAACGGTTCCGTCGGCGTCGATCAGGGCGTAGTCGCCCGGCACCGAGTAGCGGACGCCGTCGATCAGTCGGAAGGTGTTCGCCGTCTTGACGGAATCGCCGAAGTACCCGTCGGGCATGGGGCCGGCCGCAGCCAGCACTCCGGCTCGTCCCGATCCGAAAGGAATCTGTTCCCACGTCGTGTCATCGAACAGAACGGTGGCCGGCGTGGCCATGAAACTCGCCGTCGCCAGTGGGTCCTGTCCGGGCATCGTCATCGCCACGGCGAACGGTCCGCCTTCGGACGCCCCGATCATGTCGAGCACGGCCGCGTTGGGAGCCCGCTGCATGAGGGCTCGCTTCGACTCGCTCGACAGCGTGGCCCCGGTCGACACGATGCGACCGAGTGACGACACGTCGTACGGACGTCGGTCGGCTTCGGCGCGCTCGAGTTCGGCGATGATCGGTCGAGCGAAGGCGTCACCCACGATCGACACCTGCGACACGCGTTCGCGCTCGACGAGTCGGAGCAGTTCGGCCGGATCGAAACGGCGACCCGACAACAACACGACCGTGCCACCCAGCACGAAAGTGGAGAAGGCGAGGAACATCGCCGTGCCGTGCATGAGCGGCGGTGCCGTCATGTTCACCGGACCGCGACCGGCCGATTCGAGGTCGACCGCCACCCGCGCGACCTCCGACGGCGTGCTGGGAACGTCGAGGCCGAGCGAGGCATAGCCGGTGAAAGCCAACGCACCGAAGAGACCACGATGACTCCACACCACCCCTTTGGGAAGTCCGGTGGTGCCGCCCGTGTAGAGGAGCAGCGAATCGCCACCGGAGCGTTCGATGCGGGGCATCGGGTCGAACCCGGCCACGACGTCTTCGTAGCGCTTCGCTCCCTGCAGCGGCTCCCCGTCGTCGCCGACTTCGACCAACACCTCGAGCAACGGAAGCGACCGCCGGGCTTCGGCGACCACCTCGCGGAACGCCGAGTGGTAGATCAACGCCCGGGACCCCGAATCGGACAGCACGTGCACGATCTCGGGTGCCTTGTAGCGATAGTTCACGTTGACCGTGCTGGCACGCACCTTGAACGCCGCGTACGCCGACTCGAGATATTCCGGGCAGTTGTACATCAACTGCCCGATCTTGTCGTCAGGGCCGACTCCTGCCGCATCGAACGAAGCGGCGAGCCGCGACGCTCGATCGTCGAGCGACGACCACGTGAGCCGCTGGTCGCCGATCACGACCGCCACGTGATCGGGCTGCGCGTCGGCGAGGGCCTCCCAGAGAGTGGCCCAGCTCTCGTCGAGCACGTCAGCCTTCGGGAACGAGGTACGGATCGAGTTCGTCGAGTGATCTCCCGTCGGCTGCCAAGCCGGTGCGAATCGCGTCGTCGATGTGCCGGTGGATGAGCCGCATCCGGGTCTCTTGGTAGAGACCGAACTTCACACCCTTCGCTGCCCGCTTCGCGGTCATCTTGAGACCGAGTTGCACCTTGGGCAAGTTGGCCATGTCCTGCTCGAACACGTCGGCGAGTTGACCCATTCCTTCGGCTTCGTGCCACGACTGCTCGAGACGAAGGCGCTGAACGGGAGCCGGATCGGGACGCTCGGCACCGTCGGGTACCGGCATCATGCGAATGACGTCCATGTAGCAGGTGTCGGGCGTCGGTCCGGGTCGCCAGCGATACACGAGGGACTGACCGATGCCGGCCCACGGGGCGAAGGCGGGGAACAAGTGGTACAGGTGCGCGTCGAGCATCTCGGAATCGGAGACCTGCGACAAATCGACCTTGAACATCGGACCCATCACCGAGCGGAACACCTCGGCGACCACTTCACGTGCGGTACGTCCCTCGGGAACTTCGATCGAGCCTTTCATCGATCGAGCCGAGAACGCCACGTACGCGTCGGCGATCTGCTGCTCAGACAACGGACCGAGATGCGGACTCTGCACCCCGAATCCGTTGACGAAGCGCGTCACGAAGGGAGACTCGCTCCAGATGGAGTACTCGCTGTTGGCATCACCGGCGAATTCGAGAATCTGCGGATGTGTGGCGATCGAGTGGTAACCCTCGGAGAAGGCCTCCATGCAGACCTTCCAGTTGGCCGGCACCTCCTTCACCGCGTGGAACGCCTTGTAGCGACCGGCCAAGTCGAAATCGCGTGCGAAGTGTTCGACCATCTTCTTGGCCACTTCGTTGAAAGGGGCCGCGTCCGGGTCGAGATTCACGAACACGAAACCGCACCATTCGGCGACCTGGGCCTGAGGAAGACACGAATCGGGTTGATTCCAGACCTGCGGGAAGTCCCATTCGGCCGGGAGCTCCACGAGGTTGCCGTCGAGATCCCAACGCCAGCCGTGGAAAGGGCATCGGAACGATGCGACTCGCCCGTCGTCGGTGCGCAACTTGGTTCCGCGATGCAAACACGAGTTGTGGTACGCCTTGATCTCTCCGGCCTTGGTGCGCACGACGATCACCGACTGGTCGGCCACGTCGTACACCACGTGATCGCCGGGCTGCTTGAGTTCGTCGACGTGGCAGGCCATCTGCCAGGTGGTCGTCCACATGTACTCGTTCTCGAGCCCGGCGAACTCGGGGCTCGTGTAACGGACCTTCGGGATGTCGACCACACCCTGCGGGACGTAGGAGTGATCGCGCAGGGAACTCGGAACATCGCGCGTGTCGACGGCGAGGAGATCCTGCACGCTCGGGCCGGAACTGCGGGCCTGACCGATCGAATCGTCGAGAGCTGTCATGACGCACCTCCGAGTGCCTCGTCGAAGAGAGCCTTGGCCTTCTTGTAGTCGGCTTTGCCGTTTGGTGCACGGGGCACGGTGTCGAGCACTACCAACTGCTTGGGAACCTTGTAACTCGACAACTTGGTCTTGGTGTAGGCGATGACTTCGTCGCCCGACACCGAATTCTCACCAGCAGCGATCGACGCCACACCCACCACTCGCTGGCCGTACTTCTCGTCGGACACACCGAACACGAGACAGTCAGCGATCGACGGATGGGTCTTCACGGTCTCTTCGACCTCTTCGGGGAACACCTTCTCGCCGGCGGTGTTGATGCAATTCGAGCCGCGTCCGAGCAAAGTGATGGTGCCGTCGGCTTCGACGGTGGCCATGTCGCCCGGGAAGCTGTAGCGAACACCGTTCACTTCGCGGAAGGTACGAGCCGATTTCTCGGGATCCTTGTAGTAGCCGAGGGGGACGTTGGCGCCGCTCACGGCCACCATCCCGAGCACTCCGGACCCTGGGGCGACTTCGGTGTCGTCGGGGGCGAACACCTTGGTGTTGGGCATCGCGCCGAACTTGGCCGTGGTGTTGACGTTGTCCTTGGTGGCCATGGTCTGCCCCATGCCACCTTCACTCGAACCGAGGATGTCCATGACGACCGCCGAGGGCATGTGCTCGAAGATGCCGGCCTTCACGTCGGCCGAGAACATCGCACCCGTGGAGACGATGGTGGTGACCGACGTGGTGTCGTACGGAGTGCCGGACGCCGCCTTGTCGCGAAGGGCGTTCATCATCGGACGCGCGAACGCATCGCCGACGATCACAAGCGTGCTCACTCGATGCTTCTCGATGACGCGGAACATCTCGTGAGCGTCGAACGAGCGGCTCTCGAGGAGGACGCACTTGCCAGCCATCAGGTGCGGAAGAAGCGCGCCCAACCACACTCCGGTCCCGTGCATGAGCGGGCAGGCCGGAATCGACACCGGCTGCCCCATCGCCGAATGCACCACCTTGGCCGTGCCGACGACTTCGTCAATTGACGTGAACGGCGGCCGACCCATCGGGCCGGTGTAGAAGCCGAGGAATCCTTCGGTGAACGGACCCGTCTCGTACATCACGCCCTTGGGCATGCCGGTGGTGCCACCGGTGTAGAGCATGTACACGTCGGACGTCGATCGAGCCTGACGAGGCGCCGGGTCGTGGGACGCCAGGACCTGTTCCCACGACAGCGATCCCGGAACACCGGCCGACGGCCCGTCGAGCACTTCGATCAAGAGCTTCAACTTCGGCAAGCGATCCTTCACCCGGGCGATTCGGTCGCCGAGACTCGAGTGGAACACGACCGCTTCGCAGTCGGCGTTGTCGAGCAGGTACCAGAGTTCGTCGTCGAGGTAGCGGTAGTTCACGTTCACCGGAGTGACGCGGGATTTGAACGCCGCCAACTGAGTGATCAGGTACTCGGGGCAGTTGTACATGAACATGCCCACTTTGGAGTCGAGACCCATACCGACCGACGCGTACGCCGAGGCCAGTCGAGCCGACGTCTCGACGAATTGGGCCCAACTGAGATCGCGGTCGCCGTACGAAATGGCGGTCGCATCCGGCATCGCGTCGGCGTGTGCCTCGAAGATGTCGGCGAAGTGCAGCATCGAGTCCCCTCTCCCGTTGTCCTCACGTGCCC
>JBDLRN010000037.1:0-49979 GCA_039800005.1 Actinomycetota bacterium | reverse complement strand
CGCTTGCCCGGCTTGCCCTTCTCCATCTTGTGAGAGAGGTCGGGGATCTCGTCCTCGTCCATCGTCGACAGTTCGGCGTCGTGAGCGAGTTTCACAGCGGCCCGCGCGATGTCGTCGATGGAGTGATCGACGAGGAGTTCGCGGATCACTTCCGACACCGAGTCGTCGGCGCCCTCTTCGTCGTTCGTTCGCAACGTCACGAGAACTTCTCGCAGACTCTCGACCGTCGTCTGCATTCGTTTGGCGCGTAGGGCTTCGACGGAGGGAACGCGTTCGAAGATCATCGGCTGGCGCGTGAGCCGTTCGATGTTGTGGATCAACCGCTGCTCGCGCGGTTCGGCGAGGGTGATGGCCGTTCCTTCTCGGCCGGCCCGCCCCACGCGACCGATGCGGTGCACGTACGACTCGGGAGCCGACGGCACGTCGTAGTTGACCACGTGCGTGAGATGTTCGATGTCGAGGCCGCGCGCCGCAACGTCGGTGGCGATGAGCAATTCGGCCGTGCGTGCGCGCACGCGCGCCATCACGCGATCACGAGTCTCCTGGTCCATGCCACCGTGCAGAGCCTCGGCGCGATAACCGCGGCCGTTCAGGGTTTCGGTGAGTTGATCGACTTCACCACGGGTGCGGCAGAACACGATGGCTGCTTCGGGCGCGGCGATGTCGAGGATGCGTCCGAGGGCGGCGGCCTTGTGGAAGCGATTGACCACGTACACCGTCTGTTTCACCTTCGGAGTGGTGCCGGCGGTGGTGGTCGACTTCTCGATGGTCACGCGCACCGGATCGTTCAGATGTTTGCGCGCGATCTTGTCGATCTTGGGCGGCATGGTGGCCGAGAAGAGAACGGTCTGTCGACCCGATGGCGTGGTGTCGAGGATCGCTTCGAGGTCCTCGGCGAAACCCATGTCGAGCATCTCGTCGGCTTCGTCGAGCACGACCGTGCGAATGTCGTCGAGTTTCAGCGTTCCTTTGCGGAGATGGTCGAGGGCGCGGCCGGGTGTTGCCACCACCACGTGCGCACCGCGCTTCAGCGCCTCGATCTGTCGCCCGATCGGTTGTCCGCCATACACGGGAACGCACGTGGCACCGAGATGGTGGCCGTACTTGTAGACGGCTTCGGACACCTGCATGGCCAGTTCACGGGTGGGCACCAGCACGAGCGCGGCCGGACCGCCGTGTGACCCGTCGAGTCCGTGCAAAAGGGGGAGTGCGAACGCCGCCGTCTTGCCGGTTCCGGTGGCCGCTTGGCCGAGCACGTCGTGACCGGCCAGAAGGTGAGGTATTGCCTCGCGCTGAATCGGGGTCGGTTCCTCGTAGCCGAGTTCGCTGAGGGCGCGAACGATCTCGTCGCGCAAGCCGAGATCGGCGAAAGCCGAGCAGTCGACGCTTGTTTGGTTGTCCATGAGCGTTCTCCTGCCCGTTGCGTGACGATCAGCCTACGGACTGGAGCACCATCACGACACTGATGGCACCGCGCGCGGTCCATCCGACGGTGCGCGGCCAGTTGGTGAGAACGAGTCGTCGTCCGGTGCGTTCGTCATGTGAACGCGCCATACGCGCGTGCAACGGCACCGAGAGAAGAACTGTCGACGACAGAACGATCGCGAGAAGGACTGCCCCGATCCACGGCCAGCCGACCCACACCTCCGCGGGCGCATCGACGAGAAGAGCGAGAGTCGTGAGACCTTCGACGGCCATCGGAAGCGCGACCACGTATCCGGTGCGTCGTTGATGCTCCTCTGCGACCGCCGTCGACGTGTCGCGTCCGAATCGAGCGAGAAGTGGGTAGTGCACGATCTGTACGAACCAGATCAGGCCCACCATCACCAAAGTGGCGGCGGCGTGCACCACGAGGATCGTCTCGGACGCGGTGTCCGACCACCAATCGACGCCGAGAAGGACCATGACGCCACGTTATGAGCGGTTCGGCGCGCGAACCGGGGATCGGCCTCGAATTCGGTGTCGTCAATCGCTCTCTCATCGGCGAGACTGTTGTCATGCAGGAGGTGCCATGAGAGTCGTCTATGCGATGCGACTCGACGGGCCGGCCTGGTCGCCCGATCACACGGCCACGGTGCGGAGCATGGTGACCGACTGGGTCGAGGAAGAACACCCCTTCGCCGAACGCGGACCGGGTATCACGGTTCGCTTCGACAACGCCGACCCCGAGCGATGGTGGCGTCTGACCGTCGATCGCGGTCTGGCCGACAAGGCGGTGGCCACCTCGACCGTCACGATCGCCACCGATTCGTCGGGCACGTCGTTCGAAGTGCGCACGGTGGTCATCCCCGGCGGCCATCGCATCCAGCCCACCATGCCCGACGTCCCGATCGCGTCACTGAAGAATCTCGTGGCCGGAGTTCTCGATGCCGTCCCGATGTACGACGCGAACACGCGAGTGCTCGGTCGAGTGCGCGTCGTGAAGGACACCTTGGGCGCTCAGGAGATCGCGGCGTTCTGCGACGCCCCCGGACGTCGACTTCCGATCCTCGTCGAGACGGTCCCCACCCAGAGTTCGCCTCTGTTCGACATCGAATCGGTGGCGCGGTCGGTGGTGGGTCAGGTGCACCTCGTTCGTTTCGAAGGCGACGCCACTCGCACGGCGTTCCATCAGTTGTACCGCGACGATTTCCTGCTGGCGCGCGGACTGGCCCTGGTGTGGCCCGGACGCGAGCACAAGGTGTGGGGTGGTGGTGGACTCACGCAGGCCGGAGCGGGTTCCGAACTGCGCAACTGCATCGGCTTGCTCGGTGTCGCCGCCAACGGATCGCTCGCCCCGCTGCGAGCTCCGCGATTCCGACGACGATCCGACGACGCACCTGTGGTGGTGACCACTCCGGTCGCGACCGAGGCCGTTGCCACCGACGCAGTCGCCATGTCGGAGTACCGAGCCGCCCTCGACGGGTGGCAGGAGGCCTACAACCGCATCGACGAACTCGAACAAGCGCTCGCCGAGGCCGATCGCACGATCGACGAGAAGAACCAGTTGCTCGAGAAGGGCGACTTCATCGTCGATCAGTTGGTTCTTCAGAACACCGAATTGGCGATCCGACTCGGGAAGAGCCCGTCGGGCTTGCAGGCGTCGTCGGCGATCGACGCCGTGAGACAGGCGGCGTCGATCTGCGAACACCTCACGTTCCACGCACGCGCACTCGAGACCGCGGCGCAACTCGAGAACGTCGACGCCAATCGGCTTCTCGAGGATCTCGTACGCCTCAACGTGGTGGCCGGCGACTGGAAGAGCGGACGCATCACCAAGGCGTCGCTCACCATCTCGTGTCGCAGCCTCGGTCTCAACTACGCGGGTGGAATCTCCGACACCGCCGAGCGCAAGTACTCGGATGACTATGCATTCACGTGGCGGGGGCGCACCGAATACGCCGTGGCCCACATCCGCAACGGCAAGGGGGCGCGTTTGTACCGTGTCCACGTGTTCTTCGACGACGAGGTGCAACAGGTCGTGGTCGCCTACGTGGGTCGCCACTTGCGAGACAAGTCGACCAACTGACCGTGGCGTCGGCTTCCTCACTGTCGCGCGGTACGAAAGTTCTCGCACTCACCAGCGTCGGCGTATTCCTGGTGTCGCTCGACGTGAGCGTGCTCAACGTGGCGTTCGGCGACATGCTCGCCGACTTCGGTGCCGATCGCCGACGTGCACTCACGTGGGTCTTCTCGGGTTACAACATCGCCTACGCGGCCGGCCTGCTCACCGCCGGCCGGCTGGCCGACGTGTTCGGCCGCAAGCGAGCGTTTCTGTGGGGCCTCGGCATCTTCGCGATCGGCTCGTTCCTCTGCGGTGTGGCGCCGAACGTGGAGTTCGTGATCGCTGCACGGGTGGTGCAAGCCGTCGGTGGTGCCATGCTCACGCCGGCCTCGCTCGCCCTCGTGCTCCCGGAGTTCCCGATCGAGCGACGTTCGGCGGCCATCGGGATCTGGGGCGCGATCGGTGGAATCGCCGCGGCGTCGGGGCCAACGGTCGGCGGCCTCTTGGTCGAGAGTCTCGGTTGGCGATGGATCTTCTTCGTGAATCTGCCGTTCTCGGTGCTCGCCATCGTCCTTGGCCTGCGCATCTTGAGCGAGTCACGCGATTCGGCGTCGTTCCGGCGACCTGATCTGATCGGTGCGCTGTTGGCGATGGGTGGCGTGGGTCTCGTCACGCTCGTGATCGTGCAGAGCGACGAGTGGGGGTGGGTCGGCTCTCGGCCGGTGGTCGTGCTTGTCGTCGGTCTGCTGATGATCCTGACCTTCGTCGCTCGCTGTCGGGTGGTCGCCGATCCGATTCTCGACCTCGGACTCATGAAGTTGCGCTTCGTGTCGGCTGCCAACGTGGCCGCCTTGGTGTTCAGCGCCGGCTTCTTCGGCATGTTCTTCGTCAACGTGCAGTGGCTGCAACAGGTGTGGGGGTACTCGGCCACGGGCTCGGGTCTGGCCATGACCCCGGGGCCTCTCACGGCGGCGATCGTCGCTTATCCGGCCGGACGGGTGGTGCACCGTCTCGGTCATCATCGAGTGATCGCGCTCGGAGCCGTGTTGTTGGCCGGTGGAATCGCGGTGTTGAACCTGGCCGTCGACACCGACGCGCAGTACTGGTCGCTCTACTTCCCGTTGATGGTGATCACCGGAGCCGGGGTCGGACTCGCGCTGTCGTCGTTGTCGAGCGCGGCCACGGCGTATCTGCCGCCCACTCGGTACGCCATGGGGTCGGCCCTCAACACCACGTTCCGACAAGTCGGCGCGGCGCTCGGTCTGGCGATCGTCGCTTCGTTGCTCACCGCGGCTCTCTCGTCGAGCGATCCGAGCCGCGGGTTTCATCGAGCGTGGTGGTTCGTCTCGGCGTCGGTCGCCGCTGGCGGTGCGGTGATGATGGTGTTGTTCCGTCGTCCGACCGACGACGAGTTGGCACGCGCTGCATGATCAGCCACGCGCGCGAAGTATGTTCGTACCGTTCGAGGCAACTTGGTACATGTGTACTGGCAATTTTGCCTAACGATCTGTTCATTCGATGTACACCATTAGTCCGGTGGTGGTGGTGTGTTCATGGTCCCGAGAAACAGACTCTTCACCCATGGATGCCCCACGCGACGAGAGCAGTCACGTCGTGCCCGACGATCCGCCGATGTCTGCTGCATGGCAGAGACAATCGTTCTGGGTGTTGGCGTTGCGGGAAGCGCGACAGCACAGTCGATGGGTGCGTATTCAGCGCCTGTACACCGCGTCGACCGCTGCACAGATCTCGAGCGACATCCGTTCGTCGCACATGCGCGATCTCGACACGCTGCGCGTCCGTGGCATCTTGCCCGGTGAACGCTGGGAGGCTCGCTGGGGGACGGATGACAAATGCCCGCCGGGCAATTTCGCCATCTGGGTGCGTCATCTCGGTGACGGAACGTCGATCGAACCCTGATTCATGGCGTTCGTCACGATGATTCACGGCGAAGTCTGATCCACACTTCGCAGTCGCCGTTCGCTCCGTTGTCGACGGCGTTCCAACGCGTCTCCCATACCTCGCCAGGTTCGATGCCATTGGTACGAATCGTCACCCGACTTTCGAGATGGGCGCGGCGAATGTCGCTCGCGACCTGGGCCGCGGTGTTACGGGTGTAGAGCTTGTCGACCCGACTCCAGCCGTCGATGCGACGGGCTGCTTCGAAGGTGCGACGCCAGAAGGAAGTGCGATTGGGGGAAGCGGACATGCGTCCCTTCCAACGAATGACTCTCGATCATGTGTGATCGACACGGACTTCGGCCGGACGACCCTCGCTACCAGCGTTCGAACGTCCAGCTCTGCGGGTGCCCGTCGGCGTAGGGCATCACCCCGTGGAACGGCCGGGGATCGCCGTCGAACACCAGCGGCAGGAAGAACCGATCGCCGTCCCACATCGGCAGGTCGGCGGCCCGGCGAATCGACGGGTCGTGACTGCAGGCTTGAAGGAGGCGGGGGAGCGGGATCCAGGCCAGGTCACCCTCGGCGTTCGACGAAGGAGGAGTGCCGGTCCAGCCGTCGATCAGGAAGATCGGACCCAGCCAGTCCTCGCCGTTGGCTCCGAAACCGGGCCACGAGATCGTGCCGCGCAAGGTCATCGACGTCACGACGATGTCTGCTTCTTCGTGCAACTCGCGTCGCATGCCGCTCCCCAGGTCTTCACCGGGTTCGAGTTTCCCGCCGAGGCCGTTCCATTTGCCGAGGTGTTCGTCGCTCGACCGCTTGTTGCGGTGCACGAGCAACACCGAGTCGGCGACGCGATCGAGCACGTACCCGAGAGTTCCGATGATCGGGGTGTACGGCACGTCGTCATTCGTAGCAGAGCGAGTCGCCGGATCGGAACGCGTCGTATCAGAATGTGGTGGTGACCGGTGCCGTCGAACTCGATCCTGATGTCGTCGACGCATATCGCACGGACGGGGCGGTCGTGTTGCGCGGTGTGGTGTCGCCCGACGAGATCGACGTGTTGCGCGCCGGCATCGATTCGGTGGTCGCCGCGCCGTCGCCTCGGGCCAAGGTGGCGAGTGCGAGTGACGACCCGGGCCTCTTCCTCGAAGACTTCTGCACATGGCGCGAACGTCCCGAATTCATGTCGTTCTTGCGATCGACTCGTCTGGCGGCGGTGGCCGCCGAACTCATGGGCAGTTCACACGTGCACCTCTACCACGACCATGTGTTGGTGAAAGAGCCCCGCACTCGCCAACGCACGCCGTGGCATCAGGACCAGCCGTACTACGACGTCGAGGGCCGGCAGAACGTGAGCTTCTGGATCCCGGTCGACCCGGTGCCGGTCGAGTCGGCTCTCGAAATGGTGGCCGGGACTCATCTCGGACCGTGGTTGATGCCGCGCACCTTTCTCGATCAGCGAGCGGCGTGGTTCCCCGAGGGTTCCCTGGCCGATCTGCCCGACATCGACGCGCGACGTCACGATTTTCCGATTCGCTCGTGGAGCCTGGAGCCCGGCGACGCCGTCGCGTTCCACATGCTCACCGTGCACGGTGCTCCGGGTGTGGCCGGTGGCGGACGACGTCGCGTGTTCAGTCTGCGCGTGCTCGGCGACGACATGGTGTACGCGCCGCGCGATTGGGTGTGCTCACCCGACTTTCGAAGTGTGATTCCGAGTGAGGTCGACTCGCGCAAGAAAGGTCAGCCGCTCCGAGGCGAGTGGTTTCCGCAGTTGTGGCCGACCAACGACCTCGTGTCGTGAGGTTGCCCAGTGACGATGCCGACGATCAGTCGGCCAGAGTCGCCGACGTCTCGTTCGGGCGGTCGCCGAGATCGATGTAGAGCATCGTGCGATCCTCGATGATCGGGAACTCACCGTTCTCGGGCGGGGCCAGATCGGCGACCGAGATCGTGCGTCCGTCGCAGTCGGTGAACTGATCGGTGCCGACGACCTGTTCGACCGCGCACGATGGGTCGCGGTCGGCTGGATACGCGTAGTACACGACCCAGCCCCGCTCGGGGTTGGTGCCGTCGTGGTCGAGCACGATCGTGCGTTCACCAGTGGTGGTACCGAGTCCGGGGAAGAGCACCGGCCCGTCGGCGTCGATCGACTCGGCCCACCGCACCACGTTGCCGACCGGCAGGCGATCGGGGGTGAAGGTGGTGGTCTGGGTTTCCTCACCCGACATGAGCGCGGCGATGCCCCACATCACGAGGCCGAGCACGAGAAAGAAGCCGAGGCCGGCCGCTACCGGGGCCACGGCCCGGGCCAACGGAGAGCGCAACTCGACCCGACGCATGGAGGAAGTCTGCCGGGTGGGGAGCCGGCCCGCCCACTCTGAGCAGGTGGTTCATCACGGGTTGGTGGTCACAGGGAATTTTCGAACTTTTCGCGAGATCCCGACGGGTCGCTCCTCGTGTCCGGTGTCAGCGCAACCCGCCCTGGCTCGACGAAAGGACCGAAGATGAATCCGACCCGCACCGCCCGCTTGACCATCGCCCTGGCCACCTCTGCCGCCGTCTTGTTCGGCGCCGGAGCGTCGGCTGCCTCGGCCGCCCCCCAGGGTCCGGGCCGCAGTGGCGAGGCCCACGCCGAGAATGGACATCCGAACCCCGATGCCGTACGCGGCCACGACGAAGAGGGCAAGCACGGCAAGGGCCACGAGAGCCACGGCAACGGTCACGGCTACGGACACGGTGACCACGACGGCCACGATGAGGTCGTGATCATCGAGACCCCGGCTCAGGAGACCCCCGCGACGCAGACCCCCGCGACCGAGACCCCGGCCCAGGATGCACCGACTCAGGATGCACCGGCCATCGAGGCCCCGGCCGTCGAGGCTCCGGTTGCCGACCGGACGAACCAGCAGCCAATCGTCGACCAGCCGTCAGCGAAGCCGTCGATCGTCGACGCCAATCCGGTGGCTCAGGTTCTGTCGGTCGACGTCGACTCGAGTGCCGCGCCGTTCAGCGCAGCCGCGGCCGCTTCGTCGGAGGGCCGATCGGGTGGCTCGGCGGCGGGAGTGAAGCTTCACCACCGCTGAGTCGACGGCGAGGGGCTGCCACGTCAACTAGGTACGCATCCGGCCGACCACCTAGGGTTTCCCACTCGGAACCGCCATCCCGTCCGAAAGGGGATTCCACGTCATGGATCTGTTCGAGTACCAGGGCAAGCAGTACTTCGCCCGCTACGACATCCCGGTGAGTCCGGGTGGCGCAGCCGACACGGTCGACGAGGCCGTGCGCGTCGCCGACGCATCGGGCTACCCCGTGGTCGTGAAGGCGCAGGTTCAGGTGGGAGGCCGCGGCAAGGCCGGCGGCATCAAGCTCGCCAACGACGCCGACGAAGTTCGTTTCCACGCCGGGAACATCCTCGGCATGGACATCAAGGGCCATGTCGTGAAGCGTCTGTGGGTCGAGCACGCAAGCGACATCGCCGAGGAGTACTACGCGTCGTACACGCTCGACCGGGCGGCCAAGAAGCACCTTCTCATGTTGTCGGCGCAGGGTGGTGTCGACATCGAAGAGGTAGCCGACAAGGATCCCGATGCGATCGTGAAGTTGCACATCGATCCGGTCGACGGGATCAGCGAGGCCACGGCACGACAGGCCGCGGTCGACGCCAAGATCCCGGCCAAGGCAGTCGACGGTGTGGCGAGCATCCTCGTGAAGTTGTATCGCTGTTTCACCGAGGGCGACTGCGACCTCGCCGAGATCAACCCGCTCATCTTGAAGCCCACCGGTGAAGTGCACGCGCTCGACGCCAAGGTGAGTCTCGACAACAACGCGTCGTTCCGTCATCCCGAATGGGAGGAGTACCGGGCGACCGAAGTGCTCGACGACCGCGAGAAGCTCGCCCGTACGCACGATCTGCAGTACATCGGCCTCGAGGGATCGGTCGGCATCATCGCCAACGGCGCCGGTCTCGCCATGAGCACCCTCGACGTGGTCAACCAGGTGGGCGGCACGGCGGCCAACTTCCTCGACATCGGTGGCGGCGCCAACGCCGACGTGATGGCGGCCGCGCTCGAGGTGATCAACTTCGACCAGAACGTGAAGTCGATCTTCATCAACATCTTCGGTGGCATCACCCGCGGTGAAGAAGTCGCCAAGGGAATCGTCGAAGCGCTGAGCCGCGTCGACCTGAAGGCGCCGATGGTGATCCGCCTCGACGGCACCAACGCCGAAGAAGGACGAGCCATTCTGAAGAACGCCGGCATTCCGGAGTCCAAGCTCGTGTCCAAGCCGACCATGCTCGAAGCGGCCGAAACCGCCGTTGCGATCGCGAAGGGAAAGTGACGTCATGGCCATTTTCGTGAACGAGAACACCAAGGTGATCGTGCAAGGCCTGACCGGTGGTCAGGGCAAGTACCACGGTCTGCGCAACAAGGCCTACGGCACGCAGGTCGTGGCGGGCGTGACGCCCGGCAAGGGCGGCACCGACGTCGAAGGCATTCCGGTGTTCGACACCGTTGCCGAAGCGGTGAAGGCCACGGGTGCCGACGCGTCGTTCGTGGCCGTTCCGCCCAAGGCGGCGTCGGCGGCGATCCTCGAAGCGGCCGCCGCTGGCGTGCGTTTCGTCGTGTGCATCACCGAAGGCATTCCGGCCCAGGACGAGGCCAAGGTCTACAACACACTCGTGCGTGACTACCCGAACACGCGTCTGCTCGGCCCCAACTGCCCGGGCATCATCAGCCCAGGCAAGTGCAACATCGGCATCACCGCCGGTGAGATCGCCGAACTGCCCAAGGCCGGCAAGAAGAACGTGGGCATCGTGTCGCGTTCGGGAACGCTCACCTACCAGGCGCTCTACGAGTTGAAGCAGCGCGGTATCGGCGTGAGCACCTGCGTGGGTATCGGTGGCGATCCGGTGCCGGGCACCAACTTCATCGACTGCTTGCGCGAGTTCCAGAACGATCCCGAGACCGACGCCATCATCATGATCGGTGAGATCGGCGGATCGGCCGAGGAGGAAGCGGCCGAGTTCATCAAGGCCAACGTGACCAAGCCGATGAGCGCCTACATCGCCGGTGTGACCGCGCCCCCGGGAAAGAAGATGGGCCATGCCGGTGCCATCGTGTCGGGTGGCAAGGGCACGGCCCAAGGAAAGATGGATGCGCTGCGCGCCGCGGGTGTGAAGGTCGGTCAGAACCCGACCGAAGCCGGCATCTTGATGGCGGAGATCATCGCCACCCTCGGCTGAGCCGAAAACTTCTCAGTCCTTGGTGTTCTGGGTCTGCAATCGGACGCCAGGCGTCTTGTTTTGGACCCAGAACACCAAAGAATGTGAGTGAGTGATCAGGCGCTGGGCGGCGGCGGGGGAGGTGTGGCACCACCCGAGCCGAACGAATCCTTCAACTTGTTGACGTCGGTCAGGTCCTTGATGTTCCCGCCCGACTCCGTCAGGTTCATGATCGATCCGGCGAACACCGCGATCGTCGCGAGGAACGAGATCCACAGTCCGAAGGCTCGTCCGAGGTCGAGACCTTCCTTGTCGGGTCCGGTGATGATCAAGAGCAACATCAACAGCGCAGCGATAGCCGACAGTGCCGTCTGAACCAGTGGCAGATTCGACCGACCGACCGACTTTCCGGCGGCCGTGGCGATCGCAGTGCCTCCGACGGCGATGACGAGGATCCAGGAGATCCAGCCGCGCGTCCAGTCGAACGCGTTGCCCTCCGAGAAGCTCTCACCGAAGAAATCGATCTTCGCCCAGTCGAGGAACAGACCGGAAATGAGCATGACGAGTGCGCCGACGGTCATCAGCCACGTCGACACCTTGAACTTGGAAAAATCCATGAACCCCTCCTTCGAGCCGGGTGTTCCCGGCATCAGTGCCACGAACCGTAGCCCTCTCAGCAGACCCACTGTCACGGGTGCTGTCAAGGTTCGATCTCACTAGGGTGACCCCGTGGCCACCGCTCTGATCAGCGTGTACGACAAGACCGGGGTGGTCGACTTGGCCCGCACCTTGGTGTCGGCTGGGTGGAGGGTCCTGTCGAGTGGTGGAACGGCGGCGACTCTGCGCGACGCCGCTCTTCCCGTGACCGACGTGGCCGACCTCACCGGATTCGGCGCCATCCTCGGTCATCGGGTTGTCACCCTGCACCCAGCGGTGCACGGCGGCATCCTCGCTGACCTGGGGAATCCCGAACACGTCGCCGACCTCGCCCGACTCGGCATCGAACCCATCTCGCTGGTCGTCGTGAATCTGTATCCCTTTCATACGAACCCGTCGATCGAACTGATCGACGTGGGTGGACCGGCCATGGTGCGGGGTGCGGCAAAGAACTACGCCCATGTCGGCGTGGTGGTTCGCCCCGACGACTACGCCCGAGTGGCCGAGGCCATCGGTCGTGACGGCTCGCTGTCGGCCGATCTGCGCCGTGAATTGGCGGCCGTGGCCTTCGGGGTCACGCGCGACTACGACGCGGCGATCGCTGCCTGGCTCACCGAGACGAACCATCCGCTGCCCGATCACCTGTTGCTCGACGCCGTGAAGGTGCAGTCGCTGCGTTACGGCGAGAACCCGCATCAGCAGGGAGCTCGCTATCGCTTCGTGGGTGCATCGAGTTGGTGGGACGAGGCCGTCCAACACGGTGGCAAAGAACTCAGCTATCTCAACGTGTACGACACCGAAGCGGCGTGGCGACTGGTGAACGACTTCGCCGATCCGTCGTGCGTGATCGTCAAGCACGCCAATCCGTGCGGTGTCGCCTCGGTTGCGTCGAGTGCGTCACCCGATGCTCTTGCTGAAGCGTATCGACGAGCCAATGCGTGCGATCCGGTCAGCGCGTTCGGGGGCATCGTTGCTGTGAATCGCGTCGTCACCGCCGAGCTCGCCATCGATCTGGCCGAAGTGTTCACCGAAGTGGTCGTGGCGCCGGGGTACGAACCCGAAGCTCTCACGATCCTCACGTCGAAGAAGAATCTGCGCGTCCTCACGGGTCGAGCACCGAGTCCGCTCACGCGTGATGTGCGACCGGTCGACGGCGGGCTCCTCGTGCAGAGCGCCGACGTGGTGAATCTCGACCGTTCCACGTGGCGCGTCGTCACGAAGGTGCAACCCACTGCGGAACAATGGAGCGACATCGAGTTCGCTTGGCGCGTGTGTGCATCGGTCAGTTCGAACGCGATCGTCTACGTCAAGGATCGACAGGCGTTCGGCATCGGAGCCGGTCAGCAGAATCGTCTCGATTCGGCGCGCATCGCCGCCGAGCGTTCGGCCGATCGGGCACGCGGTGGAGTCGCGGCGAGTGATGCCTTCTTCCCGTTCCGCGACGGTCTCGACGCGGCGGCAGCGGCAGGAATCACGGCTGTCGTCCAGCCAGGTGGCAGCGTGCGCGATGACGAGGTGATCGCGGCGGCCGACGAGCACAGGATCGCCATGGTCTTCACCAGTGAGCGGCACTTCCGCCACTGACGGCTCGTAGAATTGCGGCGTGGCTCGCATCTCCGATCTCATCGCGTCCGGCCGCACGTTCTCCTTCGAGTTCTTCCCGCCCAAGACCGACATGGCGCAACTCACGCTCGGTCGCACCATCGCCGAACTCGAGCCGCTCGCTCCGAGTTTCGTGAGCATCACCTACGGAGCTGGTGGCAGTACGCGTCAGCGCACACAGCAGCTGGTGCAGTGGCTGCGTCAGGAGACCGAGATCAACCCGATGGCCCATCTCACGTGTCAGGGTCATACCCGCGCCGAGATCGCCGAGATCCTCGACGCGTACGCCGAACACGACGTCGAGAACATCCTCGCTCTCGGTGGAGACGCGCCGGCCGACGGGTCGACCGTGAAGAGTGACTACACCTATGCGAGCGAACTCCTCGACGACGTGCTCGCGTCGGGTCGCTTCTCGGTGGGCGTCGCCGCGCACCCCGAAGTGCATCCGCGTTCACCCGATCGGGCGTCCGACCGTCGTCATCTGGCCGCCAAGTTGAGCCGGGCCGATTTCGCCATCACCCAGTTCTTCTTCGAGGCGAACGTCTACGTCGAGATGATCGAGGAACTGGGTGCTCTCGGTGTCGACAAGCCGGTGATTCCGGGCATCATGCCGGTCACCAACAAGTCGCAGATCGTGCGTATGGCGCAGTTGTCGGGTGCCGCCTTCCCGTCGTGGCTCGCCGATCGTCTCGATCGCGTCGAGTCCGCCGACGACGTGCGGCGCGTCGGTGTGGAGGCTGCCACCGAACTCTGCGCCGAACTTCTTGCGCAGGGTGCACCCGGTCTGCACTTCTACACACTCAATCGCAGCACGGCCACGCGCGAGATCTACGCCAACCTCGGTCTTCCGGTCGGCCGCTGACTCGCCACCCCTCGGGAACACCGACCCGGCAGACTGATCACACTCATGCCCACGTCCGGATCACGCTCTCAGCAGATCAGTCGAGTCCCGTATCTCCCCGGGCTCGACGGCCTGCGCGCCCTCGCGGTGCTGGCCGTGATCGTGTATCACGCCAACGCCGCTTGGCTTCCGGGCGGATTCCTCGGTGTCGAGGTCTTCTTCGTGATCAGTGGATACCTCATCACGTTGTTGTTGGTGGCCGAACACGAACGCACCGATGCGGTGAGCCTGCGCGACTTCTGGGCTCGGCGCGCCCGCCGACTCCTTCCCGCTCTCTTCGCCATGATGGGTCTGCTGGTCGTCTGGTCGGCTTTCTTCGAACGCGACGCCTTGGGTGCCTTACGTGGTGACGTGATCGCCGGTGTCCTGTACGGATCGAACTGGTTCCAGGTGTGGACCGGCGCCGGTTACACCGCGGTCAACGACTTCGCACCGTTGCGGCACCTCTGGTCGCTGGCGGTGGAGGAGCAGTTCTACGTGATCTGGCCGGTCGTGATGCTGATCATCCTGCGCGCCGGTCGCGATCGCCTGCCGCGAGTGGCGATGTGGTTCGTGGGTGTCGCTTTCACGATCGCCGTGGCTGTCGCGTTGTTGATGCCGTCGGGGCCGATCGGCACATGCATCGAGACTCCCGAGGCCTACTGGTCGATCGCCGATCGGTGCGTGAACAAGGTCGACACGCTGTATCTGTCGACTCCCACGCGCGCGACCGGACTTCTGCTGGGCGCGGCGCTGGCGTTGGTGTGGCGACCCTTCGCTCTTCTGCGCGGCCCGATGCGTAACAAGGGCAAGTCGCTCGATCCACTGGCTCTCGTCGGTCTCGCCGGCCTGGCACTGTTGGCGTGGAACACCAAGATCCTGAAGCTGAAGGGCGAAGAGGGCCTACACGCCGATCCGCTTCTCTTCCGTGGGGGTCTGGTGCTCACCGGACTGTTCACGTTGATGGTGATCGCCGCGGTCGCCCACCAACGTGCGTTCAGTGGCCGAGTTCTCGGCAATCCCGTTCTGCGCGTGATCGGCGAACGCTCCTACGGCTTGTACCTCTATCACTGGCCGGTGTTCCAGGCTCTGCGCCACGAATCGGGCGTGGCCTTGAAGGTTCACGAATTCGTGGGTGCGATGCTCGTCACCGTCGCCATCACCGAGATCTCGTATCGCTACGTCGAACTGCCGATTCGCGAGCAGCGATTCCGCGAGTCGATGGGAGCGCTGTTGCGCAGTGGACCGGGTGCACTGCGTCGTCGTGGGACGTTCGGCTTGCTCACCGCGACCATCGTCGCGGTGCCGGCCTTCTCGGTGGCGAGCCTGGCGTCCGCCGACTTGAAGCCCAACACCGTGCAGGCCTCGTTGAACGAAGCCGAAGGCGTGGTGATCGACGTCCTCGACGAAGTGGGAGCAGACACGACGCTCTCGAACCCCACGACCCCGTCCGAGGGTTCGACCGCTCCCGCCGAGAGCACCACCACGACCGTGTTCGTTCCGCCCTTCTACGAAGTCTTCGCCATCGGCGATTCGGTCATGAAAGGTGCCGCTCCCGAACTGGCGTCGCGTGGCATCGTGGTCGACGCCGAGGAGAACCGACAAGGGAAGTTGGCCGCCGAGATCTTCGTGCAGTTACGCGACCTCGGCGTCGGCATGAACTCGGCCGTGGTGCACGTGGGAACCAACGGTCCGATGAGCACAGAGACGCTCGATCTCATGATGTCGGCCCTCTCCGAGGTGCCGCGGGTCGTCGTGCTCACCGGACGCGGCAACCGCGAGTGGATCGAGCCGAACAACTCCCGCATTCGCGCCCTGCCCGAGCGATATTCCAACGTGGTGGTCCTCGACTGGCAGTTGGTGGCCGAGTTGTGTTCGGGTGAGTGCTTCACCGGCGATGGCATCCATCTCGACCGCGACGGCAGCGTGTTCTACGCCGACGAGATCGAAAAAGCCCTGGCGGCCGACTGATTTCGTCGCCCACCGGACTTCGTTCTCGGTGAGGTGCCGACCTACTCTGTCGGCATGACATCCCCCGTGAAAGTTGCCGTGACCGGCGCCGCCGGCCAGATCGGCTACAGCCTCCTGTTTCGTATCGCTTCGGGCGCCATGCTCGGCCCGAACACTCCGGTGATCCTGCAGTTGCTCGAGATCACGCCGGCGCTCAAGGCGCTGGAGGGTGTGAAGATGGAACTCGACGACTGCGCGTTCCCGTTGCTGGCCGGTGTGGTCGGAACCGACGACGCCGACGTGGCCTTCGGTGACGCCGACGTGGCGCTGTTGGTGGGTGCCATGCCGCGCAAGGCGGGCATGGAGCGTGCCGATCTGTTGAGCGCCAACGGTGGAATCTTCAAGCCGCAGGGCGAGGCCCTCGCGCGCAGCGCCAAGCGCGACGTGAAGGTGCTCGTGGTGGGCAACCCGGCCAACACGAATGCGCTCATCGCGCAGCAGAACGCCAAGGCGCTCGATCCCGGTCGCTTCACGGCGATGACTCGTCTCGACCACAACCGCGCGATCACGCAGATCGCACAGAAGTTGAATCAGCCGGTGACGGCCGTGAAGAAGATGACCATCTGGGGCAACCACAGCGCGACGCAGTACCCCGACTTGTTCCACTGCGAAGTCGACGGCAAGAACGCGTACCAGGCCGTGAACGATCATGCATGGGTCGACGGCACGTTCATCCCGACCGTCGCCAAGCGCGGTGCGGCCATCATCGAGGCGCGTGGTTTGTCGTCGGCGGCGTCGGCGGCCAACGCGGCGGTCGATCACATCCGTTCGTGGCACCTTGGTACCGCTCCCGGCGACTGGGTGAGCATGGCCATTCCGAGCGACGGCAGTTACGGCGTGCCCGAGGGACTCATCTCGTCATTCCCGTGCACCTGTGCCGACGGCAAGTACTCGATCGTGCAGGGTCTCGACATCGACGATTTCAGTCGCGGCAAGATCGATGCCTCGACGGCCGAACTCGCCGACGAGCGCCAGGCCGTCCGCGACCTCGGCCTCATCTGACCGGCGTTCCGTCCGGCCCGATCAGCCCCCACCCAGCACCGCATCCCTTGGTGTTCTGGTGAGGATTTTTCACCGCATAGGTCAAAAAGACGCACCAGAAAACTGAGCGTGGACCTGACGCTGGGAATCTGGTGCGCGATCTTCACCTATGCGGTGAAAAATCCTCACCAGAACACCGAGTCAGAACACCGGGTCAGGAGATGGCGACGCGGCAGGCGATGCGCATCATCTGATCGACACCCTTCTTCAGGTCGTCGTCACTGATGCGCACGGGTGATGCGTCCGGCGCGAGCACGTCGCTCACCGTCATCATCGCCAGTGCCTCCACACCCTTCACCGCCGCGATGGTGTAGAGCATCGACGCTTCCATCTCGACACCGAGGTGCTTGAGGCCGCGCCAGCGGTCGAAGGTGTTCGGATCCGGGTCGTAGAAGAGTCCGCTCGTGACGATCGGCCCCACGAACACGCGATCGCTCACCTCACGACTCATGCGCACTGCCGTTTCCACCAACGAATACGTGGCCGTCGGGGCCAATCCGTCCATGCCCGCATAACGAATCGGCGTACGGTCATCGCTCGACGCGCTCACGGCGATCACCGTGTCGGCCATGCGCAGGAACGGCTGCAACCCTCCGGTCGTGCCAACGCGGATCATGCGCGTAGCGCCGAGCATCACCAGTTCTTCGAACACGATGCCCGCGCTGGGCGTGCCCATTCCCGTCGACTGCACACTGATCGGCTGGCCTTCGAAGGTGCCGGTGTAGCCGAGCATGCCGCGCTCCTCGTTCACGAGCCGCGCGCCCGGATCGAAGAAGTTCTCGGCGATGTACGTGGCCCGTCGGGGATCTCCGGGGCACAAGACGGCGGGGGCGTAGTCGCCGGGTTCGGCGCGCAGATGGATCGGCATGGGGGAAGAGTAGGTCGGTATCGGGCCCGGCTGGGGGTGCCGGTGTTCACGAGCCCCTCGAATTCGTGCCCTCTGAGCAGGGGAAATGCAGAATTTCCTAGGAAAAATGCGAATCCGAGAGTGGCGGGCATCTCTGCGAGCGAACACGGAAGGGCGTGCCGTGGATTCCGCAAGCCTGCAGGCTGGGCTTTTGCGACATTTCTCCTTGCGCCGAGAGGTTGTCATGAGCAAGAATGACATCGTTGTAGTTCCGGCACCGAGGGGAAAGCCGGGGAAGTGAACCGGCCACCGGGCCGAGATGGGCAGTGAGCCGTGAGCGAGAACGAACAGAACTGGCAGGACGACGCGAACTGCCTCGGAGTCGACCCCGACCTCTTCTTCCCCGAGCGTGGAGCCTCCACCCGCGAAGCCAAGGAAGTGTGCCGCGGTTGCACCGTTCGTCTCGACTGCCTCGAGTACGCCCTCGTCAACGGCGAGAAGTTCGGTATCTGGGGCGGACTCTCCGAACGCGAGCGTCGTCGCCTGCGCCGTCAGCGCGCCCAGGCCGGTCGTCGCACCGCCACCGCCTGATCACAGCGGTTCATCGACCGCGCCGCTCCAGTCGCGACTCGATCGTGCGCGACTCGTCGACGTCGAGTTCGGGCCACCGGGCAACCGGGATTCGCTCCAACACCTCAGTCGGAAGCAGCCCCACCAACTCGCCCTGAACGGCGCGAGCGCCGAGCGACCCGGCCGATGTGCGGATTCGATCGAAAGCCTCCATCGGACCGACTCGTCGTGGTTCCACCAGATTCGTGCTGATCTGCACACGTGATCCCACGCGCAGCGCCAACGTGCGCACTCCGTCGCCGCGCACGTCGCGCGCGATGGCGCGAGCCATGTCGAACGGCACGTCGTCGTTCAACCACACGTTGTAGGCCACCAACACGTCGCGCACGCCCACGCAGATCGCGCCGGCCGTGCGGTGCGGTGTCGACGGGCCGAAGTCGGGTGCGAGGTCGCGGAAGGCCGAACGGCGGATGTCAGGGAGTTGTCGTTCGTTCGAGTCGACCGGTCCGTACACGAACACCGGAATCGCGAACGTCGAGCTCGCCCAACGGGCGAAGTCGTCGCGGGCCCGCCGGGCATCGCTCATCGTCGAACCCGTCAAAGGAACGAAGGGCACCACGTCGACCACGCCGAGACGGGGATGTGCTCCTTGGTGTTCGGCGATGTCGAGTCGTTCCACGCACGCACGAGTGAGATCGCGCACCGCCGATTCGCCGGCCAGGGTGAACACGCTGCGATGGTGGTCGCAGTCGGAGTGCCGATCGAGCAGATCGCGCCCGCACACCTCGTCGAGATCGGCGAGTCGACGGGTGTCGCACCCCTCGCTCACGTTGACCACGCACTCGAGCATGCGAACACTCTTCCACGGGGGCAGGTGGTACCCTTCGACCCATGTTCGCAGGCTTTTTTGACGGTCCGGAAGTGATCGTCGTTCTCGTGGTGATCCTGGTCCTCTTCGGTGGATCGAAGATCCCGAAGCTGGCGCGCAGCCTGGGTCAGGCTCAAAAAGAGTTCAAGCAGGGCCTGAGCGAGGGCGCCAAGGACGACTCCGAGGCCAAGAAGGCCGACTGAGTCCGGTCCGGCTCAGGCCGGACGAATAGAGAGTCGCCGCCGCTTGGCGATCCGCCGCCGCTCGCGCTCCGAGCAGCCACCCCACACACCGTGGTCGATGTGGTGTTCAAGGGCGTAGTCGAGGCAGGGGGCCACGACGGGGCAGGTGGCGCAGATCTTGCGAGCCCGGTCGACGCCGACGCCGTCGCTCGGGAAAAACATGGCCGGCGGATGGGCACGACACGACCCGAGGGCCATCCAGCCGGTGGCCGAATCGTCGTCGACGAGAGGGGTGTTCTGCTCGTTCATGGGTTCTCCTTGTGCGAAGTTGGTTTCCGCCCGCTTCGCCCGCTGGAAGCCGATCGCTCCCGGTCAGCGACTTTGACGTCGCCCACCGTGGTGGAGTTCCCGGCTCCGGTCAGTCAAGCAAACGACCGGATCGGGATCCAGTCAGGGCGCAGTGACGAAGAACCATCAGGGGTTCCCCCCGGCCGATTCCCCCGGTAGGGTGCCTGTGACCAGCGGTTTCCCGCCGGTACAACCATCCGCTTTCGGTCTGCCACGGCCGATTGCGGCTGAAACCGTCCAAGGAGTTCCCATGACCGACGTCTACGCACCCAACGAACCGCCTCGTGCGCACGTGCGCATCGTGTTCCTGGGCCCGGTGTCGCCCCACTGGGACGTGGTCGGCGACTACGGCGATCGCACCTTGGTCGAGGAGTTCCGCAGCCGGGCGCTGGCCCGCCTGGTGCTTCTGCCCTACAACGATCCGCAGTTCAAGCGCAATCGGGAGCGCATCGTGCGCGACGCCGAGCGCGAGAACATCTCCATCGAGTGGGATCTGGGCTTCGACGAAGAAGCCGTCTGAACGATTTCCAGCTCCGTGAATTCCCCAGATGAATTCACCGTGAACCGAGGAGGGTGAGGTCGATGGATCCGGTCGACTCCGGAGTCGTGGATTCTCGTTTTCTCAACCGTGAGCTCAGTTGGCTCGATTTCGACGAGCGCGTCCTGCGCCTGGCCACCGAGCCGGGCATCCCGCTTCTCGAACGAGTGAAGTTCTGCGCCATCTTCTCGTCGAACCTCGACGAGTTCTTCCAAGTGCGCGTGGCCGCCATGAAGGATCAGGAGGCGGCCGGTGTCACCGCCCCGCTGTTCGACGGTCGCACCCCGGCCCAACAGCAGTCCGAAGTGCTGGCCCGGGTGGCCGAACTGGTGGCCCGCCAGCAGCGCGTGTTCCTCGACGTCCTCGTTCCGCAGCTCGGTCGCGAGGGCATCGGTGTGTGTCGATGGTCGGAGCTGTCGGCCGACGAGCGCGCCTTCTGCACCGAGTTCTACGAGAGCCGCATCTTTCCGGTGCTCACGCCGCTGGCCGTCGATCCGGCCCATCCGTTCCCGTACGTGTCGAACCTCGCGTTGAGTCTCGCGGTCAACGTGATCGATCCGGTCACGAACGAGGAGCGATTCGCACGCATCAAAGTGCCGACGGTGTTCCCACGACTGGTGGCTCTGCCGAGTGGCGATCGCTTCGTTCCGGTCGAGGAAGTGATCGAGGCTCACCTGGCCACGCTGTTCCCCGGCATGACGATCGGTGACGTGGCGATCTTCCGCATCACGCGCAACGCCGACCTGTCGGTCGAGGACGAAGAAGCCGAAGATCTGTTGCAGGCCGTCGAGCTCGAACTGCGCCGACGTCGATTCGGTCGCGCCGTTCGTCTCGAGGTCGAGCACGGTGCTCCGAAGGCGATGATCGACCTGCTGGTCGACGAACTCGATCTGCAGCCGCACGACGTTTTCGAGGTGCCGGGTCTGGTCGATCTCACATGCCTCATGCAGATCCTGTCGGTCGACCGCACCGACCTGAAGGACGATCAGTGGCTACCCGTCACGGCTGGCCGTCTCGCCGCTGCCGAGGAGGCCGAACGTTCGATCTTCTCGGTGATCCGCGAGCGCGCGCTGCTCGTGCACCATCCGTACGAGAGCTTCGCCAGTTCGGTGGAGGAGTTCCTGTCGCAAGCCGCCGACGACCCCAAGGTGCAGAGCATCAAGATGACGCTCTATCGCACCAGTGGCGACAGCCCGATCGCTCGTCACCTCATCCGCGCCGCCGAACGTGGTGTTCAGGTCGCCGTTCTCGTGGAATTGAAGGCGCGCTTCGACGAAGCGGTCAACGTCACGTGGGCCAAGGCCTTCGAGCGTGCCGGCGTGCACGTCGTGTACGGCGTGGTGGGCTTGAAGACGCACGCCAAGTGCGTGATGGTCGTGCGCGAAGACGAGGACGGCCTGCGTCGTTACGTTCATCTCGGCACCGGCAACTACAACTCGCGGACCGCTCGCCTCTACGAGGATCTCGGATACTTCACGTGCGAACCCGACGTCACCGCCGACGCCGCGCAGTTGTTCAACCATCTCACCGGCTACTCGCGCGACGTGAAGTACACCCGACTTCTGGTGGCTCCGCACTATCTGCGCGACGGACTCACCGAACTCATCCGTCAGGAAGGTCGGATGGGGGAGCGCGGTCACATCACGATCAAGGTGAACTCCGTCGCCGATCCCGACATGATCGACGAGTTGTACGCGGCATCACAGAAGGGGGCGCGCGTCGACCTGATCGTGCGCGGCTTGTGCTGTCTGCGGGCTGGAGTGCCGGGGCTCTCCGACAACATTCGGGTTCGGTCGGTGCTCGGCCGTTATCTCGAGCACTCGCGGGTCTACCGATTCGCCAACGGTCAAGGTGAAGGACAACCGCTGCACCTCATGGGTTCGGCCGACCTCATGGGACGCAACCTCGACAAGCGCGTCGAGGTGCTCACACCGCTCACCAATCTGCGCCACCAGGAATGGCTCGATCACACGTTGTCGGTGTTGTTGGCCGATGGAGCCTCCGCCTTCGACATGCGTCCCGACGCCAGTTGGGAACGCGTCGGACCCACGATGTTCGAACCTCACCCGCAACGAGTGATGTACGAATGGGCGTCGAAACGACAGACCCAGAAGACCTCACGATCGACGTAAGTCCTGCTCGCGCGCAGGTTCCCCCAACCGTTCACCGTTGTTCACCTGTCGTTCACGTGGTGAACAGATGGTGGCAAGGTCGTCTGCCTAGGTTCTCCGGCGCACGGACGTGAACCCGTGTCCCCCGAAAAGGAGAACCTATGAAGCGCAAGCACCTGGCCGCCCTCGTCGCAGCAGCGGCGGTCACCCTGGCCGCCTGTGGCGGTGACGACGACGCCGCCGAGACCACCGCCCCGGCCGAGACGACCGCCCCGGCCGAGACATCGGCTCCCGGTGAGACGTCGGCCCCCGGTTCCGACCTGAGCGGCTCGATCGTCGCATCGGGATCCTCGACCGTCGAGCCGATCACGGCCGCCGTCGCCAAGCTGTTCAGCGACGCCAACCCCAACGTCGCCATTCAGGTGGAGGGCCCGGGTACCGGTGACGGCTTCGCCAAGTTCTGCGCCGGTGAGACCGACATCTCCAACGCTTCCCGCAAGATCAAGGATGAGGAAGCCGCGACGTGTGCCGACGCCGGCATCGAGTACGTGGAACTCGAAGTCGCCATTGACGGCTTGTCGGTCATCACCTCGGCCGAGAACACTGCGGTCGAGTGCGTGAGCTTCGCTGACCTGTGGGTGCTGCTCGGACCGGATGCCACTGGCCGCAACAACTGGAGCGACGCCAATGACGCGGCCGCCGAGTTGAGCGGCACGCTCACTGACTTCGGTGCGTTCAACGCCCCGTATCCGGACGCGCCACTCACCGTGACCGCTCCTGGTGAAGAGTCGGGAACCTTCGACTCCTTCGTCGAGATCGTGTTCGGCAAGATCGCCAAGCAGCTCGAACTCGAAGACGACCTGCCCCGACCCGACTACACGGCCAGCCCGAACGACAACGTGATCATCGAAGGCATCGCCGCCAACGCCACTTCACTCGGCTGGGTCGGTTTCGCCTTCGTGGAGGAGAACGTCGACGTCATCAAGCCGCTCCAGGTCGACGGAGGCGACGGTTGCGTGGAGCCCACACCCGAGACCATCGCCAGTGGCGACTACCCGATCGCTCGTTCGCTGTACGTCTACGTGAGCAAGAACAAGCTCGCCGAGACCCCGGCCCTCGAAGCCTTCATCGACTTCTACCTGAGCGACGAGGGTCTGGCCGTGCTCGGCACCGGTGAGGGTCAGGTGCCCTACGTGCCGCTGTCGGCCGAGAGCGTCGAGGCCACTCGTGGCGTCTGGGCCGCTCGCTGATCGCTGATCAGCTGGTTCTGACACCGATCACCTCCCCCTCATGATCGGTTGTTCGTCGGTGTGCCGTCCTGCCCGGGACGGCACACCGACGTTTGGCCACCGTGACGTTTGGCCGCCGTGTGGGATGCTGACAAGACTTGAACTGATCCGCCCCAGCCGGATCGAGGGAGTGGGACCGTGACGAGTGCGACCGGCCAGTGGAAAGTTGGCGACCTGCGACTGTCGTCCGGACGACGACGATCCGACCAGCGCATGCGGGCGCTCTTCACCACCGCTGCCCTCACCACCCTGCTGATCACCCTGCTGATCATTTTCATCCTGTTCCGGGACGCCTGGACGTTCTTCGTCGATGTGCCCAAGGGTGATCTCTGGAACATCGGATGGTTCCCGCGTCGGGGCATCTTCGACGTGAAGACACTGATCGTCGGGTCGTTCATGGTGACCGGAATTGCGATGCTCATCGCCGTCCCACTCGGCCTCGGGGTGGCCATCTACCTGTCCGAGTTCGCCAAGCCCGGTGTGCGCAAGGTTCTGAAGCCGATCATCGAAGTGCTGGCCGGCATTCCGAGCGTCGTGCTCGGTTACTTCGCCATCTCGTTCATCAACCCGAGCATCGTCACCAACCTCATCGGTGGTGCCAACAAGGCCTTCAACATCGCCTCGGCCGGTGTGGCCGTGGGCATTCTCACGATTCCGATCATCGCCTCGGTCACCGAGGACGCTCTACGCGCCGTGCCGCTCGCTCTGCGAGAAGCCTCGTACGGTCTCGGTGCGCGTCGCGTGCCCACGGTGTTCCGCGTCGTGCTACCTGCCTCCATCTCGGGTGTGGTGGCCGCTCTCATCCTCGGCGTGTCACGAGCGATCGGCGAGACCATGGTCGTGGCCATCGCCGCCGGTGCCGTGGGTGGCGGTCTCTTCTCCACCGATGCGTTCCAACCCGGTCAGACCATGACCGCAGCCATGGCCGCGCTCGGTTTCGGCAGCGACCAGGTGGCCGGCGACGGACTCGCCTTCCAGAGTCTCTTCTTCATCGGCTTCCTGTTGTTCGTCATCACCTTGCTGTTGAACCTGGCGGGCGATCGACTCGTGCGTCGCGTTCGAGAGGAGTACTGACATGGGCCTCGCCACCCCCAGCCGCTTCGGCGCCCAGTCGGCTTCCGATCTGACCGAACGACTTACCGGTTCGAGCCGTGACATCAAGGGTCGCGCCGTCGAATGGACTCTGCTGTCGGCTTTGTTGCTAACGCTCCTGATCCTCGTCGCGCTCGTCGTCAACTTGGTCGATCGGGCGTGGCCGATCCTGTCGGGACGCCTGGGCGACTTCCTGAGTTCGGGAATCGACGCGTCGAACGCGGCCGATGCCGGAGTGTGGCAGGCGATTCGCGGCACCTTGATCCTGGCGATCATCGTGGCGATCGTGGCCTTCCCGCTCGGGATCGCCTGCGCGGTGTACCTCGAGGAGTACGCCGGACGTTCGCGCGTCGCCCGTCTCATTCGCATCAACGTGCGCAACCTGGCTGGTGTGCCGTCGATCGTCTACGGAATCCTCGGACTCACCATCTTCGTGAAGTTCGCCGGTGGAATCACCGGTGGACGTACGGTGATCTCGGGCGGCCTCGCATTGTCGGTGCTCGTGCTGCCGGTCGTGATCATCACCACGTCCGAGGCTTTACGCGCCGTGCCTCGTTCGATCCGCGAAGGCGCGCTCGGTGTGGGTGCCACTCAATGGGAGACGGTGCGCTCCCACGTCCTACCGTCGGCCGCGCCTGGGATCTTGACCGGCACGGTTCTCGCGCTGTCACGTGCCGCCGGTGAGGCGGCACCCATCCTTCTGGTCGGTGCGGTCACCGGCCTTCTGCGCACGGGCAATCAGAGTCTGTGGACGCAGATCACCGAGGGCGGGTTCACGTCGATGCCGGTGGCGATCTTCTCGTACGCCCGCCAGACCGGTGCCGACTTCCAGGCCGTCACGGGAGCCGCCTCGCTCATCCTGCTCGTGCTGGTGATTCTGATCAACGGCTTGGCCATCTGGTTGCGCAATCGATTCGAGAGGAACTGGTGATGTCGCTGCACGATTCATCGGTCACGTCCACCCGGCAGAATGGAGAGGTGAACATGTCCACCACGCCCGAGACCGATCAGGTTCCGGTCTTCCGCACGCGCGACCTCGCCGTGTACTACGGCGACTTCCGCGCGGTGCGCGACGTGAACGTCGACATCAACGGCCAGGAGATCACCGCCTTCATCGGACCGTCGGGTTGCGGCAAGTCCACGGTGCTGCGCTGTTTCGACCGCATGAACGATCTGATCGTCGGGGCGCGAGTCGAGGGCAAGGTCGAGTATCACGGGATCGATCTCTACGACCGTGAGGTCGACGCCGTCGAGGTGCGCCGTCGTGTGGGCATGGTCTTCCAGAAGCCCAACCCCTTCCCGAAGAGTATCTACGACAACTTGGCTTTCGGTCCACGCCTCAACGGCATCAAGAAGAAGAACGAACTCGACGACATCGTCGAGTCGTCGCTCAAGCGGGCCGCTTTGTGGGACGAGGTCAAGGACCGCCTCAAGGCATCCGCCATGGGGCTCTCGGGCGGCCAGCAGCAGCGCCTCTGCATCGCCCGTTGCATCGCCGTCGAGCCCGACGTGATCCTCATGGACGAGCCGTGTTCGGCCCTCGACCCCATTGCGACGGCGCGCATCGAAGACCTCATGCAGGAGATCAAGCGCGACTTCACGATCATCATCGTCACGCACAACATGCAGCAGGCTGCCCGGGTGAGCGACCGCACCGCCTTCTTCACCACCGAGGTCAATCCCGAGAGCGATCGCCGTACCGGTGTGCTCGTCGAGTTCGACCTGACCCAGAAGATGTTCTCCAACCCGAGTGACGAGCGCACCGAGGCCTACGTCACCGGTCGATTCGGCTGATCGTCATGTCGACCGACGAGGCCCGCAAGAGTTATCACAAGGACCTGGCCGAGGTCCGTCAGGAGTTGGTGCGCATCGCGGCGTCGATCGTCGAGAGCATCCCGCGTGGCACGCACGTTCTCATCGAGCAGGATCTCTCCGAGGCCGAGCGCATGATCATGGCCGACGACGACATCGACACGCGTACGGTCGACATCGAGTCGCGCTGCATCCAGATCCTCGCTCTGCAGGCGCCGGTGGCCGGCGAACTGCGCCAGGTCGTGACGGCCCTCAAGATCTGCGGGGAGCTCGAGCGCTCGGCCGATCTCGTGGTCAACATCTGCAAGGCGGCGCGTCGCATCTACGGCCACGAATTCGATCCGCGTCTGCGCGGTCTCATCGTGAAGATGTCCGATCAGGCCCGGCAGCTCTTCAGCGAGGCCACCGGTGCCTATGCGTCCGGTGACGCGTCCCGCGCTGCCGCCATCGACGACATGGACTCCTTCCTCGACGATCTGCAACGTCAGTTCATCCAGGCGATCTTCGAATCGCATTCCGCCGGTCGGATCGATCTTCAAGTGGCCATCCAGTTGGCGGTGGTGGCGCGTTTCTACGAGCGCATCGGTGACCACGCCGTGAACATCGGTGAGAAGGTGCGTTTCGAGGTGTCCGGATGGTTGCCCGAGCACTCGGGTGCCGAACGTTTCCGGTCCCGCCAGGCGGCTCCGTCCGACGAAGGGGGAGAGTCGTGAATCGCACCGCCCAGGAGAAGCTCGACGACCTGCGCGACGAGACCCTCGCGCTCGGCGCCATGTTGGTCGAGTCGATTCCGCGCTCCACCAAGGTGTTGCTCGAGCAGGACATGGAGGGGGCCGAGTACCAGATCCTCTCCGACGACGAATACGACGCGCGCACCATCGCCCTCGAAGAGGACAGTATTTCGCTGATGGCCCTCCACGCGCCGGTGGCCGGCGAACTACGCCATGCAGTGGTCGTCATGAAGATGTCGGGCGAGCTCGAGCGATCGGCCGATCTCGTGACCAGTCTGTGCAAGGTCGCCCGTCGCATCAACGGACATCCGCTCGACGATCGGTTGGCGCGACTGATCGGTGCCATGAGCGAACAGGCTCATCTGTTGGTCAAGCAGGCCATGGTGGCCTACGCCGACAAGGATCTGGCCGTCGCCAAGTCGGTTCGCGACATGGACCAGTACCTCGACACGCTCCACAAGCAGTTCATCCAGGCCATCTTCGAATCGCACACCGACGGCAAGATCGACCTCGCCGTTGGCATTCAGATGGCCAAGACGGCACGGTTCTACGAGCGAGTCGGCGATCATGCGGTCAACATCGCTCGTCTCGTCGAGTTCCTGGTGACCGGAGTTCTGCCGCCGGCCGGAGACCACCATCGCGACGGTCGGGCCGATCTCACCCCCATCGGAATCGAGCGGCCTCAGGCGAGCACATGACGATTCTGCTCGTCGTCGCCGCCGTGGTCGTCGGGGTGCTGATCGGAATGCGCATCGAACGTCGACGCAACGGTCGGATCGTTTCGACGTTCTCCAGTGCGACATCGTCCGAACGAGGCGAATCCACCGGCGACGTCCTGCTCGAACAGGCTGTCGATGCACTCGGTGTCGGTGTGGTGGTCGCGTCGGCCGAAGGCGAGATCGTGTTCCGCAACGCCATTGCGAACGGCCTCACGGGTGCGTTGCATTCCGACGTCCTCGTGGAGGAAGCCGTCGAGGTGCACCTGCGTGGTGCGCTCGAAGGTCAGACCCGTCGCCAGACCATCGAGTTGTTCGGTCCACCCCGCCGCGTGGTGTCGGTGTCGGCCACCCCGCTCGACGACGGCGGAGCGGTGGCCACCGTGGAAGACGTGACCGAGCAGTCGCGACTCGACGCCGTTCGCACCGACTTCGTGGCCAACATCAGCCATGAACTCAAGACTCCGGTGGGGGCGCTGTCGGTCCTCGCCGAAGCGCTGGCCGACGAGGATCAACCCGAAGTCGTGCACCGCCTCGCCGACAAGATGGTGAACGAGGCGATGCGCGTGGGCCGCACCATCGACGATCTCCTCGAACTGTCTCGTATCGAACTCGGTGGTGAAGCGGTCAAGGACGTCGTCGCAGCCTCGACGGTGATCGGCGAGTCGGTGATGCGAGCACAGCCCCTCGCCGAGCGACGCGGCATCGCCATCCACGTTCTCGAACCGAACGAACGAGTCAAGATCCTCGGTGATCGCCGTCAACTCGTGTCGGCCCTCGGCAATCTGGTCGAGAACGCGGTCAAGTACTCCGAACCCCAGTCGCGGGTCGAGGTCATGGCGTCGTCCGACGGGAATTGGGTCGAGTTGACGGTGCGGGACTTCGGTATGGGGATTCCCCAACGCGACATCGACCGGATCTTCGAACGCTTCTACCGAGTCGACCGGGCCCGTTCACGCGAGACCGGCGGCACCGGTCTCGGGCTCGCCATCGTTCGTCACGTGGCCACCAATCACGGCGGCGACGTGCGGGTGGCGAGTGTGGAGGGCGAAGGATCCACGTTCACCTTGCGAATTCCGGCTGCTCCCGGTCTGGTCGCCACGACGATGCGCGACGCTGGTTGAGTTCGACGAGGGAAGGAAGAGGTCACGCCATGCCCACTCAGACCGTTCTGCTCGTCGAGGACGAGGAGAGTTTCGTCGATGCGCTCACCGTCGGTCTGAAGCGTGAGGGATTCCGGGTCGAGGTCGCGCGCGACGGCCTCGAAGCACTGTCCCGTTTCGATCTGGTGCAGCCCGACGTGGTTCTTCTCGACGTGATGCTGCCGAAGATGTCGGGCATCGACGTGTGTCGACAGTTGCGCAAGCGCACTCAGGTACCGATCATCATGGTCACGGCCAAGGGAGCCGAGATCGACACCGTGGTGGGTCTCGAAGTGGGTGCCGACGACTACATCACCAAGCCGTACCGGATGCGCGAACTGGTGGCACGCATGCGCGCCGTCATGCGTCGGGTCTCGAACGAGCGCGGTTCGACGGCGGCCGACATCGACGGTTCGGTGCTCGAAGTGGGTGACGTGACCCTCGACCCCGACGAGCACATCGTCACCGTTCGCGGCGAGAGGGTGCAGATGCCGCTGAAGGAGTTCGAGCTCCTGCATCTGCTCCTGGCCAACGCTGGACGGGTGCTCGCACGCGAAACCCTCATCGATCGCGTGTGGGGAATCGACTACGTGGGCGACACCAAGACGCTCGACGTGCACGTCAAACGGTTGCGCGCCAAGATCGAGGACGAGCCGTCCGAGCCCACCCGTATCGTGACCATTCGCGGTCTCGGCTACAAGTACGAGCGATCGAAGTGACGTGTCGGGTCCGCTGCGACCTCGACACCTAACATGACTTCGTGAGCGACGCCGGCATCCCTTCCGCTGCGGCTGGCGGACGACGAGCCAAACCCCCGCCGCCCAAGCTCCAACATCGAATCGTCGCGTCGCCGTTCACCCGACTGGTGCGCGTCCACGCCCTCTTCGCCGCCGGCGAGGCCTCGATGGCGGTGGCTCTCGCCGACTCGTTGTTCCTGTCGATCACGCCGGGAGAGGCGCGAAGTCGGGTGGTGCTCTTCCTGGCCATCAGCTTCGCTCCCTTCATCGTGCTCGGTCGCTTCATCGGTCCGGTGATCGATCGCATGCCGGGCGGCCGTCGGTTGCTCGTGTTCCTCATCGCCGTGCTGCGCGTGATCGTGATGATCCTGATGGTGTCGCAGCTCGACTCGTTGTTTCTCTTCCCGCTCGCGTTCCTCGCCATGGTGCTGAACAAGACCTACGGCGTGTCGAAGTCGGCCATGCTGCCGTCGCTCACCAAGAGCGAGGCCGATTTGGTGGAGGCCAACGCCAAGTTGGGTGTCACTTCCGGCATCATCGGTTTCGTCGGTGCGGTTCCGGCCGGCCTGCTGAGTCTCGTCTCACCCCATGCGACGCTCGTGTTCGGCGCGATCCTGTTCGCATTCGGTGGCCTGGCCGCCCTTCGTCTTCCCAAGATGCAGGTCGCCCGATCCGACGCCGGCGAACTCGAGATTCGCGAACTTCACCAGGCCGGAGTGGTGATCGCCGCGTCGGCCATGGGTCTCGTGCGCGCCAGTGTCGGCTTCCTCTTCTTCCACTTGGCCTTCTGGTTCGCCGATCCACAGCGGTCCCAGGTGGTCGGTGTGGCGAGCAACGGACGTTGGAAACAGGTGGAGTACCACTTCGGTCCGCAGTTCGGGACCTTCTGGTTCGGTCTGGCTGTGAGCCTCGCCGCCGTGGGCACACTGCTGGGCAACTTGAGCGCGAAGAGTCTTCGTCGGTTCAAGTACGTGGAGTCCCTCATGGTGGTCGCGCTCGTGATCATCGGCGTGGTCGGAGTGATCACGTCGGTCGCCACCACCACCATCGTGGCCTTGCTCATGGCGGCCGCCGTCAACTTCGCGGCGGCCATCGGCAACATGGCGTTCGAGACGATCGTGCAACGCGATGCTCCTGACGCCAACCGCGGTCGCGCTCTCGCCAACTTCCACACACGGTTCCAACTCATGTGGGTGGCGGCCGGGCTGGTGCCGGTGCTGTTCCACCTGCCGGGTCCGGTGGGATTCGCCATCGTGGCCGGACTCGGGTTGTCGGGCGCCGGCGCCTATTGGTTCGGACTCAATCAAGTGCGACGCGGGGCCACCGATCCGCAGTCTCTGCGGTCGTATCTCGGTCAGCGGATCACGCGTCGCCGCTGATCTCGAGCCGGGCGAGCCACAGGCCCGGTGCTTCGAGTTCGGCGGGCGTGGGAATCGCCGTGGGTCGATCGAACAGTGGATCGAGTCCGTTGTTCCCGGCGCGTTCGATCACACCGGCGACGAACGCCTTGCCTCGTTCGACTTGTGATCGATTCAGGCGGAGACCGAGCAGCCGTTCGACGAAAGCGGTCTCTTCACCGGATTCGATGCGACGACGACGCGCCGCCTCGGCGATTCGGCCCGGATTGCCGAGAATGCGCGAGCCCACGGCGTCGGAGATGTGGTCGCTCCACCCGATCACCAGTGACAGGACCGTGTCGAGATAGGGCTGCAATTCGTCCTGCGCTGGCGATCGCATCGCGCCGAGAAGAACTTCGGGATCGCCGAGCACGCTCTGCAACGACTGCATCATCTGCATCGGATCGGATGATTCGACCGACGACAACTTGTCCATGAGCGCGTTGGGATCGGGACGGAAAGCGGCCACGTGCGCGCGCACCAGGCGATCGATCTCGGATCCGACGTGGGGGAGCGAGATCACCGTGTGCAAGGTGAGTTCGTTGATCAGCGTCCACATGCGCGCGTCGTCGGTGGCGAGGTTCCACTGGAGCGCGAAGTCGTCGATGTTGGCGAGCACGAACATCGGAGCCGACTGGTTGCGACGTGGCAACGGCAGGTCGTACTGGCCGAGCGATCGTTTGGCGAGCAGGCCCACCATCGAACCGACGGTCATACCCATCATCATCGGGGCCAGCATTCCGGAGAACTGGCCCAGGAGCGCGGCGAAGGGATCGCCCTCGGTGTCGCCGAACTCGTTCGGCCGGGGTCCGAGTGCGGTGGCCAGATCGTCGAACAACGGGCGGTAGTCGTCGAGCGTCGCAGTGACCCAGTGCGTGCGGGTGACGACGGCGGGTTCGACGGTGAGAGCCGCGTGTTCGCGACCCGTGACGGACGTGAGTTGATCGATCACGATGCGAGCCAGATCGACGAAGGCGAGCCGGGCCGCCGGATCGGGATTCGGCTCGGACTGACCACCGGTGGCCGTGAGGTGCGCGATCTGTCTCGCGGTGTCCCACTGGATGGGACCCTGACTCTGGAACATCTTCATCATCTCGCCGAAGAACGGCAGACCCGAGAAGGGATTCGAATCGTCGTCGGATCCACCGAAAGGAAATGGCGGCTGGCCGGACATGAGTCGAGCCTACGGCGCACCGGTTGGCTCCGTCTCGACGACTAGCGTCACCAGCGTGACCATCAGTGAGGCACTCGACGTGACGGCGGAATCGACACCGAACGCCGTCGTGAACGTCCTCGTGACCGGTGCGTCGTGGCCGCTCGGTCGCCGGGTGGTCGAACGCCTGCGCGCCGACGGCCGCTACTCGGTCGTCGAGATCGAGCGTGGTCGACGCCGCGACTCGTCGTCGGAGTCACCTCTCTCGGGAACGTCGATCGACGTGATCGTGCACCTGGCTCCCGGTGACCACGACACCTTGGCGGCGCGTGGTCGAAGCGCCGCCGTCGGTACTCCCGAGCTCCTCGCCGAAGCCACGCGCACGGGAACCCGCCACGTGGTCCTGCTCTCGTCGGCCATGGTCTACGGCGCGTGGCCCAACAACCCGGTTCCGCTCACCGAAGACGTGGCCGTGCGACCCGACTTCGGATTCGCATTCGCCCGACAGCTGGCCACGGTCGAGCAGATGGTCGACGACTGGCGGCGCGTGTCGGCCGATCGCACCGTCACCGTGTTGCGTCCGGTGCCGGCCATGGCCGCCGACGGGACGTCGTCACTCGTGCGCGCCCTGGCAGCCGGAATGGGTGGCCGTCTCGGCGAGGACGACGTGCCGGCCCAGTTCCTGCATCTCGACGATCTGGCCTCGGCGGTCGTGCTCGCCGTCGAGCGCCGTCTCTCGGGTATCTACAACGTGGCTCCCGACGGTCACGTCCCAGGTTCTCGAGTCCGATCGTTGTGGGGAATGGCCCCCCGACTGCGTCTACCCGACCGAATCGCCGAGGTGGTGGCCGATCTGCGTTGGCGATTCCAGCGCGGACCGATCCCGCCGGGTTTGCGTCCGTACGTGCGATCCACATGGTTGGTGTCGAACGGCAAGTTGCGCGCCGAGGGTTGGCTGCCCACCGTGACCAACGAACAGACCTTCGTGGAAGGCACCGACGAGAAGTGGTGGACCATCCTCACCCCGAAGCGCAAACAGGAGATCGCCTTGGGTGTGATGGTCGCGGCGATCGTGGGTGTGCTGATCGCAATGGTGAGTCTGGTGCGACGTCGCTGAGCGAACGATCGTTCAGCGACGACTCACAGACCTTCGAACAGACTCGACAACACACCCGAGATCGACTCGGTGTCGATCAGCACGACGTCGTCACCGAGGTGCGTGCACAGTCCGACCAGTCGACCCGAGCTGTCGATCACCGGAGCGCCCTCGGCCACCGCGAACGGATCGAAGCCCACGTTGCGAGATCCGATCACGACACCGCGATCGTCGGCGGTCGACATCACGCTCAGACGATGGATGCGCTCGGAGATCACCACCACTTCTTGGCCACGCGTGATGGGAACGTTCGGAAGGCTCACCGTGGGGGCCGGCTCGTCGACCGGAAGCGCGAGAACGGCGATCGACGACTCGTCGTCGACGTGCACGACGTCGACGTCGTGGGTGGAGCCGTCGGTGAGACGCACGCGGATCTCGTCACGGTCGCCCACCGCCGCGCGCGTGGTCACGAGCAGCGGACCCTGCTCGACCATGACGGCCATCGGGGTGTCGTCCCGACGATCGGGTCCGAGTCGGACCAGTTCGATGTCGGCTCCGGAGAGTCGGATCACCTCGGCAGCGTCGGCGCGCCCTGCCGCAGTGGGTCGGGCCAGGAGGACCAGTCCGACCACGATGAGGACGCCCATCGACATGGAGAACGCGGCCACACCGCGGCCGATCGACGTGAACGACACGGGGCTGGCCGCATCGTGACGAGCGAAGCCGGCGATCTCGGACGGGTGCCGCCAGGTCCGTTCGTGCGGGGGAATCGGGGCCGGTGGAAAAATGTCGCGACGATCGTCGTCGGAGCCCGTTCCCGGTGTCGAGTCGTCCGTTCCCACGAACACGGGAGATTAGTGATCGTTCGCACGGAAGTGTTGTCGGCCAGCCCTCGGACGGCGTGTGGCCATCCCCGATACGATCACGGTGTGCTGACCTCCCGGACGGACGATCACTGGTTCGCTCTCACGTCCGATGTCCTGTCGATCGGCGAGGCTCACGACTGGGCGGTCCGACCCGAGTGCGGTGCAGTGGTCGTGTTCTCCGGCACCGTGCGTGATCATGCGGAAGAAGCCGGAGTGCGCCGCGACGGTGTGACCCACTTGGTCTACGAGGCGTACGACGAGCAGGTGTTGCCGCGCTTCGCCGCGATCGTCGACGAAATGCGAGTTCGTTGGTCCGATCTCGGTCGCGTGGTGCTCTGGCATCGTGTCGGTCGGCTCGAACTCGGCGAGAGTTCGGTCGTGGTCGCGGTCTCGGCACCGCACCGACCCGACGCCTTCACGGCGGCTCGCTTCGCGATCGATGCCGTGAAGTCGGCCGCTCCGATCTGGAAGTTGGAGGAGTGGTCGGGCGGACGCGACTGGGGAACCGGTTCGAACGAAATCACCCGACCCGAGAACGTCTCGTCGAGCGACGTCGCGAGCGACGGAGTCTCGGCGCGATGACCGTCGTTCTCGTCGGCATCGTCGTCGTGTGCGTCGGCATCTTCTTGGCGTTGGCCATCGCCCGTCGTACGCCGTCGAGTGACGACGGCGTGGCGTCGTTCCGCAAACATCTCGATGCACTGTCACCCGAAGCGCGTCGCCAAGTGATCGATCGCATGCAGTCGCCTCAGATCCAACCCAAGCGTCCGACCGAGCCCGACGATCCAGGTGTGCGCCATGGCTCGTGACCTCGCCATCGACCTCGGCACCGCCAACACCCTCGTCTACATGAAGGGGCGCGGCATCGTGCTCAACGAGCCGTCGGTCATCGCGCTCAACCGGCAGACCGGCGAGGTGCTGGCGACCGGCCACGAGGCCTGGAACATGATCGGCCGCACCCCTGGCTACATCGTCGCCGTGCGACCCCTCCGGGGTGGCGCCATCACCGACTTCGACGTCACCGAACGCATGATCCGCCTACTCCTGCAGCGGGTCGGCGTCAGCCGGTTCACCCGTCCCAAGGTGGTCATCTGCGTCCCCTCGGCCATCACCGAGGTCGAACGGCGGGCCGTGACCGACGCCGCCCGTCGGGCCGGTGCGGCCGATGCTCAGCTGATCGAGCAGCCCATGGCGGCGGCCATCGGCGCCAACCTGCCCATCGACGAACCGGTCGGCAACATGGTCATCGACATCGGTGGCGGCACGAGCGAGACGGCCGTGATCAGCCTCGGTGGCATCGTGGCTCTCGAAGCGGTGCGCGTGGGCAGTTTCGACATCGACAACGCGATCCAGAACTACGTACGTCGCGAGCACGGCATCGCGATCGGAGAGCGCACGGCCGAGGAGATCAAGGTGGCCATCGGTTCGGCGGCCGCCACTCCCGACGAAGTCGAGGCCGAAGTCAGTGGACGCGACCTCATGATGGGCCTGCCCAAGACCGTGATCCTCACACCGGAGGAGATTCGGTACGCGATCGACGACGTGGTGACACAGATCGTGCAGTCGGTGGTTCGCTGTCTCGCCAAGGCGCCGCCCGAACTCGCGCAGGACTTCCTCGTGCGCGGCATGTATCTCGTCGGTGGTGGCGGCCTGTTGCGAGGGTTGGCCGATCGCATCGAGCGCGAGACGCAGGTGCCGGTTCGCATGTCGAACATGCCGCTCGAGGCAGTGGTGCTCGGCGCCGGACACTGCATCGAGAACTACGACGCCTTGAAGCGCATGTTCATGGGGCAGCGACGCTGATGTCGCCGGCCTCGCCGGACGACATTCGTTTCGAAGTCGTCGGCGAACACGTCGGCGTGATCACCCTCGATCGATCCGAGGCCCGCAACGCCCTGACCCACGGCATGTACGCCGAACTCGAACGACTCGTGCGCGATGCCCCGACCCGCGGTGCTCGATGTCTGGTCATCACCGGTGCCGACCCGGCGTTCTGCAGTGGTGACGACGTCCGTCAGGTGATGGGCGGCGGCGAGGCCGGAAAGGCGCCGGTCGCCGTCGATCGCACACCACGCCTCACACCAGCCGCCGGCGCCCTGTTGTACTCCGATCTGCCGGTGATCGCCGCCGTCAACGGCGCCGCAGTGGGTTGGGGAATGGAATTGGCCCTCATGGCCGACATTCGCGTGGCGAGCGAGAAGGCCAAATTCGGGGAACTGTTCGTGTTGCGCGGTCTGGTGTCCGATGTGGCCGGCATCGGACGACTCGCCCAACTGGTCGGCCGCGAGAAGGCCGCCGAACTTCTCTTCACCGGCGACGTGATCGACGCGGCCACCGCGCACCACATCGGACTCGTCTCGCGCGTCGTTCCCCATGACGACCTCATGCCCACTGCCCTGGCGCTCGCCGCGCGGATCGCCGCCAATCCGCCGCTGGCCGTGCAGCGCTTGAAGGCCGGACTGCGCGACACACTCGACCCCGACTGGACCGCGCTCGGAGCCTGGGTGTCGTCCACGCTCGGCGAATTGTTCGCCACCGCCGATCACCGCGAGGGCGTGCGCGCGTTTCTCGAGAAGCGGCCGCCGAACTTCACTGGCCGATGATCGGCACCAGCAGTCCGTCGAGCGACAGCACCCACAGACGCTGACGGTGATCGGCGAGAACACCCACCGACGACGGCACCTTCCCGAGTGCGAGCAGCCCGCAGGTGTCGAGTCCACCGGGTTCGACGCACAAGGCCCTGACCACTCCGCTGCAGAAGTCGGAGAAGAGATACCAGTCGCCGACCACGTCGACCGACTCGTCGCGGATCACCGAACCACCCGAGATCGAGCAGTCGCCGTCGACGTGCTCGTACTCGAACACCGGCATCACTTCCCGATACGCACGATGGAGTTCGAGTTGATCGTCGTTGAAGGCACGGGTGCCCTCGAAGGCGCTCCAACCGAACGACGAGCCGCGCAGGTCACCGAGGTCGACGTAGTTGACCTCTTCGAGTTCGCCCTGTCCGACGTCGGCGATCCAGAGATCGGACGTCCACGGGTCGAGCGACACGCGCCACGGGTTGCGCAGACCGACTGCCCACACGTCGGGAGATGGTGAGTCGCTCAGCGGATCGAGTCGCACCACCTTGCCGAGCAGCGACGTTGCGTCGAGTGATTCGCGATCGGGGTCGCCCCCCGAGCCGCCGTCGCCGGTGAACACGAACAGATCGGCGCCGTCGGGCGTGACGACCAGATCACCGCCGTTGTGATTGGCGTAGGGCTGTTCGATGGTGAGCAACGTTCGGCCTGACGCGATGTCGAACGATCCGTCGTCGTTCACGTCGTAACGCGCCACGACGGTGTGGCCGTCGAGATCGGTGTAGTCGACGAAGGCGCGAGTGCCGTCGGGAGAGTGGGCGAGTCCGAGCAGGCCTCGCTCGCCGCCGGCCTCGGTGAGATCGGAGATGTCGAGCAAGACGTCACCCGGCGTGCCGTCGTCGTTCATGCGTCGGATGGTGCCGGCACGTTCGACGACGTGGGTCTGACGGCCGGCCCAGTCGGCCAGGTCGACCGGCTCGTCCCATCCCTCGATCGGTGCACCGAGAGTGACGGCGAGCGACGGGGCGCGTGACGGCTCGGTGGTGGCCGTCGCCGAAGTCGATTCGGCGGGTGTGGTGGGGAGGACGTTCGGTGGTTCGGTGGACATTGGTAGCAACACCGACGGATCGACAGCGACCTCGCTGGTCGGGTCGTTCGACGAACTGCACGCACTCGCGACGACGGCCAGTGCGACGGCGATGCCGAGACGCGCTCGCATCACGAACGTTCGCGTCGGATGAGACCTTCCTGCACCACACTGATCGCCAACTGACCGTCTTGCGTGTAGATCGATCCGGTGGCCAGGCCACGCGCGTGCGAGGTGGTGGGTGTGCTCTGGTCGTAGAGCAGCCACTCGTCGGCTCGGAACGGGCGATGGAACCACATCGCGTGATCGAGACTGGCCATCTGCACGTTGTCGGTCCAGTTGAGGCCGTGCGGCAGGAGAGTGGTGTCGAGAAGTGTCATGTCGCTCGCGTAGGTGACGATGCACGCGTGCAGAGTGGGATCGTCGGGTAGACGGCCGTCGGCGCGCAACCACACCTGCTGGCGATCGGTGGGAACGCGTGAACGCGACATCGGATCGCCTTCCACGTAGCGCACGTCGATCGGTCGGGGTCGCTCGAACCACTCACCGAGCAGGTCCTTGTGCGGTGCCATACGGGTCTTGAAATCGGGAAGCGATTCGGCCGGAACCACGACCGGCATCTCGGTCTGGTACGACATGCCCTCTTCATGGGAGTGGAAGCTGGCCTGCAGGTTGAAGATCGCCTGTCCGTGCTGAATGGCGACCACGCGCCGGGTGCTGAAACTGCGGCCGTCGCGAATGCGGTCGACGTCGTAGAGGATCGGTGCCGTTGGGTCGCCGGGTCGCAGGAAGTAGGCGTGGATCGAGTGGACGCGTCGGTCGCGGTCGTCGACTGTGCGCGAGGCGGCGACGAGTGCCTGGCCGGCCACTTGGCCGCCGAAGACCCGCTGGCGATTCTCCTGGGGTGAACGCCCGCGGAAGATGTTGACCTCGATGGGTTCGAGATCGAGGAGGTCGATCAGACCTTGGAGAGTGTCGGACACGAGGGCATTCTCGCACGACACGGGGTGCCCCGGGCGACGGAATCCCGGGAGGGGTGTGCCGGACCGGTTCGCCCGATCGACTCGACCGAACGAGTCCCCGGCGGGGAGGGCTAGGGTCGCCCCATGGCTCTGCTCCCGCTCGATCCCGATCAACTCCTGTCGACCACCCGGGCGGTGCGTAAGCGGCTCGACTTCTCACGGTCGGTGCCCGACGAGTTGGTGCGCGAGTGCGTCGAGATGGCCATGCAGTCGCCGTCGGGTTCCAACAACATGACCATGCAGTTCGTGGTGGTGCGCGACGAGGCCAAGCGCAAGGCGATCGGCGAGATCTACCGCCAGTGTTATTCGATCTATCAGTCGATGGACGGCGTGTACATCCGATCGATCGACAAGGGTGACGAAGGTGCCAACGCCCAGCAGCAGCGTTCGGCCGATTCTGCCGACTATCTCGGTGACCACATGGGTGAGGCGCCGGTTCTCGTGGTCGGTTGCACCCAGGGTGCGCGCGCCGACGGCATGCCCGGGATGATGGTGTCATCGATCATGGGCAACGTGTTGCCGGCGATGTGGAGTTTCATGCTCGCCGCTCGCGCGCGCGGTCTCGGCACCTCGTGGACCACGGTGCACCTCATGATGGAGCAGCAGGTGGCCGACGTGCTCGGCATTCCGTTCGAGTCGGTGCAGCAGGTGTGTCTGTCGCCGTTGGCGTTCACGAAGGGGACCGATTTCAAGCCGGCCAAGCGTCCGTCGGCCGATTCGATCATCCACTGGGACACGTGGTGATCGGTCATCGACGCTGAACTGCGGGCCGTCGCTCTGTCGGCGACCGGCTTCATGCCTCCGGACGAAGGCGATGCGCTGTACGACGCGGCGTGTGCTGCGGCCGCGTCGGTGCCCGGACTTCCGTTTCTCGAAGTCGGTTCGTACTGCGGACGTTCCACGGTGTGGCTCGGTGCCGCGGCGCGCGAGAGTCGTACGGTCGTGTTCGCCGTCGACCATCACTACGGCTCGGAGGAGAATCAACCCGGTTGGGAGTGGCACGACACGTCGCTCGTCGATCCCGAGACCGGGCGGCTCGACACGTTGCCGCACTTCCGACGCACGATCCGCCGCGCGGGTCTCGACGACGTGGTGATCGCCGTGGTGGGCGAGTCACCGGTCGTGGCCCGGGCCTGGGCGACTCCGTTGTCGTTCTTGTTCATCGACGGCGGACACGGTGTCGAACCGGCACGCCTCGACTACCGACTCTGGACTCCGCTCGTGGTGCCGGGTGGAACGCTCGCCATTCACGACGTGTTCCCCGATCCGGCCGACGGCGGGCGACCCCCCTACGAGGACATCTACCTGCCGGCTTTGCGGAGCGGGCTCTTCACCGAGGTGTCGGCCACGGGCAGTCTGCGTGTGTTGCGACGCGTGTGACGTGCGATTCGACGTGTCTCAGTTGAGGGTCTTCGAGGCCGGACGTTGGGCGGCGCGCAGACCGGCCCAGGCCAGATCGCTCACCTGACGAGCAACCAGGTCGGGATCGAAGTCGTCGCCGCTCTCGACGAGTCGACGTGACACGCCTTCGGTCATGCCGACGATGGCGTAGGCGAGAGTGCGACGGTGATCCGGTTCGATGTCGGCGGTGATGAGGGGTTCGATGAGGTCGGCGATCTGCGCCGTGAACGAGCGAACCACTTCGTTGAACTCGGGATCGCGACGCGATCCGCTGGCGAACAGGACCCGGAACGCGTCGTGGTCGTCGGAGACCCAGCGGAAATAGGCGGCGAAACCGCGACGAGTGCGCTCGCGCTCGTCGGCCGTCGCGAGTGACTCGTGGCCGATGGCCTCGATCATGCGACGACCGGCCTCTTCGATGACGGCGAGATACAACTCGCGTTTCGATTCGAAGTGCTGGTAGAGAACTGGCTTGGTGATGCCGGCTGCGTCGGCCACGTCGTTCATCGACGTCTCGTGGAAACCTTCGTGAGCGAACACGTCGAGAGCCACGGCGAGCAACTGTTCACGCCTCTCGGCGGCGGGCATGCGCATGGCCATACGTCGACGATGGTACCCGGGGTGGGTTCAGAGTCCGCGTTCGCGGTCGTCTCGTTCGGCGGCTTTCACGGCGTAGCCGAGCACGATGGCCGGAGCGAGAAGAATCGAGCCCACGACCAGGCACACCGTGATCGCGGTGACCATGGGGCCTTTGAACCCGAGGACGAAGGCCATGACGAAGAGAGCGATGGCGACGGCGAAGAGCAGGTATCCGACTCGATTGGCGATCAACGTGAGGTGAGCGATGCGCTGGCGCTTCTCACGGACGGGATCGACGGCGGGGTCGCGGCCGGCTTGGTTCACGAGCGAACCCTAGCGACTACGGTTCGCTCGTGGCAGTTCGGGTGGAGCGAAACGATCACGTGCTGTCGGTCACCATCGATCGACCCGAGACGCGCAATGCGGTCGACCTCACCACGTTGCAGAAGATCGAACGTGTGATGTCGGATGTCGGTGACGCACGCGTGATCGTGTTGTCGGGTGCGCCGCCGGCGTTCTGCAGCGGTGCCGATCTCGGCGGTGTGGAACTCGGCGAGTTCACCGAGACCCTGTTGCGCGTGCTGAAATCGCTCGGTTCGTCGTCGGCGATCACGATCGCGGCAGTCGACGGTGCGGCCCTCGGTGCGGGGACGCAGTTGGCGGCCGCGTGCGACCTGCGCATGGCGACGGCCGAGAGCCGTTTCGGTGTGCCGGCCGCCAAGTTGGGACTGGCGGTCGATCGTTGGACGGTCGCGCGTGTGATGATCGAAGCCGGTGGGGCGGTGGCGCGTCGAATGCTTCTCACCGGTGAGGCGGCGACGGGCGCCGAACTCGTGGGCGGATTCGTGCATCGACTCGGCACCGTGGGCGAGGCTCACGAGTGGGCGCGTTCGTTGAGCGATCTCGCGCCGCTCACCGTGCGCGCGCACAAACTCGCGCTCGAGTCGTTGATGGGTGCGGGTTCGTCGAGTGACGCGTCGGCCGAAGAGATCGAGGCCGCGAGGCTCGCGGCGTGGGGGAGCCGTGATGCCGACGAAGGGCGCCGCGCCTTCAAGGAGAAGCGAGCCCCTCGGTTTCTTGGCCTGTGATCAAAGATTGGGCGGTAGCAGCCGATTGACGTTCTGGAACACGAAGTAGAGCACGACGAAGAACGGGGCGACGGCGATCGTGACGCCGAGAAGTCGACTGGCGAAACGTCGAGCGACCCACCAGCCGACGAACACCACCGACAGGAGCACGAGTGTCCAGCCGAGCACGTGCGGCCACGCCGCCGGATCGGAGAACCAGCCCTCGCTGAACGTCTCGACTTCCGCGTCGATCGACGACGTGACGAGGGGATCGGGCTCCGACGCCGGCACGGTGTCGAGGGGTGCTTCGGTGGTCGCCACGACGTCGCCTGGGTCGAGCGCGGCGGCGATCGTCGATTCGGTCGGTTCGACCACCACCGGTTCGGCTGCGTAACGGAACGGACGATCGTCGACGACGGGCGAGCGAGACGTGTCGAGTTCGGCGGTGACGACGAGACGCTGTTTGGCGGAGAACTCGGGATGGCAGGTGGTGAGGGTGAGAAGGGCGCGTGACGGATCGGTTGTGGCGACGACCCACGAGTCCTCTGGTTGCACGACGAAGGCGTCGGTCACTCGGTAGTAGAAGGTGCGACCGGCCACATCGGTCACGACGACGTCGTCACCGCTCTCCAACTCGTCGAGATCGCGGAACGGTTCGCCGTAGGTGGTGCGGTGCCCGGCGATGGCCACGTTGCCGAGGTGACCGGGTTGGGGAGTCATCGGATAGTGACCCGGCCCCTTCTTCAGATCACTCGCCGCCACGCCGGCCACCACGTACTTGGTGACACCGAGATCGGGAATGTCGATCACGGCGACCGGATCACCTTCGTCGACGACGACGGGGGTGATCGTGGGTTCGGGTGCGACGGACTCCGGAGCGGGCTCCGAAGTGGGTTCGCTGGTCGAAGGTGCCGTGGCCGGGTCGTCGCTCTCGATCGGCGCGACGGGTGTCGCGGCGACCAGATCGCGGAACTGGTTCTCGAGGCGATCCTGCGCCTGCGACTCCTCGATACCGGTTCCCCACAGTTGGTAGCCGACGAACAGGAACATGAGCAGGCCGAGCACGATGAGCGATTGGCCGAGACGACCGAGGAACCAGTACCAGTCGCGTCGTCGGCCGTGGGGCTCGCGCGCGACCGGATCGAAGCGATCGAAGTGATCGACGTCGTCCAGAAGGGGTTCCACGAATGCGGAACGCTAGTGGTGCGGAGGCGAAAGGTAGCGTCGTGGACATATGTCCGCTGCTGCGACGTCGACTTCGACACCCGTCGTCGATCTGGTCGACGTGGTCGCCTTGGTGGGTTCGTTTCCGGCTCTGGCCGGAGCCACGCTGAGCGTGCAGCGAGGTGAGATCGTTCTGTTGCGCGGTCCGAACGGTGCGGGCAAGACCACTCTCTTGCGGCTGTGCGCCGGACTCCTGCCCGTCGAACGCGGGTCTGCTCACGTGCTCGGTCACGATCTGACCTCCGATCGCGAACTTGTTCGTCGACGCGTCGGTCTGATCGGGCACAGCAACGGTCTGTACGCCGATCTCACCGTCACCGAGAACGTGCGGTTCTGGGGACGCACCATCGGAGCGTCCGACGACGAGGTGTCGGACGCGATGGCGCGCATGTCGATCGACGGACGACTCGCCGACCTGCCGGTGGCCCGCCTGTCGGCCGGACAACGTCGACGCACCGCGCTGGCCGCTCTGATCGCGCGTCGCGCCGAACTCTGGTTGCTCGACGAACCACACGCCGGACTCGACGCCGACGGACGAGACGAACTCGATCTCGTGTTGCGTACCGCGGCGGCGTCGGGTGCCACGATCGTGGTCGCCAGCCACGAACTCGAACGCGCCGGGTCACTCGCGACGCGACAGATCGACGTGGTGGCCGGTCAGGTGCGTCCGGTTCCACCGCGCGAGGCCGGGGAGAGTGCGTCGTGAGCGTGTCGTCGATCGCTCGGACCGCCCGTCTGGTGGCGGCCAAGGATCTCCTGGTCGAGTGGCGCAGTCGCGTGGTGTCGAATCAGGTTCTTCCGTTCGCCGTGTTGGTGATGGTCATGTTCGCCTTCGCTCTCGACAGCGACGCCGTGCTCGAGCGGGTGGCGCCGGGTCTCATCTGGCTGGCCACCATCTTCAGCGTGCTGTTCCTCGTGGCCCGGTCGTACGCCATCGAGACCGCCGACGGGGCCCTCGACGCCATGCGGTCGGCGGGCGTCGACCCCATGGGGATCTTCCTCGGCAAGACGGCGGCACTGGCCGCGCAGCTGTTGGTTCTGGAGGCCCTCCTCGTGGGGGCAGCCGTCGTGCTGTATCGGGCCGATCTCGGCCCGTCCGGGGTGGTGCTCTTGGTCACGACGGCCCTGGTCGCGACCGTCGGTTTGGCAAGCGTCGGTACCCTGTACGGAGGTCTCGCCGCCGGGATCAAGGGCCGGGAAACGTTGCTCCCGTTGCTCGTGTTGCCGGTGGTGGCACCGGTTCTGATCGGCGCCACTCGGGCCACCGAGAGCGCCTTTCGGACCAACGGCATCGAGGTGAGCGAGGGATGGCCCTGGCTGGCTCTTCTCACCGTGTTCGCCGTGTTGTTCGGTGTCGTCGGCGCCGTGGCCTACGGGTCACTCGTCGACGAATGAGAGCCAACTCGCGACCAACAGCGAAGACGATCAGAGAAGGAGACCCCCGATGACTGCAACCGTCGCCGACGCCAGCCGGCGGGATCGCGTCACCGGAACGCCCTTCACTCGAGTTCTCGGCATCGTCACCCTGGTCGGGATCGCGTGGCTGGTGTTCTTCGGACTGGTGGTCACTCCTCCCGATCGTGATCAGGGCGAGTCGGTGCGCATCATGTACGCCCACGTGCCGGGCGCGTGGTTGGCCTATCTCGCCTTCGTCGTCACGGCCGTTTCGTCGGCGATGTATCTGTTCCGCCGCACTCGTTCGCTCGTCTGGGATCGCATCGCCGGCGCCTCGGCCGAGATCGGCGTGCTCTTCATGGGCATCTCGCTCGTGACCGGAAGCCTGTGGGGTCGTCTCACGTGGGGCACCTTCTGGACGTGGGATGCACGTCTCACCACGACCGCCTTCCTCTTCATCACGTACGTCGGCTATCTCGCCGTGCGCGGTCTCGGTGGCACGCACCATCAGCGCGCGCGTCGTAGTGCCGTTCTCGCGCTCCTCGCCGTTCTCGAGATCCCGCTGGTTCATTTCTCGGTGCGGCTCTGGAACTCTCTGCATCAAGAGGCGAGCGTGGCCGGGAACACCGACGTGACCATGGACGGCCTCATGCTGTTCACGTTGTTCCTCGGCGTGATCGTGTTCACGTTGATGTACGTGTGGATGTTGATGCACCGCCAGCGCGCGCTCACCTTGCACGACATGATGGACGACGTCGGTCTCGACGTGGCTCTGCAGGCGCGCCGGGCCGAAGCGGGTGTGTCGTGAAGGACGCCGGATTCATCTTCGCCAGCTACGTCGTGACGTTCGGATCGATCGGATTGTTCACGGCCGCCGTCGTGCGCCGAGCCCGCCGTTTGGCCCGCCAGATCCCCCCGGAGGAACGCCCGTGGACCTGACTCCGCGTCCCGCCCCCGAAGGCGCCACGACCAAGCGCCGTCGTCGTTGGCTGCCGTCTCTGGTGCTGGTGCTCGTGCTCGGTGCCGGTGCGGTCGTGGTCACACAGTTCCTCACGTCGGCGATCGACTACTACTGCAACGTCGACGAAGTGGGCGTGAAGGACGGCTGCGACCCGGGTCGGCGCTTGCGCATTCAAGGTGTGGTCGACGAGGGCTCGGTGCAGAACGACGGAGTGGTCACGTCGTTCACGGTCTCGTTCAACGGCGCGCAGATTCCGGTCCGGTACGACGGCGAACCCGGCGGCATCTTCAAGGAATGCATCCCGGTCGTCGTGCACGGTGTGGTCGAGTCGGGAGTGTTTCTCGGTGATCGCATCGAGGTGAAGCACTCCAACGAGTACGTCGCCGACAACCCCGACCGGGTCGACGAAGAGGCGTACGACTCCACGGAGGAGTCCGCGTGCTCGCCGTCAGTCTGAACGCCGCCGCCGGCCGCGGGGCGATTCTGCTCGGCCTTCTCGTCTGCGCTTTCGGCGTCGTCGTCACGGTCGTCGGCATCCGACGCCACGACGTGCGCATCCTGCGCTCGTCTCCTCGTTATGCGTACGCGGCGTTCGCCGCCGCTCTGTTGGCCTTCGTGATGATGGAACGGGCCCTCATCACGCGCGACTTCAGTCTGGCCTACGTTCAGCAGGTCGGATCGCGCAGCACGCCGGCGTTGTACAACGTCACGGCGCTGTGGAGCGCTCTCGAGGGATCGATCCTCATGTGGATCCTCATCCTCACCGGCTTCATGGTCGCAGTGGCGGTGAAGTTCCGCTCGAAGCGCGACGACGAACTGCTCGCGTGGGCGATGGTGGTCATGTTCGTGGTCGGCCTGTTCTTCTTCTTGCTGTCGTTCGGTCCGGCCGATCCGTTCGCGCTCGGCCCGGCCGGTGTGACCGACGGACCTGGTCCCAATCCTCTCTTGCAGAACCACGTGCTCGTGGTGTTCCATCCGCCGATCCTGTACCTGGGCTACGTCGGCTTCACCGTTCCCTTCGCGTTCGCCATCGCGGCTCTCATCACCGGTCGCGTGGGTGAGGGATGGTTGCTCGCCACGCGTCGGTGGACCGTCTACTCGTGGGGCTTCCTCACCATCGGCATCATCCTCGGCGGCTGGTGGAGTTACGAAGTGCTCGGCTGGAGCGGTGTGTGGGCGTGGGATCCGGTCGAGAACGCCAGCTTCCTCCCGTGGCTCACCGGCACGGCCTTCCTGCACTCGGTGATCGTTCAGGAACGGCGAGGCATGTTGCGCGTGTGGAACCTGAGTCTCGTGATCGCCACCTTCAGCCTCACCATCCTCGGCACCTTCCTCACGCGGTCGGGTGTGATCAACAGCGTGCACGCTTTCGCCGAAGGAAGCGTGGGCCCGTGGTTGCTCGTCTTCTTCACGATCATCGTCGTGGTGTCGCTGGGTCTGATCGGTTGGCGTGGTGATCGCCTGCGGGCTCCGGGCAGCATCGATTCGCCGCTCAGTCGCGAGGGAGCGTTCCTGGCCAACAACGTGTTGTTCACGGTGTTCGCCTTCATCGTGTTGCTCGGCACGATCTTCCCGTTGATCGTCGAAGCGTTGCAGGACCGTCGCCTCGTGGTCGGCGCACCGTTCTTCGACCGCATGACCAAGCCCATCGGGCTCACCATGTTGTTCCTCATGGCGGTGGCCCCCGTTCTTCCGTGGCGCAAGACGACCGGTGAGGTGCTGCGCGATCGTCTGTTCTGGCCGGCGGCGTGCGGTGTGGGTGCCTTGGTGTTCGCAGTGTTGATCGGCAACGACGGCTGGGCGCCGTTGTTGGCCTTCGCCCTGGGCGGTTTCGCCGCCGGTTCGGCCTTCCGCCAACTCGGTCTGGCCACTCGTCGCCATGGCGTGCGTGGTTTCGTCGGCCGGGCCAACGGCGGCATGGTCGTGCACCTTGGTGTGATCGTGATGTCGGTCGCACTGGCCGCGTCGGGTGCCTACACGCGCAGTCAGGAATTCGTGATGTCGGTGGGCGACACCGTCGAGTTCTCGGGACACACGTTCACATTCGAAGGTCTCGCGCTCGAGACCGACGACGTGAAGTCGTCGTTGAAGGCGCAGGTGCGCATCGACGGCGGCCCGGTGTACGAGCCGTCGCGCAGCAAGTATCTGCAACAGGGAATGGACATCGGCACTCCCAGTGTGAAGTCCGGCTTCCGCCACGACTTGTACCTCACCCTCGAGGGCGACGTGCGCCCCGACGACACCGAGGCGCGCATCAAGGTGTTCGTGAAGCCGCTCATCCTCTGGCTCTGGATCGGTGGCGGACTCACTGCCCTCGGCACGATTCTCTCGGCGTTCCCGGGCGGTCGTCGCCGTCCCGAGGCCCCGGTGTCGGAAGGGATCGCGTCGCGAGACGAAGAGGCGAGTCGTGTCTGAGCGCCGTCGGATCGGTCCGATCGTCGCCGCCGCCGGTTCGGCCGTGTTGGTGTTCCTGGTGGTCGTGTTCGTGGTGGCGTCGGCGCGTTCGACCGAGACGGCCGACTCCCCGTTGCTCGGCCGTCCGGCTCCGGCGGTCACCAGCACCACATACGACGACACCGTGTTCGATCTGTCGCGTCGTCGAGGCTCGTGGGTCGTGCTCAACTTCTTCAACTCCACGTGCGTTCCGTGCAAGCGTGAGCATCCCGAACTCGTGAAGTTCCACGAGGCTCAGCAGGCCGCCGGATCCGTGGGCGCCGAGCTTGTCACCATCGTGAACGATGACGACGAGGACGCGGTGCGCGAGTGGTTCGCCGACAACGGTGGCGGATGGCCGGTCGTGCGTGACGACAACAGTCGGATCGCGGTGGCCTTCGGCGTGGCCAAGGTTCCCGAGACCTGGATCATCAGTCCTACTGGCATCGTGGCCGAGCGCCTCACGGGCGAGGTCACCGCCGAACTGCTCGGCACCGTGATCGAGACCTTCGAACGGATGGGTGACGCGTGAGTCGAGTCGCGAAGTCGCTCAAGAGCCCCGCCGGTTGGATCGTGTTGCTGTTCGTCTTCGTCGTCGCACTGGCTGTCGGTATTCAGCGCGACTCCGGCCCGTCCACGCCGCAGGAACGCATCGACGCGGTGTCGCAGCGTCTTGCGTGTCCCACCTGTGACGGTGAGAGCGTCTTCGAATCGCGCGGTAGTGCGTCGGTGGCCATCCGCAACGAGATCACTCGTCTCGTGAGCGAGGGTCGGCTCACCGACGGTGAGATCGTTCGCTCGATCGAGTCGAGTTTCGGCAGCGACGTGCTCCTCGTACCGAGGGCCTCGGGTATCGAGGGTCTGGTCTGGGCACTGCCCGTCGCAGTAGCCGTCGTGGCCGTGGTGTTCATGGGTTTCGTGTTCCAACGTTGGCGGCGCGAGAGCCGAACTCTCGTGGCCACCGATTCCGACGAAGTTCTCGTGGCGCAGGCGCGTCGCTCTCGGAGCGGGCGATGACGCCCGAGGAGCGAGCGATCCGCGAGGAGGAGCGCGATTTCCTGCTCGCATCGCTCGACGATCTCGAACGGGAGCGAGCGGCCGGTGACGTGACCGACGACGACTACCGCGCGTTGAAGGAGTCGTACACGGCGCGAGCGGCCGCGGTGTTGCGCGAACTCGATGCCGACACCTACGCCGTCGCCGCGACCGATGAGTCGACGTCTCGCCGACGTTCCCCGTGGCGAGTGTTGCTGGTGTCGTTGGTGGTGTTGGCGTTGGCGGTCGGCGCCGGAATCGCGGTGGCGACGAGTGCCGGTGAGCGCCTGCCCGGCCAGACCATGACCGGATCGATCGGTGACGGCAGCGTCACGTCACTGCTCGTGGAGGCGCGGGCGGTGGGCATGGGTGACATCCCGCGGGCCGTCGACTTGTATTCACAGGTGTTGGCCGTCGAACCCGACAACGTCGAAGCACTCACTTATATCGGCTGGCTCACCGTCTTGTCGGCCACGCAGGACCAGACGTCGACCGACGAGGTGGTTCGCGAACGTTTCCAGTCGGGCCTGTTGCTCTTGCGGCAGGCCACCGTCGTCGACGACACCTATCCCGATGCGCACTGCTTCCTCGGGATCGCGCTCTTCCGTTTCGTCGACGACGCCGAGGCCGCCGGTCCCGAAGTCGACAAGTGCCTCTCCTCCGATCCGCCCGCCGAGGTGAAGTCGTTGGTCGAGGGATTGGCCGCCGACATCGCCGCCGCCACGCCCTGACGTAGGGCGAGGCACCGAGCGAACTCTGACGAGCGATCAGTCGTCGTTCGGCGGCGGCCAACAAGTGGCGCCGATGACGTCGCCGTCGTGGCGATCGAGAACCCACACCGAACCCTTGCGCCAGTCCGGATCCGACGTCATGTCGGCTCCACGCCTCTGCAATGCGG
>JBDLRN010000036.1:0-4216 GCA_039800005.1 Actinomycetota bacterium | reverse complement strand
CGATCGCCGAACGCTGGTCGTCGACATCGCTCGTCGTGCATCTCCAACGGGCCGGGCAATTGACGCTCACCCTGTATCTGTTGCACGTGTTGACGTTTTCACTGGCCGTCAATCAGTTCGGCTGGATCGGCGGCGATTCGTTGTCGACCGCACTCTGGTTCGCCGGTGGATTCTGGCTCGTCGGCCTGGCGGCGGCGTCGTGGTGGCACCACCGCATCGGACGCGGCCCGGCCGAAGCGGTGTACCGCGTGTTCGGCGGCTGACGTCAGTTCACCGCACCACGTCGGTTGAGTCCGCGCCAACCAACCGCGGCGGCGCCGATCAACGGGCCCTGATCACCGAGGCGCGCCGGCACGATGCGAGCTCCGCGCGAGAACGCCAGACGGCATTCGGTGTCGAGCACGTCTTGAGCGGCCGCGAAGAAGGTGGGCCCGAAGCCCAGCGCGACCGATCCGCCCACGACGGCCAACTTCAGATCGAACAGATTGCACGTGCTCGCCACGGCCACACCCACGAGGCGACCCGTGCGCTGCATGATCTCGTAGGTCGGTTCGGTGGCCGGACGACCGGTGATGTTCTGAATGGCCGTGCCACTCGCTTCGGCTTCCAGGCAACCGCGCGCGCCGCAGCCGCAACGGTGCCCGTCGGGATCGACGATCACGTGTCCGATGTGGCCGGCATTTCCGGTGGCGCCGTCGAGCATCTGTCCGTCGACGACGATGCCCCCACCGACTCCGGTGCTCACCACCATGCCGATGAAGTTCGACACGCCGCGCGCCGCGCCGAGCCAGCCCTCGGCGAGCGCGAAGGCCTTGGCGTCGAGATCGCCGTACACCGGCACCGGTGCCCCGACGGCCTGGGTCACGGTGTCGATCACCGCTTCGCGCAGGGGGAATCGCTGCCACGCCGGGATGTTGATGGGTGAGATCGACGCGCAGTCGGGTTCGATCGGGCCGGCCGCACCGATACCGACGGTGGCGATGCGCGATCCGTGACGTTCGACGCCTCGTTGGATCTGCCGGATGATCAGGGCGGCCAACGATTCGAACAGGTCGTTGGCGTTCTTGTCGCGATCGGTTCGCACCGACTCCCGGTCGATGAGCGTGCCCCGCCGGTCGACCAGGCCGACGGCCATCTTGGTCCCGCCGACGTCGATGGCGAGAGCCAGTTCACGCACGTCGGAGCGTCGATCGGGGGCGGACACCCCGGCGAGGCTAATCCCACTCGTTCAGATCGTCTCAAGAGACTCGGACCATCGACATTTCGGACGCAAACGGGTACTACCGTCCGATCGGCGGTTTCCAGGGTCGACCCGACCCGACCGCGACGAAGGAACGGATAACCATGACGACCAAGTTCGGATCGATGTTGAAGGTGGGCGCGATCGTCGCCAGCTTCGCTCTCGTCGGCACCGCGTGCGGTGGCGACGACGGCGGTGACGGTGGCGTCGACCGCGATGCCGCACGTGAAGAGCTCACGAAGCTGATCGGCGAAGACGGCATGCCCGAAGAGATGGTCAACTGTCTCGTCGATGCCGCACTCGACACCTTCAGTGACGCCGACCTCGAGTCGGTGATCGACGGTGGCGACCCGAGTCAGGAAGCCGAAGACGCCTTCACCGAGAAGGCCATGGAGTGCGCCGGAGGCTGATCGCCTCGACACTCAATCGGTGACACGCCGTGCGTCCTCGATGAGGTTGATCTCGTAGAGAACCTCGTCGAGGGCGTCGGCGGCACTGATCGCCGAGTAGCGCTGCGGTGACTCGGGCCCGCAGCACGACGGCACGGGAGAGAGAATCGTCCACGGGCGGGGATGCAGGAACTGCACCACGCTGTAGCGCTCCCCTTCGAATCCCGGGGATGCGATCACTCGATGCCAACCGACGGGGATGACACCGTTGGTGAGACGCTCGAGCATGATGCCGGTGTTGATGATCACCTTGCCGTCGGGTGGGATCGCGTCGATCCACTGCCCGTCGACTTCCACCTGCAGACCGGGCGCGGTGGCACGCGGAAGTGCGGTGATCAGGTTGATGTCGCCGTGGGCGCCGGCCCAGATGTGACCACCGGCCGGCGCGTCCGTCATCGACGGGTAACGAATGGCGCGCGTGAGCGTGGGGCCGTCCTGCACCATGTCGTCGAAGAAGGTTTCGGCGCATCCGATCCCGAGCGCGATCACGCGCAGGAACCGTCGCTGCAGATCGGCGATGGCGTCGTGGAAGGCGTACAGCACCTTCGAGATGCCGGGCACCACCTCGTCGGGGAGCAGCTGCTCGGGGTACGACCCGGGGAACTTGCGGCGCAACGGGTGTCCGCTCGCGATGGGCGACGCCCAGTTCAGCATCTCTTTCCAGTCGGGCTTGTCGCTCGACGCCGCGGTCTCGACGAGCAGACCCGTGTACCCGGTCTGCCCGTGAGCACCAGGAGCCACGAAACGCTGCTTCACGTCGGGCGCCATCGAGAAGAACTCGGCGAGCATGCCGTAAGCCTCGTCGAGCAGATCGTCCGACAGGTCGGAACTCGTGTACACGAAACCGGTCGTGAGACTGCGGCGCACACCGTCGACGACTGCTCGTCGCGTGGCGTCGGATCCCTTTTCGAAAGCGAGGAGATCGACGTCGAGAATCTGGTCGGCCATGACCCGAACGCTAACGGCTGGCGGCCAAAGCCTGCTCGACGTCGGCCCACAGGTCGTCGGCCGACTCGAGTCCGACGCTCATGCGAACGAGGCCCGGATTCACCCGTGCATCCCCGGGATATTTCTGACGACGCTCCCAGGTGGTCTCGACACCGCCGAGGCTGGTGGCTTCGACGATCACCCGCGACGATGCACACACCCGATCGGCTGCCGACGCTCCACCGGCCACCACAAAGCTGATCATCGGACCGATGTGTCGGACCGATTCGACGGCCGGATGCGCGGCGAGGCGAGTCGCCAGGTCGGCGGCCGTGCGGCTGGACGCGTCGTAGCGCAGCGGAAGGGTGCGCAAGCCACGCAGCGCGAGAAAGGCCTCGAGCGCACCTGGGGTGGCCCCGTGCACGACGCGCACTCGTTCGAGCGCGGTCGCGATCGCATCGTCGTTCGTGCACACGAGTCCGATCATGAGATCGCTGTGGCCCCCGATGAACTTGGTGCCCGAGTGGAACACCACATCGGCCCCGCTCTTCAGCGGTTGGGCACCCATCGGACTGGCAAAGGTCGAGTCGACGACGGTGCGAATACCGCGCGCCGTGGCCTCACGACACAATCTGGGAAGGTCGGCTTCGTCGAGGGTGGGATTGGTGGGTGTCTCGATCCAGAGGACCACCCCGTCGGCGCCTCGCGAGGCCGTGCGTTCGGCTCGCTCGATCGCGCCCACCACGTCGAGGGTGTTCTCGATCGCGACTTCGACGGTGGTGAGAGTGCCGGCTTCGGTCAGGTCGCCGAGGAGGGCGCGCACGCCGAGGTAACTCACGCTCGGGATCACCACGATCTGCGGGCGCAGTGCGTGCACGATGGCCGCGGCGGCCGCCATTCCCGAGGCGAACGACAGACAACGACCGCCTTCGAGAGCGCCGACGGTGGACTCGAGCGCACGCCACGTGTCGGTGCCGTGTGTGCGGGCGTAGTCGCCGACACCGCGGAAGTTGGAGGCCAACACGAGCGGCGTGTTGAGCGGTGCACCTTCGCCGGTCGGTCGTCCACCGGTCACGGCGATGGTGCGCGGTGACAGTTCTCGATCAGCCATGGCGGACGAACACCTCCGGATGGCCACCGGTGTGGACGAAGACCACGTGATCGCCGGGTGACCAGCGTTCGACGTTACCGAGCAATCCGGCCATGCCCTTGGCGGTGTACACGCCGTCGAGCACCCACGCACCGTTGGCTGCGCCCCACGCCGCGGCGGCGATCGACTCCGGCGTGGGAATCGCATAGTCGTCGCCGAGCCAGCGTGCGTCGACTTCCACGTCGTCGTCGTCGACCTCACCGGGCAGTCCGGCGTATGCGAGCGCCCGGCGCGCCAGATCGGCCACGTCGGGGAAGTTGTTCACGACACCTTTGGCCACGCCGATGGCCACGATCGGCGGCGCCACCAATCCTCGCGCCCGCCGCCAGGCTCGACCGGCCACGAGTCCGGCGTGCGTTCCACCACTCGACGACGTGAACACGATGGCCCGCGGAACGACTTCGCACTGCTCGACCAGTTCGTCGTAGGCGGCGATGTAGCCGACCGCAC
>JBDLRN010000035.1:0-4919 GCA_039800005.1 Actinomycetota bacterium | reverse complement strand
GACTGCGAGTACATGAACATGAAGGTCGACGCTCCGCTCGAGGCGGCAGAAGGGGCATTTACCGTCTCGCCTTTCGACCTGTCGACCATTCGAATGTTCATCAACGGATCCGAGGGGAATGGTGGGACTGATCCACGATTCTCCTACGTCTTGATCGAGCCCGAGGGAGCCCGGATTCCGATCTACGCACCAGCCCCCATGCTCCTGGTCCGCCTTCGACCCAAAGACGGATTTTCGATGGGAAGAACTCGTGAGGACGGAGACTGGGACCTCACCTTCGTCACGTCGTGCAACGTGTGGGTGCGGATCAACCACATCACCGAACCTTCAGATGAGATTCGTTCGGCCTACGGCTTCGGTGACGAACCAGCGACCTATTGGCTCGACAGCGGTGAGCAAGTCGACGACGAATCGAAGATGAACCCTGTCTTCGAGGTGCGGCTCGAGCCAGGCGATCTCATCGGATACACGCAGGGAACCGCATCGGCGAACTTCGACTTCGTCGTCGGAATCGACGGGAACTCAGTGTGCCCCTGGGAAGTCTTCGAGGAGCCGGTACGTTCCGAACTTCTCGCCAAGTTGGGCCCACCCCCGGATCGACCCTCGGCCGGACCGGTGCCCGGATGGCCGTGTGTCGGCTACGGCGCGCCGATGTGACGTATCAGTGCCGATAGCGGGCGATGGCGGCCGTGATCTCGGCCTCCGCGGCCGCTGCGTCGGCCCATGATCCCACGGTCGACTCCTTGCCCGGCTCGATGAGCTTGTAGACCTCGAAGAAGTTGGCGATCTCGGCCAACAAGAAGTCGGGCGCATCGCCCAGGTCGCGGTAGTGCGCGTAGCGAGCGTCCCGAGATGGCACGCACAGCACCTTGGCGTCGGGCCCCTTCTCGTCGCGCATCCAGAACACGCCGATCGGCCGGGCCCACACGTGACAGCCCGGGAAGGTGGCCTGGGGGAGGAGGATGAGCGCGTCGAGCGGGTCGCCGTCCTCCCCGAGAGTGTTCGGGAAGAATCCGTAGTCGAGCGGATACTGCGTGGCGGTGAACAAAGTGCGGTCGAGCCAGATCGCACCGGTGTCGTGGTCCATCTCGTACTTGTTGCGAGATCCCTGCGGGATCTCCACGATCATCTCGATTTCCATGCTCACAAGACCTCCCTGTTCAGCCGGCATCGACAGTCGTCGATGAATCAGATTGACTCGAGCGTCGTCGGGCTCGAACGATCAACACCACGAGCACCACGACGATGGCGATCACGGCTCCGTACTGGATGTAGTCGCCCCACACCCCGGCCTTCTCCCACTGGTCGCCGAGTCCCCAGCCGACCGCGATCCAGATCGAGTTCCACACCAACGACCCGAGTGCAGTGAGAAAAGAGAACCTCACCAACGGCATCTTCTCGGCGCCGGCCGGGATCGACACCACCGAGCGAACGACCGGGATCAGCCGTCCGAACAGGACGACGGCGGTACCGTGGCGTTCGAACCACAAGAAACCCTTGTGGACGTCGGACTTCTTCAGTCCGACGAATCGTCCGATTCCGGCGAGGAACGCCTCGAGTCTCTCCTCGTGGAGAAGTCGACCGATCGCATAGAGGAAATAGGCACCGAGCACCGAACCCAAGGTGGCGAACAACACGGCGCCCACGTAACCGAATCGAGCTTCGCTCACGTTGAATCCGGTGAGCAGCAGAACGAGTTCGGAAGGAATGGGCGGGAACACGTTCTCGAGGGCGACGAGCGCCGCCACACCGATCAGGCCGATCGCGTCGATGAAGTCAGCGGCCCAATCGATCATCATGACGATCCTATGGGCGCGTGTGATCAGTAGCTGTTCACGGTCGACCGGAACTTGTGCATGAGGTGTGGTCCGGCGCCGATCGGCTCGTACTTGGCGCCCTTGCCGCGGCACGGCTCGAGGCATTCGATGACCGCGTCCCAGTTCGCGTTGTGGAAGTAGGCGATCGACTGGCGGCGGTGTTCGGGAACGACCACCCGATGCATGGTGGAACGCCAGCGATCGTTGGTCCACCGCGCCATGGCGTCGCCGAGGTTGACCACCAAAGCGCCCACTGGAGGCATGACCGGGACCCAGGTTCCGTCGATGGCCTGCACTTCGAGACCGGCTTGCTCGGTGTCGACCTCGAGAATGGTGAGGGTGCCGTAGTCGGTGTGCGCACTGGCGCCGAGGTCGTGCTCGTCGGTCGATGCCGAATCCCGTCCGGGATAGTCGAGCGCGCGCATCGCGCTGGTGTGGCGGTCGATCATCGCGTCGAACCAGTCATCGGGAAGTTCGAGTGAACGCGCCATGAGCGAGAGCAGTCGGGAGGCCAGTTCGCTCATCGCTCGATAGCGCGCCGTCCAGGATTCGCGCAGCGACGACGGAACCTCGGGCCAGAGATTGGGCGACCAGGCGAACTCCTCGTCGGCGTCGGCGAAGGTGTGCCTGGGTGGATCGACCGGGCCGATGGCCAGACTCTGCTTGCGATCGGGGCGCGACTGGTTGCCGAGTGAGCGGGAGAGTGTTTCCCCCATCATCGGCGAGTAGCCGTAGGGGTATCCGGCGGACGGCATGGCCACTCGCATCTTGACGTCGAGCGGTTGATCGAAGAACGCTCGTGCATCGGCCCAGGCGCGACCGAGCATCTCGGCATCGAGACCGTGTCCGGTGATCGACAGGAAGCCGAACCGTGCACACGCTTCGGCGATGCGCGCCGGGGCGTCGTGGCGCGAGATGTCGACGACGGGGATGCTCACGTACTCGGGCTCCGACGCGATCCGAGATCGGGTGCCCACGACGAGCCGTTGATGTGGCTTCCGCCGTCGACGAAAAGCGTGTTGCCGGTGAGGTAGCGGCAATCGTCGCTGGCGAGGAACGACACCACCGGCGCGATGTCGTCGTAGGCGTCGCCGATGCGCCTCATCGGATTGCTCAGATCGGCCGCGGCCTCGAGTTCGGGATGCTGGCCCATCACGCGCCGGAACGCAGCACTCTTGGCCGCCGGACACACGGCGTTCACCACGATTCCGGTGTCGGCCCACTCGCGCGCGGCCGTGCGGGTGAGAGTTCGGAGCGCTTCCTTGCCCACGTTGTACTCGAGTGTGCCCATGTGCGCGTTGACGCCGTTGAGAGAGCAGACGTTGATCACTCGGCCCCAACCTCGGGCGAGCATGTGCGGGAAGCACTCACGCATCGCCCAGAAGGCCGCGTAGAACGCCATGTCGAGGCCGTGCTGCAGAAGATCGTTCGTCTTGTCCTCCACTCGACCCATGCCACCGCCACCCCAGGCGTTGTTCACGAGAACGTCGACGTTGCCGAACACGTCGCGGGTGGTTCGGACCATGGCGCGGACTTCGCCCTCCTTGGTGACGTCGGCACGACAGAACGCCGCCCGATCGCCGAAGGGTTCGACACTCCGCGGTCCGGCGACGTCGTCGATGTCGACCGACATCACGCGGGCACCGTCCTCCACGAGGCGTCGGACGATTCCGGCTCCGATTCCGTCGGCTCCGCCCGTGACCAGCGCGACGCGACCGTCGAGTCGCGCCACGTCAGCCGAGGGCGGCTTCGATCGCCGCCACGAGCGCAGGGTCCTCCGGGCTCACCATGGGGCTGAAACGCGCGATCACCGCACCGTCGCGTCCCACCAAGAACTTCTCGAAGTTCCAGCGGATGTCGCCGGCCGTTCCTTCGGCGTCGGCCACCTGAGTGAGTTCGGAGTAGATGGGATGGCGACCTGCGCCGTTCACCTCGATCTTCTCCGTCATCGGGAACGTGACTCCGTAGGTGGTGGAGCAGAAGGTGGTGATCTCGTCGGCCGAGCCGGGCTCCTGGCCGCCGAACTGGTTGCACGGAACGCCGACGACGGCGAAGCCACGCGCCGCGTACTTCTCGTGGAGGGCTTCGAGACCGGTGTACTGCGGAGTGAGTCCGCATTTGCTGGCCACGTTGACGACCAGACGAATCTGGCTGGGTGCGATTTGGCCGAGGCTCGAGGGCTGACCGGACAGAGTGCTGATGCTGTGATCGAGGATGCTCATGCTCGCATTGTGTCACGCCATCGGGGCTGACGAATCACGCAGAAATTTCCGAGGTTTTTTCGTGTGGTGACGTTGTTGTGCAACACCCCTGCTGTATGTTTCGTGCACGACTTCCCGTCGAGATCGATGTTCATTACTTCATCGTGGTGACGTCTCCGAAAACTGTGTTTTCGTGAAGGGAGGTTGTTGTGTTTGCGGGTTCTGTTTCTGGGTTGTCGGCCGATGAGGTTCGTTGCCGTTTGGCCGAGATCAAGGTCGAGCGTGCCCGGTTGGATGCTGAGGAAGCGTCGCTGGTGGCGCGGCTGGGTGTGTTGGCTGGTGAGCGGTCGTCGTGTGTGGTCCCGGAGTTCGAAGTCACTCATTTCGGTGGGTTGCGGGGTCGCGAGGCGTCGCGGGTGGTGCAACGAGCCGACATGTTGGGTGTGTTGCCCGAGTTCGGTTCGGCGTTGGCGTCGGGGTCGATCGTGGCTGGGCATGTCGACGTGTTGGCCGACACGGTGAAAAAGGTGTCCGATGGGGATCGTGACCGCGTGTTGGCCGAAGCTGAGTCGTTGTTGCGCTCGGCTCGTCGGTTGACGGTCGATCAGTTCGCCAAGCATGTGCGCTCCGAAGTGACCCGCTTGTCGGCTGACCGGGGGTTGGGGGTGTTCGAACGGCAACGTCGGGCGACGTATCTGAAGGTGTGGAACGACGTTGACGGGATGATTCATCTGCGTGGCGCGTTCGACCCGGAGCGTGGTTCGGTGTTGTTGTCGCGGTTGGAGCGGCGGGTCGAAGCGATGTTTCATTCCGGGGATCGGGAGGTTCCGGTCGAGGTCGGTCCGGGTGTCGAACCCAACGACCACCGCCGCGCTCTCGCCCTTGTGGCCAGCGTGAACGG
>JBDLRN010000034.1:0-12197 GCA_039800005.1 Actinomycetota bacterium | reverse complement strand
ATCTTCGACAAGTTGATTCCCGAACCCGAGCCGCCCTTGAAGATCACACCCTCTTCGCGGTACCAGTTGAGGATCCCGTCCATGGTGTCCTCCACGGCGAGGATGAAGCACGCGCTCGCCTGTTGCGGCACACCCTTCACGCCGATGTTGAACCACACCGGGCTGTTGAACGCGGCGCGCTGGGTCACGAGGATGAACTTCAGTTCATCGCTGAACGTGGCGGCTTCCGACTCGTCGACGAAGTAGCCACCCTCACGGCCCCACTGGGTGACGGTGTCGACCACGCGGTCGATCACCTGGCGCAGCGACGACTCGCGCTCCGCGGTGCCCGGGGTGCCGCGGAAGTACTTCTGGGCGACGATGTTGGTGGCATTCAGCGACCAGAAGTTGGGGAACTCCACCCCCAACTGCTCGAAAGCAACCGAGCCGTCCTTCCAGTTGGAGATGCGGGCGTCCCGCTTCTCCCACTCGACCTGGTCGTAGGGGTGCACGCCGGCCGTGGTGAAGTGGCGATGGATCCCAATGGCGAGGCGGTCGGGTGCGAGTGACATGTCTGATCCTTTTCTGAGTGTCTGGCTCTGGGGTCGTTGGTGAGCGAAGTTGGTGGTCGTGCGGGCACAAGATGTGGTGTCTGCGGTCCCCCCGTCGCGCGTTCCACCACAAGTGGTTGGGAGATTACAGCAGTGTAACTACAACCATGTCAACGACCCTTCGCGAAGTCCCTGGTGAGAGACGATTCGCGGTCTCGGCCCGATGAACGAATCGTCACAACCTTGCTCCACAGGGGTGGCGGCCCACCGCAGGTTCAGGAGGATCGAGGACCCTCCCAACTGCCCACCAGATGCCATCGACACCCCACGAGTCACCTCGCCACGGCCTGCCAACCACCCCTGTGTCACGCCCCGACGGTACGGGCGGAACCCTGTGGGAAGGAAGTGGACAACCGTGTGAATTGCCCCTTTTTTCCGGGGACAACCCTGTGGACTCGCCTGTGGAGAACTGTCGTCAGCTGGGGACGACCGAGACCGGAATCCCGTTCAGGACCGAGGTGCCCGACAAGGGGTCGAGGACCCGGTCATCGGTGAGAACGTTGGAATTGACACCGGCTCGCTCGGCCGCCACCGAGAGTCGGGTCCCGGGCACACCGTGTCCCCACCCATGCGGCAGGCTCACCACGCCGGGGCGGATGTCCTCGGTGACTTCCACGATGGCGTCGACGGCACCGACTCGTGACGTGACCCGTGCCGGTTGGCCGTGACGGACACCGAGTCGCGCCGCGTCCTGCGGATGCACGTGCAACGTGCACCGCGGTTTGCCCTTCACGAGCACTTCCACGTTGTGCATCCACGAATTGTTCGAACGCAGGTGACGGCGGCCGACGAGAACCAAGTCGCGCGCCGCGAACTCGTCGACCGCGTCGGAGAGACGGGCGACGTCGGCGACGAGTTCGGCGGGAGCCAATTCGATGCACCCGGAACGCGTTCGCAACGCATCGGGCAAACTCTGCTGCAGTGCTCCGTAATCGACACCATGCGGATTGGCGAGCAACAGATCGAGGCTCGCTCCGCCGGGATTCTCACCGAACGCGGCGCCGTACGGGCCGGTCTGCAACATGTAATCGAGCACTCGCGCCGGACCACGTCGACCCGCAGCGTCGAGTGCGACACGAATCTCGTCGGCGTCGCGTCCGTGAATCGGTGAATGCGGATCCGACACACCGTGTCGCACCAGACCGTCGATGTTCGCGTCGTCGGCCACCGCCGGATCGGCATCGGGCCCGAAACCCTGCGCGATGAGTGCGAGCTTCAACAGGATCTCCCACTCGTCGGGTTGATCGTCGTCGAGCGGAAGAACGGCTTCGCTGTAGTTCGCCACGTTGCGCACGGCGAATCCGTAGAGCGCGACGTCGTAGTGATCACGCTGCAACTGCGACGGCGGCGGAAGAATCACGTCGGCGTGACGTGTCGTCTCGTTCAGGTAGATGTCGACGCTCACCATGAAATCGAGTCGAGCGAGAGCACGGTCGAGTTGGTCGGAGTTCGGCGTCGACAGAACGGGGTTGCCCGCCACCGTGACGAGAGCGCGAATCCGCTCGTCGCCGGCGTCGATGATCTCTTCGGCGAGATCGGCCACCGGATACTCGCCCATCACCTCGGGGTGACCGCTCACCACGGTGCGTCCGCCGCCTCGTCCGATACGGAATCCGGATCCCGAACCCTTCTTGCCGCGCGTGGTCGCGCCACCGGCCACGGGCCGTGTGAACATCGCGCCCCCGCGACGATCGAGGTTGCCGGTGAGCGTGTTGATCACGTCGACGAGCCACGACGTGGTGGTGCCGAATTCGGTGGTCGTGGTACCGATTCGTCCGTAGACCACCGAGGTGGGGGCACCGGCCAGTTCGTGAGCGAGACGACGCGTGGTGGCCGCACTCACTCCGGTGGTCGCTTCCACGCTCTCGGGGCTGAACGCACTCGACAGTTCGCGCATCTCGTCGACCCCAGCCACGTACGGCACCAGTCGCTCGTCGATCGACACCAGATCGTCGGCGAACAGCACCTGCACGATCGCCATCAAGAAGTGGGCGTCGGTTCCCGGCCGAATGGCCACCCACTCGTCGGCCTGTTCCGCGGTTCGGCTACGTCGTGGATCGACCACGACCAACTTCCCGCCCCGTGCCTGCAGCGCTTCGAGCCGCCCGGGGAAATCGGGTGCCGTGCACAGACTGCCGTTCGATGCATAGGGATTGGCCCCGAGCATCAACACGTAGTCGGTGTGGTCGAGATCGGGCACCGGGATCGTTCCACCCGTACCGAACATGTAACCGGCCGCGACCTGTTTGGGCATCTGGTCGACGGTCGACGCCGAGAAACGGCGCTTGGTCCCGAGGGCTTGCAGGAGCGTGCGGTTGTAGATCATCGGTGCCAAGTTGTGAGCACCCGGATTGCCGAGATAGGTCGCCACCGCCTCGCGGCCGTGCTGTTCGACGATCTCGGTGAGACGTCCGGCCACTTCGTCCCAGGCTTCGGGCCACGACACTTCCACGTGCACACCGTTGCGCTTCACGAGCGGACGACGGAGACGATCGGGATCGTCGTGCAACTGCTTCAGCGTCGAACCTTTGGGGCACAGAAAGCCCTTCGAGAACACGTCGTCACGATCGCCGCGAATGCGAGTGACACGCGGTCCGGTCGGTGAGAGTTCGACGGAGATCTCGAGCCCACAGGTGGCTTCGCACAACGGACACGTGCGGTACTTGGTGATGATGTCGCCCACGAGGGGACTCTAGATCGGCTCAGACCGCCGGCGTTTTGTCGAGAAGCGCAGCCTCGCGTCGAAAGTCCTCGGCGGCGTCGAAGTTCTTGTACACACTGGCGAACCGCAGATAGGCCACGTCGTCGAGATCACGCAGACGCTCGAGCACGGCCAAGCCCACACGGGCGCTCGTGACCTCGGCCGAGCCGGCCAGGCGAAGTTCTTCCTCCACCGATTCGGCCAACAAGGCGGCCGCTTCGACATCAATCGGGCGACCCTTGGCCGCTGCCATCACGCCGGACACGACCTTGGCGAGGTCGAACGGTTCACGCCCGCCCTTGGTCTTGACGACCATGAGAGCCACTTCGTCGACTCGCTCGTAGGTGGTGAAGCGGTGCCCACAGGCCGGGCATTCCCGACGACGGCGAATGGCTCCCCCGTCTTCAGCCGTGCGTGAGTCGACCACCTTGGTGTCGTCGTGGCGGCAGATCACACACCTCATGGCCCGACAGGGTAGCCCTGCGGGCCGTTCGGAGACGTTCAGCGGTCGGGCAGAACGAGCAACTGGCCGACGTCGAGCGACGCTCCCCCGTTCAGTTCGACCAGATCGGCGACGTAACTGCGAATACTTCCGTCGGTGAGCGACGAGGCGATCGACCACATGGTGTCGCCCGGTTGCACGACGTAGACCCCGTCGCTCACGACGAAGGCACCCGAGACGTCGAGGCCCGCCGGGCTGGTGGACAAACCAGGCGTCACCGCGGAGACGGGGGCAGCTCCGTCTCCGCGGCTCGCCAGTGAACGGATGCCGGTGGAGGCGGCAACCGTCAGGACCAGGGCCAGGGCCGCCACGACGAGACGACGACGGCGATACACGAGTGCCATGTCTCGCGAGGCCAGGTCTCGGGCGGTGGGGCGAACGAGTGAACGCGTGCGAACTTCGACGACGTAACGGGGATCGAGGGCCAGGGCCATGGGGATCGTCCTTTCTGTGAAGTCCCGGCGGGTGTGTCCGTCGGGCGTCGGTGCTGGTGGGAACCGTGCCACAGGGGTGTGACACCCCGTTGGCGCCGGGTCTCACCGAACGCGTGTTCGCAGGATATGAGAACACCTGTTCGATGTCAACCTGTCCCCGAACACTTGTTTCACGAACAGGTGTTTGACCTGGTGGGCGAACATCCGTACGCTGTCGGCATGACCGAAGCCACCCTCACCGCCCGCCAGCGCGGCATCCTCGAATGCATCGAAGCCAGCATGACCGAGCGGGGATACCCGCCGTCGGTCCGTGAGATCGGCGAGGCCGTCGGACTCACCTCCCCCTCGACAGTGCACAACCACCTGTCGACCCTGCAGCGCCTCGGCTACCTCGAGCGCGACCCCAACCTCCCCCGCGCCATCAAGGTCAACTGGGACCGCAACTCAGGCGCCATCATCGCCCGTAGTCGCGTCCATCACGTTCCGTTGGTCGGAGACGTGGCCGCCGGCACCGACGTTCTCGCTCAGGAGAACGTCGAAGAGCTCCTCCCGCTGCCGGCCGACTTCACCGGCGACGGTGAACTGTTCATGTTGCGCGTGCGCGGCGACTCGATGATCGAGGCCGGCATCCTCGACGGCGACTACGTCGTGGCCCGTCAACAGCCGGTCGCCGTCGACGGCGACATCGTCGTGGCCGGAATCCCCGGTGATGAAGCCACCGTCAAGACCTTCACGCGTCAGGGTTCGCGCATCGTGCTGAAGCCGGCCAACAGTCGTCTCGCGCCCATGGAGTTCGCCGCCGACGACGTGCGCGTCTTCGGCAAGGTCGTCACGGTTTTGCGTCGCCTCTAGCCCGAGTCGCTAGTACACAGCGCGATCGTCGAGGGTCGGAGGCGCCCACGGTCCGCGTGACCGTCGACGTCGCGACACCAGGGCGATCACGAGGGCGATCACCAACACCGCACCACCCACCATCACGGTGATGGCGCCGGCGATGGCCAGCCCCGATTCGTTCGGAACCACTCGCCGACCGATGGCCACCACCGGACCGAGTGACTCCGATTCGACGGTCACGTCGTAACGCCGATCCTCCTCCACCGTCAACGATCCGATGGCCCGTCCCGCATAGTCGGGCAGGTCGTACGACACCACCTCGAAGATCGGGAATTGATCGACCGCCTGTCCCGACGCGTCCGACACGTTCACCACGATCTCGGAGTCGAACTCCACGTCGAAGGTGCGATCGTCGTTGCTGCACTCACCGATGTCGTCGATGCGTCCCCGCGTCTCGACGTAGACGAACAAGGTGGCCGATGCGTCGGCTTCGAAGGTGGTGACACAGCCCACCGGCACGCGGGCGAAATCGGCCACCGTCGATTGGTCGGCGAAGATGCTCGCCACCACCGTGCCGAATCCGGCGGCGGTGACGATCACCCCGACGATCCACGTCCACGTCGACGCTCGACGCGGCCGACGCCACCGGCGCGGCGAGCCGGGTGTCGCCATCACGATTCCCGCAGACGCGACGCCACGAGATGCAGACGTTCGGTGGGTTGCACCACGGCGACGCGCACGTGATCGGCCGACTGGCCACCGTAGAACTCGCCCGGGCTGACGAGCGCGCCACCGACGGCGGCGAGTCGCTCGGCGTACGCCCAGGCGTCGCCCACTCGGAACCACAGATAGAAACCGCCGTCGGGCAATCCGATGTCGACTTCGGACCACTCCGACAACACCTCGGCCATGGTTTCGAGTCGTTCGCGATACACCCGACGTTGTTCGGTCACGTGAGCGTCGTCGTCGAGGGCCACGGCGCCGGCGGCCTGAGCCGGTCCGGGCACCATCAGTCCCACGTGCTTGCGCACTTCCGACAGATAGGCCACCAGATCGGCATCGCCGGCATAGGCACCCACTCGCAGACCGGCCAGGTTCGATCGCTTGGACAGTGAGTGGAGAGCCAGTACACCCTCGGTGCCGTGCTGGAGAATCGACTGGGCCGCGCCGTTCCACGTGAATTCGGCATAGCACTCGTCGCTCACGACGGGCACACCGCGCGCTCGTCCCCACGTGGCCGCCGCGCCCAGATCGTCGAGCGCACCGGTCGGATTCGACGGACTGTTGACCCAGAGCACGAGAGCTCGTTCGGCGTCGGACTCGGCGATGGCGTCGAGCCGTAGACGTCCGGCCTCGTCGCACGGAACCGCCACCGCGCGACAGCCGGCCAGTGTGGCCCCCATCTCGTAGGTGGGATACGAAACGGCCGGGTACAACACGGTGTCGCGACGCGGCGAACGCAGATGCAACCACTGCGGAAGAGTGGCCACGAATTCCTTGCTGCCGACGCAAGCCGCGATCTGCGAGGCCGGTACGTCGACGGCGAAGCGTCGACTCATCCAACGCGAGAACGCCTCGCGCAACGGAGCCGAACCGATGGAGGCCGGATACCCACGCTCGGTGTCGCTCGACGCCAGTGCTTCGACCACCGAACGCGGCGGCGGGTCGCACGGTGTGCCGATCGACAGATCGACGATGCCGCCGGGCAACGCCGCACCGAGCGCTTTGAAAGCCTCGAGCCGGTCGTACGGATACGGCGGTGGGACGAAACCCTCACTCGCGTTCATGATCATCATCCTGGTCGATGTTCGCAGTCTGGTCGATGTTCGCAGTCTGGCCGCTGGCCGACCGGCCGACCGGATCGACACCGTCGAGCACGAGGTACGGCGCCAGTCGCCCCACCGAGGCGTCCGACAATCGCGCCCGTACGCGAGTGCCGGACTCCTCGGGTGACGTCGACACCACTTCACCTTCGCGATGAATCGACGCCAACACGTCACCGCGCTCGTAGGGCACGAGCAGTTCGACCACCGTGGAGATGGCGCGCAGACGATCGGACATGGTGCGCAGGAAGTGCTCGATGCCCTCACCGGTGCGGGCGCTGACCCCGACCGAACCCGGATGCCGGGCCACCAACTCGTCGACTCGCTCGGGATCGAGGTCGGCCTTGTTGAACACCAGCAGTTCGGGAACGTCGAGAGCGTCGATCTCGGCGAGCACCGTGCGCACGGCGTCGATCTCGCCGTCGGGGTCCGACGACGACCCGTCGACGACATGCACGAGATAATCGGCTCGGCCCACCACTTCGAGCGTGCTCTTGAAGGCCTCCACCAACCCGTGCGGGAGGCGACGGACGAACCCCACCGTGTCGGTGAGCAGAACCGGCTCACCGCCCGGCAACGACAGACGACGCGTCGTGGGGTCGAGCGTCGCGAACAGTCGGTTCTCGGCCAGCACACCGGCGGCCGTCAGGCGATTGAGGAGGGTCGACTTGCCGGCGTTCGTGTACCCCACGATCGTGACCGCGGCCAATCCGCTCTTCGCGCGCCCTTTGCGCTGCAGTTCGCGCGTACGACCGAGATCGGCCAGTTCGTGTTCGAGCCGGGAGATCCGGCGTTGGATACGTCGGCGATCGACCTCGAGCTTGGTCTCACCACTACCGAAGCGTGCGCCCACTCCGCCGCGCTGCTGCGACAGCTTGGCCGTGGCACCCCGACGCAGTCGGGGCAACCGATATCGCAACAGGGCCAGTTCGACCTGGGCCTTGCCCTCGAGCGTGCTCGCGTTCTGGGCGAAGATGTCGAGGATGACCGCCGTACGGTCGATGGCCGTACGGCCGAGCAACTTCTCGAGGTTGTACTGCTGCGCCGGCGCGAGTTCGTTGTCGAACACCACCGTGTCGGCGTCGACGGCCAGACACAGTTCGCGCAACTCCTCGGCCTTGCCCTTGCCGACGAACCAGGTGTGATCAGGCGTGTCACGGCGTTGCGTGAGACGCGCCACCACGTCGGCACCGGCGGTGTCGACGAGCAACGTCAATTCGTCGAGACTGGCCTCGGTGTCGTCGTCGGATCCGCCGTCGAGAGTGACTCCGACGATGACGATCTTTTCGCGAAATGTTCGCTCGATGAGCGTGCGCCCGAGCGCTTCGGTGTACGGCGTGTCGCTCACAGAGACACCGTGATCGACGCGACCCACGTGGCCGGTCCGATGAGCGTGGCCCGCCGCGACTCGCGATCGATGCGCACGCGCGCGTCACCGCCCGGCATGTGCACCAGCACTTCGGGTGCGGTCGCACGCACGAGCCCCCACGCCGAAGCCGCCTCGGCCGCGGCACACGCTCCCGTGCCGCACGCCAGCGTGATCCCGGCCCCGCGTTCGTGCACCCGCATCGTGATGGCGTCGGACTCGGGGCCCGGTTCGACGATCTCCAGATTGACCTGCGGAACTCGTGATCCGAGATCGACCAGATCGACCGCGTCGACGTCGTCGACCCCCACGACCGAATGCGGATTGCCGAGCGAGAGGTGACGCACCGGGCGATCAGGGTGACATTGCAGGGCGGCCCAATTCGCCGGCTCGTCGGCATCGGTGACGAGCCCCATGTCGACCACGATCTGCACCGTGTCGGAGTCGGAGCCGCGCTCGACGGTCACGACCCGCTCACCCGCATCGGTGTCGACCACGTACGTGGTCCCGTCGACACCGGCCAGGCGACGATGGGCGGCCTGCACCAGACATCTGATGCCGTTGCCACTCATCTCGGCCCGACTGCCGTCGGCGTTGTGCAGAACCATCTCGAGTCGACGATCACCCAACGACCGGAACGACAAGAGTCCGTCGGCGCCCACTCCGAATCGCCGATCGCACCACCGACGAGCCACGGCGTCCCAATCGGAGCGGCTGACCAGCGTGGAGTCCTGGTCGAGATCGAGCACGAGGAAGTCGTTTCCGAGTCCGTGATGTTTCGAGAGGACGACCGTCATGCGACGACCACACTAGGTCAGGGGCGCTCGAGCCACTGGGCGCAAATGCGTTCGATGACGTCGCTCATCGGATCGCCTGGTTCACCGGCACGTTCACCGGGCAGATCGAACCAGACGATGCGCGGATCGCGCCGGAACCAGCGTTCTTGGCGGACCGCGTACTGGCGAGTACGCAACACGATCGACCCGATGGCGTCGTCGAGGGTGCAGCGTCCGGCCAGATGGTCGAACAACTCCTGGTAGCCGAGAGCCCGGGCCGCCGTACGCGACAGTGGCCGACGAGCCAGATCGGCCGCTTCGTCGAGCCAACCGGCGCGGATCATGGTGTGCACTCGTTCCTCGATCCGGCGGGACAAGCGTTCGCGATCCCAGCGCAAACCGACCTGCAGCACCTCGGTGGGCGGATACACGTCGACACCGGGACCGAACGACGAGAACGGTCGACCACTCCCCTCGATCACTTCGAGCGCCCGCACGATACGTCGCGCGTTGTTGGGTTCGATGCGCGACGCCGCCGAGGGATCGAGGGCGACGATTCGCTCGTACGACGCTCCCGTCCCGTGCCGTTCGATCTCCGATTCGATCCGGGCGCGAATCTCGGGCCATTGCCCCGGAATCTCGAGTCCGTCGACGACGGCCCGGACGTAGAGTCCCGTTCCGCCCACCAAGACCGGCGTGACACCTCGCCGCTCGAGATCGGCCACAACCGTTCGATACTCCGCTTGAAAGCGCGCGACGGCGTATTCCTCGGCCGGGTCGACCAGATCGATCAGATGGTGCGGAACCAGTCGCCGTTCGGCCGCAGTCGGTTTGGCGGTCCCGATGTCCATGCCGCGATAGATCTGCATGGCGTCGACCGCGACGATCTCGGCCGGCCGAGCCGCGGACGTGGCAGCCACGACGGCCATCGCCACCGCCGATTTCCCACTCGCCGTCGGGCCGAGGATGGCGAGGGGTCGCGTCCCGAATTGTGATGTCACGTCAGAGCGACGAGACCGGGATCCGCACCCGGTGCTCCGGCTCGGCCGTGATCTCCAAGAATTCACCGACCAGGTGGTGGGCGGCGGCGGCGGTGATCTCGACTCGACCGTAACTGCCGACACGAACCGGCGTGGGCGGACGGAAGTGCACGAGTTTGTTCTGCCGAGTGCGCCCCGAGATCACTGCCGGATCCTTCTTGGACGGCCCTTCGACGAGAACTTCTTCGATCCGACCGATGCGCGCGTGATGTTTGCGCACCGCCGCGCGTTCGACGACCAGACGCAGACGCGCGAACCGCTCCGACACGACCGCCGGATCGACGAAATGGTCGACCATGGTGGCCGCCTCGGTGCCCTCGCGCGGAGAAAAGATGAAGGTGTAGGCGTAGTCGTACTCGGCCTCGGCCGCCACTTCGAGAGTGCGCTGGAAGTCGTCCTCGGTCTCGCCGGGGAAGCCCACGATGATGTCGGTGCTGACGGCCAGATCGTCGATCGTTCGACGCGCATCGGCGAGTCGGGACAGATAGCGCTCGGCGGTGTAACCCCGATGCATGAGCGCCAGCACACGGTCACTGCCCGACTGCAGTGGGTAGTGCAGGTGCTCGCACACGGTGGCCGTCTCGGCCATGGCGGCGAAGGTCTCGGGGCGCATGTCCTTCGGGTGCGGACTCGTGAATCGAACCCGACGAATGCCGGGCACCTCTCCCACCGTGCGCAGCAGGTCGGCGAAGAGCGGTCGCAGCGTGGCGTCCTCGCCCTCGCGTCGGCGCGCCAGTTGGAGGTCACGTCCGTAACTGTTCACGTTCTGGCCGAGCAACGTGACCTCGGTGACGCCCTGTTTCACCAGATCGCGCACCTCGTCGACCACTTCGTCGAAGGGGCGACTGATCTCGGTTCCGCGCACCGACGGCACGATGCAGAACGCGCAGTTGTTGTCGCAGCCGATCTGGATGGTGACCCAGGCGTCGTACGACGTGGACCGTTTGGCCGGCAGAGCCGACGGGAAGAGGGCGTGATCGTCGATCACCGCGGCGTCGAAGATCTCGGTGACCGGACCGTCGGTGCGTGCCTGAGTCACCAACTCCGACACTCGATGCACGTTGTGGGTGCCGAGCACCACGTCGACCCACGGCGCCCGCGAACGCACGACGTCGCGATCCTTCTGGGCCAGACATCCCGACACCACGATCTGACGATCGGGGCGCGCGTCCTTCCACTGACGCAACCAACCCAGATGTCCGTACAACTTGTTGTCGGCGTTCTCACGGATGCAGCAGGTGTTGAGGACGATCACGTCGGCAGCGTCGTCGTCGTCGACCGCGGTCAGACCGTCGGCCTCGAACAGACCGGCGATCCGCTCGGAATCGTGCTCGTTCATCTGACAGCCGAAGGTTCGAACGACGAAGGTGCGCTCAGCGTTCATCGGGCGCCAGGCTACCGGTGGCCCGACGAGCGATTCGCTTCACGCGTAGTCACGCAGAGTGCGGGCTCCGTTCATGTGCCGCAAGCGGGCCAGGGTCCGGACCTCGATCTGACGTACTCGTTCCCGCGTGATGTCGAATCGTCGACCGACCTCCTCGAGAGTGGCTCCCTCGACCCCGTCGAGTCCGAAGCGCATGCGCATCACGGCCTGTTCACGATCGGGAAGATCGGCGATCGCCAAACGCACGGCTTCGCGCAGGAGGTCTCGTTCGATCGAGTCGCTGGGATCGGTGTCGGTCTCCGAGACCAGATGATCGGCGTGCGTGAGATCGGAGTCGTCCCGCGTCGGTTGATCGAGACTCGTGGTGTCGCGCGCCAGATCGAGGAGTTCGGCCACCCGATCGGGATCGTCACCGAGCCGCGCGGCGATCTCGGCCACGGTGGGTTCGCGTCGCAATTCCGACACGAGGTCGCGCTCGGCTCGACGGATGCGTCCGATGTGTTCGACCGTGTGAGCCGGCAGGCGAATGTTGCGGCTCTCGTCGGCCACGGCCCGAGAGATCGCCTGTCGGATCCACCACGTGGCGTAGGTCGAGAACTTGAAGCCGCGCGAATGATCGAATCGCTCGACGGCCTTCATGAGTCCGATGTTCCCGCTCTGAATGGCGTCGGCGAGCGGCATGGTCGGCCGCACGAATCGCTTGGCGATGCTCACCACCAGGCGCAGATTGGCCGTGATCAAGTCCTG
>JBDLRN010000033.1:0-17710 GCA_039800005.1 Actinomycetota bacterium | reverse complement strand
CTTTGACCGAGCACGGCCAACAACATGGCGAGACGACCGGGATCGAGACCTTGAGCACTTCGGCGTGCCGGTACGTCGGGCTTCACTGCATTGGTGAGCACCTGCAACTCGACCATGAGCGGACGCTGACCTTCCAGAGTGGGTACCACCACACTGCCGGCCACGCCGGTCTGTCGATCGGCGAGGAAGAGGGCACTCGGATCGGGCACGCCGCGCAATCCGGCTTCGACCATCTCGAACAACCCGAGTTCGGTCGTGGGCCCGAAGCGATGTTTCGACGCGCGCAGCAAGCGCAGGGCGTGATGTCGTTCGCCTTCGAACTGCAGCACCGTGTCGACCACGTGTTCGAGGACTCGCGGACCGGCGAGACCTCCTTCTTTGGTGACGTGGCCGACCAGGATGATCGGCACGTTGCGACGCTTGGCCTCCATGACCAACTTGTGCGCACAACCGCGCACCTGCACCACACTGCCCGGCGACGACCCGAGTTCGGGGTCGACCAAGGTCTGGATGCTGTCGATGATCACCAACTCGGGCTTCAACTCGTCCATGGCGGCGATCACATGCGGCAGCACGGTCTCGGCGAGCAACCACAGTTCGGGGCGGACGGCGTCGAGACGTTCGGCGCGCAGGCGAACTTGTTGCGCGCTCTCTTCGGCCGACACGTAGAGCGTGCGACCCGGCCAGGCGGCCAAAGTCTGCAACAACAGCGTGCTCTTGCCCACGCCGGGTTCGCCGCCGAGAAGTGTGATCGAGCCGGGCACGAGGCCCCCGCCGAGAACACGATCGAATTCGTCGACACCGGTCGACCGTGGCGCACCATGGGCGACGTCGATCTCGCCGATGCGTTGTGGTGACGAAGCCGGTAACAACGCCACACCAGCCGCCAGCGACGAGATGTCGGCCGATGGGTCTTCGACGTCTTCGACCAGGCTGTTCCAGGCACCACAGGCCGAACACCGACCGGTCCACTTCGGGAACGAGGCCCCGCAGTCGGAGCAGTTGTAGACGAGTTTCAACCGAGCCACGTGGCCACCCTAGGCATCGGGTGTGGCGCGCGGTGGACGACGGCGAATCGGAATCTGGCGGCTCACCCCTCGTCGACGACGAGCGAACATCACGAGTCCGATCAGGAGGCCCATCAGCACCAGCCATACACCGAGAACCACACCGACGATGGTGGCAACGGTCTTCCACACGCCCCCGTCGACCTTGGTGTCGACCGTTCCGAGTACGACCGTCTGGGACGTTCCGTCGAGGGGCGCCGACCACACCACACCACCCTCGGCCTCGGTGCCGGTCGACTTGCGAATCTCGCCCGGCAGACGGGCCACCAGCGTGAACGACACCGACTGCATGGGATCGATCCCCAACTTGGCCGCCGTCGACGACCAGGGTGCCGCTCCGATCAGTGAACTCAGTTCGGGATCGGAAAAGGCCTCCACCCCGCCGACGAATTGCAGAGTGGCGTCGAAGGTGGTCGACACGTCGCGCTCCACCACGGTGCGCTTCAATACGGGATCGAGGAGCGGTCCGTTCGGCCCGTTGATCTGTTGCAGAGCTCGTGTGGCTTCGTCGGGTGATTCGAATTCGTAACCGAGCACCACCCGCACTCCGCCGTTGTTGACCGGTGTGGGGCCGTCGATCGTCCAACCGCTGGCGATCAAGTCGTCGACCCGCAGATCTTCCACCAGACCGGGAACCAGAACCACGGCTTGATTGTCGATGTCGACGGTGATGGCGATCGTGCCCGAACCGTCGTCGGCCGCATCGACCTGCACCCGAATGTCGACCCGACAGGCCGAGAGTACGAGGGTCAGAGCGACGACGAGAGCGACTCTGACGCGTGTGAGCACCTTGCGAACTTACTCCGAACCGACCAGGGGACGTTCAGTCGCCCTGTGACCGAGAGCGGAAAGTTCAGTCGTTGTTGGGCGTGTCGGCGTCGCCGGTGGCTTCACCGACGCCGGCCAACTCGATGGTCGACGGCGGCTGGAAACCCTCGACGGCCTTGAACCCGAGGCGCAGTTCGCCCGGACGATCGGGATCGTCCTCGGTGTCGACGACGATGATCTCGCCGGCGCGGAACTGCTTGTAGAGGATCTTCTCGCTGAGGGCGTCTTCGATGAGTCGCTGGATGGCTCGGCGCAGAGGACGAGCTCCGAGTGTGGGGTCGTACCCCTTGTCGGCCAGGAACTCCTTGGCGGCCTGCGTGAGCTCGATGCCCAGACCCTGGGCCTCGAGCTGCGTGGTGAGGCGCTTCAACATGAGGTCGACCATCTGCATCACTTCGTGCTTGGCCAACTCGTGGAAGACGATCACTTCGTCGATGCGGTTCAAGAACTCGGGGCGGAAGTGGTTCTTCAGCGAGTCCATCACCTTGTCGCGCATGCGGGCGTAGCTCATGGCCTCGTCGGCCTTGGTGAAGCCGACGTTCGCCTTGCGCAACTCCTGGGTTCCGAGGTTCGACGTCATGATGATGATCGTGTTTCGGAAGTCGACCGAACGGCCCTGGCTGTCGGTGAGGCGACCCTCTTCGAGGATCTGCAACAGCGTGTTGAACACGTCGGGGTGCGCCTTTTCGATTTCGTCGAAGAGCACCACACTGAAGGGCTTGCGGCGCACCGCTTCGGTGAGCTGGCCGCCTTCGTCGTATCCGACGTAGCCGGGGGGCGAACCGACCAGACGGCTCACCGTGTGCTTCTCCATGTACTCCGACATGTCGAGGGTGATGAGCGACTGCTCGTCGCCGAACAAGAACTCGGCGAGAGTCTTGGCGAGTTCGGTCTTGCCGACACCAGTGGGGCCGAGGAAGATGAACGAACCGCTCGGGCGCTTCGGATCCTTGAGGCCGGCGCGGGTACGGCGGATGCTCTGCGACACCGCCTTGATGGCGTCTTCCTGGCCGATGATGCGCTTGTGGAGTTCGGCCTCCATGTTGAGAAGCTTCTGCGTCTCCTCTTCGGTGAGCTTGTAGACGGGAATGCCCGTCCAGATACTCAGCACTTCGGCGATGCACTCCTCGTCGACCTCGTCGAAGAGATCGACACCGGCGGCCTTGATCTCGGCCTCCTTGTCGGCCTTCTCGGTCTGGAGTTGCTTCTCCTGATCGCGCAGACGACTCGCCTCTTCGTAGTTCTGCTCCTCGACGGCCTTTTTCTTGGCCTCCTGGATCTCGGTGAGCTTGGTCTCCATCTCCTTGAGATCGGGCGGCGTCTGCATGCGCTTGATGCGCAGGCGGCTGCCAGCCTCGTCGATGAGGTCGATGGCCTTGTCGGGCAGATGGCGGTCGGAGATGTAGCGATCGGCGAGATTCGCCGCGGCGACCAGCGCCTGATCGGTGATCGTCACACGGTGGTGCGCTTCGTACTTGTCGCGCACACCCTTCAGGATCTCGATCGTGTGGGCCACGGTGGGCTCCTCGACCTTGACCGGCTGGAAACGACGTTCGAGAGCGGCGTCCTTCTCGAGGTGCTTGCGGTACTCGTCGAGAGTGGTGGCGCCGATGGTTTGGAGTTCACCTCGGGCGAGCATCGGCTTCAGGATGCTGGCCGCGTCGATGGCGCCCTCGGCGGCGCCGGCACCCACGAGCGTGTGGATTTCGTCGATGAAGAGGATGATGTCGCCGCGAGTGCGGATCTCCTTGAGCACCTTCTTCAGACGCTCTTCGAAGTCACCGCGGTAGCGGCTACCCGCCACCAGCGCGCCGAGGTCGAGGGTGTAGAGCTGCTTGTTGCGCAACGTGTCGGGCACGTCGTTCGACACGATCTTCTGGGCGAGACCTTCGACGATGGCCGTCTTGCCGACGCCCGGCTCGCCGATGAGCACCGGGTTGTTCTTGGTGCGACGCGAGAGGATCTGCATCACGCGCTCCATCTCGCGGGCCCGACCGATCACCGGGTCGAGCTTCTTCTCGCGAGCCAACTGCGTCATGTTGCGACCGAACTGATCGAGGATCTGGCTTCCGCCTTTGTCGCCCTCTTCCTTGCCGCCCCGTTCCGACGTGGCTTCGCGACCGCCGGCCGGAGCCTCGCCCTTGCCCTGGGGACCTTGGTAGCCCGAGAGCAACTGGATGACTTGCTGGCGCACACGGCTCAAGTCGGCGCCCAACTTCACGAGCACCTGGGCGGCGACACCTTCGCCCTCACGGATGAGTCCGAGGAGGATGTGTTCGGTGCCGATGTAGTTGTGACCCAACTGCAGGGCTTCACGCAGTGAGAGTTCGAGGACCTTCTTCGCGCGCGGTGTGAAGGGGATGTGACCTGAGGGCGACGAACCGCCCTGGCCGATGATCTCTTCGACCTGAGCGCGCACGGCCTCGAGCGAGATACCGAGAGTCTCGAGTGCCTTGGCGGCCACGCCCTCACCCTCGTGGATGAGTCCGAGGAGGATGTGTTCGGTGCCGATGTAGCTGTGATTCAACAGCCGCGCTTCTTCCTGAGCCAGCACGACGACTCGACGGGCCCTGTCTGTGAAGCGTTCGAACATGGAAAACCCTTTCGTCCTGGACGTCATGCTACAGGTGGGGTGTGTGGGGTCCGGCTCCGGAGAACGGGCCAAATCGACGTGCCGAACGTCTCGGAAACGGTGATGGATCTCACTCGTGCCCCGGCCGAGGAATGCGCCTAGCCTGCCCGTGTGAGCGGCGCGCCGATTCTCGAACTGCCCTCGTCGGCCGAGGATCGTCAACGGGTCGAACGCGCATTGCTCGAGTCGGTGCGCACCCCCGATGCGTACCTCACCGAGATCGCATCGCACCTGCTCGTCGCCGGTGGTAAGCGTCTCCGCCCCATGTTCAGTGTGGTGGCGTCGCAGATCGCCGGCGGGCCCACCACCGACGAGGCCGTTCTGGGCGGTATCGCCTGTGAACTCGTTCATCTCGGATCGCTGTACCACGACGACGTCATGGACGAATCTCCCACCCGCCGCGGAGTCGAAACCGTCAATGCCAAGTGGGGCAACTTGCAGGCGATTCTCGCCGGTGACTTCCTTTTGTCTCGGGCGTCGGAGATCGCGGCTTCGCTCGGTACGGAGGTGGCGGCCCTCTTGGCTCGCACCATCGGCCGGTTGTGCGAAGGTCAGATCGAGGAGTTGCGCCACACCTACAACGTGGCGCGCCCGGTCGAGAGTTATCTCTCGTCGATCGCCGGCAAGACCGCGTCGTTGTACGCCACTGCGGCGCGCATCGGCGGACTGGTGAGCGGTTTCTCCACTCCGGTGGTCGACGCCCTCACCGAATTCGGCGAGGCGTACGGCATGGTGTTCCAGATCGCCGACGATCTGCTCGACATCTCGTCGACCGACGAACAGCTCGGCAAGCCGGCCGGTCACGACATGGTCGAAGGCGTGTACACGTATCCCGTGCTGCACACGCTGTCGTCGGGCGGCACTCCAGCGCGCGAACTCGTCGATCTGCTCGGCAAGCCACTCGGTGCGGCCGAGAAGGACAAGGCCTTGTCGATCGTGCGGTCGAACGGTGGACTCGATGCGGCGCACGAGATGGCGCGCACGTATGTGACGGCGGCCGAGCAAGCGTGTGATCGCATGCCGAATTCGGCAGCCACCGAAGCCCTACGCGCCACCCCCTCGGCTCTCCTCGCTTCACTCCTCTGACGAACCTCGTCGATCTGGGTCGCGAAAACGTCGGCTTTCGGTACTTTTCGCGACCCAGATCACCAAGGGTCAGATCGAGAAGGTGAGGGCGTGGGCGGCGGAGAGGCCGCTCGTGACGGCGCCTTCCACCTTCGGGCCGGCGAAGGCGTCACCCGCCAACACCACGGTTCCCGACTCGTCGGTCCAGTGCGCGTCGGGCCACACCTTCATCGGTGTGGCGAAGCGCCAGCGCTTGAACTGCGAATCGATCACGTGCGCGTCGCCGATGTAGTCGCGGGAGGCATCGAGCAACGCGGCGTGTGCTTCGTCGTGTGAATCGTCCCAGTGTTCGAGACTCCAGGTCGGATTCGCATGCAACGTGAGAGCCGGAACCGTCGACACACCTTTGCGTTGGTTGTCGCCGACCCACGAGAACACATCATCGGGATTCTGCAATCCACCGGGATCGGGAACAGCTGACGCACGATCGAGAACGGCGAGCACACCGAGCGTCCGCTCGTAGTCGGTCATCAGCAAGTCATTCGGCAACTCGATCGACGTGTTGGCGATCAGCGAATACGACTGCGGAATCGGACACGTGAGGATCACGCCGTCGGCGGCATGTGTCGATCCGTCGTCGAGAGTGACGATCCAACCATCGTCGGCCTGCGTCACACCGAACACGAGTGTCGAGATGCGCACGTCGAGACCGCGCGCGAGATGCTTCGTGAGAGCGGCCATGCCGCCTCGCGCGGCGTAGCGCGGATGCCCATCGGTGTCGCTGAAACCCCGACACCATTCGTACACGACGTCGTCGTTCATCCACTGAGCCACCATCGCCCGAAACGCATCACTACGGGCCGTGAAGAACTGTGCACCGTGATCGAACACCGCGGTTCCGAGCGCTGTCTCGATACGACGAGTGGCCATCCGACCACCGAGCCCGCGACCCTTGTCGAACACGATCACCTCGACGCCACGCGCCGACAGTTCACGTGCCGCGGTGAGGCCGGACAATCCGGCACCGACGACGATCACTCGTCGGGGCGTCGGTGTCGTCATGACGCGACGGCGATGTCGACGGCGCGTTCTTCGATCGCCGATCGATGAGCCTTCTCGGCTCGTTTGAGGAAGTCACCGAGCACCCGGTTGAACGTGGTCGCGTGTTCGATCATGAGTCCGTGAGCCGCGCCCGACAGAACGACGAGTTCGGCGGTGGGAATGCGATCGGCCAGTTCTTCGCTGTCGCCGCGCGGAGTGAGGATGTCCTGATTGCCGACGATCACAGCCGTGGGCACGGTGATCGTGCTGAGTTGATCGGCGATGTCCTCGTCGACACTCAGCAACGCTTGCACCTGGCCCTTGAAACCGTGCGAAGCGCGTGACGTGGCGATGGGACCGAGCCAACTCACGGCTGGCCACAAGCGACGCAACGAACGCGGGCCGATCACCCAACGGGCCGCTTCGGCGGTCATGGCGTTCATTCCCTTGGTGGACGCCATGTCGGCCCACGAGGCCAACAGATCGCGTCGCCACGGATGATTACGACAAGCCGTGCACACGAGCGTGAGCGACCGAACTCGCTCGGGATATTTCACTCCGATGATCTGGGTGATCGCGCCACCCATCGACGCACCCACCACGTGGGCGGTCTCGACACCGGCGTGATCGAGCACGGCGATGGCGTCGTCGGCCATCTGTTCGAGCGAATACGCACCGAACGGCTTGTCACTCTTGCCGGCTCCGCGGTTGTCGTGGGCGATGACGCGGTAGCGACCGGCAAGCACGTAACGCTGCAGATCCCAGAGATGTTTGTCGGCCCCGAGGCCTTGGATCATGAGAACCGGCGGCGCCGACGACCGGCCGAGTTGGTCGTAGTGGAGTCGGATGCCGTCGGACGCGATGGCGTAGGTCATGACGCGACCTCCCACTGTCGCTTGGGGGCGACGCGAACGACACCTTCCCACGAGTAGAGCGACGACACGATCTCGTCGGTGGTCATCGCGGGTGTCCAGCGCAGGTGTTCTTCGATGCGGTCGCTGGCGGCGCGACGTCCGTGATGCAACACCTCCATCACGTGATCGGGAACGGGGGCGCCGAAGAGATGAGCGACGCGACGAGTGATCGCCCACTCGGGTCCGACGAGTGGAAGCGGAAGGCGCTTGCCGCGACGCGCCACCGAGAAGCCGCTCACCGCTCCGTCGGCGACAACGTTGATCGGCGTGCCGGGTGTGTAGCGCGTGGCCAGAACGAAGGCGCGGGCGGCATCGCTCTCGTGCAACAGGCTGAACTTCGGAGCGCGCAGCACATTGAACGGTACGGCCGGCAGTCGGAGAAGTCGGCCGAGCGGACTCGGGATGTGAGGTCCGACGACGGACGCGAGTCGCAACGAGGTGACACGTACCGAGGTTCCGTTGAAAGCCCGATCGGCGGCGTGCTCGAGATACATGAGCATGCGTCCGTACTGTGAGGTCGGTCTCATGGGTGCGGACTCGTCGGGGAGGTCGGGACGATCGCCGCCACGTCCGTACACCTCGATTCCCGATCGAAGGATCACGTGCTGCAACGAGGACGTCCGCTTGGCGGCGGTGAACACCGACTCGGCCGACTGCTGCGTGAGAACCTCGGCGTGCTTGGGATTGGCGCGGGCATCGGGTTCCCACACCCCGAGATGCACGATGGTGTGCGGGTCGACGTCGCGGACGAGGGCGGCCGTTCCGAGCAGGTCACTCGGATCGATGCGGTGGAACTCGGCGCGCGACAGGCGGCGTCGCGGCGGGTCGGTGTCGAGACCCACCACACTGTCGACCCAGGACTCCTGCTCGAGCTCTCGGGCGACGAGCGACCCGAGCTGGCTTCCCATCCCGGTGATCAGGATGCGCCGACCGTGGACGGGCGTCACGAAGTCACCCTACCCATCGGATCGTCGCGAGTCGATCAGCGCAGTTCGTGGGCGCGCAGGATCAGCGCTCGAGCCGGAGCATCCAATTGGTGTCCGGCCAACTTTTCGGCCACGAGGATGGCTTCGGTGGGATCTTCCACGAGGCCGGCCCAGCGGATGAAGGCACCCATCGCCCCCATGATGCGGTCGCCGACTTCGTCGCCGTGGACGATCACCTTGGTCTTTTTCGACATGAGGTTGCGCAGTTCCACGAAGAGATGGCGCGCCCAGTCGTCGACGTTGTCGGGTGCATAGGGGTGATGCAGATAGGTGACGCCGAGTTCGTCGTAGTTGTGGAGGTTGTGCGGAGCCGAGATCACCGAGACCAGGCAGCCGAAGCCGTTTTCTCTGATCCAGATGATCTCTTCCTGTCGACGCACCCGCCGGTGGTTGTCGCCGTAGCCGCCCGGACGCTCGCACACGGCGAGGCGGTCCTTGAGGATCCACGTGAAGTGGCGAGGGGTGATCCCCAGAGCCCACTTCCCTCGTAACTTCGGCGGCACGGATGCCGAATCTAGTCGTGCTGAACACTCGTGATTCGAAAAAGCCGTTGATTCCTCCGTTGGATGCGATTCCCACCCGGGATCTCACAGGCGACCGCGTCTCCTCGGGCCACACCGAGCACTCGTTCGACCGTCGCGGCATCGGGTGGGTGGTCGCTGGTGAGCCACCGGCGGATCGCTCGTCGTGCCACAGGGGCCGGGGCCGCGGCCAGAGCTCGCGCATCGGTGGGATCGAGCGCGGACGACAGTTGGTCGAGCAGATCCTCGTCGTCGGCGAGCAGATCGGCCTGTCGCGACAGCACGTCCACCAGATCGCGACCCGATGCCTCCACCAATCGGGGCAGCAGATCGATCCGGACCCGGTTCCGCAAAAGCGAGGTGTCGGAATTCGACGGGTCCTCGAAAGGTGTCCATCCGAGTTCGGCGCACACGGCGACCGTGTCGCGCCGACGCAGGTGGAGGAGTGGATGGCCGACCCGACCGGACGGGCCACCGGTCGGACCCATGCCCTGCAGCCCGCTCAGTCCGGCACCGCGCAACAGATTGATGATCATGGTCTCGACACGGTCGTCGGCGGTGTGTCCGGTGAGGACGTCGTCGGGCAGAACTGCATAGCGAGCCAGTCGGGCCCGAGCCTCCACGTTGGGTCCGGGTTCGACCGTCACCGTGCGCGACTCGAACGACGCTCCCAACTCTCGTGCGCACGTTTTCACCAGATCGGCTTCGCGAGCCGAGTCGGGTCGGAGTCGGTGATCGACGTGCACCGCCGTGACGTGGAGATCGCTGGCCGCCGCGAGAGCGAGCAGAGCGAGGGAGTCGGCTCCGCCGGAGACCGCACACGTGACGCGTGAGCCCGGCGCTGGAAAGAGGCAACGGGAAAGAAGAGAGGTGATCGACTCGGAGCGCATCCACGTCATGGGCGCCCCCACGAACGGGTGATCAGCCTTCGGAGTGACCGCGCTGCTGACGCTTGCCCGGGAAACGGGTGGACGACACCTGCTTCACGTAGCCCGCACCCATGGCGCCGACCGTGGCGATGCCCACGACCGAGAGCACGACCCCGATCCACCAGTGCCAGACGTATGCAGCGATCATGGACGAGAGCGTAGCGACCATCAGCGGTCGATGTCCATGTCGAAACAGTCGAGCAGGCGCTGACGGAGCGTGTCGGGGAGGGGCTCTTCGGCCGCACGGATGCGAATTCGGGCCTTCAACGTGTGTTCGAACTGAACGCGATCCTGGCAATCGGGACATTGGTCGAGGTGCGAGGTGATCTGAGCGCGCACCGACTCGTCGAGGACCTCGTCGAGGTAGGCGTACAACTCGCGGATGGTGTCGCGACAATCAGCCACTGATCAGTCCCTTCTCTTCGGCGAACGCGACGAGTGACTTCTGCAGCGCTTTGCGGCCACGGTGCAGGCGGCTCATGACCGTTCCGATCGGAATCTCGAGCATGTCGGCGATGTCTTGGTAGGCGAAGCCTTGGACGTCGGCGAGCAGCACCGGGAGGAGAAAGTTCTCGGGCAGATCCTCGAGTGCGCGCTTGACCTCGTCGTCGGTGAAGAGGTCGATGACTTCTTCTTCGGCACTGCGACCTTCGAGGCGGTGGGCCAGGGCGGGTGCTCTCTTGTAGAGGTAGAACTCATCGAGATCTCCGAGATCGGCTTCCTGGGGCCGGGCCTGCCGGGCGTGGTAGCGGTTGATGAACGTGTTGGTCAGGATGCGGAACAGCCAAGCCCGCAGATTTGTTCCCGCCTCGAAGGATTCGTAGGAGCGGAATCCCTTCAACATGGTCTCTTGTACCAGGTCCTCGGCGTCGGCCCGGTTGCGGGTCATGCGCAGGGCGGTGCCGAACAACTGGGGGGCGAAGGGCATCGCCTCGTCCGCGAAGCGTCGGGGATCGGCCATGGCGAATGTTCAGGGCTTGGTACGGGCCACGTCGGCCACGAAGCCGTCGAGAGCATGCACGAAGCGTTCGAGGTAGGCCGCCAACTGCTGACGTTCCTTGTTGTCGAACTCCTCCATGATGGCGCGCAGCGCGTCGAGGCGGCGGGCCTGCGCATCGGCGTGACGTGACCGCCCGGCCTCGGTGGCCGACACCACGACGACGCGTTTGTCGCTCGGGCTCGCGCAACGAGTGGCGAGACCGACTCGTTCGAGACGTTGAACGGCGCGAGTGGCTGTGGACGGGTCGACGCGCAATGCCTCGGCGAGGTCGCCCATGCGCCAACCGTCCTGTTGGGCGAGCACGTCGAGGGTGTCCATCTGTCCACTCTCGAGCGCGTCGTCGCCGGTTCCGAAGAAGTAGTCGACGAGGGCGCTCATCGACGCGCCGCGTCGGATGTCGCGCCACGCGCGACCGACCCTCAGCGCGACTTCGCGCTGATAGGGATCGTCGAAGTCGATCGGCGTCGGGCGGGGGGTCGCCATGGCTTTTGTAGGGTACAAGCGATGGAGCCACCTCTTCACGCCCTGAACGTGTTGGCGACACAAAGTGTCATGGTCACGCCGACGTTGCGCCACGTCGAACTGTTCACCATGCGTGGATTGGTCACTTTGCTCTGGCACCAGGTACCTGCTGGTCAGACGGCGCAACCGGCCGCAATCGTGGTGTGCGGTGGTGCGATGGGCGGTTTGCTGGGGCCGGCCGACGGGCTCTATCAACACCTCGGTGACACCTGGTCGGCACGGGGAATTCCGGTGATTCGGGTGTCGTATCGCCGCCCGAACGACCTCGATGCCTGTTGTCTCGACGTGGCGGCGGCGGTGCAACTCGCCGCCGATGCAGGCGCGCAGCGCGTGGTGGTGATGGGTCATTCGTTCGGCGGCGCGGTGGCCGTGCGCGTGGGAGTGGTGATGGACGAGGTGGCCGGTGTGGTCACCTTCGCCACGCAGTCGGCCGGCTGCGAAGTGGCACCGGGCCTACGCGGCAAGCCGTTGTTGTTGTTCCACGGCGATGCCGACGAGATCCTCCCTATCGAGTCGAGTCACGTGGTTGCAGCGATGGCGGGTCGCGGTGACGTGGTCGTGTGCGAGGGCGACGGTCACTTGCTCGCGCAGAGCGGACCGCTGATGACCGCGCGACTCGATTCGTGGTTGCCTCTCGTGCTGAACGGGTGACACAGTCGTCAACTTCCTGCCGGTGAGTTGGCGCGGAAGTACTCCCACTCTTCGATGCGACTGCCGTCGGGCAGGTTGCAGTAGCCGACCTGGCCGCCTTCTTCCTCCACGATTTCGACGGTTCCGCCCTGTTCGACACAGAACTCGGACGCAGGGTTGGCGATGCCAACGGGATCCGAACTCGGCAGGTTCGTCGTCGCCGTCGATTCGGAGGGTGAATCGTCCCCTCCGCAGGCACCCCCGAAGAGAAGTGCTGTCAACGAACAAGTGATCACGAATCGTCGCATGTCGCCACCTCGCAAACAATCGAGCGATCCGAGACGTTAGCGAAACCCCAGACTTCGTGAACATCACGGGAAACGTCGATGACACATGTGGCCCTTCTCGTTACATTGACGTCGATGCGTCATCGTCGCGACATCGAGGGATTGCGGGCGGTGGCGGTGGTCGCCGTGTTGCTGTACCACTTCGGGGTTGCGGGCTTCGACGGCGGCTACGTGGGCGTCGACGTGTTCTTCGTGCTGTCGGGTTTCCTGATCACCGGCCTGCTCGTGAACGAGCGGGTCTCGACGGGCCGCGTGTCGTTACGTGAGTTCTACGCCCGCCGGGTGAGACGACTACTTCCCATCTCGGCCGTGGTCTTGGTGACGACCGCCGTGGTGTCGGCGGTCTGGCTCGACGTCACACGCCACGATCCACTGGTCGACGAGATCGTGGCCGCCACCTTGTTCGGCGCCAACCTTCTGTTCGCCGATCGGGGGACCGACTACCTGGCGTCGTCACTTCCGCCGTCGCCGGTGCAGCACTACTGGTCGTTGTCCGTCGAAGAGCAGTTCTACGCGGTATGGCCGTTGCTGGTGGTGGCGACCACGGTCGGTGCGCAGTTCGTGCGTCGTCGACTGACTCTGGTGCTCTCGTCGGTGGTGATCGCTTCGTTCGCGGCGTCGGTGATGCTCACCTCGAGTTCCCCGTCGTGGTCGTATTTCGGACTGCACACCCGGGCGTGGGAATTGGCGGCCGGTGCCTTGCTGGCGGTGGTGAGTCCGCGTCTGGGCGATTCGACTCGGCGTTCATTGGGATCGATCGGCTTGTTCGCCATCGCGGTGTCGGTGGTGACCTTCGGCAACGTTGAGCAGTTTCCCGGTTACGCGGCGGCCTTGCCGGTTCTGGGCACGGTGGCCGTGCTCGCGGCCGGTGAGGTGGGTGAATCGGGCCGGCTGTTGTCGCGACCGCTGTTGCAATGGATCGGGGCACGCTCGTACTCGCTGTATTTGTGGCACTGGCCGATCCTGATCGTGGCCGAATCGTACGTGGGCGAGGATCTTCCGTGGACCGGCATTCTCGCCGTGGCGTTGCTGACAGTCGGTGCGAGCCAGCTTGGCTACATGACGATCGAGAATCCGGTACGTCGAAACGGGCGACTCACGCGCGACGTGGTGCTGTCGCTGAGCGTGGGTGCTGTTCTGGTCGTGACGTCGTTGACGGCGGCGTGGGGGCTGCAGCGGTACGAACCCGATCTGTCGACCGGTGTGATCGCCGAGGCCCCGACTCTGCAGGTCGAGTCGACGACATCGGTCGCTCCGTCGGTGACGGTGACGGTGCCGGACTCGTCGGTGTCGTCGGCGCAGGTCGAGTCGACCACCACCACGACGACAACGGCTCCACCCGGTGTGATTCGCATGAGCGACGCGGCCCCGTTGGCGGCGGTCGTCGAGGCGCGTCAGGTGACCGTGGTTCCCGACAACCTGTCGCCCTCGTTGTCGTCGGCGCGCTACGACACCGGACTCGTCTACGACAACGACTGCCACGTGTACTACGACACTGAGGCCAAGACCGATTGCATCTTCGGCGATCCGAACGGTTCGGTGACCGTCGCATTGTTCGGTGATTCACACGCCGCCCAATGGTTCCCCGCTCTCGACGTGATCGCGCGAGAGAACGGCTGGCGTCTGTTGTCGCTCACCCAGGGTGGATGTCCGTTCATCGACGTGACCACCTACAACGCGACCGACGACATCGATCTCACCTACTGCCAACCGTGGCGCGACAGCGTGCGGGAGTACCTGCGCACGCAGGGCGTGACTGTGGTGTTGTTGTCGCAGTACTACCGATTGCGTGCGGCCTCGGATCGACAGGCGATCGCTGCATCGGAGTACGAGCGTTTGCTCCCGGGTCTGATCGATTCGTTCCGAGTCGATGGCATCGAGCCGATCGTGATCGCCGACACCCCGTACTTCGAAAGCGAAGTGCCGGGTTGCCTGGCCAACAACCGATCACGGATCGATCGCTGTGCTCCTGGTGACGCGTTCCCCGAGTTGCAGTTGGTGGAAGAGACGATGCGACGGGTGGTGAACGAACGGCAAGTCGGGTTCGTCGAACCTCGTCGTTGGTTGTGTGTGGAGAGTTACTGCCCGCCGATCGTGGGCAATCTGTTGGTGTACCGCGATCAGAGTCACCTGTCGGCGACATTCGTCGAGTGGCTCACCCCCGCTCTCGCCGACATCCTCACCCCCGCCATCTCATCCCTCTGACCGGTGTTCTGGTGAGGGTTCTTCACCGCATAGGTGAAGTTCGCGCACCAGAAAGCCGGGTGGCTGTCAGGAGGTCGTCCAGACGGCGACGAGGTCGTGGTTGTCGGCGATGAAGTAGCGCCAAGTGTTGTCGCGCAGGTCGATCAGTCGTGGGAGTTTGACCACAGTCGTGGAATCCGTTTTGTTGGCCCAGCCGGCGAAGGTGTGGCCGGACTTGGTGCATTCGTCGGCACTCGGGATGTAGCGGTAGCCGAGGAAGGGAACTCTTGAAACCGAGGCGACCGATGCGCCGTCGACGATGCAGGCACCACCACTCCCTTCGACGCGAGGCTTGCCATCGGGCCGACTTCGATGATGGCGTCGGCCGATCAGGTTCGCAGGGTGATGGTGGTGTTGGTGGGTGTTCCGGTGATGGTGCTGTTGCGTGGGGTGAGGGTGATGGTGTGGGTGCCGGGGGTGAGTGATGTGATCTGGCAGAAGGTGAGTCCGAAGGCGTCACCTTGGAGGGAGCAGCTCGCCGGTGTGTCATCGATGGTGATGTCGATGGTGGTGTCTGCGGGTGCAGGTGGGTGGATGAGCCAGATGGTGGTGCAGGGTCCGCAGAGGAAGTTGGTGAACACGGTGAGGTCGGTGATCGGTTCGGGGTCGGCTGTCCAGATGGCGATCAGGTCGGCGTTGGCGGCGATGAAGTTGCGTCGGGTGCCGTCTGATGGGTCGGTGAGGAGTGGAAGTCCTGTGGGTGTGTTCGGTGTTGTGGTGTTGGCCCAGCCGGTGAAGGTGTAACCCGGACGAGTGCAATCGGTGGCATTGGGCAGGTAGCGGTAGCCGACGAACACCGATGTCCACGTTTCGTTGCGGGCTGTGCTGTCGGTGCAGGTGCCGCCGTTCGGATCGAGCGTCACCCGCCACACTGGCACGATGATCGGACTGGGCAAGCGGTAGATGCGGGTATGCCCGGAGAAAGCGAGGTTGGCTCCGTTGTTACGTGGGGCGCCGATGGCGACAGCGGTGCCATCTGCTGACAACGACACCGAGTACCCGGAGCGGTCGCCTGCGGCTTCGCCGTCGATGTCGCCGCCGAGTTGTGTCCAGCCGTTGATTCCGTCGGCGTCAGCGTTGACGCCGTCCCATCGGTAGATGCGGGTATGCCCGGACAAAGCGCCGTTGGCTCCGTTGTTGAGCCATGCGCCGATGGCGACGGTGGTGCCTTCTGCTGACAACGACACCGAAGACCCGGAGCGGTCGCCTGCGGCTTCGCCGTCGATGTCTGACCCCAGCTGTGTCCAGACGGTGCCGTTCCATCGGTAGATGCGGGTGTGCCCGGAAAAGGCGCCGTTGTAGGGGGCTCCGATGGCGACGGTGGTGCCGTCTGCTGACAACGACACCGAATACCCGGAGGAGTCGCCTGCGGCTTCGCCGTCGATGTCGCTGCCGAGTTGTGTCCAGGCGGAGCCGTTCCATCGGTAGATGCGGGTGTGCCCGGAGAAGGCGCCGTTGTCTGGGGCGCTGATGGCGACAGTGGTGCCGTCTGCTGACAACGACACCGACTCTCCGGAGCGGTCGCCTGGGTGTTCGCCGTCGATGTCAGACCCCAGCTGTGTCCACGAGGTCATGGCGGTGTTCCACTTGTAGATCCGGACATGACCCAAGCTGGGAAGCTGATTATTGGGATCACCGTCGTTGTAGATGGCGCTGATCGCAACGATTGTGCCGTCTGCTGACAACGACACCGAATGCCCGGAGTAGTCGCCTGCGGCTTCGCCGTCGATGTCGTTGCCGAGTTGTGTCCAGGCGCCACCGTTCCGTCGGTAGATGCGGGTATGGCCGGAGTCAGCCCCGTTGGCTCCGTCGTTTATTGGGGTGCCGATGGCGACGGTGGTGCCGTCCGCGCTGAGAGACGTCGACGATCCGGAGTAGTCGCCTGCGGCTTCGCCGTTGATGTCGCCGCCGAGCTGATCAATCACCGTTGACGCCCCAGCTGGTGACCAGCCGATGAGACTGACGAGCCCGATGAGGCAAGCGATGCCAATAACGGCAACCTGGGGTCGACGATTCGTCACTCGGGCCGGTCGTGGAGTCTTCATGGACGACGACTCTAACTAGATGGATAGTTCGGGAAAGCCGTGAGGCGGTTCTGTGAGCCCGAGAGGGGAATCGAACCCCTGACCTACGCATTACGAGTGCGTTGCTCTGCCGACTGAGCTACCCGGGCAATGGCTCGTCAGGCTACCGCCCGGCGGTCGGAACGGACATTCTCGGCAAGGCCATGAGCAGGTCCTCTAGCAGGAGTCGCTCGTTCACATTTCGGGACAAAGAGGCGCTGGCCCGGCGGATCTGCGAGACCGCGTCGGCGTAGCCGAGCACCAGATGAGGCACTGCCGAGTCCGATAGATCAGCCATCGCATCCCGGTACCGCAGTGACAGCACCCGGAGTCCCGATCGCAGTTCATCGGTGCGATGGCGACGAAGCTCGCGCTTGTGCCGATCGGCCAAGGTCTTACGACCACTGCCCCGCTCACCGAGCATCTTCACGCGTTCCTCCAGGGCGGCGACTTCCGTCTCCTGCTGCGCCTTGTAGGTCTCGAGTGACGTCTCGATCGCCCCCAGGATCTCGGCCACCAACCGCACGACGGTCGAATGACTCCCGTCGAGCCGACCGGGAAGAGCCTCGAACAATTCGAGACGTGACGCCAGAGCCGGATCGTTCACCACGATCCGTGCTCGCTCCAGGTCGCCGGCGGCGATGTGGGCGGCGCGCTCAGCGGAATCGACCGGATGTCCGGCCGCCACCAACTCGCGCACCACGATCTCGTCGGGGATCGGCGCGAAGTTCACTCGCACACTGCGCGAGGCAATGGTGGCGAACTCCGACGGCACGTCCTCACCAAGCAAGATCATGACGGTGCGACCATCGGGCTCTTCGAGGGTCTTCAAGATCGTCGAACGTGCCTCGCCAGCCATCAACTCGAACTCGTGGATCACGATCACGCGAGTCGACCCCTCGACAGCGGTGCGATCGGCGA
>JBDLRN010000032.1:0-3520 GCA_039800005.1 Actinomycetota bacterium | reverse complement strand
CTCTTCGACGAGACGCTGATCCGCAATCAGGACTACGAGTTGAACATTCGACTGCGCCAGGCTGGGGGCACGGTGTGGTTCGACCCCGCCCTCGAGGTGGCGTACCGTCCCCGCCCGTCGTGGCGTGCGCTCGCCCGTCAGTACGTCGAATACGGGGCGTGGAAGCGTCACGTTCTTCGAATGCACCCCGGCTCGCTCAAGGTCCGTCAGGTGGTCCCACCGATCACGCTGCTCGCCATCGTGGCGTCGATCGTCGCCTCGGCGTGGCTTCCGATCACCTTGGTGATTCCGGGCCTCTACGTCGTTGCGGTCGTGGTCGCAGCACTCGCGACCTCGTGGCGGGACGTAATCCGTCTGACTGCTATCTTCCCTACCGTTCACATGAGTTGGGCCTGGGGGTTCTTGTTCGGACGCCGCGCCCGCTCGTAGAGGGGGGACCATGAAGTTCGCTGCGCCACTGGTCCTGGCCGCGGCACTCGTCGGCTCGGCGTGTTCGTCGAGCGAAACCGAGACCGTCGATTCGGCCACCACCATCGCCGTCGCCACCGAGGCACCGGCCACCACCGTCGGTCCGACGACGACCACCGAGGCCACCACGACGACCTTGTCGCCCGAGGAGGCCGTGTCGTTCGAGATTCTCGAACAGGCCGAACAGCACACCTCACTCGTCATCTTCGACGGCACCGGACGCAACGCAGCCGACATCTCGTTCGGTGGTGCACCCGAGACGCTCGTCCCCCGTCCGATCTACGTGTTCGTGAAGCGAGCCACCAATCCCGATCAGTCGCTGTACACCGACGGGCCCGTTCGCCTGCAGGTGGCGGGCGGCTATCACAACGGTGGAACCGTGGTGTGCCCGTACAACACCGTTCGCACCGCCGTCATGTGCATCGGCTTCGCGCGCATGGACAATGCGCAGTACACGCTCGAGACCTTCGACTTCCGCGACATCCCCAATCACGTGGTCGACGTGAGCACGGCTCTCGACGTGCTGCTCGCCAATCCCGAATTCACCACGGCCGTCGATCCCGAGCAGATCTACTACTTCGGTGCGTCGATGGGCGGCATCACCGGCTCGCTGCTCTCCCACCCCGATTTCCGCGACGAACGCATCAAAGCCGTGGTCTCCTTCGTCGGCGCCTTCCCCTTCTGGGTCGATCCGATGTCCGACAAGGCGACGTACGACGGCGGCCCGCCGATTCTCATGATCAACAAGATGAAGGACTCCGTCATCACCTACGAGTTCGCCAAGTTGAGCCTGGCCGCGGCGCAAGGGTCGTCGAAGGTGGAGATGCTGTCGGTGTTCGAGGGCGATCACGCCGATTTCGTCACGTGTCCGGCAGTGGCCTCGTATCAGATCGCCTGGATCGAACATCACGTGAGCGGTGGCCCGGCTCCCGATCCGAACGTGTTCGACGGATCCGATTGCGCGGCCTACGGACCCCAGGACGGTGGATCCACCGGCCCGGGTCCGCGCGCCGACCTCTTCCCCGACGACGCCGCTGCGAAGTTCGCGTCATGAGTCGCCGGCTCTCCACCTGGGTGGTCTCGGCGGTCGTCGCCACCACCTTCGCCTACACCGCGTCACCCGGGGCTCAGGCAGCGTCCGAGATCACCGTCGAATCGCGTATCGCCGGCGACAATCGGTACGCCACCGCCAATGCACTCGCCTTGGCGGCCGCGACAGCACGCGGATCGGGCAACACCACTCACATCGTCGTGGCCAGCGGTGTCAATTTTCCCGACGGACTCAGTGCCGCCGCTCTGGCCGGAGCGTCCGATGCAGTGATGCTGCTCACGCCCCCGACGTCGTTGCCCGATTCGGTGGCCACCACCATCGGCCAGCTGCGTAGTTCGTCGGGCCTCACCAACACGATCACCACCGCCACGATCGTCGGTGGCGAATCCGCGGTGAGCGCCAATGTACGAGCCCAACTCGAAGGGCTGGGCCTCACCGTCACGCGCATCCAGGGCACGAATCGCTACGACACCGCCAACAACGTGGCTCGTGAGACGCATCGCCGGAGCGCGACGGGAATCGGAACCTTCGACGGGCTGAAGACGGTGTTCCTCGCCACCGGCGAGAACTTCCCCGATTCGCTCGCGGCGAGCAGCTGGTCGTATCGCAACGTCACGCCCGTCCTCTTGACCAACGGCCGACTTCTCGACCCGACCACCACCGAGACGCTCCAGCAACTCAGCGTGCAGCAAGTGTTGATCCTGGGCGGAACCACGGCGGTGTCGAGCACTGTCGAATCGGCACTCGCGAGCGTGACCGGAGTGACTCGCGTCCGACGCATCCAGGGCGCCAACCGCTTCGCCACAGCCGCCGCCATCGCCGACGCCATCGGCGATCACGACCCCGACTACACCACGCGTGCGCTTCTGGTGTCGGGCTCGTCGTTCCCCGACGCACTCGCCGCCGCACCTTTCGCCGGCCAGAGTGCCTCGTACGCCATCGTTCCGGTCTCCACCTCGCTGCCGTCGGCGATCTCCACGTGGCTCACCGACAACGCCGCGACCCTCACCGCCGTACGGGCCGTCGGCGGCGTTGCTGCCGTTCCCCAAGCGGTGGTCGATCTGGCCGCCGGCAAGGAACCGGCCGTCCCAGCGTCGGTGACCTGGACGGTCACGTCACGCACGTCGTCGCAGATCAACCTCACGGTGCGCGACACGAGCAAGCGCAATGTGAGCACCGCACCGACCCTCGACGTTCGCGAGTGGTACGTCACCATCAATCGCGGCGCGCAGGCGAATTCGTCGCCCTCCCCGCTGCAGATCCAGGGTGTGTATCGCAACGGCACCTCGCCGTACTGCGGTTCGGCATCCACCGGCACCGTGATCACGGCCTGCATCGGCTTTCCGCTGATGCAGGCAGGTTCGGCTGATTGGCGCGACATCAACAATCACCCGAAAGACGTGTCGCTGACCCTCGACATCTTGCTGTCCGATCCGTCGATCGCCGGAGCCATCGACCGCAACCACGTGTGGTTCGAAGGTGTGTCGATGGGTGGAATCACCGGACTCGCTTTCGTGAGCCCGAGCAATCGTGACGACCGCATCAAGGCGATCATCAGCAATGCCGGTTTCGCCACCTTCTGGAACCCGAGTTACCAGGACGCCGCCAACTGGGAGGCGGCTCCGCCGATTCTCATGATCAATTCGCTGCAAGACGAGGTGATCACCTACGACCTGGTGCGCGCCACGTTCAAGGAGAAGGGAAGCGCCGGCGACGTGACGCTCATCTCGCTCTACCGAGGCTCGCACCGGGCCTACGAGTCGTGCGCACCGGTCGACTCGTTCACCTCGGCGTGGCTTCTTCACCACGTGTGGGACGGCCCCGAACCGAGTGCGTCGCTGTTGAGCGGAGCGTCGTGCGGTGAGTTCGGCGTTCTCTCCGGTCCGAGCACCGGTTGGGGTACGGCCACGCCATTCGTTCCACCCACCTACCGACTCTGATCCCGAATCCGCCGGGCACACGCCCGTTACCCTGAGAGCGTCATGGCCTCGCCCACTGCCG
>JBDLRN010000031.1:0-120159 GCA_039800005.1 Actinomycetota bacterium | reverse complement strand
GCGGGAAGCGTGTCGACGACCGGATCGGAAGCCGGCACGTCACTCACGGCGACGTCGGGTTCGACGACCATGCTTTCCTCGATCGCCGGCCGACCCACGGCCGGGCCCATCATCGCCGCGTAGTCGGCGCGCAGTCGATCGAGTCCGATCGACGTGCCGACTCGCGGATACGTTGCCAGAGCCTCGGGGCGACCGAGATAGCCACCGGCGTACGTCAGTCGCCCGTTCTCACCGAACGACGCCGACACCGTCATCGACGATCGGATCCCGTCGACCATGACGTAGGCCCAGGCGCCGGCCGACCAGTCGTCGCCGTAGGACTCGATCACCAACTGGTCCGATCCGAACCCGAGCGTCGCGAACAAATCACGGAACTTGGCCTCGGCCTCACTGGCCGACGGCACGTTCGCCGGCGGACTCGGCTCGACCCACTCCTCACACGGCTCCTCGGGTGCGGCGATGTCCGAGTCGGCACTCGACGATCCTGCCGACGAACCGGTCGTGCCCGACGGATCGATCGTGTCCGACGGAACGACTTCGGGACACGGCGCCGGTCGACCCACCGCCATCTCCTGCCATCCCTCGGAGTACCACCACGACAAGAGGCCGTCGTCGGACACCGTGATCGACGGACCCGACCCGTCATTCGGTCCGACCGACCACGTCGTCCAGGCGTAGTCGGTGCCGGGGTCGGTCGTGGTCTTGGTGAACGATCCTTCGACGTCGAAAGCATCGAGCAAGGAGTTCAACTGATCGCTGGTGGGCTCGGATCCTTGCGGGAACACGTACGCCACCGCGTCGGTGTCGAGGGCCGGCAGATCGCCGCTCACCACGAACTCCCAGTTGGCCGGGACGTACATGGACTTCTCACTCGGCATCGCAGCGTCAGCCGAGGTGCTGGCCAGACCCTCGGGTGCACCCGATCCGGTACCCACACGGAGAACCGGCAGCGCACCTCTGTCGGGATCGTCGCCGCAGGCCGCCAGGAGCGACAGAGCGGCGAGGACGGGGAACGAGCGACGAATCATGCGTGACACCGTAGGGGTCGAGCGGGAACTGATCATGCCATTACGACGAAACGTGACCGACGTTCGGTTCCCTGTTTCGAGAAGAATTGTCACGATCGTCGAGTCGGCAACCGACGGTCACGACGCGAAGAGAGCCCCCACGAATTCGTCGGGATCGAACGGCACCAGGTCACCGATCGTCTCACCGAGTCCGACCAACTTCACCGGAATGCCGAACTCGGTCTCGATGGCGAACACGATGCCGCCCTTGGCCGACCCGTCGAGTTTGGTGAGCACCACTCCGGTGACTCCGGCGGCCTCGGTGAACTCGCGGGCCTGCGACAGCCCGTTCTGGCCGGTGGTCGCGTCGATCACGAGCAACACCTCGCTGACCAGACCGGGCTCGCGGTCGGCGACTCGTCGCACCTTGCGCAGTTCCTCCATGAGGTTGGACTTGTTCTGCAATCGTCCGGCCGTGTCTCCGAGCACGAGATCGGCTCCGCGCGACTTGGCTCGCTGCACGCCGTCGAAGATCACCGAACTGGGATCTCCACCTTCGGCCCCGCGCACGAGCTCGGCACCGGACCTCTCGGCCCACGTTCCGAGTTGTTCGGCGGCCGCCGCGCGAAACGTGTCGCCCGCGGCGAGAACCACCGAGCGGCCGGCGGCCACCTGCTGAGCCGACACCTTGCCGATGGTGGTGGTCTTGCCGACACCGTTCACACCGACGAACAGCCACACGTTCACCCGATCGGACGCATCGCTCCATTGCAAACTGCGATCGGCGTCGCGCAGACGATCGACCATGTCGGACTGCAGAGCGGCCAGGAGTTCGTCAGGAGTCGAGATCTCCTTCTTCGCCACGCGGCTGCGCAGTCCGTCGAGCAGGGCGGTGGTGACTCCGATGCCCACGTCGGCGCGCAACAACGCTTCTTCGAGGTCGTCCCAGGAGTCGTCGGTGATCCCGGAACGAGCGCGCACTCCACCGAACGCCCCGGAGAGCGCCGCCGCGGCGCGACCCATTCGCGATCGGAACGTCGGGGCTTCGGCGATCGGCTCCGGCTCGACTGTCGGTTCTTCGATGACTTCGGGGGCTGTTTCGACGGCACTTTCGAATGTGGTTTCTTCGCCGACTTCGGGAGCCGATGTCTCGGCGAGCGGTGTTCGTTCGACCGGACGGGAGACCACCGGCGGAACGGTCGGCGATCCGCCGCCTCCGCGACGATTCAGCAGCACCACACCCAAGCCGAACACCAACGCGACGGCGATGAGAACGAGAAGGAGGATCTGCACGTCCACTGCGATCAGGCCCCGGCTTCGAGTTTTTCCGACACGACCTTCGACGAGCCGCCCGGTTGCATGCTCACACCGAGGAGGCAGTCACCGGCTTCCATCGTTCGCTTCTGGTGGCTGACGATGATCAACTGCGCCTCACGTCGGAACTCCCTCACGAGGCCGAGGAATCGGTGCAGGTTCACGTCGTCGAGCGCCGCCTCGACTTCGTCCATCACGTAGAACGGCGACGGACGGCTGCGGAAGACCGCGAACAGAAAGGCCATCGCCGTGAGGGTGCGCTCACCACCCGACAAGAGGCTCAGTTTCTTCACGTTCTTGCCACCGGGTTTGGCCTCGACCTCGATACCCGTGTTCAGCAGATCGTCGGGTGCCGTGAGGACCAGTCGCCCTGCGCCACCCGGGAACAGCATGCCGAACAAGTTGGTGAAGTTCTCGCTGACGTCGGCGAAGGCCGCGGCGAAGACTTGTTGAATCTCTTGATCGATGGCGGCGATCACGCGAGTGAGTTCGCGACGAGTGTTGCGAACGTCCTCGAGTTGGGCTTCGAGGAAAGTGTGACGCTCCTGCAGTTCGGTGAACTCCTGAAGAGCCAATGGGTTGATCGGACCCATGAGGCGCAACTCGCGCTCCAGGTCGCGTACGCGCGCCGGCGCCGAGATTCCCTCCGGGAGTTCAGGCAGTTCGGCGGCCTCGGCGACCGCCGGCTCGACGTCGAGATCGCGGCGCAACGTCTCGACCGTCGACTCGAGACGCATCTTGACCTCGGTCTCGTCGATTTCGAATCGACGAGAGGTCTCGCGAAGTTCCTCGAGTTCACGCTCGGCCGCCGACCGATCACGACGCATCTGATCGAGACGAGCGGCCAACTCCCGCACCTCGTCGCTCTGACGACGACGACGCTCGTGAAGATCGGCCAGTCGGGTCTCGATGGTGTGACGATGGGAATCGACCAGGTTCGCCAGGGTCTCGGTGACGGTGATGACCTGTTCGATCCGCTCTCGACGATCGGCCACTTCCGCACGTGCGGTGGCGTCGGCCTCGAGACGGCGCTCCGTGTCGGCGAGACGCGCCTCGAGGAACTGCTTGCGTTCGAGAAGTCCGGCCGAACGCACGGCCAGATCACGCCGACGACCGGACAGCAACGTCGCCTTGGCGTCCAATGACGCCCGGGCTTCGCCCCGCACTCGGGCCGCTTCGACTTCGGCCGCTTCGTCGAGCTCGAGCGACGGAAGAATGCGCTCGAGTTCGGAGACACGGTTCCGCTGCTCGGTCAGGCGTTCGTCGATCTCGTGCCGCGCGACGTCGAGACTCTCGACTTCGGCGGTGATCTCGCGTCGCTCCCCTTGAACTCGCGCCAGTGCTTCGGTGGCCGCGGTGAAGGTGGAATCGTTGGCGTCGAGACGCTTCTGCACCGCGTTCTCGGTGGCGCGAGTCGACTGCAACTCCGACGACGTGGATGCCACATCGGCATCGCGACGGGCGATCTCCAGTTCGGCCGCCCCGCTGCGAGCGGTGGCCTCCTCGAGAGCCGACGCCGTCGCACCACCACCGGCCACGCCGATGCGCCAACCGCCGGCCGCGAATCGGTCGCCCGCCTCGGTGACCGCCACCAGGGTGGGATCGGCGATGACCGCGTCGACCGCGCTCTGCCAGTCGCGCACCCGCACCGCGCGCGACAACAAGACGTCGAGCAACGACGACACGTCGGCCCGATCGGAGCGAACATGGGTGCGGACCGCGTCGGCACCGGCGACTGCATCGCCTCCCGACCGGCGCGAACCGAGGGCGATCACGGCCCCGGACGTGCCCGAATCACGCAGGTGCGCCAACGCTCGACGAGCGGCCGTCGCATCGTTCACGACCACCGCGGTGAGGGCTTCACCGAGTGCGGCTTCGACCGCCGCCTCCCAGCCGTCGTCGATGGTGACGAGATCGAGCAACGTCCCGACCACTCCGTCGACGTCGCGCAACTTCTCGGCACCCGCTCGAGCACGTGCACTGTCGAGGGCCAACTGCAGAGCTTCGGCACGCGCCTGCCAACGTGACAACTCGGCCGCGGCTTCGGTGCGCGCCGCCACCGCCGATTCGTGAGCCGCTTCGGCGGCCAGACGTCGACTCTCGGCCTCGGCCACTTCGGCCACCAAAGGCTCCTCGGAACTCTGCGTGCGCTCGAGTTCGGCGCGCAGGTGGTCGACCTCGGCGGCGAGACGTGCCTCGCGTTCGGCGAGCGCGTCACGACGTGTGATCAACCGCCGATGCTCGACTTCGGTCGACTCGAGCGCAGCCCGCAACGTGCGCAATTCGCCGCGCACTTCGGCGGCCGCTGTGGCCGCCGACGAGGCCGATGCGATGCCGTCGAACAACGTGGCCGCCGCGGCGCGCTCCCCTTCGAAGGCCGCCTCGTCGTTGGCCAGCTCGCGACTCTCGGGTTCGAGCCGTTCGATTCCGGCCTCGACGTCGCCGAGTTCGGCACGGAGGTTGGCCGCATCGGCCTCGAGAGTGGCGATGACACCCGAGTCCATGAGCTGACCGCGGTCGCGCTCGTACGACCGACGACGTTCGGTGATGAGCATCGAGATGCCACGGGCGCGCTCGCGAAGTTGCTCGACCTGGACGAGTTCGTCGCTGAGTCCGCTGTCGCCCCGCGCCGTGAGTTCGGCCTCGGTCGACAACACCGACGTGTCGAGCTCGGCCAACTTCTGACGAAGCTCGCCTTCCCGACGCGTGGCGGCGGAGCGATCGAGAACCAAGGTCTCGAGGCGCTTGCGATAACCGGCGATCTCGCGACCGGCGAGGAAGATCTGCAGGGCCTGCAGCTCCATCACCAGGTCACCGTGTCGGCGCGCCGCCTCGGCCTGCCGTTCGAGCGGGCGCAACTGTCGACGCACCTCGCGCAAGAGGTCCTGGACTCGCAGGAGGCTGGCCTCGGTGGCTTCGAGGCGACGCTCGGACTTCTCCTTGCGCTTGCGGAACTTGAGCACTCCCGCCGCTTCCTCGATGATCGAACGCCGATCCTCGGGGCGGGCGTTCAGAACGGCGTCGATCTGACCCTGACTCACGATGACGTGCTGTTGGCGTCCGACACCGGCGTCGGAGAGCAACTCCTGGACGTCGAGGAGTCGACAGGCGACGCCGTTGATGGCGTATTCGCTCTCGCCGGTGCGAAAGAGCGTACGACTGATGCTCACCTCGTTGAACTCGAGAGGCAGGATTCCGCTCGAGTTGTCGAGAGTGAGGGTGACCTCGGCTCGACCCAGGGCCGGTCGCTTCGCCGTACCGGCGAAGATCACGTCGTCCATCTTCTGGCTACGGACCGAGCTGGGGGCTTGCGCTCCCAGGACCCAGGCGATGGCGTCGACCACGTTCGACTTGCCCGACCCGTTCGGACCGACCACCACGGTGACCCCGGGTTCGAGGTCCATGACGGTGGTGTCGGCAAAGGACTTGAAGCCCTTCAGGGTGAGCGTTTTCAGGAACACGGCGAACCGACCCTAGTGGATGTGCCCTCGCGGATCGGCCCTGCGCAACCGGGGTGAGCCCGGATTTCTAGCGCTGGCAGACGGCACACCAGTGGCCGGTCCGCCCGGCGACCGTGGCCGTCTTGATCCGACCCCGACCACAGGTGAGACAGACCTCGCCAGCTCGTCCATAGACCCGATGGCTCGCTTGGAAGGTTCCGGTCCGCCCCTCCAGATCCACGTACTGGGCGTCACGCAACGTCGACCCACCGGCGGCGACCGCCGCTCGCAACACCTCGTCGACTGCCCGGAGCAATCGCTCGGCGGGGGCGCGACCGATGCGGTTGGCTGGTCGCAACGGGTGGATCCCGGCCCGATGCAGGATCTCGTCGCTGTAGATGTTGCCGATTCCGGCGATCACCGCCTGGTCGAGCAGAACCGCCTTGGCTCCCCGACGAGTGGCGGCCAGACGCCGTCGCAGATCGGCCAACGTGACGGAGTCGACGAGTGGATCGGGACCGAGCCGCCCCAATTCGGGAACGAGAACTTCGGCCTCGTGCGGTGCGAACACCACCACTTCGCCGAACGTTCGCGGGTCGACAAAACGCAACTCTTCGACGGGTCGTCGCTCGCCGACGGACGCGAGTCGAAGATTCACGTGCGAATGCAGCGGCCTCGGCGTGTCGATCGGATCGACCAACAACTGTCCGCTCATGCGCAGATGCACCATCAGCGATTCACCGGAATCGAGTGGGCACACGATGTACTTGCCGCGTCGCTCGGCGGCCACGATCGATCGACCGGTCAGACCACTGATCACCCGCTCGGGACCGGTGCGGCGCACGGCGCGCCACCGACCGACCTCGACGTGTTCGATCCGCCGGCCGAGTACTCGTTCGGCGAGACCGCGTCGGACCGTCTCGACCTCGGGAAGTTCAGGCACCGGCCACGTCGACGCCTCGCGACACGAGAACGTCGAGCGCCACCTCCGAGGCGCTCTGGATGGCCACCTTCTTGGATCGGCCGACTCCCCGGCCGAGCATCTCGCCCTCGACCGTGATGGTGGCCTCGAAGGACGGTTCGTGCGCCCGACCCGACGACACGGTCTGCACCACCGGAGGCCGTCCGTGTTCGCGTACACAGACTCGGATGAGTCGACTTCTGGCGTCGACCCGATCGAGTCGACGCCAGACCACCTTGGCGCGCGGCAGGACCAGCGTTCGCACGAACCGCCGGGCCGCGACCACCCCGGCGTCGAGATACAGCGCACCGATGAGAGCCTCGAGCGCGTCGGCGAGAATCGACGTCTTGTCGTGGCCTCGGGCGTCGCGCTCACCGGCGCCGAGTCGAATCCATCGGCCGAGGCCGATCTCGCGGGCCATCTCCGCCAGGGCCTCGGCGCTCACCAACGACTTGCGCAGGTCGGTCAGTTGGCCCTCCGAAGCGGTGGCGTACCGACGTACGAGCAGGTCGGCGACGATCCAACCGAGCACGGCGTCACCGAGGAACTCGAGTCGTTCGTTCGACGGCGCACCCTGATTTTCGGCGCACCACGAACGATGCGCCATGGCCAGATCGAGAAGTTCGGCGTTCTTGAACGAGTGGCCCGAAAGCCCGCTCATCCACTCGTGAACGGTTCGCGGGACGAGCGAATCGTTCAGCCCTGGCCGCCCTTCGAACGCACCTGCTCGTAGACGAAATCGACCGCGTCGCGGACCGTCTTCAGGTCGGCGAGGTCTTCGTCCTCGATGCGGAAGCCGACCGTTCGCTCGCTCAACTCCTCCTCGAGGGCTTCGACCAGCTCGACCAGCGCAAGTGAATCGGCGCCGAGATCATCCTTGAAACTCTGGCCTTCGGTGATCGACTCGGGGTCGACCTCCAAGATGTCGACCAGTTGATCGCGCACGATGGCGAAGATCTCGTCACGTCCGAGCGGACCGGGAACGACATGGGTTTCTGCGGGCACGGCCCCTCCTCGTGAGAGCGCTGGCGGATCGGCTCCTGCCGATCGAATCCTAGTTGGGCGAGGCGGCGATGGCGTTGCGAATCTCCTGCACGATGCCCCGTTCGACCATGTCGGCGGCCACGCGAATGCCGTTGACCATGGCCCGAGACGACGACGAACCGTGCGAGATGATGCACACTCCGTCGACGCCGAGCAGGATCGCCCCGCCGGTGCTCTCGGGATCGACCGAGTCGTAGAGGGGAAGCAGCGCCGGCAGCAGAACGTCGGCGTGTTCTTTGTATTCGGGCTTCGACGCGAAGGCGTCCATGAGGGCCCGCACGAGGGTCTTCATGCCGCCCTCCAACGTCTTCAGTACCACGTTGCCGGTGAAGCCGTCGGTCACGACGACGTCGACCGAATCGGACATGACGTCACGCCCTTCGACGTTGCCGATGAAATCGATCCCCGGGGCCGTCGACAGCAGGTCGTAGGCCTCCTTGCGAAGCGAGTCGCCCTTGCCGGGCTCCTCGCCGATCGAGAGGAGTCCGACTCGCGGTGACGCGATGTCGTAACGATGCCGGGCGTAGACCGAACCCATCTGAGCGAACTGCACGAGCCAGTCGGCCTGCACTTCGGCGTTCGCTCCGGCATCGAGAAGAACGGTGGGCGTTCCACCGGGCACCGGGATCGGAGTGGCGATGGCCGGACGGCTCACGCCCTTGATGCGCCCCATGCGCAACAGCGCCGAGGCCATGGTCGCTCCGGTGTTGCCGGCCGAGATCATGGCCGAGGCCTTGCCGTCGCGGACCGCTTCGGCGGCGCGTACGAGAGTGGAATCTTTCTTGGTGCGCACCGACTTGCCCGGATCGTCGTCCATGGCGATGACCTCGGAGGCCGGGATCAGAGGAAGGTCGCCACATCCGGCCAGATCGGCTGGCCCGACCAGAACGATGGGAAAACCGAGTCGGGCCGCCTCGTGGGCTCCGGCCAAGATCTCGTCGGGGGCGCGATCGCCACCCATGGCGTCGACGGCGATGGGCAACATGAACGTGGAACGGTGCGTCGGTGACGCGAGAGGCGTCGACTCAGACTTCGACGGCGACGCGGTTCTTGTACCAGCCGCAACTCGGACACACCGTGTGCGGCAACTTGGCCGAACCGCAACGGGGGCAGAGGCTGCGAGCAGGCGAGCCCAGCTTCCACGCGCCGGCGCGGTGGCTACGGGTCTTCGACTTCGACTTCTTTTTCTTGGGAACTGCCACGGCGATCGTCTCCTCGTAACGGCTCTCCGAGGATAGCGGTGGGGCCGGGATCCCCCACCGCTCCCCGACCGATCACTCGGGCAGCGAGTCCCGTAGCTCCGACAGCACCGACCACCGTGGGTCGACCGAGGTGGTCTCGCACGAGCAGGTCTCAGTGGTCAGATCGGCCCCACAGACCGGACACAGACCGGGACAGTCCGAGCGGCACAACGGAGCCTCCGGCACGTCGAGCAGGATCGATTCCCGGACCATCGGTCGCAGATCGATCTGGTCGTTCTCGATCGGAAAGGCGTCGGGATCGGTGCGCGTCTCCTGGTAGAGCTCGTGCATCTCGATGGTCCGCTCGCCCTCGACCGGACGAAGGCACCGTCGGCACACGCCGCGGTACTGCACGGCCACCGAGCCGTCGACCACGATCCCGTCCGTGGTACTCGAACATTGGAGCCGCACGGTGATCGGAGCATCGGGGACGAGCCGCCCCTCCTGATCGAGGTCGATGTCGACCGGAGCGACGTCGAGGGAGACGTCCTTCTGCGATCCCGGCCGGCGAAGAAGTTCGAGTGCGTTGACGACGAGTGGGCGGGCCACGACGGACCTCAGCGATTCGCCGTGCTGTCCTGGTCGAAAAAGGCGTTCGACGGATCGTCGGAACGTCCCGAGGACGCGAACCCGTCGGTCCCGTCGATGTCTCCGTCGTCGGAGTACATCTCGGGCAGGTTCTCCTCGTCGGCGCGCTGCGATCCGATGGCGAGACGCCGACGACCCGTGGCCACCGTGCGACTCAGTTTGTCGAGCAGAATCTCGAAGCTGGCGAGTCGCTGATCGAGGAAGTCCTCGGTCTCGTGGTGAAGGCGACGCGCGTCCTCCTCGGCGGCTTCCATGATCTGACGGGCGCGCTGTTCGGCGGCCCGCACGACCTCGGCCCGCTGCACGAAACGCTCGGCCTGGACCTTGGCGGCGTCGATGATCTCGTCGGCCTCGCGATGAGTGCGCTGGAGGAACTCCTCGCGCTCTTTCATCATCCATCGAGCTTGGCGCAATTCGTCGGGCAGTCGACTGAGGGCCCCTTCCAACAACTCGATGATCTCGTCACGGTCGATACGCGGGGTGGCCGAGAGCGGCATGTTGGGTGCAGTGGCGATGATGTCGATGGCCCGACGCAGGAGGATTCCCGAGTCGCCCATGCGGTCGTCGGACCCACGGTCGTACGAACCGGTGTCGTCGTCGAAGTCCTCGAAATCCACGGTCATGACCAGACCCTCTCACTCGAGACCGGAGCCGATGACATCGTCACCCCTCCGATCGCCGACGAAGGATAGTCGCCACCTCGTCGGCGACGACGGCAGGCAGCATGTGGTCGATCCGACCACCGTGAGCACCGATCTCACGAATGAAGCGGCTGCTGACGAACGACACGTCGGGACGAGCGGGCACGTAGACGGTTCGCACACCCGACACCGAGTGATTCGTGTGCGCCATTTGCTGTTCGACGTCGAAATCGCTCGCCGATCGCAGACCCTTCACCATGAAGTCGGCGCCGATGTCGCGAGCCGCGTCGACGGCCAGACCCGGAAACGCCACGACCCTCACCGTGGGCAGGTGCGACACGCACGATTCGACGAGACGCACGCGAGTCGCCAGGTCGATGACGCCCGACGGCTTGCCCGGGTTGTGCATCGCAGCTACCACCACCGAGCCGAACAACTCGACCGCCTGTTCCACGACGTCGAGATGCCCGACGTGGAACGGATCGAAACTCCCCGGATAGAGAGCCGTCAGAGCGGGCGCCGTGGACATGCGACCGTAAAGGTACCGGTTCAGGCGGGTTCGATGCGCCGAAGGAAGGCGACCCAGGTGCGGCTGTAGCGCTTGACGCGGAACTCTTCCCAGCCCTCGGGCACCGCGACCGGACGATCGCTCTCGAGAACCACCACCGCATCGGTTGCGAGGACCGGCTCGAGAGCGCCGAGCAGACGCTCCCAGGCGTCGAAACCGTAGGGCGGGTCGGCCAGAACCAGACCGATTCCTCGGAGTGTGGCGATGCCGGCGAACACGTCGCTTGCGATCACGGTCGAACGATCACCGATCCCGAGCTTGTCGACGTTGGCCCGGATGGACCGCAACGCATCGCGGTCGCGCTCGACGAAAGTGCACGAACGAGCACCCCGCGACAACGCCTCGATGCCGAGAGCTCCACTGCCGGCGAACAGATCGGCCACCACTGCATCGTCGATCGCGTCATGGCTCTCGAGCGAGTTGAACGTGGCCTCGCGAACTCGGTCGGTCGTGGGACGAGTGGCGTGACCTTCCGGGGCCACGATCGGTCGACCCCGAAGACTTCCCGCGACCACCCGCATCGCGACAGCCTACGAGCGGAGTGTTTCCGGTCGTGGCAGACTTTCGCCGTGACGAACGCACGGCCTCCGGAAATCGAGATCGTGTGCGTCGATTGCGGAGGTCGCTGCTTCCTTCTCACCCACCAACGCGAGGACGGAACCTGGCTGGCCGGGGACGTGGTGGCGTATCGATGTCAGGACTGCCTCGATCGTTGGGATCTGGTGCTGCCGACGCTCGACGACTGAGTCCGAGGTCGACCCATGGCGGATACGCCTAGCCGTCGGCGCGCCGTCGGGCCACCAGAATTCCCGAGTCGTCGAGCAACACCTCGAACTCACCGCCCGGTGCGACCAACTCGTCCAGAACGGCGACGTGTTGCTCGCTCACGTTCTGCCGATCGATGACGATCCATTCGACTTCCGAGGGATCGGGCAATCGATAGCCGTCGTCGACTCCCCAGTAGGACTCGACCCACGGATTGGGCCAGTCGTAGATCTGCTCGCGATGTGCCAGATGTGGGGTGAGTCGATACGTCGCAGTGACGACCACGTCGGCGGGCACGAGAGCGACGGCCCGCCTCATCACGTCGGTGCGCGGAGTGCTGCGCGCCCAGACCTGGTCATTGTCGGAGATCGGTGAATTCGACCACGCGATGTTGCTGATGATCGACGACGCCAGCAACACGGCGACCAACCAAGCGCGCAGACGCGGAGCACGCCACACGACACGCGCGCCGTCGATGGCCGCCACCACGATCGGCGCGATCATCACCGACGTGTATTGCCAACGGATCTGACGGGCGTACGGACTGAGGCCGATGACGCTCGCCAGCAACTGGGGTGCGGCGACCAGCAGTTGCAGTGGTGCGAGGATCGGGAGTCCGCCGAAAGGAAGCAGAAGGTCGCGGTAGAAGCGCAGACGATCGGGCTGAGTGGCATCGGAGACCACCCGATTCGGATGCCGAACGATCTCTCCGATCACCTCGGTTGTCGTATCACCGTAGTTGCCGTAGTACGCGCCCACGTAGAAAGGCTCTTGGCCCCGATTGAAATGGGGAATGACGAGACGAGTCGACACCACGTACCACACGACCCCAGCTGTCACGGTGTACACGCCGACGCGCAAGTAGCGGCTGGCGGTGTCTCCGACCTCCGCCAGCCGGCCGGCCCGCACGGCCCGCCACGCGTCGCGCAGATAGGGGGCCGCGAGGACGAAGCCGAGCACGATCACGGCGAGTGCCGTGTCCTCCCGAGTCGACAGCGCCAGGAACACGAAGGCCGCGAACCACTTCCATCGTTCGGTGCGCGCACACCACCACGCCATGAGCAGGGGCGTGACCACCAGGGCTTCGGGATGGAAGTTCGCCCACACGATCCATTGCACCGGCGCGTACATCAAGAACACCGACGCGAAGACGAGGCCCATCCACGGTGAGCGGAATCGATCGCGCGCCAAGAGGTACGTGGGAACTGCGCCGAGACCCATCACCGTGGCCTGGACCACGTAGAGGAAGGCCGGACCGGCGCCGAGCCAATAGAACGGCACGAAGAGCAGCACCACCGCGTTCACGTGGTGACCCCAGAACTCGAGGCCGCGCACGGTGACGAAACTCTGGCCGCCTTGCGAGACCAACCAGAAGCCCTGGTCGTAGATCCCCATGTCGAACGCCCAGGTGCCGAAGTTGCGATGGTTCTGGACGCCGAGGCGTCCGAAGACGAGGACGAAGACGGCCGCGGCGAGAAGACTGAGCCACGCCGCGGAGTGCACACGCCCCAGACGATCGACCGCGGCGGACTTCCAATCGGCGACGACCGAGTTCATCGGTTCGAGGCTAGCCACGCCCTCGATTCAACTCTTGAACAAGTATTCCTCGTCCTCCGGGCTGAGGAACAAGGTGATCTCGTCGCGCAGATCGGTGTGACGGTCGAGTGTCTCGTCGTCGTCGACGATTCGTTGCGCCACGAGGCGGGCGAGTTCGACCAACTCGCGATCGCGGCGCAATGACGCCAACTTCAGATCACTGCGACCCTTCTGCTCCTTGTTCATGAGGGTTCCCTCGCCGCGCAGTTCCAGATCGACCTCGGCCAGAAGAAATCCGTCGTCGGAGTCGACCAACGCCTGGATCCGTGGATTCACTTCCGAGACCAGCGGTTGCTCCGCATCGCCGCCGGACTCACCCGACGTGACCAGCCAGCAGATCGACTCGTGGCGACCACGGCCGACCCGACCGCGCAACTGGTGCAACTGGGCGATGCCGAACCGATCGGCGTCGAGGACGACCATCACCGTGGCGTTCGGGACGTCGACACCGACTTCGATCACCGTGGTGGCGACGAGGACGTCGAGTTCACCCCGACGAAAACGCCCCATGACCTCGTCCTTGTCGGCCGAACTCATCCGGCCGTGGAGCAATCCGAGCCTCAGACCCGCCAACTCGGTGCTCGACAAGCGCTCCAGCGTCTCCTCCGCCGACGCGATCTCGAGTTTCTCGCTCTCCTCGACGAGCGGGCACACCACGTAGGCCTGACGTCCCCCCGCCACCTGCTGACGTACGTCGGCCCACACGTCTTCCTCACCGTCGATCCCTTCGGCATGACGAGTGACGATCGGCGTTCGTCCGGGCGGCTTCTCGTCGAGAACACTCACGTCGAGATCTCCGTAGACCGTCATGGCCGCCGTACGCGGAATCGGCGTGGCCGTCATCACCAGGACGTCGGGCACTGTTCCGTGATCGCCCTTGTCGCGTAGAGCGGCGCGCTGTTCGACACCGAAGCGATGCTGTTCGTCGATGACGACGACCCCGAGGCTGCTGAACTCGACACCCTCTTGGATGAGGGCGTGGGTTCCGATCACCAGGTCGACCGATCCGTCGGCGAGTCCGACCAACACGTCACGACGGCGTTCACCGGTGACCGAGTTGGTGAGCAGCTCGACACGCACCGGGCGTTCACCGAAGAGATTCTCGGGATCGGGGACCAACAGGCCGTCGAGCAGACCACTGACTCCCGCCGCGTGCTGTTCGGCGAGCACTTCCGTCGGTGCCATCAGCGCCGCCTGATGCCCGCCGTCGACCGCCGCCAGCATCGCCGACACGGCGACCAAGGTCTTGCCGGCACCGACGTCGCCCTGCAGAAGGCGATGCATCGGAGTGCGTGATCGCAGATCGCGTTCGATCTCGGCGATCACTCGTTCCTGCGCCCCGGTCAATCGGTACGGCAGTCGCTCGTGGAAACGTGCGACGAGCGGTCCGCCCACGACGTGTTCGACGCCGATCGACTCGCGTTCGATCGCCCGCTTCCGCATCACCAGCACGAGTTGGACGCGAAGTAGTTCGTCGAAGGCCAATCGACGTCGAGCCTTCTCCTTGTGCGCGAACGAATCGGGCAGGTGGATTCCCTCCAGTGCCTCCGAGCGCGACGCCAGCGAGAACTCGGCGAGAACTTCGAGCGGCACGGGATCGGCGATACCTCGCGATCGACTGCGCGACAAGGTCTCTTCGATCGCCCGGCGAACGATCCACGACGGCAGATCGACCTTCTCGCTCTGCGGATACACCGCGACGATCGGCCGTGGCCGCTCTCCGGGATCACCCAGAACGTCGACGGTCGGGTTGGCCATCTGCAACGAGTCGCGAAACGACGACACCCGACCGTGAACGGCGACGAGCGAGCCCACCGTCAACTGCCGCTCACGCCATGGCTGATTGAAGAAGACGATCTTCAGGCGTCCGGTGTCGTCGGCGAGCGTCGCGTTGACACGCGACGGTCCGCGGCCGCGCGGCGTTCCCGACACCGCGACCAACTCACCCACTACCAACGCATCGAGTCCGACGGCCAGCTCTCCGACCCGCGCCTCCCGTGTCCGATCGATCCAGCGACGGGGATAGTGGGTGACGAGATCGAGCAGGTCATCGATACCGAACTTGGCGAAGTTCTCGACTCTCTTGCCCGCTCCGACGGCCTTCAACCGCGACAGCGGCATCTCGGAGAGTTCGCGGAAGGTGATGGCCCGGTCGGCCACTCGCCGGTCATCCGAGGCCGAAGAGGTCGCTTCGCTCACTCGACGCCGAAGAGATAGGGATAGAGAGCCTGACCACCCCGATGGCATTCGACCTGGACCGCCGGATGTTCACCGGACAACCACGACACGATGGCATCGGTGGCGGTCGCCGTGGCGTCGACACCTTCGATGATGGTCACGATCTCGCGCTCCGGAGTGACGATGTGCCCGAGCAATGCGATCGCCGCGCCTTCCACCGAGCCCGAGACGGCCACGATTCCTTCTCCGCGCAGGAGCCCGATCCAGTCACCGGTGGTGACCGGTCCGGCGTCGCTCGCCGCGTCACGCACCGCCTGAGTGACCTCACCGGTGACCATGGCGTCGATCGCCGATGCCATCGACGCCAGATTCTCCTCGGCGTCGGCTTCGGGGTCGTAGACCACCAGCGCCGCCAATGCTTCGGGCATCGAGCGAGTCGCCACCACGCGCACGACCTTGTCGGTCAGCGCGTCGAGTTGTTCGGCGACCGGGATGATGTTCTTGTTGTTCGGCAGCACGATCACCTGATCGGCGTTCACACTCACGACGGCATCGAGGAGTTCGGCCGTCGAAGGATTGAGGGTCTGACCACCGGTGACCACGCCTTGCACTCCCAGTTGGGCGAAGAGCTCCTCGAGACCGCTTCCGCTGCACACCGCCACGACCGCGGTGGTGACTCGCGGCAACCCAGCCCAACGATCGTCGTGCGAACCGTGGGCGGCCTGCCGTTCGGCGACTTCTTCGAACAAGTCGGTGACGCGAATCTGCTTGGGACGGCCTCCGAGATCGATCGCCACCTCGATGGCGGCGCCGATGTCGTTCGTGTGCACGTGGCAGTTCCAGAGACCGTCGCCGCCCACCACCACGATCGAGTCGCCGATCTCGGCCCAATCGGACTTGAACTGCGAGATGCGATCGTCGTCGAGATGCAAGAAGTACATGACCTCGTAGCGCAGATCGGCCACCGTGAGTTCGCCGTGTTCGTCGGGCGAGGCCAGCGACGCCACGTCGAAAGCCGGCAGGTCGGTCGCATCGCCACCAATGGAGTTCTCCGGCGTGGGAATCGGCTCCCCGTCGACCACGTTCAGCGCGGCGTCGAGTAGCAACAGGAAACCGGCCCCGCCGGCATCGACCACGCCGGCATCTTTCAGGACCGGCAGCATCTCCGGGGTCCGATCCAGAGCCTGGCGACCGGCGTCGCGGGCGGCACGCAGCACCCCGGCCAGACCCACGCCGTCGGCGGCGGCCGCCTTGGCGGCGTCGGACGACTCGCGCACCACGGTGAGAATGGTGCCTTCGATGGGTTTGACCACCGCTTGGTAGGCCGCCGAGGACGCCGCACTCAGCGCTTCGGCAACCTCAGTGGCCGTGTGACTGGCGGCCGACGACAGCCGTCCGGCCAGACCCCGCAGGATCTGACTCAGGATCACACCCGAATTTCCCCGCGCACCCATCAGCGATCCGTGGGAAATCGCCTGGCAGGTGGGCTCGATGGCCACATCGGCCGATTCGAGCTCGGCCACCACCGCGTCGAGGGTGCGGGCCATGTTGGTGCCGGTGTCTCCGTCGGGAACCGGATACACGTTCAACCGGTTGATTCGGGGGGCATGCGCCTTGACGGCGTCCCGGAACGTGACCACCGTCCGACGCAGGCGATCGGCGTCGAAACGTTCGGACGGCTCGTCGGGTGCCAGCACGGGCGCAGTCACACCCCGAGCGTACTCACCTGATCGAAGGCAGGTCGTCCCCGAGCCGAGGACAGAGCCCCGATCCCCATCGCTGAACGTGATCGGAGTCATCACGGGCATCACTTGGGCTGTCCGAACAGCCCCCGGTAGCATCGGGAGGCCGAGGGAGACCCTCGGACCCGGAAGAGAGATCGATCATGGCAGCAGTCTGTGAAGTGTGCGGTAAGCGCCCCTCGTGGGGCATGTCGGTGTCGCACTCGCACGTGCGCACCAAGCGCCGCTGGAACCCGAACATCCAGCGCGTTCGCGCCCTCATCAACGGCTCGCCCAAGCGAGTCAACGTCTGCACGTCGTGCATCCGCGCAGGAAAGATCACCAAGGTCAGTTCTCGCGCCACCACGAGCAACTGAGAGCCGTCATGCAGGGAGTCGTGAAGGCCTATGACCCCGGAACGGGAACCGGCCTCATCCTGTGCGATCGCGACCTCAGCGAGCACGAACTGGCCGCCGATGCGCTCGAGGGGAGCGTGTTTCGCATGCTGCGTCCGGGCCAGCGCGTGATCTTCGACCTCGACGACTCGGGCCTCGCGACGCGTCTGCGTCTCGGTTCCGAAGTCGACATGGGTACCCCCGGTTCCTGAACCAAGCCTCTGCGATTCGTCGCGCCCCCACAACCGAACACCCGTCACTCACCCCCTTGACAGGAGACGATCATGAGCGGAACCTCATCCAACGAACGCTTGAAGAAGTGGGTCGACGACTGGGCGGCGATCCTGCAGCCGTCCGACATCTACTGGTGCGACGGTTCGGCCGAGGAGTACGACCGCTTGTGTCAGCAGTTGGTCGACAGCGGCACGTTCACCAAACTCGACGAGGCCAAGCGCCCCAACAGCTATTGGGCCCACTCCGATCCGGGTGACGTCGCTCGCGTCGAGGACCGCACGTTCATCTGCTCGGCACGCCAGGAAGACGCCGGCCCCAACAACAACTGGCGTGAACCCAGCGAGATGCGCGCCGAACTCACCGTCCTCTACACCGGTGCGATGCGCGGCCGCACCATGTACGTGGTGCCTTTCAGCATGGGGCCGCTCGGCTCCCCCATCGCACACATCGGCGTTCAACTCACCGACTCGGCCTACGTGGCCGTGAACATGCGGATCATGACTCGCATGGGTCAGGGCGCCCTCGACGTGCTCGGCAACGGCGACTGGGTGCCGTGCCTCCATTCGGTCGGCGCACCGCTCGCCGACGGCCAGGTCGATTCGGCGTGGCCGTGCAATCCCGACAACAAGTACATCGTGCACTTCCCCGAGACTCGGGAGATCTGGTCGTTCGGTTCGGGCTACGGCGGCAACGCGCTGCTCGGCAAGAAGTGTTTCGCACTCCGCATCGCGTCGGTGATGGCCCGCGACGACGGCTGGCTCGCCGAGCACATGCTGATCCTGAAGCTCACCAACCCCGAAGGCGCCTCGAAGTACATCGCAGCCGCTTTCCCCTCGGCGTGTGGCAAGACCAACCTCGCCATGCTGGTACCCACGATTCCGGGCTGGAAGGCCGAGACCATCGGTGACGACATCTGCTGGATGAAGTTCGGAGCCGACGGTCGCCTGTACGCCATCAACCCCGAGGCCGGTTTCTTCGGCGTCGCCCCCGGCACCGGATACGAGACCAACGCCAATGCCATGCACACGTTGTGGGGCAACAGCATCTTCACCAACACCGCGATCGGCCCCGACGGCGACGTGTGGTGGGAGGACATGACCCCCGACAAGCCGGCCCGTCTCACCGACTGGAAGGGCAACTCCTGGACACCCGAGACCGAGACTCCGGCCGCGCATCCGAACGCGCGTTTCACTGCCCCGGCCTCACAGTGCCCGTCGATGGCTCCCGAGTGGCAGGATCCGGCCGGTGTGCCGATCTCGGCCATCCTCTTCGGGGGTCGACGTCGCACCACCGTTCCGCTGGTGACCGAGGCCTTCGACTGGGAGCACGGTGTCTTCCTCGGATCGATCATGGCCTCGGAGACCACTGCGGCTCAGCAGGGTGCGGTGGGCAAACTCCGCTTCGACCCCATGGCCATGCTCCCCTTCTGCGGCTACAACATGGCCGACTACTTCGCCCATTGGCTCGCCATCGGCTCCAAGTCCGACGCCACCAAGTTGCCCAAGATCTTCTTCGTCAACTGGTTCCGTCGTGACGAGAACGGCCGCTTCTTGTGGCCGGGCTTCGGCGAGAACAGCCGTGTTCTCAAGTGGGTGTTCGAGCGGGTCGACGGCTCCGCTGACGCCGTCCGTACGCCGATCGGCCTCTTGCCGGCCGACGGGGCACTCGACACCAAGGGTCTCGAGATCGACTCGTCGGACCTGAAGGTGCTACTCGACGTCGACACGGCGGGCTGGAAGGACGCCGTACCGCAGATCCGCGACCACTTCGCTCAGTTCGGACCGAAGTTGCCGTCGAAGCTGACCGTTCAGCTCGACTCCCTCGCCGCCGCCCTCTGATTTCGACGAAATTCGCGCACCCTGAAGCGCTCGGCACCGGAAACGGTACTCAGCGCTTCAGGGTGCGCGTTTTTCATTGTCCGACGAGCATGGCGCGGATGCCGAGGCCCATCACGAACAGGCCGCCGAATCCGTACAGCAAGTACAACCGGTGCTTCATCTGGTTGCGGTAGCTGTAGATGATGGCGATGGCCATGATGCCGACGAAGCCGTAGAAGGCGTGGAACTGCGGGAACTCCAACTTCTCACGGTTGACGAGCGCCACGCCCAGTGCCACCTGAACGAACATGGTCAATTGAGCCAGCAAGGTGAACCACCACAGAGCCCGTGACCGCAGCGGGGCGAATCGATGGGCCGACAGTGCCCACAGCCCGGCCAGACCGTTCGACACGATGACGAACCAGGCCCACTGCAGGTGCAGATCGAGCAACATCAACGCGTTCATCGCACGTCGACCCTAGTCGGAGGCCGATCATTCCCCACAGGGGGTCCCGCCCACGAGGGCGATCACGCGACCCGAGTCGGCATCGTCGGTCAGCGTTCCCCACAACAGTGGTTCGATTTCGAACCCCGGCCCGAAGATGTCGTCGTCGAAGATCTGCACATCGGGATACACCGCGCGAATGTCGGCGACGGTCGCGCCGAGACCGATTCCACCGTCGGTGAGAGGGCCGTTCGGACGCAACGGCGATTCGGTCTGCGGACCGAACTGCCACTGATAGAAGTGACGCCGACCGCTGTCGAAATCGCTTTCGTCCCCGAACAGCAGGAGCAGGTCGCCCCATCGCACACCGCGCACCTCGGTTCCGGGACACGTGCCGAACTCGGAGAGAGAATCGATGTATCCGGTGTCGGAGTCGGGATCTCCGAGCAACGACGACACGTAGTCGACGACACCGTCGGGTTCGACCCCGAAGCGGATGGTGCCCAGGCCGTCGCTGCGCAGGAACAACTCAGCCCCCTCCACGATGGTGGTCGTGGTCGACGAGGTGGACGTCGACGTCGACGACGTGCTCGAGGTCGTAGTGGTCGATGGCGAGACCGTGGTGACGCTCGGAGCTCCGGTCGTGACCAACGGGGCGAGCGTGTCGTCGGATCCACCTCCGCCACCGCAGGCCACCAGCGTCAGGAGTGACGTGACGAAGAAAGGTCCGGCGACCCGTCGAAACATGGAGACAGTCTGCCCACTCAGCGGATCAGAGTGTCGGCTTGGCGACCCCGTTCGAGGAGGTGCACGTCACCCCCGGGGGAGACCTCGACCACGGTCACCGATGCATTGTCGAGACTGTCGATCACCAGCCGATCGTCGCCCAGGCAGGCCCCGATCACCGCGTTGATGGCGATGAAGTGGCTGAACACCACCACCGGACGCGTGCGGCTGCGCACGTAATCCACGACCCCGTCCCGAAAATCGGTGTAGGGCGATCCGAGGTCGGCCCACGATCCGGCCATGGCCCGGCGCAACCATTCGACCCGCTCGGGCATGGGCACACCCGCCGGCGACGGGATCTCCCGCACTGCATCCACGACCTTCAACCCGTCGGCGGGCCATCCCCACTGGTCGAGCAGAAAACCGGCCGTCTCACGACAGCGCCGCAGAGGGCTCGACACCACGTCGTGCCCGGCGCCGTTCGACGCCAGTTCGGCGAGACGACCCGCGGTGGCGGTCGCTTGCTGCCGACCGACTTCGTCGAGTCCCGGGTCGGGATCGGTGTCCCACCCGGCCGCCGCGCGACCGTGCCGAACCAGATGGACTCGTATCACCAGAACCACCCCGGAGCCGCCCCGCCCGGACGACCCGGCTCGATGAACCATTCGGTTCCGAACGCCATGACGAACACCTCGGGCGGCATCTGGAGGAAGAAGCTCTGATCGGTGATCTGACTGGCGTGGCACGCAATCGACGCGCGCTTGGCGTCGACGAACGTCGACACGTCGACGGCCATGGTGATCTCGTCCTCGGTTGAGCCGAAAGGATTGCCGTCGTCGGCCGGCGCATCGGGATCGAAGCCTTCGCCCTCGCCGGCGTTCTCGTTCATCATGAGGGCGATGCGAGTGCGATTCATGGTCGATTCGAACAGGCGGACGACCTTTCCGCGTTCGGCGAGGATCTCGGCCGCACGATGTCCGACACGGTGGACCTGGATGTGATCGGGATGTCCGTAGCCGCCGTGCCAGTCGTAACACGTGATCACGTCACCACCGACCGCGTCGACGATGTCGGCGAATCGTCGCGCCGCTTCGTCGAGGTCGGCACGCACGAAGGCACCGGGCTCGTCGTTCTGCGGCCAACCGGTCATCCCGCTGTCGTGGTACCCGAGCCAACGTACGTCGGCCACACCGAGAATCGCGGCCGACTTCTCGGTCTCGTGTCGCCGCCGATCGACGAGGGTCTCACCGGGTGCGAGGTCGGCCGGAACTTCACCGTGGCGACCATCGGTGGCGACGACGAGGACCACGCGATGGCCCTCGCTGACCGCGCGGGCGATGGTTCCGCCCGTGGCGATCGACTCGTCGTCGGGATGGGCGTGCAGGAGGACGAGCGTGCTCACGCGTCGACGACGGCCCCGGATGCGATCAGGTGATCGATCTCGACCGCCGCGAAGCCCCACTCGCCGAGGATCTCTCGCGAATGCTGACCGGGATGTGCGGGCGGTGCGGCGACTTCAGGAACGGTGCGCGAGAAACGCGGGGCCGGCGCCGGCTGCTTGACGCCTGCGATGTCGATGATCATGTTGCGCTCGACGTTGTGCGGATGTCGGGCCGCTTCGCTCATGGTGAGCACGGGTGCGAAGCACACGTCGGTGGCTTCCATGATCGAGCACCATTCGTCGCGAGTCTTGGTGCGGAACACGTCGGCGATGCGCTTCTTCAGATGCGGCCACTGCGACTTGTCCATCTGCCGAGCGAATTCGGGATCGCCCTCGAGACCGGTGAGCTTCAGCAATTCGGCGTAGAACTGCGGCTCGATCGACCCGATCGACACGTACTTGCCGTCCTTGCACTCGTAAGCGTCGTAGAAATGGGCACCAGTGTCGAGCAGATTCGTCCCACGTGCGTTCTCGTCGTGCGCGCCCATCTGCGAGAACGCCCAGAACATCGTCATGAGCACCGCCGTGCCGTCGACCATGGCCGCGTCGACGACCTGGCCCTTGCCGCTCTTGGTGCGCTCGAGAAGAGCGCACACCACGCCGTATGCGAGGAACATGCCGCCGCCGCCGAAGTCGCCCACCATGTTCATGGGCGGTACCGGCGCCTCACCGTCGCGGCCGAAATGGGCGAGTGCACCGGCGAGCGAGATGTAGTTGATGTCGTGTCCGGCCGCTTGCGCGTACATGCCGATCTGGCCCCAGCCGGTCATGCGACCGAACACGAGACCCGGATTGCGCGCCAGACACACGTCGGGTCCGACGCCGAGACGTTCCATCACGCCGGGGCGGAAACCTTCGATCAGAGCGTCGGCCGACTCGACCAGCTTGAGAAGGGTCTCGACTCCCTCCGGGTTCTTCAGATCGATCGCGATGTTGCGACGACCACGTTGGAGGATGTCGCCGCCGGGGGCGTCGGGTGCCGGACCGCGCACGGCCTGACTTCGTTCCACCCGGATGACCTCGGCGCCCATGTCGGAGAGAAGCATCGCCGCGAACGGTCCGGGACCGATGCCGGCGATTTCGATGATGCGAAAACCAGAGAGAGGACCAGCCATGGTCCGATCGTATTCAGCCGACGGCGTGACGGGACCATTCGGCGAGCCGCGCGTGTCCGGCGATGGCGTCGGCCAGCATGGGCTGCAGCGGTGCCGGAAGATCGTGTCCCATGTCGGCGACGAGGAGAAGTGTCGAACCCGGGACCAACTCGGCCGTGCGGTGTCCACCCGACGGCGGAATCAGCGTGTCGTCGCGACCGTGGATCACGAGCGTCGGAACTTCGAGCTTCGCGAGTCCTTCGGCCCGGCGACCACTGGCGTAGATGGCGGCCAACTGACGTGGCGAGCCTTCGGGATAGAAGGAGCGATCGAACGAACGAGCGGCGTCGGCCCGGACCTGCTCGGCGTCGAAATATCGCCGCGACTGCCACACGCCGTACTTGATCGATTCGGCGACGTATGTCTCGCGATCGGAGGCCGGCGGAGCGAGCAGAACTTCGGCGGCCTCGGGCATCGGCGAGCCGAACTCCGGTTCTCCGGTCATCGACATGATCGACACGAGCGACGTGACACGCGCGCGGTGTTCGATGGCCACGTGCTGGGCGATCATGCCACCCATCGATGCTCCCACGACGTGGGCTCGTTCGACTTCGAGGTGGTCGAGCAGACCCACCGCATCTCTCGCCATGTCGGACAACGTGTACGGAACCGGCGGTGGTGGCTCGTCGGCGAAGGCGGCCGCCATCACCGCATCGACGTCGACGGCGACCCCGTCGAGTTTGGTCGACAGCCCGCAGTCGCGGTTGTCGAATCGCACGAGATGGAATCCACGGTCGACGAGGAGTCGACAGAACGCATCGGGCCAACCGATCATCTGAGCCGTGAATCCCATGACGAGGAGAAGCGTCGGATCCTTGCGATCCCCCCACTCCTCGTATTCGATCTCGACCGAACCGATGTTGGCAGGCACGATGGCGCGGGGCATGGCCCGACCCTAACGGACGGCCCCGGATCAGAATTCCCCGGGAGAGTTGGGCGCTCGGTCGGGTGAACTACCGTGAGGCCATGTTCTCGGGAACCAAATTCGGCGTGCACACCGGCCTGCAACACACTTCGTACGACGTTCTGCGCCCCTTGTGGCATCGAATCGAGGAGCTCGGTTTCGACTGGATCTCGATCTGGGACCACTTCTACGGCGCGACCGGTCAACCTGACGACGCGGCGTGCTACGAGGCGGTCGCCATGCATGCCGCACTGGCCGCCGAGACGTCACGAGTTCGAGTGGGTTCGCTCGTGTACTCGGTGGGCTACCGCCATCCGGCCGTGCTCGCCAAGATGATCACGGCGATCGACCACGTCTCGGGCGGACGGGCCGACCTCGGTCTCGGCGCCGGATGGGCGGTGGTGGAATACAACGCGTACGGAATTCCGTTCCCCGAGATCAAGGTTCGCATGAACCAACTCGAGGAAGCTGCGCAATGCGTCCGCGGACTGTTGCACGACGACGTCACCTCGTTCTCGGGAGAGTGGTTCTCGTTGAAGGACGCCCGCAACGAACCGCGCCCGATCCAGAACAAGATCCCGATCTGGATCGGCGGTGGCGGCGAGAAGCGAACGCTGTCGATCACGGCGAAGTACGCCGACGGCTGGAACGTGCCGTTCGTGTCACCCGAAACGTTCGCTCACAAGAGTCGAGTTCTGACCGAGCACTGCGAGCGCGTCGGTCGCGATCCGTCCGAGGTTCGTCGTACGGTGAATTTGGGCATCGCCTGGACCGAAGAGAGTCTGGTCGGCCAGTTCGGACTGCTCGCCGAAGGCGTTCGCCCCGGTGTACTCACCGGATCCGACGAACAGGTCGTCGACCGGATCGGCCAATACGTCGAGGCCGGCGCCGATCAGATCAACCTCGCCCTGCGCGCCCCCTTCGACGTCGATGCCCTCGAGCGGTTCTCGTCGACGCTCGGCCTGGCCTGACCGAGTTCTTCCGCCATCGTCATGCTCGAGGTCCGGGCCCACGGGCGGATCAATCTGATCGGTGACCACACCGACTACACGGGCGGCTGGGTGCTCCCGATGCTCATCGAGGAGCACACCACGATCACAGGCGAGTTCGTCGACGAACCACGCTGGTCACTTGTTTCGGACGACGAGCCCGATGCCGTCGAACTGTCGTTGCCGATCGATGATCCGACGAGTGTGCGACCTCCATGGGGGCGCTATGCAGCCGGAGTCCTGAGCGAGATCGCTCACAGTGGTCGGCCGACACGTGGATTCGCCGGACGGGTCTCCACCAGTGTGCCGATCGGCTCGGGGCTGTCGTCGAGTGCCGCTCTCGAAGTGGCGGTCGCGCGAGTCGCCCTGTTCGACGTCGAGGTCGCCGACGTCGAACTGGCCCGTCTGTGCCAACGAGCCGAGCACATCGCCTCGGGCGTGCCGTGCGGGATCATGGATCAGTTGTGCATCGCCTCGGGACGTCCGCACGAGGCGACCCTGATCGACTGCACCGATCTCACGATTCGGCACTGTCCGCTGCCCGAGTCGGTGCGTGTCACCTACGAGTTCGTCGCTCCCCGACGACTGTCGGGTAGCGAGTACTCGACTCGCGTCGACGAAGCCGAACGAGCGACGGCGCTCCTCGGGCCGTTGCGCGAGGCGAACCTCGCCGACGTGCAATCTCTCGCCGACCCGATCCTTCGTCGTCGGGCGCGCCACATCGTCACCGAGAATCGACGGGTGTTGGCCTTCGTCGAGGCGATGCGAGAAGGAGACATCGCCGCCATGGGTGCGCTCATGACCGAAAGTCACCGCAGCATGCAGTACGACTACGAAACCTCCAACCACGTCATGGACGCCGCCGTCGAGCGACTCCTCACCGAGTCCGACGTCCTCGGAGCGCGTCTCACCGGAGGCGGTTTCGGGGGTTGTGTGATCGCCCTACGGCGCGCCGATCACTGACCGAGCAGACGTCGCTTCTCCTGCTCGAACTCGTCGGGCGTGATCGTTCCGCGGTCGCGAAGACCTTCGAGCTTCTCGAGTTGGGAGGCCACGTCGGTGCGATCGAAGGCCGAAGCCGGGATCCCGAACGACCGCCGCTGGTTCTCCTCCATCTGGACGTGAATGAGGTTCTGCACCTCGTCGGGCTTCAAGATGTCGGTGAAGCGCTGCTGGCCGTCCTCGCCACCCGACTCGATCAGAAGGTCGCCGGCGTTGATGATGCGTTCGAAGATCGACTGATTGAAGCTCACGTTGTTGACGCGCTCGAGCGGGATCTCGATCCCGCTCTTCGCGATGATTCCCCGTCGAGCGATGACGCGATCGCTGGTGATCACGAAATGGGTGGTGCGCCATTCGAGCCAGCGGATCCCGGTCCAGATCAGGCTCACCAGGGCGACGACTCCGACGGCCCAGGTGAGCACGTTCTCCCACGTGGCGTCGCCGAGCGCGGCGAGCAACCAGAGGAAGAGAACACCGCTCACGACCAGAGCCGCCACCGGCTGGGCGAAGAACCACCAATGGGGATTGATGTCGAGGGCGACCTCTTCACCGTCGTTGAGCAACCGGCGCGGATAGGGCATGGTTCGACGTTAGTCGGGACGTCGCCGAGCCCGGTCGAGCCTCGGCGACCTAACCTCGACCCGATGAGTGACGACGCCGAGACCGTCCGGGACGTGGCCGGTGACGTCCTGTCCGGGCTGGAGGATGCTCAACTCCGAGCCGTCACCTCGGCGGCACCGCTGCTCGCCGTGATCGCCGGAGCGGGATCGGGCAAGACCTCGGTTCTCACGCGCCGGGTGGCCCACCGCGCCCTGGTCGGGTCGGCCGATGCCCGCCACTCGGTGGTGCTGACCTTCACTCGACAGGCGGCTCACGAACTGCGCCGTCGACTCACGTCTTTCGGGCTCGACGACACTCCGTTGGCGGGCACCTTCCACGCGGTGTGCCTCGGTCTGCTCCGCCAGAAATGGGACGACGACGGACGTCGTCATCCCACCGTCGTCTCGGATCGAACTCGATTGGTGGCCGAGGTCCTCGGCGAGAAGCAACGCGGGCGTCTGCACGACCTGGTCCAGGAGATCGACTGGGCGCGTGCTCGGCGCATCACTGCCGACCAGTACACAACCGCGGCCAAACGAGAAGGGCGATCGTTCACGGGACGCGATGTTGCGCGGATCATGTCCGATGTCGACACGCTGAAGAGACGCCGTGGCATCGTCGACCTCGACGATCTCCTCGACCTGGTGATCGAGACGATGAACGATCCCGCGTATGCCGCGGCGATCCGGTGGCGCCTGCGCCACTTCTACGTCGACGAAGCCCAGGACCTCAACCCGCTGCAGTACGACGTCCTCACCACCCTTCTCGGCGATCGAACCGATCTCACTCTCGTCGGCGATCCCTCCCAGGCGATCTATGGCTTCAACGGGTCCGATCCGCGTTTCCTGCGCGACGTCGAGCGCTACTTCCCGGGTGTCGAGATCGTGCGTCTCGACACCAATCACCGATGCACACCCGAAATCGTGACCACCGGGTTGAGCGTGTTGGCCGCCGATCCCCAACCGACGCCGACGTTGGTCTCGGCCCGAGCATCGGGTGTCGCACCGGTGTCGTACACGTTCGCCGACGACACGCTCGAGGCGGCTGGCGTGGCCCAGATCGTCGCCGACGTGAAACCGACGTTCGGTCGTTGGCGCGACGTGGCAGTACTGGCGCGCACCAATGCGCAGTTGCCCGCCATTCACGAGGCCCTCACCGCCGTGGGCGTACCCGCGGTCCTGAGCGGAGCAGCGGCGTCCGATCCCGTGCAGATGGCCGTGCGGTCGGCGGGCGAGCAACCGAATCGCCATCGCCTCGCCATGTGGAGTCACGACGCACGCGAGGCGTCGACCGATCTCGACGAACGCGCCATCGTGGCTCGCCGTCGGGTGGCCGATGCCGTCGACGAATTCCTCGCCGACGGCGGACACGACGGACTCGGCTTCATGGCGTGGGTGCGCACCAATCGGCCGTTCCAGAACGACCGGAACGACGACGCCGTGGAGCTCCTGACCTTCCACGCCGCCAAGGGTCGTGAGTGGTACGCGGTCGTGGTGGTCGGATGCGAAGTGGGATTGGTCCCCCATTCGTCGGCCCGTTCCGACGAGGCCCTGGCCGAGGAGCACCGGCTCGCCTACGTCGCCATCACGCGGGCCTCCGACCGTCTGGTGTTCACGGCGGCGTCACGACGCCGTGGTCGAAACACCCAACCTTCGTCGTTCCTCGCCGACCTTCCGAGCGCTCCACCCCCAGCACCGCCGTCGGACGACTTCCTCGCCGGTCAGCGAGCCCGACGCGACGCGCCACGGTCCTCCGGTGACCCACTCCTCGACGACCTGACCGAGTGGCGACTGAGAACCGCGAGGGTGTCGGGAGTGGCACCGACCTTGATCTTCGCCGATCGCACACTGACCGAGATCGCCCGTCGCCGACCGATGTCGCTCGACGAGCTGTCGGCGGTGAAGGGCGTGGGTCCGATCGTGGTGAACCGGTTCGGTGAGCGACTGCTCGAGATCGTTCGTCAGTCGGTCGAACGCGCCTGATTCTCCTGGCGCAGTTCGTCGAGTTGTCCGAAGCGTTCCGGCCGAACCGAGATGAACAGTCCCTTCGCTTCGGCACAGAGGCGATCACCGACGTGAATGGTCCCGGTGGTGAAGATCTTGCGACCCTCGACCTTCTCGAATCGACCGGCCACTCGCAAGGGTGTGTGCAGCGGTGTGGGCGATCGATAAGTGATCTCGAGTCGGCCGGTCATACCGGGTGCGCCCGAGAGAGCCTGCGCGAAACCGAGCACCTCGTCGAAGATCGCCGCCACGAAACCGCCGTGCAGATGGCCCGGCGGACCCTCGTACGCGTCGCCGTAGACGACTTCGGCGACGACTTCGGTGTCGGTCGACGACAGTGACACGATCGACGCCACGGCGTTCAGAGGACCGGTGACCGGACTGTGGCTGGTGAAGCCGTGCGGCACTCCGCCGACCGATCCTTCCGCCGAGCCGTGGTAGTCGCGCCCATGCGGTCCGGGTTCGAGAATCCGCACCGCTTCTTCGATGAGATCCGCTGCGCGAGCCACCGTGTCGTCGGCGGCGGTGGATGTGGCGGCATGTTGCAGGGCCTGTCGCAACGAATCGGCGAGACGCACGCGTCCCGTTGCCGCTTCGTACATGGTGTCGCGATTTTCCGGAATCTCGAGCAGGGCGCGGCGGATGTTCTCACCGCGTTCGGTCATCTGATCATTGTTCGTCGGCGATTTGTCAGTCATCGAGATCCACCAGAACGGGAGCGTGATCGCTCGGCTGCTGTCCTTTGCGAGCGTTGCGATCGACGATACTCCAGCGCGTCCGGCTGGCCACCGACTCGGTTCCGAGGACGAGGTCGATACGAAGTCCGCGACCTTGATGAAAGTCACCCGATCGATAGTCCCACCAGGAGTACAGGCCTCCCTGGTCGTGATGACGACGGAAGAGATCGACTAGACCCCACGCCTCGAGTGCCTGCAACGCATGGCGCTCGGCATCACTCACGTGAGTGGCTCCCACGAACTTGGTCGGGTCGTACACGTCGCGATCGTCGGGTGCGATGTTGAAGTCACCGGTCACGACGACGTCGGACGACGCCGTCTCGTTGGCCTCGAGGTGAGCCAGTAGTCGCTTCATCCACGCCAACTTGTAGACGTAGTGCGGATCGTCGAGCGAGCGGCCGTTCGGCACGTACACCGAACTCACGCGCAAGCCACCACAGGTCGCCGTCACGAGGCGAGCTTCGGGATCGGCCTCGACGCCGTCGGCGAAACCCCGAACCGGATCGACGAGTCCGACGCGCGACACGATGGCCACACCGTTCCACTGACCCTGTCCGTGATGCACGCATTCGTAGCCCAATTGCTCGAAGGCCAGGTGAGGAAATGCATCCTCGGCCATCTTGGTCTCCTGAAGACACAGCACGTCCGGACGAACGTCGGCGATCCACTCCTCGACCCGCGGCAGACGCGCGCGCAACGAGTTGACGTTCCACGTGGCGATTCGCACGACGCCTACTTCTTGGTCGACGTCGATCGAGTCGTGGCCTTGGCACCAACTGCTTTCTTCGGCCCTGCCGTCTTCTTGGCCGCCGCCTTCTTGGGGGTCGTCTTCTTCGGAGCCTCGATCTTCTTCGCCACTGCCTTCTTCGGCGCCACTGCCCTCTTCGGCGCCGCCGCCTTCTTGGCGGTCGTCTTCTTCGGAGCCGCGATCTTCTTCTCGACGGCCTTCTTCGGCGCGGCCGCCTTCTTCTCGACGGCCTTCTTCGGAGAAGCCTTCTTGGCGGCCGCCTTCTTCTTCTCGTCCGCCTTGGGAGTCGCCTTGGACGGGGCGGCCTCCTTCTCACCGGCCTTCTTGGTACTCGGCTTCAAGTCGATGCTGCGACGCGACGCCACCACCGACACGACCTCGAGCGACACCTGATCTCCGAGTGACATCACGTCGCGCGCCGCGCGCGGCGGCGGATCACCCATGAGTCGGAGCGGCACGTAGCCGAGCACGTCGCCGATCTGCACGTACGCGCCGTGCGACGAGTAACTCTCGACGCGCCCCTTCACCACCGAACCAATGGGATGCTTCTCGAGAAAATGCAGGAACGGAATGATCTCGTTGACCGCTTTGGGCGCCGAGTCGCGCGTTCCGGAGGCCTTGGCCGGGCCAGCCTTCGCCACGGCCTTGGCCGGTGTCTCGTGCTTGACGGGCGTCGCGTGCTTTCGTGACGCTTCTCCCTTGCCGGCCTTCTTCTTGCCGAGACTCGCACCGGGCGGCGGCGCCTTGGGAACCGGCATGGGCTTCATGGCTTCCGGGCTGACCTTGGGCAACGCCTTGCCGGCACTCGCCCGCCGACTCTTCTCACCGCGCACGGGTGTGCGATTCACGAACACCCACCCGACGTGGGGAACCGGCTTGCCGCCGATCAATCGACCTTCGTGGAAGAGCCACGGATACTGGCCGTGGAACTCCTGATAACTGTCGTTCGACAGGATGCTGGCCCCGACCTTCTGCGCGATCATGAGCACGAAAGCGTCGCCGCGACCCACGGTTCCAGCCGGCGGCGCGACCAATTCGTTGTTGGCGATGGCCTCGTCGAACTCGGTGACCTCCTTGCGATCGATCCGGTGTCCGAAGGTGGCGTCGACGATCACGGTGATCGTGTCCTTGGGATTCTCGGCCATGAAGGCCATCACCGCTTCGTTCAACTGCTTGAGACTGGGCTTGGTCCGCCCCTCGGTGGCGATGTTGGATCCGTCGACGACCACGTGGCGAGCCATGGGACTAGTCAACCACTGGTCGACGCAGGTGGGGGTGATCGCCCTACGATCTACCTGTGACCCTTGAGAACCCCTCTGACCAGGCCCTTCGAGCCGTCCTGTGGGACTTCGGCGGGGTCGTCCTGTCGAGCCCGTTCGAGGCCTTCAACCGGTACGAGGCCGAACGGGGGCTGCCCCTCGACACCATTCGATCGATCAACGCCACCGACCCCGACACCAACGCCTGGGCCCGGTTCGAGCGCAGTGAGATCTCGGTCGCCGAGTTCGACACGGCCTTCGCCGACGAGGCTCGTCGACGCGGACACGAGATCCGCGGGGCCGACGTCGTGTCGCTGCTCCGAGGAGATATCCGGCCCGAGATGGTGCACGCCCTCGACTGCGTCCGGTCGCACGGCTTTCGCACGGCCTGTCTCACCAACAACATGAGCCACGACGACTCCGCCGGTACGAGCGATCGTCGTCCGTCGACCGATCGCGACACGGCCATTCAGGACGTCATGGCACGATTCGACGCCGTGATCGAGAGCTCCAAGGTCGGTGTCCGCAAACCGGAACGACGCTTCTACGAGATCGCCTGCTCGACACTCGACGTCGAACCGCGCCACTGCGTGTTCCTCGACGACCTGGGCGTGAACCTGAAACCGGCCGCCGCGATGGGCATGACGACGATCAAGGTGGTGTCGGCCGATCAGGCGATCGGCGACCTCGAACGCATTCTCGGACTCGACCTTCGCCGTCGCTGAGGCGCCGGACGGTCAGAAACCGGCGAACGTCTCGTCCATGAGGTCGGCGAGTTCTTGCTGATGCACCGTCGACGAGCCGGTGGCCGGGCTGCCGCTCGCCACTCGAGCAACGTGCCGCAGGTCGTAGCCCTGCTCCTTCACGCGCCACACCCGGTGCTCGACGAAGTGCCACGGACCCATGTTGCTCGGCTCTTCCTGCAACCAGACCACCTCGCGGGCGTTCGGGTAGCGACTGAGCAGATTGAACATCTGCTCGATGGGGAACGGATACAACTGCTCGACCCGAACGACCGCGACCGGCGCATTGCGCTTGTCGCGCTCGGCGATGGCGTCCCAGGCCACTTTGCCCGAGCAGAACACGAGACGCTTGACCGCCGACGGATCGGTGACGAAGGGATCGTCGAGCACTTCCTGGAACGAACCGTGTTCGAGAGCCGAGACCGGCGAGCGGCTCTCCTTCATGCGCAACGGCTGCTTGGGCGTGAAGATCACGAGTGGCTTGCGCACCTCACGGTGCATCTGACGACGCAGCACGTGGAAGTACTGGGCGGCCGTGGTGGCGTTGACCACCTGAATGTTGTCTTCCGCGCACAAGGTGAGGAACCGCTCGATCCGAGCCGAGCTGTGTTCGGGGCCCTGACCCTCGTAGCCGTGCGGCAACAGCATGACCAACCCGTTGCGCTGACCCCATTTGTCCTCGGCGGCCACCAAGTACTGGTCGATGATGATCTGCGCACCGTTCACGAAATCGCCGAACTGCGCCTCCCAGAGAACGAGCGCCTCGGGGTTGGCGTGGGCGTAGCCGTACTCGAAGCCGAGCGCGGCGTATTCGCTGAGCAGCGAGTCGTAGACCCAGAACTTCTGCGCACTCTCGAGTTCGGCGAGCGGGATCCAGACCCGCTCGTCCTGGTTGTCGATGAGAGCGGCGTGACGATGGCTGAACGTGCCGCGCCGCGAATCTTCACCGGCCAGACGCACCGGGTGACCTTCGATGGCGAGCGAACCGAAGGCCAACGCCTCGGCCGTGGCCCATTCGACCTCGCCCTGCTCGTACAACTTGGTGCGCGCCTCGAACTGGCGACCGAGCTTGGGGTGAACGGTGAAGCCGGCCGGATAGTCGGTCAACTTGGTGAACACGCGGTCGAGCATCGGCCGCTCCACACCGGTTTCGACGTGCGGCAACACACCGACTGGTCGCGGCGGTTTGGCGACCTTGATCGGCTCGGGCGCATGCGCTCGAGTTTCGTCGAGAGCAGCCTGCAACTTGCCCTGAAAGTCATCGAGCGCCTTCTCGGCTTCCTCGAGGGTGATGTCGCCGCGACCCACGAGCGATTCGACATAGAGCTTGCGCACGCTGCGCTTCTCAGCGATGGCCTTGTACATGAGCGGCTGCGTGTAACTCGGATCGTCACCTTCGTTGTGACCGTGGCGGCGATAGCACACCATGTCGATGACGACGTCCTTGTGGAAGCGTTGGCGGTACTCGAAGGCGAGTCGCGCCACACGAAGACACGCTTCGGGGTCGTCGCCGTTCACGTGGAAGATCGGCGCCTGAACGGTCTTGGCCACGTCACTGCAATAGATCGACGAGCGGGCGAACTGCGGTGCGGTCGTGAAACCGATCTGGTTGTTGATGATGAGGTGGATGGTTCCACCGACGCGGTAACCCATGATGTCGCTCATGGCCAGGCACTCGAGAACCACGCCCTGTCCGGCGAACGCCGCATCTCCGTGGATGAGGATCGGCAACGATGGGAACGAACCCGGCGGGTCGATCTGGTCCTGCTGGGCCCGCACCATGCCGAGCACGATGGGGTCGACCGTCTCGAGGTGACTGGGGTTGGACGCCAGATCGATCTTGATGGAGTTGCCCTGTGGGCTGTGGTGCACACCGGACGCACCGAGGTGGTACTTCACGTCTCCCGAGCCCTGCACGGTGTCGGGATCGACGTGACCCTCGAATTGCTTGAACAGCGACTCGAGATTCTTGCCCATCACGTTGGTGAGCACGTTGAGTCGACCGCGGTGAGCCATGCCGATGACCGACGAATGCAGGCCATTGTCGGCGGCCTGCGAGAGCACCTCGTCGAGGATCGGAATCACGCTCTCGGCACCTTCGAGGCCGAATCGCTTGGTGCCGACGTACTTGGTGGCGAGGAACTTCTCGAAGGCCTCGGCAGCGTTCAATCGTTCGAGGATGCGGTGCTTGTCGTCCTTGGAAAGATGGAACTCGACCCCTTCGAAGTGCGACTGGATCCAGCGCTGCTCCTCGGTGTCCTGGATGTGCATGTACTCGACACCGATAGTTCGGCAGTAAGCGTCCCGCAGAACACCGAGCAGATCGCCGAGCGTCATGCGCGCGATGCCGGCGACACCCCCGGTGAGGAACTCGCGCTCGAGGTCCCAGATCGTGAGTCCGTAGGTGGCCGGGTCGAGTTCGACCGGCATCTTCGGATCCTTCCAACGCAACGGATCGATGTCGGCGATGAGGTGGCCGCGTACGCGGTGCACGCGGATGAGCGTGCCGACCTGCATCTGCTTCTCGAGCATCGACTCTTCGCTGTCGAGCGGATTGTGGTCGGTGCGCCACTTGACGGATTCGTACGGCACGCCGAGGCTGGCGAACACCGACTTGTAGAAGCCGTGTTCACCGAGCAGCAGTTCGTGCACGTACTTGAGGAAGAGTCCGCTCTCGGCACCCTGGATGATGCGGTGGTCGTAGGTGCTGGTGACCGTGACCACCTTGGAGATGCCGAGTGTGCCGAGGGCGCGTTCGTCGGCTCCCTGGAACTCGGCCGGGTAGTCGATCGTGCCCACTCCGACGATCACGCCCTGACCCGGCATGAGGCGCGGCACGCTCTGCACGGTGCCGATGGTTCCCGGGTTGGTGAGGCTGATGGTGGCGCCCTGGAAATCGGACACCTGCAGTTTGTTCTGCTTCACCTTGCGAATGAGATCGTCGTACGCCACGAGGAACTCGGCGAAGTTCAGCGTGTCGGCCTCGCGCAGCACCGGGACGACCAGTGTTCGCGAACCGTCCGACTTGGCCACGTCGACGGCGAGTCCGATGTTGACGTGCTCGTGGCGAATCACCCGCGGCTTGCCGTCGGATCCCTCGACGTACGAACTGTTCATCACCGGCACGGCATCGGCGATGGCGCGCACGATGGCGTAGCCGATGAGGTGCGTGAACGACACCTTGCTCAGGCCGTGACGCGAGCGGTAGCCGTTGATGACCTGACGGTTGACTTCGAGCAACTTGGCCGGCACGTTGCGGAAACTCGTGGCAGTGGGAACGCCGAGGCTGCGCTCCATGTTGGCCACGATGGCGACCCCGGCGCCGCGGATCGGTTCGCCCTCGGGCGCAGTGGGAACGAGCTGCGGAGTCGCCGCTGCGACGGGAGCCGGCGAACCGTTCGACGACACGGCCGCCGACACCGTCGGCGCGGCCGCGACCGGAGCGGGTACGACGACCGGCGCTGCCGCCGCCACTTCGGCCAGCGACTTGTAGTCGGAGAAGAACTCCCGCCACGACTCACCGACCGACGACGGATCACGTCGGTACTGGTCGTACATCTCGTCGACGAGCCAACTGTTGGCGCCGAAATCGGTGGTTGTCTCAGGGGCCGGAGCTGTCTCGGTCACGCGAGAAACTGTACCCCTTGGGTCAGTTCGACCAGCGGTGAAACGTCACACCGGGGGCGAAAAGCTGCCGTCGTCGAGCCGTGATTTCGCGACCCGCTGTACAGTTCGCGCATGACCCCTCGAGCCGTCTTCTCCCGCTCACTCCTCGCCGCCCCGCTCCTCGCCCTGGCCGCCTGTGGCGGAGGCAGCGAAACCGTCGAGACCACCATTCCCGCCTCGGCCGATCTGGTCGTGAAGGCCGTTCCCACCATCCGTTGGGATGCTCCGGCCTACACCGCCCCCGCCGGCGAGATCGAGATCTTCCTGGCCAACGACGACAACGTGAAGCACACCCTGGTGGTGCTCCAGGACGATCAGGTGGTGGGTGACCTGGAACTGGTGATCAACAAGAAGGGCGACACCGATTCGGGCACCATCACTCTCGATCCGGGCCAGTACTACATCTACTGCACGGTTCCGGGTCACGGCTCGATGAAGTCGACCCTCACGGTCTCCTAGTCCGGACGCGACTGTGGCCGCCCGGACGCGACTGTGGCCGCCCGAAGGCGGCCACAGTTCGAGAGACCCGAGACGACTCGGGGTGCAGATGGATCAAGCCTTGAGCAGGATCTCGCTCAGCACGTAGAGGACGACGAAGAGCACACCGCCGGTGATCATGGCGTTCTTGTGGCTCTCGTAGGGCCACAGCAACTTGTTGGTCGCCGCCGTGCCACCGAGCTTGCCCAACGCGTTGAGCTGAAGGATGCCGCCGATCACCACCGCGATGATCACGAATGTCCAGGCCTTGCCGGCCGAGTCGACGTCGAAGTTGCCGGGGTAGATGTGGGCTGCACCCACCATGAACCAGAGCATCGAGAACGAGAAGATGAAGTTCTGACGGCTGGCCAACAGCGCACGACGACCGGAGGCGGCTGCGTTCGGGTCGGCTTCGCCACCGCCCAACACGTTCACGGCATTGGCGAGCACCACTCGCTGGTTCGGCCAGATGACCATCCACACGTTGGCGGCCATGAGGATGCCGAGCAGCATGCCCACGAAGATGGCGCCGTTGTGACCGAGGCCGAAGGCCGACTCGGTCGACATGAAGCCCTCCATGTAATTCTCGGTCACACCGATGATGAGCAGACCGAGCACGAGCGTCGTGAGAGCCGCCCAGCGGAACCACCACAGCGCGCGACGGGCGACCTTGTCGATCGAAATGTTGCGAGCCCGACCTTCGTCGCCGTAGGCCGCGAAGGCCGGCACCTGAACCAGGTTGAAGTAGTAGAGCAAGCCGATCCAGGCGACACCCGCCAGGACGTGCAACGCACGAACGAAGACGGGCAGACCAGTGTCCGGATCCAAGATTTCCATGTGAACTCCTTCTCACGACGTGACGACTGCGTCACCGACCCTCTCAAGGTACCAATCAGGGCCGAACAGGTGGCGATCCCTGCCGGAGGCCCACTCTGGCCGTCGACCTGCCCGAAGAAGCCGACCCCTCACTAGAGTTTCCCCAGTGGCTCACGAGTTCATCTACACCTGTTACAAACTGGCCCGCCACTACCCGCCCGACCGCACGGTCCTCGAGAACATCTCGCTGTCCTTCTACCCCGGGGCCAAGATCGGTGTGCTCGGGGCCAACGGGGCCGGAAAGTCGAGTCTGCTGCGGATCATGGCCGGTCTCGACGACGGCTTCTCGGGTGAGGCCCGCCTCACCCCGGGCTTCTCGGTCGGTTATCTCGCTCAGGAGCCGCAGCTCGACGCGGCCAAGGACGTGCTGGGCAACGTGATGGACGGAGTGGCCCCGGTGAAGGCCCTCCTCGATCGTTACAACGAAGTGATGGCGATGTGGGGTGACCCCGACGCCGACTACGAGAAGGTCGGCGCCCTGCAAGCCGAACTCGAGGACAAGATCGCCGCCGCCGACGCCTGGAGTCTGGAGCGCAACGTCGAGATCGCGATGGACGCGTTGCGGTGTCCGCCCAACGACGCCGACGTGAGCAAGCTGTCCGGCGGTGAGCGCCGCCGAGTCGCGCTGTGTCGACTCCTGCTCAGCCGACCCGATTTGCTCCTGCTCGACGAACCCACCAACCACCTCGACGCCGAGAGCGTGCACTGGCTCGAGCGATTCCTCCAGGAGTACCACGGCACCGTCGTGGCCATCACCCACGACCGCTATTTCCTCGACAACGTGGCCAAGTGGATCCTCGAACTCGACCGCGGTCGCGGCATTCCCTTCGAGGGCAACTACTCGAGTTGGCTCGACCAGAAGCGCGACCGCCTCGAGAAGGAGGAGAAGAGCAACGAGAACCGCCGCCGCACCCTCGAACGCGAACTCGACTGGGTGCGCATGTCCCCCAAGGCACGTCAGGCCAAGGGCAAGGCTCGTCTGAGCGCCTACGAGAAGTTGCGCGCCGAGGCCGAGGCCGCCGATCGCGGTCCGTCGAAACTCGAGATCGCCATTCCGGCCGGACAGCGCCTCGGCGACACCGTCATCGAGGTCGAGGGCCTCAGCAAGGGCTTCGGAGATCGCCTGCTCATCGAGAACCTGTCGTTCTCACTTCCGCCGGCCGGCATCGTCGGCATCGTCGGCCCCAACGGCGCCGGAAAGACCACGCTGTTCCGCATGCTCACCGGCCAGGAGCCGCCCGATTCCGGAACGATCAAGGTCGGCGACACGGTGCAGCTGTCGTACGTCGACCAGAGTCGCGACTCCCTCGACGCCGACAAGACGGTGTTCGAGGAGATCACCGACGGTGTCGAGCACATGAAGATCGGCAACCGTGAGATCAACGGTCGCGCCTACGTGGCCAGTTTCAACTTCAAGGGCAGCGACCAGCAGAAGAAGGTCGGCGACCTCTCGGGCGGTGAACGCAACCGCGTCCACTTGGCCAAGTTGTTGAAGTCGGGCGGCAACGTCCTGCTGCTCGACGAGCCCACCAACGACCTCGACGTCGACACGTTGCGCGCTCTCGAGGACTCGCTCGAAGCGTTCCCGGGCTGCGCAGTGGTCATCAGCCACGACCGTTGGTTCCTCGACCGCATCGCCACCCATGTTCTCGCCTTCGAGGGAGACAGCCAGGTGCGTTGGTTCGAAGGCAACTTCAGCGAGTACGAGGCGTGGCGCAAGAAGGAACTGGGTGCGGCCGCTGATCAACCCCACCGCATCAAGTACAAGCCGCTCGCCCGCTGAACCATGCGCTCGACGCTCGTCACCGGTATCCGCATCGTCTCCGGAGTGGTGTTCGTCGCGTCCATCGCCGGCCTCATCGTGTCGTCGATCAACGGCAACAACGAGGGTTGGGTCGTCACCATCGGCATGGTGAGCGCCGTCACCGCAATCGTGCTCATCGCCGTCTCCGCCACCACGTCGACCCGACGCAATCCGGCGTTCGTCGACGCCGATGCCGAAGTGGTCGAGCTTCGAGTACGGGCCCTGGTCGAAGCCGGTGCCGACGAGGCCGCAGTACGCGAACTGGTGCGACTGTCGCTGAAGTTGGGCCGCGACTCGTGACGTCGGCCGCTTCGAACGAGACCGACCAGCAACTCGCCACCCGAGTCGCCACCGAAGCCGGCTCGATGCTGCTCACCTTGCGCGACGAACTCGACGCCGAGGGCGTGCACTACTGGGACATGAAGGACGAAGGCGACGTCGCCGGGCACCGCTTCCTCGTCGACGCCTTGCGGGCCGCTCGCCCCGACGACGTCGTGTTGTCGGAAGAAGCCGCCGACGACCGTCGCCGACTGGCTGCCGACCGCGTGTGGATCATCGATCCCATCGACGGCACCAGCGAATTCGCCGAGCCGCCCCGCTGGGACTGGGCGGTCCACGTGGCCCTGTGGGAGTGCGGCTCGCTCACGGCCGGGGCGGTGGCCATGCCATCTCTCGGCAAGACCTTCGCCGCCGACCCGCCCGAGCAGTTACCGCCCTACGAACGTCCGCAACCGGTCCTCGTCACCTCGCGCAATCGCAACACCTACGCCGCGGTCGCAGTGGCCCGATCACTCGACTGCCTGGTGGCCCGACTCGGCTCCGCCGGGGCCAAGACAATGGCCGTGGTCATGGGCGAAGCCGACGTGTACGTGCACGACGGCGGCATGTACCAGTGGGACACCGCCGCGCCGGCCGCAGTGGCCCTGGCCGCCGGATTGCACGTGAGTCGCATCGACGGCTCCCCTCTCGAGTACAACCACCCCGATCTGTGGCTTCCCGATTTCCTGGTGTGTCGGCGCGAGTTGGCCGACGACGCATTGCGCGCTCTCGGCAAAGCCTGATCTGTTCGCCGGAGTCCCCTCCGAATACAGTGCGACGGGTGGAGAGAACGCAGAGCCACCTGATCGGCGGATTCGCCGCCGTCGGAGCCGGAGTTCTCCATGCCACCGCCATCGGCCTGCACGCCGAGAAGCCGCAACTGGCGCGCGTCTTCATGGTCCTGACCCTGTTCCAGGTCGCAGTGGGCGCCGCTCACCTGATTCGGCCACGCATCAGTGTCCTCGTGGCATCCCTCGTGGTGAATTCAGTCGCGGCGACGGGTTGGGTCGTCACTCGGATCTCGAGTGTGTCCTGGATCGACGGGCTCGAGAATCGTGAATCGCCTCAGATCGCCGACACCGTGTGCGCCGGTTTGGGGTTGGTCGCAGTCGGTGTCGCGCTCGGACATCTGGTGGCCGGATCGATCGATCCTCCAACCAGGAAGTCCTTGCAGTCGGCCCTTCCGATTGCCGCCATCGGCATCGCCGTCGTGGTCGGAATGTGGTCGGGAGCGTCCCACGTACACGATCACGGCGACGATCATGCGGACAATGGCGATCACCATGCGGCATCGGAGCCGACGTCGACCGATGGCGGCCAATCACACTCAGCCGACTCCGATGAACATGGTTCGGCCGACCACGGTGACGACGTCGACGCAGCGGCGATCCATGGTCTCACGGCGAACTGGCCCCGACCGTACGACCCGGCCGTCGGTGTCGACATCAGTGGCGTACCCGACGTCTCACCCGAGCAAGAGGCACGGGCGATGGAACTGATCATGGCCACCCAGAAAGAACTACCCCAATGGGCCGACTACGACAGCGCCGTCGCGCAAGGGTGGGTCTCGATCGGGGACGACGCGACGGGGCACGAACATCTCGTCAATCGGTTCTTGATCGTCGACGGAAAGTTTCTCGACCCGACCGCACCCGAGTCACTCGTCTACGAAGTGAAGAACGGAACCAAGACTCTGGTGTCGGCCATGTTCATGGCCGATGTCGGTGTCCCCGTCGACGATCCGATGCTCACCGAATTCGCCGGCCCACTCATGCAGTGGCACGTGCACGACAATTTGTGCTTCCGCATCGATCCCCGAGGTCGATCGGTCGTCGCCGGCGTGCTCGACGCCCAAGGGAACTGTCCACCTGGATCGACGCTGGGTGGGATCGGAATCGCCATGGTTCACGTGTGGATCGCTCCTCACCCCTGTGGTCCGTTCGCCGCTCTCGAGGGCGAGGGGGCGGGCCGAGCCGCGGTCTCCGACGAGGAGCGAGTCGATCTCTGCGATCACGCCCACACCGAATGATGACGACGGTCAGGGCACGCTGACGACGGTGACGGTGGCCGACGCCCCGTCGACGGTGACCACCGCACCGTCGGGGATGCGATCGGTCGCGTCGGTCACGCTCACCACGCACGGAATGCCCAGTTCTCGACTCACGATCACGGCGTGACTCACGAGTGCCCCCACGTTCACGATGACCGCACCCGCCGGAACGAACAAGGGCGTCCACGCCGGATCGGTGATCGGTGCGACGAGAACCTCACCCGGCTCGAGCGCGAAGGGGTCGGCCGGATCGAGGATCACGCGCGCCCGACCCGTGTACGAACCGGGCGCACCCGACATGCCGGTGAGAACGTCGCCTTCTCGCACCAGAGCGGCTCCACTCGCACCTTTGCGTGGCCATTGCGACAACGGTGGGACCGAACCGTTCAGGATGAAGGGCGGTTCGAGATCGAACAAGTCGAGGTACTGCCGCTCGCGTTGCGCGAGACGGGCCCGGAATTCGTCGGGCGACGCCACGAAGGCGTCGAGTTCGTCGGCGAGCAGCATGCAGACCTGAGAATTGGTGTAACCGGTCCGAGCCGCCAAGGCGAACGCGGCCATGCGTGCTTCGTGCACGACCTTGATGATGTTGGTCTTGGCCCGTTCGCGCCCGGCCAGGTGCAGATGGGCCGAACGCAGTGCCATCTCGAACTGAGCGAGGACTTCGGGCTGCCCGGCGAGAGCCGCACGCACGCGAGCCTCGGCTTCTTCGCGCGCGGCGGTGTTGCGGGCGTTGCGAATCATCGGGCTCTCGGAGTCGGGGGCCGCCCGCATCGCGTCGATCAACGCTTCGGCCAGAGCGGGCTTGGTCTCCCACGTGTCGGAGCGAATGTCCCATTCGTTCGGACCGCGACTTCCGAAGTCGCGAACGAACCGTGCCAGACCCTCGGCGTAGGCCGGCGACGTTCGATCGAGTCGCGACAGTTCCCACATCGCCGCACTCGGTGCCGCCGAGTCGACGTCGCCGATGCTGGTGATGAGCGTGAGCACGAGCGACGGATCGCCGAGAGCCTCGGCGATGGCGCCCAACGCACCCGGTCCGATCGACGTGGCCGCCGTCATGAGAAGGTGATGCTCGAACAGCCGCCGCAACAAAGGGGTGAACGACGTCAGGCGCACGACGAGCGCGTTCTCGTCGAGTTCGCTCAGATCGGGACGCGAGGCCCGCGCCGCATCGGCCAGATCACGATCCTCCCGCAAGAGCGGCAGATCGTCGGCCGCCATGACGCCCATCATCCAGGCACCCAACTTGGCGGTGTTCGCCTCGCTCTCGTGCCACGGTTCGGCCACGTACGGCGGCACGTCGGGATGGGTGCCGAAATAGGTGGCATCGATCATCTCGGGCCCGAGACCCGGGCCGCGCACACCGAACAATCGGGCCATGGACGCGTCGATGTACAGATAACCGCCGAAATGGCCGACGACCTCGGGACGACGAGGATCGACTTCGTGCTCGTTGCACGTCCCGGCCGAGATCTGGCTGTCACGCCAACCCATCACCACGCCGGGCTCCCACACCACCGTCCATGCGAGTGGGCTGCACGGATCGGGAAGGACTTCGCCCGCGTTGGCCCGGGTGTACACGGGATATCGAGCACTCGGCTCCCAATCGGTGATCCAGCGATCTGCAGTCATGTCGCCCCCTGTTCGGCCCCCGGACGACCGGACATTAGTCACCCGAACGAACCCGCGCTCGATACGACAGTCGACCATCGCCCCGGCAGACTCGAGACGTGAATTCGCCGTCGTCCACGTCGTCGCGGCCCGCCGATTGCGAGTGGGGTGCTTTCACCGACGACGCACCGTGGATCGTCGAACGCGAGAACCTTCCCTGGCTGGCGGGTATCGACGAGCGGCGTCGCAGAGCGCGTGCCGAAGTGCCCCGCCTCACGACTCCCGGTCGAGTTCCTCCGGGTGCTCGAGTCGTGACCGTCGGCCGCCACATCGTCGGAGCCATCGCGCCGTGGTATCTACGCAAGAAGCGCGAGCGCTACACCGATCCGGCGGCCAGTCGCGCCGACCTGTCGTTGCGTCTTCGTCGCGCCGTCGAGACCCTCGGCCCGACCTACATCAAGTTGGGTCAGATCATCTCGTCCGGCGAAGGTCTCTTTCCCACCGAACTGGTCGAACAGTTCAAGCTCTGCCGCGATCGAGTGCCGGCCGAGCCCTTCTCGACAGTTCGCCTCACCGTCGAACGCGACCTCGGGGCTCGTCTCGAGGACGTCTTCGAATGGTTCGACGAGAAGGAACTGGCCGCAGCGTCCATCGCCCAAGTGCACGCGGCACGTCTGCTCACCGGCGAAGACGTGGTGGTCAAGGTGCAGCGTCCCGACGTGGCGTCACTGGTGCGTCGCGACCTACGCGTCATGTCGTACATCGCACCGCACCTCGTCGGGCGCATTCCCATCGCTGCGCTCGCCAATCCCCCGGCTCTCGTGGAGTTGTTCGCCGAGACCATCGTGGAGGAGCTCGACTTTCGTCTCGAAGCGTCCAACATGATCGACGTCGCCGCGATGTTGCGCGATCTCGGACAGGACGGGTACGTGGTCCCCCGACCCCATCCGAATCTCGTCACTCGTCGCGTGCTCGTGATGGAAAAGGTGTCCGGCTTCAACTTCGACGACGTCGCGGGAATGAAGGACGCCGGCATCGACACCGAGGCCGTGATCCGGACCGGAATGATCGCCTTCATGGAGGGGGCCATGATCAACGGCATCTTCCACGGCGACCTGCACGGCGGCAACCTCTTCGTCTTGCGCGACGGTCGCACGGCACTGCTCGACTTCGGCATCGTGGCCCGCCTCTCGCACGAGCGGCGACTCGCCTTCCTGCGGCTCATGCTCAGCGCCACGACCAACGACATGATGGGACAGATGGCCGCCCTGCGCGACCTCGGCGCCCTTCCCCCCGACACCGATCTGGCGGCGGTGATTCGCGACCTGCGACTCGACCAAGCCACCGTCGACCCGACCACCCTCACCGGAGAAGAGATGGTGGCCGAAGTCCAACGCGTGGTGAAGGCGTTGCTCGGCTACGGGGCCCGACTCCCGAAGGAACTCATGCTCTACGTGAAGAACATGGTGTTCCTCGACGGAGCGATCGCTCGGCTGGCCCCCGAACTCGACATCCTGGGCGAGGTCGCCAACATCTCGTTGCTCTTCGCACAACGGCATGGCGAGCGTCTCGGCCGTGAACTGGGTGTCGACCCCGACGCGGTCGAATTCGACATGTCGGGCGTGAAGGCCACGCTCGGTCTCGAGGACGACGTGAATCGCATCACCTACCGCGAGCTACAGGAGCGTCGCGACCTCATCCAGAAGCGCATGCGCGAACACGTGGGACGCTGAGCGCGATTCGACTACGGTGACGATCCGTCATGCGACTCGTCATCGCCCGTTGCACCGTTCAGTATCAGGGCCGCCTCGACGCCCAACTTCCCGAGGCCACTCGTCTCGTGATGGTGAAGGCCGACGGCTGTGTGGCGATCCACAGCGACGGCGGCGCCTACAAGCCGCTCAACTGGATGAACGCTCCCAACACTCTCACCGATCACGGCGACTCGTGGACGGTCACCAATCCCAAGGGTGAAACCCTGCTCATCACCTTCCACGACGTGATCCACGACTCCGCCCACGAACTCGGCGAGGACCCGGGTCTCGTGAAAGATGGAGTCGAGGCCCATCTGCAGGAGTTGCTCGCCGCTCTCCCCGACGCCATCGCCCCCGGCCTCACTCTGGTTCGTCGCGAGTGGCCGACGTCGATCGGACCGGTCGATCTGATGTGCCGCGACGAGAAAGGCGCCTACGTGGCGGTCGAGATCAAACGGCGTGGAGAGATCGACGGCGTGGAACAGCTGGCGCGTTACCTCGAAGTTCTCCGGCCCGACACCGCACTCGTCGACTTGCGCGGGGTGTTCGTTGCCCAGGTGATCAAGCCACAGGCCCGCACCATCGCCGAGGCCCGCGGAATCGAATGCGTCGAGGTCGACTACGACGACCTGCGCGGTCGGCGGCCCGAGGAACTCCGTCTGTTCTGAGAGTCGTTCGGGCCGCGACGCCACTCAGGAGTACTTCACCAGACCCTGGTCGATCACGACCTTGTCGCCCACCGAGGTGGTGAACACCGCCTCACCGGCGTTGGTGCGCCAGATGCGAACGGTGAGAGCGTCACCGGGCATGACCGGCGACGAGAAGCGTCCCTCGATGTGGTGGAAGCGATTCACGTCGTTGTCGCAGAGCGACTTCAGAAGGGCTCGGCCGGTGAAACCGTACGTGCACAGACCGTGGAGGATCGGTCGATCGAAACCACCGAGCGCGGCGAACGACGGGTCGGTGTGCAGCGGGTTGCGGTCGCCCGAGAGCCGGTACACGAAGGCCTGATCGGGCAAGGTCTGCAACGTGACCTCGTGATCGGGAGCACTGGCCGGCGGCTCGTTCTGCGGACCCGACGGACCGCGATCGCCACCCCAGCCTCCTTCACCGCGGATGAACACCGACGAACGCGTGGTCCACAACGGCTGACCATCGGCGGTCTTGACTTCGTTCTCGGTGACCACGACGGCCGCCTTGCCCTTGTCATACATGGCCACGACCTTGTCCTGGGTGGTCGCCTGCGCCTCGACCGGGATCGGCCGATGCAGAGTGATGGCCTGCGACCCGTGCACGAGCATGGCCCAGTTGAAGGTGCCGATCTCGCCCATCGCGCTCTTGCCCGGTGAGGCGGTTCCCGAACCGGCCACCACGGCGAAGGTCGGGAACACCACCTGATCGACGCCCGAGGTGTTCTCGGTCGAGAAAGCCAAGTCGTCGGAGCCGGCTCCGATACCGACGGCGTACAACAACGCGTCCTTGGAGTTCCACGAGATCGTGCGCACGTCTCCGGTGGCTCCGACTGCTTGAGGGTTCAACGGCATGGTGATGTCTCCTTCACTGGTTGGTCGAATGTCTCGTGGGCTGTCATTTCAGCTGCGGCCAGGCGCCCGGCTCGCCGTTCATTCCCGAGTTCTTGCGCGCCGTGGCCAACAAGTCGGCGACGATGGGTCCGAGCACGGTGGGATCGTCGACCGGCGCGACGCGTGGGCCGCGCACCCAACCTTCGGCCACGGCCAACACGTCACCGCTGGCCTCGAACACGCGGCCGTTGACGGCCTTCGACTCGGCCGACGCCAGCCACGTGACGATCGGCGCGATCCAACGCGGCGAACGACGCTCGCGATCCTCGTCGGTCTCCGGTGCGGGACCGAGCCCTTCGGTCATACGCGTGAGGGCGACGGGGGCCACTGCATTGACGGTGACGCCATAACGAGCCATCTCGAGCGCCGCGATGTTGGTGAACGCCGCGATGCCGGCCTTGGCCGCGCCGTAATTGGTCTGGCCCGGATTGCCGTAGATGCCCGACACCGAGGTGGTGTTGATGATGCGGCCGTCGACGGGGTGCCCGGCCTTCGAACGCTCGCGCCAGTACGAACACGCGAACCGACTGGGAGCGAAGGTGCCCTTCAGATGAACGGTGATCACGGCGTCCCATTCCTCTTCGGCCATCGAGAACAACATCCGATCGCGCAGAATGCCGGCGTTGTTCACCACGACGTGCAGATCACCGAACGCGTCGATCGCGGTCTGCACGAGACGTTCGGCTCCCTTCCAGTCGCTGACGCTGTCGCCGTTCGCGACGGCCTCGCCACCCATGGAGCGAATCTCCTCGACGACTTGTTGCGCCGGGGAGAGATCGCCGCCCGATCCGTCCATTCCACCACCGAGATCGTTGACCACGACCTTGGCACCCTGGGCGGCCAGGCTCAGCGCGTGCTCGCGTCCGATTCCTCGACCGGCTCCGGTCACGATCGCCACACGTCCTTCGCACAACCGAGCCATGACTCGTCCTTTCCGTCACCGTCCACGACGTGGGGTCCGTCGTGTGACTTCTGCTCGACCGATCATAGGAAGGTGACCCGAGTGGGGCACCAGCCGAGCGACGCTCCTAGCCTCACCGACGTGACAGCGAGTGGCGCTCCGACCAGTGGCTCGTCGACCTACGACCTGCTGATCGTCGGGGCCGGACCGGCCGGCAGCGCGGCCGCCATCACCGCGGCTGGCCAGGGTCTCTCGGTGGCCTTGGTCGACAAGGCGACTTTCCCGCGCGACAAGTGCTGCGGCGACGGACTCACCACTTTGGCCCTGCGACAACTCGAGGGTCTCGGTCTTCGTCCCGAGTCGGTCCCGCAGTGGTTCGACGTCGACGGTGCCTGGCTTCGGTCGCCGTCGGGTCGCGAGGTCTTCGTTCCCCTCCCCGACGAGGGCCGCTTCGCCGCTGTCGCGCCTCGTCTCGAACTCGACGACGCTCTCGTGCGACGAGCGCGCGAAGTCGGTGTCGAGGTGATCGAAGGGCGTTCGTTCGTCGATCTCGACCAGGACTCCGATCGCGTCGACGTCACGTTCGACGACGGCTCACGCATCGGCGCGCCGTGGCTCGTCGCCGCCGACGGTATGTGGAGCCCGATTCGTAAGCGACTCGGAATGACTCCGCCGTCGTACCTCGGCGAGTGGCACGCCTTCCGTCAGTACGCGCGGAACGTGACCGGACCGGCCGCCTCACGTCTGTACGTGTGGTTCGACCGCGACCTTCTGCCCGGCTACGCGTGGAGTTTTCCCTTGCCCGGGAACCGCGTGAACATCGGCTTCGGCATCTTGCGCGACGGAAAGCGACGGGTGCAGGACATGAAGCAGACCTGGAGCGATCTGCTGCAGCGACCGCACGTCGTCGAGGCACTCGGACCCGATGTCGAATTCGAGGACCGCCACACCGCCTGGCCCATCCCGGCTCGGATCGATCAGGCGGTCACCGGTGTCGGTCGCGTCCTCGTCGTGGGCGACGCCGCCATGGCGACCGATTCGCTCACCGGCGAAGGCATCGGCCAGGCCCTCCTCACCGGTGTCGAAGCCGTCCGCGCGATCGTTCATGGTGCCACCGATCGCAGGTCGGCCGACGAGGTTCGTCGCGACTACCGACGACGCATCGACGCTCACCTGCTCGCCGATCACCGCATGTCGGTTCGTCTGTCCCGGGTCCTGGCCTACGACAAGGGAGCACGAGGTGCCATCACCGTTCTCGCTCACTCTGGTGGCTGGGGACGCCGCAACTTCGCTCGGTGGATGTTCGAGGACGAACCTCGCGCCATCGCTCTCACGCCTCGCCGGTGGCACCGCCGTCTGTTCCGCCGAACTGGGACGTACCAAGTACCGTTCGGTGCATGAAGACGCGCCTGACCGAACTGCTCGACATCGAACACCCTGTGATGCTCGCCGGAATGGGAGGAGTCTCGTACTCCGATCTGGTCGCCGCAGTGAGCGAAGCCGGCGGAATCGGCACCTTCGGCGCCGCACCGATGCGCCCCGGCCAACTCGACGAGGAGATCGCCCGCGTGCACGCTCTCACGTCGAAGCCGTTCGGCGTCGATCTGCTCACGGCGATTCCCGGGCAGCTCGAACGCGACGTCGAGAGCGTGATCAGGGGCAAAGCGCGCATCTTCGTGGCAGGCCTCGGTGTTCCGCGCGAAATCGTCGACGTACTGCACGCCAACAACGTCCTGGTCGGATCGATGTGCGGCAAGGTTCGTCATGCCGTGGCCGCGGTGGCGAGCGGATGCGACTTCGTGGTGGCGCAGGGAACCGAGGGCGGAGGCCACACGGGAACGGTTGCGACCATGGCCCTCGTTCCGCAGGTCGTCGACGCCGTGGGCGACAAGGTGCCCGTCGTGGCCGCCGGCGGGTTGTTCGACGGGCGCGGTCTCGCAGCCTCCCTCGCTCTCGGAGCCGACGGCGTGTGGATGGGCACCCGTTTCATCGCCACACCCGAGGCGCACGCGCCGAACGCCTACAAGGAGACCTTGTTGCGCATCGCCGAGGACGACACGGTGATTTCGCGGGCCTACACGGGAAAGACCTGTCGTGTGGTGCGCACCGAGTGGACCGAGCACTTCGAGAAGCATCCCGAGGAGTTGAAGAAGTTCCCGGAGCAAGCCATCGCGTCGGCCGTGGCCGGCGCGAACCACATGGGCTACCCGCCCGAGACCGAGGTCGACGTGACCAAGGAATTCATGCCTTGCGGACAAGGCGTCGGGGCCATCAGTGGTCTCACCCCGGCCGGCGACGTGGTGCGTCAGATCGTCGCCGAAGCCGAGCGAGTGATCGACGCCATGAGCGCCGTTCGGCGCTGATCGGATCGCCGCCGTGACCACCGTCGAGTCCCGCGACGCCGACGTCGAGAGCTACGTCGAACGAGCCTGGGATCGCGAGATCCTGCCCGACCTGAGCGAGTACATCACGATCCCCAACGTGTCGAAGGCCTACGAGCCCGATTGGGACCGCCTCGGCCACATGGAGCGCGCCGTCGAACACGTGCGCCGCTGGTGCGCAGCTCGCGACATCGCCGGTCTGTCGATCGACGTCGTCCGGTTGCCCGGACTCACACCGCTCATCGTGATGGAGATCCCTCCTTTCGGTGACGGCTCGCGTCACGGCGGCGACGACACGGTGGTGCTCTACGGCCACCTCGACAAACAACCCGAAATGGAAGGTTGGCGCGCCGATCTCGGCCCGTGGACACCGGTGATCGACGGCGATCGCCTCTACGGACGAGGCGGGGCCGACGACGGCTACTCGGCCTACGCGTCGCTCGTGGCCATCGAAGCCGCCCAACGAGCCGGCTGGTCCCACGCTCGCCTCGTGGTCCTGATCGAAGCCAGCGAGGAGAGCGGAAGTCCCGATCTGCCCGCGTATCTCGACCACCTTGCCGACCGCATCGGTTCGCCGAGTCTCGTGATCTGCCTCGACTCCGGATGCCTCGACGACCAACGTCTCTGGGTCACCACGTCGTTGCGCGGACTCGTGTCGGGAACACTTCGCGTCGACGTGCTCACCGAGGGAGTGCACAGCGGTGAAGCGAGTGGCATCGTTCCCAGTTCGTTCCGCATCATGCGTTCTCTTCTCGATCGCATCGAGGACGCGACCACGGGACGAATCCTCGTCGACGAACTGCACGTGACGATTCCCGACGATCGGCGGCGGGAAGCCGTCGACACCAGCGCCGAATTCCCTGATCCGCTCTCCACCCACTACCCGTTCGTCGACGACATGCGACCCGCCGTCGACGATCCGGTCGAACAGATCCTCGCCCACACGTGGCGACCGACGCTGTCGTACGTGGGCGTCGACGGCGTGCCCTCGGTCGCGCGCGGTGGCAACGTCCTGCGCCCCTACACCGCTTTGTCGCTCTCGTTCCGTCTGCCTCCCACGTGCGACCACGACCGTGCGCTCGAGGCCGTGACGCGCGTTCTCGAGGCCGGCCCTCCCTACGGGGCGCGGGTGTCGTTCTCGGGTGTTCAAGGAGCTCCGGGCTGGAACGCGCCCACGTTCGAGCCGTGGTTGAGCGATGCACTCGAGCGCGCGTCGCTCGCCGCGTTCGGGCGATCGTGGCGAGCGTTCGGCGAAGGCGGGACCATTCCCTTCATGGGCATGCTCGGTGAGAAGTTCCCGCGTGCCCAGTTCGTGATCACCGGAGTGCTCGGACCCGGCTCCAACGCCCACGGACCGAACGAATTCCTGCACGTCCCCACCGGTAAACGCGTCACGGTGGCCATGGCCCACATGCTGCGCGATCACGCGTCGCGCTGATCGCAGCCCCTAACGTTCGAACGCCATGTGGACGATGCTGCGCTCGAACGCCGACCTTCGGCGCATGTTCGTCGCCCAGGTCGTCTCCTACATGGGTGACTGGTTCAGTTTCGTCGCCTTGCTCGGCCTGGTGAAGGACCTCACCGACTCCAACTTCCTCGTGTCGATGGTGATGGTGTCGTTCTCGCTGCCGTCCTTCGTCGCGTCGCCCTTCGCCGGCCCGATCGCCGACCGCTTCGATCGGCGGCGCATCCTCGTGGTGGTGAGCGGCATCCAAGCCGTGGCCGCACTCGGACTGTTGGCCGTCGGGGCCGACACGGTGTGGTTGGCCTTCGTGCTGCAGAGCACCATCTCCGGACTGGCCGCCGTCGTGGGCCCGGCCAGTCAAGCGGCCGTTCCGAATCTGGCGCGCGATCCCGACGAGCTCAATCGCGCCAACGCCCTCCTCGGATCCACCTGGGGGATCATGCTCGCCATCGGTGCGGCCATCGGCGGTTTCTTCGCCGCCGTCTTCGGCCGCGACGCCTCCTTCGTCGCCAATGCCATCTCCTTCGCCGCCTCGGCTTGGGTCTTCTCGCGGATTCGCACGCCTCTGCAAGCACCACGCCAGGCGACCTCGCAACGCATGCGTCCGATCGCCGACATGACCGAGGCTCTCGGTCACGCGCGCCGCGATCCGGTGCTGCTCGCTCTGGTCCTGTCGAAGACGACCTTCGCCGTCGGCAGCGGAGTGGTGTCACAGCTCGCCGTGTTGGCGAGCGACGTGTTCGGCGGCGGCGACGCGTCTCGCGGCGTGTTGATCGGTGCACGCGGACTGGGAGCCGGAATCGGACCGGCCATCGCCCTGCGCTACACCGGACACGACCTGTCGAAGGTGTTGCGCGTGTGCGGCTACTCGAGTCTCGCCTTCAGCATCTGCTATCTGACCGGCGTATGGATGCCGATCTTCGTGCTCGCCGCCCTCTTCATCACCCTCGCCCACCTCGGCGGTGGCGCCCAATGGACCCTCAGTTCGTTCGGGTTGCAGTTGCGGTCACCCGACGAGATGCGCGGCCGCATCATCGCCGGCGACTTCGCCCTGGTGACTCTCACCATGTCGGCCACCAGCGCTCTCGCCGGCGTGCTGAGCGACACCATCGGCGTGCGCGAGGCGATCACCGTGTTCGCTGCGATGGCGGCGGTGGCGAGCCTGATCTACATCAACGCGACGCGGAGTCTGCGCACGCAGCTGCAGCATCGGTCAGTGCCTGAGCCCGCCGATCGTTCGCCAGATTCTCGGCCATCCGATTCATGACGTAGGCGAAAGCCAATCCGCGCTCGGGATGGGCGAAAGCCACCGAGCCGCCCGCCCCCGGGTGTCCGAACGCTCCCGGCCCGGAGTACGGGCTGAACATGCCATGGGTCATGAAACCCATGCCGAACGTGGTGGGCATGATCAGACACGTGTCGGGCTCGTTGGCCGGTGTGACAGTGACTCTCATGGCATCGACCGTGTCGGATGCGAGGAGACGCACGCCGTCGACCTCGCCGATGGTCGAGGCGTAGATGCGGGCCAATGTGCGGGCGTTGGTGATGCCGTTGGCCGCGGGGATCTCGGCCGCATGGACATCGCGACGATTGAACGCGCCGTCGACCGAGAACGCCCCGTTCAATGACAAGGCCTGTCCCCCGGGCGAGTTGGGTCCCATGAACTGTTCGAGCATGGCCTTCACCGCCGGATCGACGTCGTCGCCACCACCGGGATTCAGTCCGCCGATCATCGGCGACACCCGATGCTCCTGCTCCTCGGGAAGGCCGATCCAGAGTTCGCCGCCCACGCGAGCGACGATCTCGTCGCGCACGAAGGTGCCGAGGCTGCGGTGCTGCGGATCGACGCGGCGAACGAGTTCGCCGGCCAACCAACCGTAGGTGAGCGCGTGGTAACCGTGTTGAGTGCCGATCGGCCACCGTGGGGCGGTGTCGGCGAGACGACCCGTGATCGTGTTCCAGTCGAGGGCGTCGGCGAGATCGATGTCGCCGTCGACGGTGTAGAGACCGCACTGGTGCGACAGCAATTGCGCGACGGTCGCGTCGCCCTTTCCGTGCACCGCGAACTCGGGCCAATACGTCGACACCTTCTCGCCGTACGACAGCAGACCGCGCTCGACGCACATCGCCACGGCGATGGCGGTGATGCCCTTGGTGGTCGAGAAGACCAGTTGCAGCGTGTCGTCGGTGTACGGAGTGGTGCGCGCCTGATCGAAGTGCCCACCCCACAGATCGACCACTTTGCGGCCCCGGTGGTACACCGAGACCGCACAGCCGGTCTCTTCACCACTCGCCAGGTTGGCCTCGAAGGCCTGCCGAACCAATTCCCATCCGTCGGCGACGGAACCTGCCACGTTCGTCATCAGTCGGCCAATTCCTTCAGAGTCTCGATGGTCTTGACGGCATCGGGTCCGACCGGGGTGACCGACAGGATCGTCACTCCGGCCTCCTTGTAGGCGGCCAGACGCTCCTTCACGTAGCTCTTCGGGCCGACCAGGTTGGTGTTCTCGAGCATCTGGGCCGGAACGGCGGCGGCCGCCTCGTCCTTCTTGCCCGACAGATAGAGATCCTGGATCTCGATGGCTTCCTTCTCGTAGCCATACTTCTTGCAGATCGTGTTGTAGAAGTTCTTGTCGCGCGCACCCATGCCGCCCACGTACAACGCCACGTTGGGTCGCGCGAAGTCGAGGATCTGCTTGCGAGCGTCACCCGTGAGCTTCTCGTCGATCGCCGCCATGCCGCCGGCCGAGATCTGCAACTTGCCCAGACTCGGATCGCGCTTGGCGAGACCCTTCTTCAGATCGTCACCCCACACGGTGTGGAACTTCTCGGGATCGAAGAAGATGGGCAGCCAACCGTCGGCGACTTCGGCCGTCGCCTGAACGCTGAGGCCCATGAGACTGGCCCACCAGATCGGGATGTCGGGGCGAATGTCCTGCCCCGGCTTGATGATCTTCAGCGGCTTGCCCAGTCCGGTTCCTTCGCCCGCCGGCAACGGAACCTTGACCGTCTGGCCGTCCATCTGGAACGGCTGCTCTCGCTTCCAGATCATGCGACACGCTTCGATGTACTCCTTGATGCGTGCCATCGGCTTCTCGTACGGCACGCCGTGGAAACCTTCGATCACCTGCGGACCACTCGCGCCCAGACCGAGGATGAATCGACCGTTGCTGACGTAGTCGCATCCGGCGGCGGTCATCGCCATCAGTGCCGCCGTGCGGCTGTACACGTTGACGATGGCGGTTCCGATCTCGACGCGACTCGTCTTGGCGGCCAGATATCCGATCTGACTGATGGCATCGGCGCTGTAGGCCTCGGGGATCCACACGACATCGAGGCCGGCCTTCTCGAGTTCGACCACTCGATCGACTGACTGCTGGAAGCCCCCGGCGTAATTGAGCATCATCGACAACTTCATGGCCCGTCCTTTCGATGGCCGGCGACTGCTCCGGCGACGACGTGAACCCTACGAGGGTCAGTGGCGGGCCGACGAACCGTCACCAGCCCGGTCGACCTCGTTGAGATTGCCGCTCCGGAACCCCTCCAGATCGAGGGTGACGTAGCGGTAGCCAGCCGCCCGGAGACCGTCGACGATCTCTCGCCGGGCCGACACGGCCCGGGCCAGTTCGGTCTCGTCGACCTCGATCCGCGCGGTCTCGCCGTAGTGACGAACTCGCAACTGTCGAAAACCCAGTCGGCGCAGGACGTTCTCGGCCCGGTCGACTCGCGTGAGCACGTCGACCGACACCGGCGTGCCGTACGGGACCCGACTGGCCAGACATGCCGCGGCCGGCTTGTCCCAGGTGCGTAATCCGAGCCGACGCGACGCCTCGCGAACATCGGCCTTGGTGAAACCGGCCTGCACCATCGGGAAAACCGCTCCTCGTTCGAGGGCGGCTCGCTGACCCGGACGATGGTCGGCCAGATCGTCGAGGTTGACGCCGAGCACGACCGTGGCGCGCTCATCCACGGCGATCGGCGCAACCACGTCCATCAACTCGGCCTTGCAGTGATAACAGCGATCGACGTCGTTGGCTCGGTAGGCGGCTCGCTCCATCTCGGCGGTGTCGACGGGCCGCCAACGCAGATTCCATTCGTCGGCCAATTGCCGACACTCGACCTCTTCGGCTCCGGCCAGACTCGGCGAGACGGCGGTGACGGAGAGTGCGCGCTCGCGTCCGAGGACGCGTTGGGCCACCACTGCGAGGAACGCCGAGTCGGCGCCGCCGCTGAAGGCGACCACCACACGACCGAGATCGCCGAGAATCGCCTCCAGTTCGGAGATCTTGGCGTCGAGAGATCCCGCAGCGGGCACGAACTCCGCCGACGTCTCCCCGGGTGCCACATGATCCACGTTCCCATCGTGCCATGTCGGCCGGTGACCGGCAGACTCTGAGGGTCATGTCGATCGCTCCACCCGATTACCGCGAACGTTTCCCGGTCACCGACGGCACGATCGGCCACATCGAGGTCGATTCGAACGTGTCGTTGCGAATCATCGAGCGGGGGACGACTCACCCCGATCCCCTCCTGCCACCCGTGGTTCTGGTGCACGGCCTGGCGTCGAACGCCCGCATGTGGGACGGCGTGGCTGCCGCACTGGCCTCACAGCGAGTTCGTACCGTGGCCGTCGATCTCCGCGGTCACGGTCGCAGCGATCGCCCCGACCACGGCTTCGACTTCGCGACCGTCGGACGCGACGTGTGTCGAGTTCTCGACGCGCTGCAAATCGAGCGGGCAGTGATCGTCGGACAGTCGTGGGGCGGCAACGTGGTCGTCGACATGGCTCACCGTCACGCCGAACGAGTCGTCGGTGTCGTTCCCGTCGACGGCGGGATGATCGATTTGCAACGCACGTTTCCTGAATGGGACGACTGTGCCCGCGCTCTCCACCCTCCGCGCCTCACCGGCACGCGGGCCGGTCGTCTGGAAGCCGCCATTCGATCGATGCACGCCGATTGGCCCGAAACAGGGATCATCGGCGCGCTGTCGAATTTCGAAGTACTCGACGACGGAACGATCCGGCCGTGGCTCCGCCTCGAGCATCACATGGCGATCCTGCGCGAGTTGTGGGAGCACCGGCCGAGCGAGCTGTACCCGGCGATCGAACGTCCCGTGGTCTTCGTTCCGGCCGACTCGGGAGACGTGGCCTGGACACGTGACAAGAACCGAGCAGTCGACGAGGCGCTGCGAGTTCTGCCGCGTGCCCGTGCCCACTGGTTCCGACCCGCGCATCACGACGTGCACGCTCAGTATCCCGTACAGGTCGCCGAAGTCGTGACCGCCAATCTCCGCAACGGATTCCTCTCATGAACACCTCGACCCGCACGATCCCGTCGAACGGCGACACACCCCGGATCCTCACCATCATGGGCTCCGGCGAGACCGCGCCCACGATGATGAAGCATCACCGAGATCTGATCGCTCGTCTGCCCGGCGAGCCACTGGCCGTGGTGATCGACACTCCGTACGGATTCCAGGAGAACGCTCCCGAATTGGCGTCACGCGCCGTCGAGTACTTCCGAAAGAGCGTGGGCCATCCGATCGAGGTGGCCGGTCTCACGCGTCTGAAGGGCGTCGACGTCCTCGCCGTCGAGACCGGGCTGAGTCGCCTGCGACGGGCCGATTACGTGTTCGCTGGTCCCGGTAGCCCCACCTACGCACTCACCCAGTGGAGCGGCTCTCCGGTTCCCGACATCGTGCGCGAGAAATTGGAGCGCGGTGGTGCGGTGACCTTCGCCTCGGCCGCCGCTCTCACCCTCGGACGGTTCACCGTTCCCGTGTACGAGATCTACAAGGTCGGCCAGGAACCGCACTGGCTCGAGGGATTGGGTGTGCTCGACGTGGTCGGCCTCGACGTTGCGGTCATCCCGCACTACGACAACGCGGAAGGTGGGCATCACGACACCAGGTTCTGCTACCTCGGCGAGCGTCGACTTCGTATGCTCGAGGACGAATTGCCCGACGGAGTGCACGTCCTCGGCGTCGACGAACACACCGGAGTGGTGATCGACATCGACGCCGACACCGCGACGGTGGTTGGCAACGGGTCGATCACGGTTCGCGTGCGCGGCTCGTCGACGGTGATCGAGAACGGTCGCACCGTGCCGGTCGACGCGTTGCGCGATCCGTCGCGTGGCGCGACGTCGATGCACACCAGCTCAGTGGCGCCCACATCGGACTCCTCGAGTCCGATGGTCGATCACGAGGACCAGGCATCGGGTTCGTCCACGAGCACGTCGCTCGCCGACGACGTCACCCGGGCCGAGAGCGAGTTCGACGCCGCGTTGGCGGCCGGCGACTCCGAAGGCGCCGTGCGTGCGGTGCTCGACCTCGAGAGCACGATCCGGCTCTGGTCGGCCGACACCCTGCAGAGCGACGCCATGGATCGGGCGCACGCAGCGTTGCGGTCGATGATCGTGCGGCTGGGCGAGGTCGCCGTGAAGGGACTGGCCGATCCGCGGGCCGCCATCGAACCGGTGATGCAGGTGGTCCTGGAGGTGCGTCGACGGGTGCGCGAGGAGAAGCGCTACGACCTGTCGGATCTGTTGCGGGATCGCCTGGCCGAGGTGGGCCTCGAGATCCGCGACACCCCCTCCGGCCCCGAATGGCACTTTTCGCCCTCTCTGTAGCGCAAGTTCCACATAGGAGAACTTGCGCTACAGAGTGGGTGAATTCCGTCGGAAATGGTGGGGGGTCAGGTGTGGCCGAGGTGGGCGACCCGGCGGCGTCCCCGCACACCGACCACCGCGTACACCGCCGCGAACACCGCCGTCCCGGTCAGGATGATCACGGCCCCGCTCGGCACGTCGGCGTACCAACTGGCGTACATTCCCACGACCCCGAACACCGTTCCGAGGGCCGGTGACAGCCAGAGCATGCGACCGAACGAATTGGTCAGCATGCGCGACGCGGCCGCTGGCAGCACGAGGAGGGCCGAGATCAGGAGCACTCCGATCACGCGCACGGTCACGAGAATCGTCGCCGACAGGAGCAGCATGAGCATGGCTTCCATGGCGGGGACGTTGACCCCGCTCACACTCGCCACTTCGGGATCGAAGGTCGAGAACAACAATCGTCGGTACAGAACCACGACCACCACGACACTCGCGATGGCGACCCCGGCCACCGCGGCGATGTCGGACGGGAACACCCCGAGCACGTTGCCGAAGAGCACCGCGTCGATGCTGCGGGCGGCCTGCCCGTACCGGGCTTGCAGAGCCAGACCGAGCGCGAACGACGCCGTGGTCACCACACCGATGGCGGCATCGGCGCCGATGATCCGGCGTCGAGACACCCGCCCGATCATGAGCCCCGACAACAAACCCCAGAGACCGGCTCCGACGAAATAGTTGAAGTCGAGCACTGCGGCGAGGGCGGCCCCGCCGAACACGGCATGACTGAGACCGTGGCCGATGTAGCTCATGTTGCGCAACACGACGAACACGCCGATGAGTCCGCACAATGCGCCAGCCAACCCGGCAATCACCAAACCGTTGCGGAAGAACTCGTAGCGAAAGGGTTCTGCGGCGTCGAAAGCCCAGATAAGGCTCATCGTCAGGCCCCGCGGCGGGTGAGTCGAATTCGCAAGTCGTCACCACCGTGCTCGACCACGACCGGCATTCCTCCGTGTTGCAGCACTTCCATCGGTGCACCGTATGTGCGCTCCAGGAAGTACGGCTGCAGAACCTGATCGGGAGGACCGTCGGCCACCACCGTGCGGTTGAAACAGATGAGTCGCGGCAGGTGGGCCGCCAACCCGTTCAAGTCGTGAGTGGTGAGGACGATCGCCATTTCGCGCGTTCCCGACGAGCCCTCGTTGAGGTCGGCCAACACGTGCAACACCTCGTGTCGAGTCCGCACGTCGACACCTGCCGTGGGTTCGTCGAGCACCAGCAGATCGGGATCCTGAAGCAACGCCCGAGCCAAGAAGACTCGCTGCTGCTGGCCCCCTGACAGTTCGCGAATGTGTCGACCGCCCAGACCCTCGAGACCGAGACGTTCGAGTACGCCGTCGATCTCGCAGATCTCGTCCTTGCTCATCCGAGGCCACCAGGAACGAGTGGGTCGGCTCATGGCCACCACCTCTCGAACCGTCACCGGGAAGTTCCAGTCGACGGTCTCGAGTTGGGGCACGTACGACAGCCGCAGACCGGCTCGTCGGCGGACCGAACCGTGCACGGGTTTCACCGCTCCCAAGAGCGCCCGGAGCACCGTCGTCTTGCCCGAACCCGACGGGCCGACGATGCCGACGAATTCGCCCGGCGCGACGGTGAAGTCCACCGCTTCGATGACCGGTGCGTCGCCGTACGAACACGACACGTGCTCGAACACGACGAGTGGTTCGACCGCCAAACGGGCCGAGGGAACGGGAGAGGAAAAATTCATCATTGGGGATACACCGCCGTGTCGGGACCGACATCGGTCGTGTCGATGGATTCGAAGGCCGAGGCATCGCCACCCAAGGCCTCGACCATGGTGATGTAGTTGAAACGCATCAGACCCAGCCACGAATGCTCCGGATCGCCGGGGGCGCCGGGCAGGTCGTCGTCGCGCAGCACGTCGACGTATCGCACCCCGGTCTCGTTGCCGATCTGCTCCAGCACGTCGGAGGGAAAGACCTCGCTGCCGAAGATGGCCGAGACGCCGGCATCCTTCACCTGCTCGATGAGATCGGCGACTTCGCTGGCGGTCGGCTCGTCGAACGACGACGGCTGGATCGCGCCGATCACGTTCCAGTCGTACTCCTTGGCGAAGTACGCGTAAGCGTCGTGGTAGGTCAGCAGCTGCCGCTGCTCGACGGTCATGGTGGCCGATGCCGCACGGACCGCTTCGTCGAGCGCGTCGACTTTCGTTTGGAACGCCTCGAAATTCGTCGCGTACTGCTCAGAGTGGGCCGGATCGGCGGCGCTCAGGACATCGCGCGCGAGCTCGGCGTACTCGACCACCATCGGCGGATTGGTCCAGAGGTGCGGATTGGGCTTGCCGCCTTCGAGCGGGAACGAGAAGTCGTAGATGAATTCGGACTCGGGCAGGATCGTCGTGCCGAGTTCGCAGATGATCGAACCGTCACGCTGATTGGCCAACGCCAATTCCTTGGTCGGTTCCTCGAGCACCAGACCGTTGATGAACACCACATCGGCGTCCTCCAGAGTGGCCGCCGCGCTCGGCGGCGGTTCGAAGGTGTGACTGTTGGTGCCTTCGGGCACGACACCGGTGATCCGGGTCGGGGTACCCGCCGCGACGTTGGCGACGATGCTGGTGATGGGAGCCACCGTGGTGGCGACGACGAGAGGTCGGCCCTCGACAGCCGACGGCATCGGGCACGGTTCGGCGGTCGACGTGTCCGATGTCGAATCCTCTGCGTCGTCGGATCCGCAGGACGCAATCAGCAGTAAAACCGCGAGAGCCCAGGCCGGACGACCTCGAGAATGACGGGGGGCCATGACAGCAACCTACCGCCGGGAAGAAAGTCCTGCTAGATGCGTAAATCCTGACCGATCCGGTCAGGAAAGCCCCACGGGACGAACGGCCGGCCGCGACTCAGTTCAAGAATCGGCTCACGACGTCACGGACGAGTGTGTTCCACGACTCGAACGAGATCGGGTCGGCCGAGACGTCGTTCAGCGTGACCCCGATGGTGTAAGCGCTCATGAAGGTGGCCAGGGCCTTGGGGTCGAAATCGGCTCGGACCCAACCCCGGGCTTGTGCGTCACCGATCACCTCGGCCAGGTTCTCGATGAGTTCGGCCTGCGCCTCGCCGAACTTCTGACGGAACGACGGACTGTCGGCGCAGAGGGCGATCATGCGGACGCGGTCGATACGCGCCTTGAACCGCTCCTCGGAGTGAAGTGTCGACGTCACGAGGTTGATGGCGGCCAGGAAGTCCTCCTTGGTCGTGACGGCACCGACCGCTCGTGCGGTCAACTCGATACTGGACTCCACGTAACTCCGATTGACCTCGACCAGCGCCGACTCGACCAGATCAGGGAAGTCCTCGAAATGGTGGTAGAGCGAACCCCGGGAAATACCCGATTCCGAGAGCACCATCTCCACGGTGAAGCCGTCGGTGCCGTGTTCGGCGATGAGCCGCTTGGTCACGTCGAGCAGGGCGACACGCGTCGGATGCGGTGCCGCCTCAGATCTGCGTCGAACTCTCTTCACGGACTCCCCCTTCGCTCCCACCGACCTCGATCTCGTCGACGACCCCCCAACGCCTCGTGACACGAAGCGCGACGTCGCCAGCCTAGACAACGGGTCTTCAACGAGAACGGAACGTCACCTCGAACTCGCGAACCGCACGGGCGAAGATGTTCGGCTCGACGTCGGGCTCCGACACCACGACCGGCGCCTGAAAACGTCGAGACAAGGTTCCGAACGCCGCGGCCAGCGAAGCGCGAGCGAAATTGGCTCCGACGCACAAGTGAGTCCCGAACCCGAAGGCCACGTGCGGATTCGGATTTCTCCGTATGTCGAACCGGTGCGGCTCGACGAACACGTCCTCGTCGCGATTGGCCGACGGATACAGCAGGACCAGACGATCGCCCCTTCGGATCTTCTGACCCCGCACCTCGGCGTCCACGGCCGCGCGCCGGAACATGTTGTTGAGCGGGGTCACGAAGCGGAGTACTTCGTCGACCGCGCCCGCCACCAAGGACGGGTCGTCCGCCATGGCGTCCCATTGATCGGGGTGATCGGCGAAGGCTCGCAAACCGTGACTCAACGCCGTTCGCGTCGTTTCGGCGCCACCGGCGATGAAGAGACCGGTCTCGTGCACGACGGCTTCGGGCGACAAGGGCGCTCCGTCGACCGGCTCGGTGAGCCACAACGTCATGAAGTCGTGCATCGGACAACCCTTGGCCGCCGCGTCGATCTTCGACGGTGCGAGCATGCCGACCATCGCCGCGAACTCCATGTTGGCGTCGATGAACTGACTGAACTGATCACCATCGCGGTGGATCATGTCGACGCGCATGAGCCGCTCACTCCACGACTTGAGCTGCGGCCACATCTCCTCGGGGAAACCGAGAAGTCGACACGTGGTGCGTGCCGGCAACTGAGCGGCGAAAGCCGAGACGAACTCCACTCGATCGAGACCGTTCGCCACCATGGCCGCGACGAGTTCGTCGACGAGCTCCTCGATCTCGGAACGACGTTCACCCACGGCGCGCTGCGTGAGATGCGGCTGAACCAACATGCGCTGCGACCGGTGCCGAGGATCGTCCTGGGCGATCATGTTGATCTCCTCGGCCGACCAATTCGCTCGATAGCCGAGACTCGACACGAACACCTGCGAGCGACGCTCCACTTCTTGGATGTCGGCGTGTTTGGTGATCCCCCAGAGACCGTTTCGCTGATCGCGGTACACGGGCTCGTTCGCCCGCATCCAACTCCAAGCGTCGTGCGGATTGCTGCGATAGAAGTCGGGGTCGAGCAGGTCGTGGACCCGGCGATCGGAACGCGCGGCGAGATCGGTCATGGTCGCACGTTAGGGGCGAGCCGACGCGTCATCCGAACGCTGCTCTGCCGAGCTCAGCCAGTTCGACGCCAGCCCGAACTCTGCTAGGACGAGCGACGCTGTGTCTCGGCCCACGTCATCCCCTGAAGGACGTCGACGTCGTGAGGCAGACCGAGAACGCGCTCGGCCACGATGTTGCGCTGCACCTCTCCGGTGCCACCACCGATGGTGAGCGCACGGGCGAACATGTACCCGTCGAACCACCCGTGATGGTCGAGCGACCGCAGCCCCACTCCACCGCCGTTCCCACCTCGCAACGACATCGCCGTGGCTGGCGTCTGCTCGAGACGCTGGTGGAGCATTCCCTCCGCTCCGAGCAGGTCACGAGCCACTTCCATCACGTGCTGACCGTGTTCGTCGGCGAGGATCTTGCGAATGCTGGCCTCGGGACCGGGCTGAGATCCCTTGATGCGTGCCGACAGAGTGCGCATGCGAATCAGGTCGAGCAGAACGTGTTCGATGTAGACGTCGGCGAGCCGCTGACGCATCACCGGATCGGTCACCGGACCACGCTCGCGAACGGCGTCGATCATCTCGAGTGCGGTGGGCCCGCTCCCCCACAACACGCCGCCGCTCGACAACGACACCCGCTCGTTGCCGAGCGTGACCTTGGCGAGCCGCCAACCGTCGCCCTCCTGACCCACCAGGTTGGCGGCCGGAATGCGCACGTCGGTGAAGAAGACTTCGTTGAAGGTCTGCGCTCCGGTCATCTCGGTGATCGGTCGGATCTCGATGCCCGGCAGATCCATCGGACAGATGAAGTACGAGACGCCGCGGTGCTTGGGTGCGTTCGGATCGGTTCGCGCCACGAGAATCCCGAACTTGGCGAACTGGGCCCCACTCGTCCAGATCTTCTGGCCGTTCACCACGTACTCGTCGCCGTCACGAACGGCTCGGGTCCCGAGATTGGCGAGGTCGCTTCCACTGCCGGGTTCGCTGAAGAGCTGACACCAGAACTCTTCGCCGGAGAGCAGTGGAACGAGATGGCGCTTCTTCTGCTCCTCGGTACCGGCGAAGAGAATCGTGGGTCCGGCCCAACCGATACCGATCGGATTCGCCGGCCGACGCACACCGGCTTTGGCGAGTTCGTCGTCGATCACGATCTGATGCACGGGATCGGCACCGAGACCGTACGGCTCGGGCCAGTGCGGGGCCACGTACCCGGCTTCGGCCAACTCACGTCCGGTCGGATTCGGATGTTCAGCGAGCCAATCGCGCACCACGGTGCGACGCGGGTCGTCGAGTCCGGGAACTTGGAAGTCCATACGAGCCGAACCCTAGGCCTACCATCGATCCCGTGACGAACGCTTCCGACACCTGGAACTACGCCGACTGTTGGGAGCACATCGCCCGCCGTCTCCCCGATGCGCCCGCCCAGGAGCATCGCGGCCAGGTGTACTCGTGGTCGGAATTCGATCGACGAGCCGACGGCATCGCAGCGACTCTCCTCGCCGCCGGTGTCCGACGACAGGACAAGTTCGCGCAGTACCTCTACAACGGCCCCGAGTATCTCGAAAGCGTCTTCGCCGCCTTCAAGATCGGTCTCGCGCCCGTCAACACCAACTACCGCTACACGGTCGACGAACTGGTGCACATCTGGGACGACTCCGACTCGGTCGCGGTGGTGTTCCACGGATGCTTCGTCGACAAGGTCGCCGAAGCACGTGATCGCGTTCCGAAGGTTCACACGTGGTTCTGGGTCGACGACGGTTCGGGCCCGTGTCCCTCGTGGGCGATCGACTACTCGGCGGCGTGCGCAGACACTCGATCGGCGGTCGCGCCGTGGCCCCGCCAGGGTGACGATCTGTTGCTCATCTACACCGGGGGCACGACGGGAATGCCCAAAGGTGTCATGTGGCGACAGGAGGATCTGATCCTCGCTCTCGATTCGGGCAATCGCCGCCCTCTTCCTCCGCTCCCCGATTCGAGCATTCTCGACGCTCGTTCGGTGAAGCCCGGGCCGCGCAACCTCCCGGCGGCTCCGCTCATGCACGGCACCGGTCTGTTCAACGCGATGAGCAATCTGATGGTGGGTGGTTGCATCGTGACTCTCGCCGGACGCAACTTCGATCCGATCGAACTGCTCGACACCGTGAGCGAACGACGTGTGAACTCGATGTCGTTCGTCGGTGACGCGTTCGGCAAGCCGATCCTTCGCGCCCTCGACGCCGAACCCGATCGTTGGGACCTCACGAGCCTGCGCGTCATCGTGTCGAGTGGTGTGATGTTCTCGACCGAGACCAAGGCCGGCCTGTTACGTCACGCACCCAACCTCACGATAATCGACTCGCTCGGTTCCTCCGAGGCGATCGGCATGGCGCAGAACACCACGTCGGCAGGCGGTGACATCGACGCAGCGGCCGCCACCACGGCACGTTTCCGTCTCGGACCCAACACCAAGGTCCTCACCGAGGACGGCCGCGAGGTCGCACCGGGCAGCGACGAACTCGGACGAGTCGCCATCAAGGGGCACACTCCGATCGGGTACTACAAGGACGAGGTGAAGTCGGCGTCGACGTTCCAGGTGTTCGACGGTGTGCGGTGGTCGATCCCCGGCGACTGGGCGCGTGTCGACTCCGACGGCGTCGTGCACCTGCTCGGTCGCGGCAGTCAGTGCATCAACACCGGTGGCGAGAAGGTCTACCCCGAAGAAGTCGAAGAGGCGCTGAAGACCCACCCCGACGTGGCCGATGCCGCGGTGGTCGGCGTCCCCGACGATCGTTTCGGCCAAGCGGTCACGGCTCTGGTCGAACCGCTTCCCGGCCGATCGATCGACACCACCGAACTCGTGACGTTCGTGCGCCGCCATCTGGCGGCCTACAAATCTCCCAAGCACGTGATCACGGTCGACTCGATCGGTCGAGCGGGCAACGGCAAGCTCGACTACAAGTCTCTGACTGCCCGCGCCGTCGCCGCCCTGGGATAGTTTCTCGACCGCCGTCGACTCGACGGCCGCGTCCATCACGCGCCACCCCCCATCTCAGGAGACGACCATGGCTGAACTCGGCTACGACGGAAAAGTTGCGATCATCACCGGCGCCGGCGGAGGACTCGGCCGCCAGCACGCCCTCTTGATGGCGAGCCGGGGTGCGCTCGTGGTCGTGAACGATCTGGGCGGATCCGTCGACGGCACCGGAGCCAGCACCACGGCGGCCCAGAAGGTGGTCGACGAGATCAAGGCGCTGGGCGGCGAGGCGGTCGCCGACACCAATTCGGTGGCGACTCCCGAAGGTGGTGCCGCCATCGTTCAGACCGCGATCGACACCTTCGGTCGCGTCGACATCGTCGTCAACAACGCGGGCATCCTGCGCGACAAGGCCTTCCACAACATGGAGCCCGATCTCTTGAACCCGGTTCTCGACGTACACCTGAAGGGTGCCTTCCACGTCACCAAGCCCGCCTTCGTGAAGATGCGCGAACAGGGCTACGGACGCATCGTGTCCACCTCTTCGGCCGCCGGCATCTTCGGCAACTTCGGACAGACCAATTACGGCGCGGCCAAGATGGGCCTGGTGGGTTTCACACGAGTGCTCGCCGTCGAAGGCGCGCGGTTCAACATCAAGGCCAACGCCATCGCGCCGCTCGCCCTCACCCGCATGACCGAGGACATCATGGGGGCGCTCGCCGACAAACTCGATCCGGGTCTGGTGTCGCCGCTGGTCGCCTATCTCACGCACGAGGACTGTCCGGTGTCGGGTCAGACGTTCTCGGTCGGTGGCGGACGCGTCGCTCACGTGTTCATCGGCGAGACGAAGGGCTACTTCAAGTCCGACCTTTCCCCCGAGGACGTGCAGTCAAACTGGTCCACCATCATGGACCAGGGCGGATACGCGACTCCGAGCAATCTGGGTGACGAGACCGCTCTCTTCCTTCCCTTCTTCAAGTGAGGGATCCGTCGTGATCGACCTGGACGACTTCGCGACCGAGGCAAGGAGTTGGCTCGCCGCCAACGCGCACCTGGCGCCCCGCGACTACGGCGCGATCTGCCCACCCGACCTCGTCGAACGTGGTCTCGAATGGCAACGACATCTGTACGCCTCCGGCTGGGCCGGCATTCATTGGCCGGTCGAATTCGGCGGCCGAGGCCTGACTCCGGCCCATCAGGCGCAGTGGCTGTTCGAGTGCGCGCTGGCGGGAGTGCCCGGAGTGTTCAACATGGTCGGTCTCGTGTTGGCCGGTGGCGCGATCCAGAAGTTCGGCTCCGACGAGCACAAGACGACCCATCTCGAGAAGACCTTGCGCGCCGAACACGTCTGGTGCCAGTTGTTCAGCGAGCCGGGCGCGGGCAGTGACCTCGGATCGCTCAGCACTCGCGCCGAACGCGACGGCGATCGCTGGATCGTGAACGGCCAGAAGGTCTGGTGTTCGGGCGGCCGCTACAGCAACTGGGGCATTCTCATGGCGCGTACCGATCCGGCCGCGCCCAAGCACGAGGGCATCAGCTTCTTCCTGCTCGACATGAGCCTTCCTGGCATCGACATTCGGCCGTTGAAGCAGATGACCGGCGAAGCCGAGTTCGACGAAGTGTTCTTCACCGACGTCGAGGTTCCGTCCGACGCCCTTCTCGGTCCGCTCCACGGCGGATGGGGTGTGGGCATGGCGGTCCTCACTTCCGAACGCGGCCACATCGGCACGAGTGTCATCTCGCTCGAGCGTCGACTCGAGTCGATCTCGCGACTCGCCGAAGGTCGCGATCTGTCGTCCACCGAACGCCAGGAACTCGCGACGTTGCTGTCGAAGGGCATGGCCTACAAGGCCATGGCTCAACGTCAGGGGCCGATCGCCTCGACGGCGGCCTCGCTCATGAAACTCGGCATCACCGAAATGATGTTCGAGGTGGCGATGTTGCGGGCCGACATCGCCGGACCCGACGCCACTCTCGAGGGCCCCGATGCGTTCGGATTGCTGGCCGCCCCCGGGGGGCGTATCGCCGGCGGAACCAGTCAGGTACAGCGCAACATCATCGGCGAACGTCTGCTCGGATTGCCGAGGGAGCCTCGACCCGAACGGCCCACCTCGTCGTGAATCACCAGGTAGAGCGATCCGGGAGGTGGCGATGAACGAGATTCCGCAGGAAAAATCACGCGACGTGCCGTGGCGCCTCGTCGGTGTGGCACTGGTCGCTCTCGTGGTGGGCGCGTTCGTCGTGCAGAACTGGGACGAAACACCCGTAGAATTCCTCTTCTTCGAAATCAACAGCCAGCTCTCGATCAGTCTGATCGTGGCGATTCTGATCGGCGTCCTGCTCGATCGCCTCGTCATCGGGCTCAATCGCATTCGGCGCCACAAGGACTGACCTCCGCGGCCGACGAACTCGACTGACGTCCGGCGATCTCCGACGGGACCGGCTCGTCCCGAACGAGATACCGACACGTGAAAGTTGCATCGACCAACGGAGTGAAAGTCGAGGTCCACGACCTCGGTGGGCAGGGTGCTCCCCTTCTGTTGTCCCACGCCAACGGCTTCCACGGTCTGTGCTGGGGTCCGGTCGCTCAGCATCTGACCCGCCGCTTCCACTGCTACGCGCACGACCATCGCGGCCACGGCGACACGCCGCTGCCCAAGAACTGGAAGATCGCCTGGGCCGGCTACGGCGCCGACACCACGGCCGTGGCCAAGGCTCTGCACGAGCCGGGCGGAATCATCGGTGTGGGCCACTCGATGGGTGGCGCCACTCTCCTCATGGCCGCCGTCAAGGATCCCTCGCTCTTTCGTGGCCTGCTCGTGTACGAACCGATCGTGCCGCCGGCCGATCTGCGCATGCCGGCCAACCGACCCAATCTGCTCGCCGACGGCGCGGCTCGACGCAAGTCCTCGTTCAAGAGTTACGAGGACGCCATCGCCAACTATTCGTCGAAGTTGCCGATGTCGGCTTTCACCCCCGAAGCCCTCGAGGCCTACGTGCGCGGCGGTCTGCGCCCGGGTGACGACGGTCAGGTCCACCTGAAGTGCGACCCCTCGACCGAGGCCGAGAACTTTCGCAATCCCAACGTTCCGCAGTTGTGGAAGAAGCTGGCCAGTCTCGAGATCCCGGTGTGGGTGCTCTCGGGTCACCCCGAACCGTTCCAACCGTCCGGATGGGCCGAAGCCGTCGCCGATCAACTCCCCAACGGCAAACACATCGAATACAGCGATCTCGACCACTTCGGACCCTTCGTCGATCCGGCGCGCATCGCTCGCATCATCGACACCTTCGCCGACACCCTCGAGCCCTGAGGTCGCGGTCGATGTCGGACCCCACGACACCCGAGCAGAACGCACATCGCGGCGTCGACTCTCTCGGCTCGACCGTGGCCCGTTTCGATCGGTTCGTCGACGAACGCCTCGAGTCGCTCCGTTCGTCACCGACAGCTGGTCGCGTGTTCACCTCGGCCAGCCATCTCGGCGACTGGAGCCTGATCTGGCACACGGTCGGAGCCGTTCGCGGTCTGACCAGCGACCGTCGGGCCGATCAGGCGATCGTGCTCTCGATACTGCTCGGTGCCGAGTCCCTCGTCGTGAACCAAGGGATCAAGCGCTTGTTCCGTCGCGAGCGCCCCACCGCCAGCGGCGACGATCGCTTCACGGTGCGCACACCGTCGACGAGCAGTTTCCCGAGTGGACACGCCAGTGCGGCCGCCTTCGCCGCCACCGTGCTCACCACTCTCGACGGTAAGAAATCGGCTCCGCTGTGGTTCGGTCTGGCCACCGTGGTGGGCACGAGTCGCGCCTTCGTCCGCATCCATCATGCGTCTGACGTGATCGGCGGCGCCGCGGTCGGTATCGGCCTCGGCTTGCTCGTCCGTCCGATCGTGAAGAGACTTCGTTGATCGATCGAGGAGAACACATGACCCGCACCTTCGCCCTCACCTGGGACTACCGATGCCCCTACGGTCGCATCGCTCACGATCACGTGGTCACCGGACTGCGCGCCGGCGCCGACTGGGACGTGACCTTTCTTCCTTTCTGTCTCGGCCAGTCACATGTGGAAGCCGGCATGCCCGACGTGTGGGACGCCCCCGAGACCGATTCGGGAATTCTCGCTCTGCAGGTCGCCGTCGCCGTCCGAGATCAACAGCCGCATGCGTTCGTCGATCTTCACCACTCGCTGTACGAGTTCAAGCACTCGCTCGGCGGAAACATCCGCAATCGCGACGACCTGAGCAACGTCCTGCGAGGCTGCGGCATCGACCCGCTCTCGGTGTTCGCCGAAGTCGACAGCGGCCGTCCACTCGCCACGATTCGCGACGAGCACACTCGTTACGCGGCGAGCCACCACGTGTGGGGCGTTCCGGTCTTCGTGGTCGACGACAAGGCCGTGTTCGTCCGATTGCTCGATCGCGCCGAAGGCGACGAAGCGCTGGCAGTTCACACCATCGAGCGAATTCTCGACACCATCGACTGGCCGATCCTCAACGAGTTCAAGCACACGTCGGTGCCTCGCTGACGATCCCACCATCGCCCACGTTCACGGCGCCCATCTCGACCAGCCAACCTCGCGACGGAGTCGCACGTCGACGCCGAGCACTCCGTCGTCGACCGTGAACTCACCCACCGCTATCGAGAGTCCAGAACCCGCCGACGACCATTGGCCACCGTTACCGAGAAGGCGTGAATCGCTCGTCCCCACCGGTTGGACGACGTGCCAACGCCCCTCGGGCGCGTCGGAGTCGAACACGATCTCGTGAATCGCGACCCCGGACTCCTCCAGGTGGTCGTTGTCGCCACGATCGGCGACGGCCTCCACGGAGAACCATGTCGCTCCCACGTCGACGACCAGCAGTCGGACGTCGGTGTCGCTCGGCGCCGAATCCGAAGCGACGAGCCGTACCGCGTCCTGCCAGTCGCCGGGTCGGATCCCGTCGAGCGAGACCACGACGACCTCGTCGTCGTCGAGCCAACCGGCCGACCACGCATCGAGGGCGAGCGCTCCTGGCGCGTGGCGCCGCGTCTCGTCGACGTCGCGCGGTGCGGCACTGTTGCTCATCACGTCGAGATCGCTGTCGTAGACGTGGACGTCGCCCACTCCCGCCGACGTCGCACTGTGCGGCCAGCCGAGCGCATGGCCGATCTCGTGTTCGATCAGATCGAGAGGCGAGTCGTCACCCCAGTACGAGACGAAGTCGGACGCTCCCACGTAGGCCGCTCGCCGCGACTCGTGCGCCGCGCATGGCCGATCGCACCTCTCCCCTCGTCGCCCCCATCCTCCTGGTGCCGCGACGTCGTGCTGCGCGTCGGCCACCACCAGCACTCCGTTCGTGGTCGGATCGCTCGCATCGAGGGCCCGATCGGCGCAGTCGTAGGAGGTTTCGTCGGGATCGATCACCACGTCGGCCGCCGGAACCCACTCGATCGTGTAACGGCCGTGCGACCAACGCGCAAAGTACTTCGACACTCCGTCGAGGCGCGCCACGAGGGCATCGACGTCGATGACGAGACGTTCGGCGTCGGTCGCGTAGGTGGGATCCGACACGTCATCGGGAATCCGACAGATGACGACCTCCCACCGGTCGACGCCGAGGAATTCGTCGGCCGACATGACGTTCGGGTCGACGTCGACGAGGCCTCGCGCGACGGGTTCGGAGGACGAACATCCCGTCACGAGAACTCCCGTTCCGATCAGAGCGAGACCCGCCAGGAGACGCAACGCCATGCCCCTGACCGTATCTGGCGTGCCTAACCTGTGCGGGTGGCCAGCGACATCACTTTCGACCGACGAATGACCGACGCCGAGGCGTTGATGTGGCGCCTCGAAAAGGATCCCTACCTCTCGTCGACCTTCGCCAACGTGTCGATCCTCGATCGGGCTCCCGACTTCGACCGCCTGCGCCGCCGCATGGAACGCGCCACGGTGGCCATTCCCCGTCTTCGCCAGCGCGTGCAGTCGGCGCCCGCCAATCTGTCGTCACCGATGTGGATCGACGATCCCGATTTCGACATCGACTTCCACCTCCGTCGAGTCGCCCTGCCCGCTCCCGGCTCCATGCGTCAACTTCTCGATCTGGTGTCCTTGTTGGTCGCCGATCCCTTCGATCGCACGCGTCCGTTGTGGCAGTTCGTCGTGATCGAAGGCTTGCCCGACGGGAGAGCTGCGCTCGTCGAGAAACTCCACCACACCATCGCCGACGGTGAGGGCACCGTGCAGCTCTCGCTGCAGTTCTTCGACTTCGAACGCGATGCGCCCGAACCTGCTCCACTCGAGCGCGATCCGGTCGAGCACGAACTCGATCGCTCGCTCGTGCACAACGAGATGTGGCGCGACATGTTGGCCGGCTCGTTCCGTCTGCCCCTCGCGCTCGTTCGACAGATCCGCGACCTGGTCGCCGATCCGGCCAGCATTCCGTCGCAGGGAGCGTCGACCCTCGACTCGCTGCGCACGGTTCTCGGCCAGCTCACCGACGTCGAGTCGGCTCGTTCACCGATCTGGATCGATCGTTCGACCCGTCGGCACGCCGAAGTTCTTCGCGTTCCCTTCATCGACGTTCGCGACGCTGCCCGTCGTCTCGGCGGGACCCTCAATACCGCCCTCCTGTCGGCCGCCAGCGACGCGGCAGGCCGATACCACCGGGAATGCGGAGCCCCGGTGGACGAACTTCGCGCGTCGATGGCCATCAGCACCCGCTCCCGGGATTCGGGCTCCGACGCCGCCAACGCGTTCTCACTCGCCCGCTTCGTGGTTCCGACCGTCGAGATGAGCGCCGCCGATCGCTTCGTCGAGGTCGCCACGCGCAGCTCGGCCGCCGCGTCCGACCCAGCGGTCGGAAGCCTGTCGACGATCGCGTCCCTGGCCAGCAGTCTTCCCACGGCCGTCCTCACTCGGGTGGCCCGTATGCAGTCCCAGACCGTCGACTTCGCCACCTCGAACGTCAAGGGAACACCGATACCGGTCTTCGTGGCCGGGTCGGAGATCCTGCACAATTTCCCTTTCGGGCCCCTCGCTGGCGTGGCCTTCAACCTCACGCTCTTGTCGCACGTCGGCAGCCTCGACATGGGCGTGAACATCGACACCGCGGCAGTGTCTCGACCCCAACTCCTGCACGACCTGTTGGCTGATTCGTTCGACGATCTGATCGCCGCTCAGCCCCGGAAGGCGACGACACGCTCGCCGAAGAAGAAGTCGGCGAAGCCGAGTCAGAAGAAGCCGCCGGCGAAGCCGAACACGAGAACGTCGTCGGCGAAGCCGAGTCAGAAGAAGTCGTCGGCTAAGCCGACGACCTGACCGCTCAGGCGCGGGTCAGAAGATTGCGGACGTCGAGCAGCAGGTCGCTGATCTCACCGGCCGAAACGAGCTCGCGGCGCACCATCTGGGACAGAGCGTCGTCGATGATGACGAGGGCCTGAGCGATCACGTCCTCGTGAGAGGTCTTGTCGTTCACCTCACCGTTCAACGGCTCTGCGACCTGCGTACCCGTCATCGTCGTCTCCTCGTCATCAGGCTTCCGTTCCCGAACCAGTCGAAGTCCGGCTGTTCCGAGAAAGGTAACGCACGACATCGTCGCGCATGTGAATCGTAGTGGGGTGGATCCACGATCGGTCGGCGGGGAGATCCCAGCCGGCGAGCCGTTCGCCACAAACGGGGTGGATCTTCGGCTTCCCCCGCAGGTGACCTACGATCCCGACGTGGACCTGAGCGGAGCGAGAATCGTCATCACCGGTGCGGCCGGTGGGATCGGCGCCGCACTCGCCCGCCGTTTTCACGCCGACGGGGCCACGGTCGTCGTGGCCGACGTCAAGGCCGACGCATTGTCGCAGGTGGCCGGCGAGCTGAACCGAACTCGCACCGCGAGCGCCTTCGCCGTCGTGGCCGACGTCGCCACCGAGGACGGCAATCGCACGCTCGTCGAGGAGTCCCGACGACTGTTGGGCGAGATCGACCTCTTCTTCGCCAACGCCGGCGTCGGTCTCGGATCCTTCGTCGAGACGACATCGGAGGACGAATGGTCGCGTTCGTTCGCCATCAACGTGCACGCTCATCGATGGGCCGCCAAGTACTTGCTTCCCGAATGGCTCGCTCGCGGGTCGGGCTACTTCTGTTCCACCGCCTCGGCCGCCGGCTTGTTGGCCCAGATCGGCTCGGGTCCTTATTCGGTCACCAAGCACGCCGCCGTCGCCTTCGCCGAATGGCTCTCGATCACGTACGGCGATCGTGGCGTGAAGGTCAGCTGCCTCTGCCCGCAGGGAGTCAACACCGACATGCTCACCGGGGGCGACATCGGTGGCGCCGGGGCAGGAGACGTGGTTCGCGCCGCCGGTGCGGTTCTCGAACCCGACCAAGTGGCAGCGGTGGTGGCCCAGGCTGTCGCCGACGAGCGTTTCTTGATCCTGCCCCACGCACAGGTCGCCGACTTCGAAGCCAAGAAAGTCGCCGATCGCGACCGATGGATCAACGGCATGCGACGACTGCAGTCGCGCGTCATGGGCGATCTCTGATGGCCCCGCGCTCGTCACCCGAGCAATCCGAGATCCTGCGACGTCTCGGCCTGCGTCCAGGTGAGGAAGTCCGTTTCCGCCGCGCCGACCGTGGCCGCTGGCAGGAGGGTCGCATCTCGTGGGTCGAGCGCGACGGCAGCATCACCGTGCACGATGCCCATGGCGCGGCCCGTTCACTTCGTCCGGAACGACTCGAAGTCCGACGGCCCGGTCGCCGGGGGCGTCCGGTGTGGCGCCCCATCACCGAAGTGGCGGTCACCTGGGAGCAACTCACGTTGTTCTGAACGGCTACGGTCGTCCTCATGGGAGTACGCCTGGAACCCGCCGACGAATACATGCACGAACTCGGACCCGAGTCGAACTTCAACGAGAGCATGTACATCAACTGCTTCGATCCGCGCCACAAAGTGGGTGGCTGGTTCCGAATGGGCAACCGTGCCAACGAGGGCTACGCCGAGATGACGGTGTGCATCTATCTGCCCGACGGCTCGGTGGGCTTCATGTTCAAGCGTCCGCCGATCGAGAACAACGACAAGCTCGACGCGGCCGGACTCACCTGGACGATGGTGAAGCCCTTCGAGGAGTTGAAGATCGACTTCGTCGGCAAGGTCGTCGTCCTCGCCGAACCCGAGCAGATGGTCGACCCCAAGTCGGCCTTCACCAACAACCCCTACTCCGAGTGCGAAGTGCACATCACGTTCAGCGGCCAGGGACGCAGCAGCATGTTCGGCGGCGAACCCGACACTCCGCACGAGGCACCAGGGGAAGAGTTCGCCAAGGGCCACTACGAACAGCTGGTCGAGGCCAAGGGCACCATCCGCGTCGGTGAGCAGGAGTGGGACATCCAAGGTTTCGGCCTACGCGACCACTCGTGGGGCCCGCGCTATTGGCAGGCACCGTGGTACTACCGCTGGCTCACCGCCAACTTCGACCGTGATCTCGGCTTCATGTTGTCGCGCGTCGCCAAGAAGGATGGACCCGGCTCGCGTGGCGGATTCGTCTGGGAGAACGGACAATTGCATCTGTGCGATCACGCCGAGATCTCGACCGAGTTCCACGGCGACGACACCTATCACCAGAAGATCGAAGCAGTTCTGCGATCGTCGCGTAGCAACAAGGAATGGACATTCACCGGCGAGGTGATGAGTCTCATCCCGTTGCGCAATCGTCGCCAGACTCCCGACGGCGACTGGCTCACCACCCGCATCAGCGAGGGCATGACCGAGTGGACCATGACCTCGGCCGAACACGCCGGCAAGAAGGGCTACGGGCTCTCGGAATACCTCGATCAGATCATCGACGGCCAGCCGGTCGGTCGGGCCGAGTGATCCTCGATCACGCCGCGAGCGTCTGACGAACGGCGTCGAGGTACGGCGTCGGATCCTCGCCGATCGCCTCGCCGTACAGTTTCACCTTCGGTTCGGTCCCACTCGGGCGGATCTGCACGCGTATCGACCCGGCCTGCCCGGTGAGGACGAGCCGGACGAGTGAGGCTTCGGGGAACGACACCATCGACTCGACCGCGTGACCACCGATCGATTCGGGTCGACTCCGTTCCAGTCGAGCCACGGCCGCTCGACCTCGTTCGGGAGACATCGGCACCGATCGTTCGGCGGTGACGTATCGGCCGAAGCGTCGCGCGATGTCGGCCAGTCGATTCTCGAGCGTCGAACCTTCCGTTCGAGCGAGCCGCGTGATCTCGGCCATGACCAGAGCGGCACCGATCCCGTCCTTGTCGAGGGGTCGTCCTCCGATCAGATAGCCGAGGGCCTGCTCGTAGGCGAACACCAGTCGCAGCTCTGGATGGCGGCGCGCCACGTCGGCGATCCACTTGAATCCGGTGAAACTCTCTTCGTAGTGCACACCGGCCTGCTCGGCCATTCGCCCGACGAGTGACGACGACACGAGAGTGCTCACGATCAATCGATCGTCGCCCGTCGTGTGGGTCAGCACGTGATCGGCGAACAACCAGCCGACCTCGTCACCCGAGAGCAGTCGCCAGCCACCGTCGGAGGTGGGAATCGCCACGCCGAGTCGATCGGCGTCGGGATCGTTGGCGAGGGCCACGTCGGCTCCGATCGATCGGGCGAGGGCCACGACCTCGTCCATGGCACCGGGTTCTTCAGGATTGGGGAACGACACGGTCGGGAAGGACCCGTCGGGAGTCTGTTGCGAGGCGACGACCACCGGAGCGTCGTATCCGGCGGCGGCGAACACTCGTTGCACCATCTCTCCCCCGACGCCGTGCAGAGCCGTGTAGGCGATCCCGATCGGAGCGAGACGAGTCGAGTCGACCAAGGTCACCGACGGCACGAACGAGACGTAGTCGTCGATCGCCGTCCGGTCGAGTCGGACGATGCGCGGATCGTCGAGCGACGCGAGTGGAACGGTCGTGGGATCGACGGCGGCGATGGCCCGAGCGATCTTGTCGTCGTGCGGCGGCACGATCTGCGCGCCGGAATCGAGATACACCTTGTAGCCGTTGTCGGCCGGCGGATTGTGACTCGCCGTCACCATGACGCCCGCTGCACATCCGAGTCGGGTGATGTTCCACGCCAGAACCGGTGTGGGAACGGGTTCGGGCAGAAGAAGTGCTCTCATGCCGCGCGCCGCGGCCACGCGCGCCGTGTCGAGCGCGAAATCGTCGCTCTTGCGCCGCGCGTCCCACCCGATCACGAGGCCGCGCTCGGCGGCGTCGGGAACCTCGGCCAGCAGATGGTCGACGAGCCCGGCCGCGGCCTGACGCACCACCAGACGGTTCATGCGTCGCGGACCGGCCCCGATGGCGGCGCGTAGCCCGGCGGTCCCGAAGGTGAGGCCCCCCGAGAATCGATCGCGCAAGTCCTCGACAGGACCGTTCAGGATTCGGGCGATCTCGTCACGGACATCGTCATCGGGTTCGACCGCCCACCAGGCTTCGGCCCGGGCTCGCAACACTTCGTTCGTCTCCGTCGACACCGATTCACTCATACCGCTTCCTCCACCTCGGCTGCGTCGCCGTCAAGCGAACGGATCGAGGGTGCGCAATTCGACGAGCGGGCGCGGCCCGACATGAGAGATGACTTCCGACGCTGCGATGGCTCCGAGGCGGCCCGCCGCGTCGAGGTCGTGACCCTGGGTGAGCCCGAACAGGAAACCGGCCGCGAAGAGATCACCGGCGCCGGTGGTGTCGAGGACGTGATCGACCGGTTCGGCGTCGACCGAGACGATCGCGTCCCGCGTGACGATCGACGCGCCCAGCGGACCGCGCGTCACGACGGCGAACGCGCTGTCGCGTCGCACGGCCGCGATGGCTGCCTCGAAGTTCTCGGTCTCGTACAACGAGCAGAGTTCGTCCTCGTTGGCGAAGAGGATGTCGACCTCGTCCTCGACCAACGCACGAAAGTCGTCCCGGTGACGATCGACGCAGAAACTGTCGGACAGCGTGAGCGACACTTGCCGTCCGGCGCGGTGCGCGACACGAGCCGCATGGCGGAAGGCTTCCTTGGCGTCCTCGCGATCGAAGAGGTAACCCTCCATGTAGAGCACACGACCAGCGGCCACCACCTCTTCGTCGATGTCGGTCGGACACAGGTACGACGACACACCGAGGTACGTGTTCATGGTGCGTTGTGCATCGGGAGTCACGACGATGATGCAACGTCCGGTGGGAATGTCGTCGAGATGTCGACCCGGGGCGAAGTGCACGCCGACCGCATGGAGGTCGTGGCCGAAGACGTCACCGAGATCGTCGAGACTCACCTTGCCGATGTAGGCCGCACGACCACCGAAACTGGCCACACCGCTCACCGTGTTGGCGGCCGATCCACCACTCATCTCGACCGCCGATCCGAGCGCTCGATACAAGTGAAGAGCTCGCTCGGTGTCGACCAGCGTCATCGAACCCTTGGTGAGGGCCTGGCGCTCGATGAAGGAGTCGTCGGCATGGGAGATGACGTCGACGAGAGCGTTGCCGATGCCCACCACGTCGAAGCGCGAACCGTCCGCACGGGCCGGAAAACGCACGTTCTGGTCCAAGGGTGGCACGAATGACAACCGTATCTCGCCACTACGCTCGCCGTCGTGACCAGCCCCCGAACGACCACGAACGAACGGCCCGGACCCGACGAACTCGACCCCTATCGACTCCCACGACACGTCCGGCCCCGGCGTTACGACATCGAACTCGAGCCCGATCTCACCGGGGCCACCTTCTCCGGACGGGTCGTGATCTCGGCCGACCTCGACGCCACCACTCGTTCGATCGTGCTGAACGCCGCTGAACTCGACGTACAGCGCGTCTTCGTCGACGGTCGGCCGGCCCCGTTCTCGCTCGACGAGAGAACCGAACGACTTCTGATCGGAACCATCGACGAACTCGCACCCGGTCCGATCGCGATCGACGTCGAATTCACCGGGATCCTCAACGACAAGTTGCGTGGCTTCTATCGGAGCACCTATCGCGACGTCGACGGCGTCGAGCACGTGGTGGGTTGCACCCAGATGCAGGCGACCGACTGTCGACGCGCGTTTCCGTGTTTCGACGAGCCCGATTTCAAGGCCGTTTTCGCCGTCACCTTGGTGGTCGACGACGGTCTGCTGGCCGTGAGCAACGGACCCGAGATCCGACGCACCCGCCGCGACGAAAAGGTGGCCGTGACTTTCGCCGACACCATGCCCATGAGCACCTACCTGGTGGCCTTCGTGGTCGGACGGCTCGAGGCCACCGAAGCGGTCGATGTGGGAGGCGTTCCGCTGCGGATCGTGCACGTGCCCGGCAAGGGTCATCTCACCGATTTCGGACTCGACGTGGGCGCGGCGAGCCTTCGCTGGTTCACCGCGTACTACGGCATCCCCTACCCCGACGCCAAGATCGACATGATCGCGCTCCCCGACTTCGCCGCTGGCGCGATGGAGAACGTGGGGTGCATCACGTACCGAGAGAGCCTCCTCCTCGTCGATCCGAGCACGAGCACTCAGGTCGAGAAGGAACTGGTCGCCGACGTGGTGAGCCACGAACTGGCGCACATGTGGTTCGGCGACCTCGTGACCATGAAATGGTGGAACGGCATCTGGTTGAACGAAGCGTTCGCGACCTTCATGGAGGTCGCCGCCGTCGATGCCTACCGTCCCGATTGGAAGCGTTGGACCAGTTTCTCCCTCGAGCGATCGGTCGCCTTCGAGACCGACTCGCTCGTGTCGACGCGTCCGGTCGAGTACGAGGTGCGCTCACCGGCCGACTGCGAGGGAATGTTCGACGTCCTGACCTACCAGAAGGGCGGCGCGCTGCTTCGCATGCTGGAGCAGTACTTGGGTGTCGAACGGTTCCGCGCCGGAGTGCGTCACTACCTGGCCGCCCATTCCTACGGGAACACCGAGACGTCCGATCTCTGGGACTCGATCGAAGCCGCGGTGTCGTCGGACGGTGGAGAACCAGTGCGTCGACTGATGGACTCCTGGATCTGGCAGCCCGGCTATCCGCTCGTGAGTGCCGACCTGGTGACGACGAGCGATGGGTCGGCGGTGCGCCTCACCCAGCAACGCTTCTTGTTCGACGTGACGGCCGAGGTCCCACATCAGTCCTGGCTGGTGCCCGTTCACCTTCGTCTCGGCGACGGCGAGGAACTGGTTCTGCTCGACGACGAGCCGATCGAGGTTCCGCTCGCGCGCGCCGACGACGTCGTCATCGTCAACTCGGGCGGTCACGGCTTCTATCGCGTGGCCTACTCTCCCGAACTCCTCGCGCGAGTCGATCGATCGGTGCTCGCCAGGTCGTCGACCGTGGAGCGATACAACCTGGTCGACGACGCGTGGAGCGCGGTGGTGGCCGGACGCCTTTCGGCGGTCGACTTCCTCGACTTCCTCGATTCCTTCGTCGACGAACGCGACCTCGCGGTCTGGCAAGTGGTGGCCAACGGGTTGCGTTCGATCGGTCGACTGGTCGGCGACGACGCCTACGTGTCGTTGCAGCGACGGATTAGAGAGCTGGCGTCGCCCGCTCTCGCCGCGTTGGGCTGGGAACCCGTCATCGACGAGGACGAGCTGATCGGCAAGTTGCGCGGTCTGCTCGTCGCGCTGGTCGCCGTGAACGGAGGGGATGCCGACGCGGTCGAGAGATGTCGAACGCTCCTCGCCGATGCTCAGAGAGATCCATCGTCGGTTCATCCCGAGCTGGCCGCCGCGGCCACGACCGTGGTCGCCAATCACGGTGACACCGCGACGTACGACGACATGCAGCAACGATTCCTCACGGCCGACAACCCCCAGGAGCAGTTGCGTTACCTCTACGCCCTCGCCGAGTTCGATTCACCGGATCTGATGCGTCGCACCTGCGAGTTCGCCATGAGTGGCGACGTCAAGACGCAGAACGCTCCGTTCCTGCTCGCTCGCTGCATCGCTCATCGCAGGCACGGTCGACTGGCGTGGGACTTCGTTCGTCGCCACTGGGCAGTGGCCGACGAAAAGTTTCCATCCAACACGATCGTGCGCATGATCGATCCGGTGAAATCGCTCAACACTCCCGACGCCGAAGCCGACGTTCGGGCCTTCTTCGCCGAGCATCCCGTCCCACAGGCGGCCAAGACCCTCGAACAAGTGCTCGAACGCCAACGCGTCAACGTCGCGTTGCGGGAGCGGGAGCAGACAGCGCTCGAAGCACGACTTCGCTGATCAGGCCGAGTCGCGTCGTCGCAGAATCTCGACCGTCGCCGACGCGCCTTCGATACGGCGAGTCGATCGGCGTCGATGTCTCGATCGACCGGGTCGTCCCGGCATCCCGGCGAGCATCCACACCAGGACGAAGCCGATGGCCTCGAGAAGATGCACCGATTCGGAAAGAAGTACCGCCGATCCGCGCGCGATGTCGATCGAAGCCGCTCCGAGCATGGTCACCGCCAACGCTGCGACGACGGGCAGAATTCCGTAGGCCCGGGTCGGACGGTGCGCCGTGTAGAGAAGGCCGAGAGCGAGGGCCACGGCCATCGCACCGACGTGCCGGGAGTCGTGAACCTCTTCTGCGGTCGACGACGCGAAGAGATCGGGAAGCGCGATGACCAACTGCGTGAGCGCCACCACGACGAGCGAGAGACGGATCCACTCACCTCGGCCCGGCCGCGGCGGATGCGCGCGTTCCAGGATCACCGAGGCGAGATCGGGAACCACATCGGCCGCGCGCACTCGAATGCGACGTTGCAGACCCTCGACGGCGGTCGACCACGCGCGACACGAATCGCACGATTCGAGGTGGTGGCGCGCCGCGGCGACCTCGACTCCCGAGGCTTCACCGTCGAGCTCCGCCGAGAGAGCCTGCCGCGTCGCTTCGCACGCCGGCCGACGAGGACCAAAGTCCCAAGAATCACCTGCCACACCGAATGAGTCGTCGCACGAACCCGAAAAGTTCCAGAATGTTGCTCGTGGTTTCCCTCACCTCCCTCGCCATCGCCGCCCGAGACGGTGACCGTCGAGCGCTGGGCCGTTTCGTCGAGGAGAGTCAGGCCGACGTGTGGCGTTACTGCGCCTATCTCACCGACGTCCAGTCGGCCGACGACGTCACCCAGGACACCTACACCCGGGCGATCGGATCGCTGCATCGTTTCCGCGGCGAGAGCGACGCCAAGGTCTGGTTGCTCTCGATCGCCCGACGAGCCGCGGCCGATCATCTACGTGCCCGATCCCGTCGATGGCGCCTGGTCGAGCGACTCCGCTCCGAAGCGTCCGACGACCCGACGGCGTCGAGCGGCCCGTCGCTCGAACTCTCCCAACTGATCGAGGCACTGGACCCCGATCGACGCGACGCCTTCGTGCTCACCCAGGTGCTCGGCCTGAGTTACGACGAGACGGCCCAGATCTGCGGTTGCCCCATCGGGACCGTGCGCTCCCGAGTGGCTCGAGCCCGCGACGAACTCGCCGAGGTCGTGAGCCGGGCCGAGCGCGCCACCGGCACCTGAGTCGACCGAACGATTCGGCTACGGTCGAATCGTTCGTTCACCGACGGGAGGAACCATGAGCGAAGCCTGGATCATCGACGGAGTCCGCAGCCCGCGTGGCAAGGGAAAGGACACCGGTTCGCTGCACCACATTCATCCGCAGGAACTGTTGGCCCAAGTGTTGAACGCTCTGCAGAAGCGCGTCGGCTTCGATCCGGCCGACGTCGACGACGTGATCATCGGCAACGGCAACGACGCCGGCGATCATGGCGCGTGCATCGGCCGCATGGCGGTCCTCGCCGCAGGCTGGCCGGTGGAGGCACCCGGTGTCACCATCAACCGATTCTGCGGTTCGGGCCAGCAAGCGGTCTCGTGGGCCGCCATGGCCGTCCAGTCCGGTCATCAGGACGTGGTGGTCGCCGGTGGCGTCGAGTCGATGTCGCGTTGGCCCGCTCCGAGCGGACCGCCCGACTTCACGGTCGGCAATGCGGCTCTGCGCGCCATGTATCCGCTCGTGCCACAGGGCGTGTCGGCCGACCTCATCGCCACCATCGAAGGCTTCACCCGTGAAGACGTCGATGCACTCGCCTTCGAGAGCCAGATGCGCGCCGCGCGAGCTCAGGCCGAAGGACGTTTCGATCGAAGTGTCGTTCCGATCCTCAATCCCGACGGCTCGGTCGCCCTCGCCCAGGACGAGCACCTGCGACCGAGCACGACCATGGAGTCGCTGGCCGGTCTCGCTCCGTCGTTCGAACGACTCGGAAGTCGTGTGCTCGACGGCTTCGAGAAGTCGTTCGACGACATGTGCAAGCAGGCGTACCCGAACGTCGACAAGGTGAACCACGTGCACCACGCCGGCAACTCGTCCGGTGTGGTCGACGGCGCGGGCGTCATCATGGTGACGACACCCGAGTACGCCAAGTCCCACGGCCTGAAGCCCCGCGCCCGCATCGTCATGTCGGCGGTGGCCGGCGCCGAACCGGTCATCATGCTCACCGCGCCTGCCCCGGCGTCGAAGAAGTGCCTCGAGCGAGCCGGGATGACCACCAAGGACATCGATCTGTGGGAGATCAACGAGGCCTTCGCGGCAATTCCCCTGAAGGCCATGCGTGAGCTCGGCATCACTCCCGAGAACGTGAACGTGAACGGTGGTGCGATCGCTCTCGGACACCCCATCGGCGGCAGTGGTCCGATCCTCATCCAGACCGCGCTCGACGAACTCGAGCGACAGGACAAGACGACCGCGCTCATCACGATGTGCACCGGCGGTGGCATGGGAACGGCCACCATCATCGAGCGCATCTGATCGTGGCGGGGGTCGATCACTACCGCGACTTTCGCGAGCTCACCTTCTCGCGTCCGTCACCGGGTGTGCTGCAGATCACTCTCGACGGCCCGAATCTGAACGCCGTGGGTCTCGACGCCCACCGTGAGCTCGCCGACGTGTGGACCACGGTCGATCGTGATCCGGACACTCGGGTCGTCCTCCTCACCGGAGCCGGCAAGGCCTTCTCGGCCGGCGGCAGTTTCGATCTCATCGACGGCATCATCGGCGACTACGAGATCCGCTCGCGTGTGATGCGCGAAGCGCGCGATCTCGTCCGCAACGTGATCGAATGCTCGCGACCGATCGTCTCGGCCGTCCACGGTCCGGCCGTGGGAGCCGGACTCGTGGCCGCGCTGCTCGCCGACGTGTCGGTGGTCGGACGCACCGCGCGCATCATCGACGGTCACACTCGACTCGGCGTCGCCGCCGGCGATCACGCGGCGGTGTGCTGGCCGTTGCTCGTGGGAATGGCCAAGGCCAAGTACTACTTGCTCACGTGCCACACCCTCACCGGCGAAGAAGCCGAACGAATCGGTCTGGTGTCACTGTGCGTCGACGACGATCAGGTACACCAACGAGCTCTCGAGGTGGCGAGCGAGCTGGCCGAGGGAGCCCAGGCCGCTCTGCGCTTCACCAAGCACACGCTCAATCACTGGTATCGCTCCATGATGCCGGCCTTCGACGCGTCGCTCGCCTACGAGTTCTTCGGCTTCGGCGGACCGGATGCCGCCGAAGGTGTGGCGTCACATCGCGAGAAGCGGGCGCCGCGATTCTCCGGTCCGGCCGGCGACTGATCCGCCCGCTAGCCGACGATCATTCACGCGGCAAACCCAGCACCCGCTCGCCGATGATGTTGCGCTGGATCTCCGACGAACCGGCGTAGATCGTGTGCGACCGACTGAACATGAACGTGTGCTGGAAGTCGTGGGCGACGGTTCCCTCGGGCTGCAGGACCAGCGCGTCGGCCCCGAGCAGATCGGCCTCGAGTTCGCCGAGTCGCTGGTGCCACTTCGACCAGAACAACTTGCCGATCGAACCCTCGGGACCGGGCTGACTTCCCTGCAGGAACCGAGTCACGTTGCGTAGACCCGACCATCGCATGATCTCGAGTTCGCCGTAGGCCCGCGCCAGTCGTTGACGGATCTCCGGATCGCGGTCGACCCCCTTGGCCTCCGCCAGTTCGCGCACCTTGGCGAACTCCTTGGCGAACTTCAACTGCTGAGCCATGAAAGCGGTTCCCCGTTCGAAGCCGAGGGTTCCCATCGCCGTGCGCCATCCATTGCCGCGACCCCCGACCACCAGATCGGACGACGTGACGGCACCGTCGAAGAACACTTCGCAGAAGTGGTCGTTGCCGGAGAGATCCTTCAGCGGCCTGACCTCCACACCAGGTTGGTCGATCGGAACCAGCACGTACGACAACGCTTTGTGGGCCACCTGGTCGAGTTCGGTGCGACACAGGACGAAGATCCACTGGGCGAACTGAGCCTGACTCGTCCACACCTTCTGCCCGTCGACCCGCCACGTGTTGCCGTCGAGAACCGCTGTCGTGCGCACGCCCGCCAGATCGGATCCGGCGCCGGGTTCGCTGAAGCCCTGGCACCAGTACTCCTCCCCCCGCAGGATCGGTGGCAGGAAACGCTCCTGTTGTTCGGGGGAGCCGAACGTGATGAGCGTGGGGCCGAGCAGACCCTCACCGAAGAAGCCGGCGCGTTGCGGGCCGTCGGCGAGGGCGTACTCCTGCGCGAAGGCCAGTTCTTCGGCGACCGACGCGGCCCGTCCGCCGAATTCCTTCGGCCACGTGAGACCGAGCCAGCCGGCGCGACCGAGTTCTTGTTCCCAACGCACTCGTACCGGCCAGTCGTGCGCTCCCATCTCGGCCGAGGTGCCGAGGGCTCGGTACTCGCCGACCAGATGCGACGACAGCCAGCCCCGCACCTCGTCACGGAAACGGCTGATCGACGGATCGTCTTCGAATTCCACGCTCCCATTCTTGCGACCGGGAGGAGCACTCGGAGAATCACGGACCGACTCGCACGTCTCGACGCGACACCACGGACGCCGCGAGCGGTCTCCTAGAGTCGTCTCGTGGCGATCGACCCTCGAGACCTGTTCGACCTCACGGGTCGCCGAGCCCTGATCACGGGCGGAAGCCGAGGTCTCGGTCGAGAGATGGCTCGCGCCTTCGCCCTCGCCGGAGCCGACGTGATGATCGCCAGCCGGTCCCTCGAATCGTGTCAGAAGACCGCCGACGAGATCGCCGCCGAGACCGGCCGACCCGTACACGTGCACGCGTGCCACGTCGGCCGCTGGGACGAGGTCGACCGTCTGGCCGAGGTGGCCTGGGACGAACTGGGCGGCGTCGACGTCCTGGTCAACAACGCCGGTAAGTCACCGATGTACGAATCGATCGCCGCCGTCGACGAACGTCTCTGGGATTCGGTGATCGGCCTCAACCTGAAGGGGCCGTTCCGACTCACGGCCCTGCTCGGCACCCGTATGGCCGAGCGGGCACGCGAGATCGGACGATCGGGTTCGATCGTCAACATCTCGAGCATCGCCGCGATCCATCCCACTCCCGACGTGATCCCCTACACCGCTGCCAAAGCCGGGCTGAACGCCCTGACCATCGGCTTCGCGCAGACCTTCGGGCCGCACGTCCGCGTCAACTGCATCATGCCGGGCTCGTTCCGCACCGACATCAGCAAGGCCTGGAACTGGGAACTGGTCGACCAAGCCATGAAGCGGATCGCGCTGCGACGAGTCGGTGAACCCCACGAGATCGTGGGCGCCGCCCTCTTCCTGGCGAGTGATGCATCCACCTACACCACGGGAGCCGTCTTCACCGTCGACGGCGGTGTTCCCACCTGATCCGGAGAGACCATGTCGCATTCCATCGAGTTCCTGACCGACCATCATCGTCGCTTCGCCGAAGCCACCAACGCCGGGCGAGCCGACGTCACCATGTCCATGTGCGTGCCGGGCGCGACGGTGTGGCACAACTTCGACGACCTGACCATCGAGTACGCGGGCACCGGCAAGACTCTCGAGTGGATGCATCGCCAGATCCCCGATCTGCGTTGGGAGACTCGCTCGTTCTCCTGCACCGAGGACGGCTGGGTGTGGCAGGCCGCCATCACCGGCACCGCCCCCGGCGGCGTACTGCGCGCGCATTCGTGCATGATCGTGCACCTGAACGACGAGGGACTCATCACGAGCCTCGACGAGTACATCGATCCGGCCGCCATGGCTCCGCTTCGCGCGTCTCGGTGACGTGTCGTCGCACGACATGTCGAATCTGCTGGTCATCTGCACCGGCAACGCCGCCCGATCGGTGATGGCCGGGGCCGCTCTGGTCGACCGTGAACCACGTCTCTCGATCGTCACCGCCGGAACCTTCAGCGTGGACGGACAGCCGATCAGCTGGCGCACCCGCGAGGCCCTTTCCCGCGTCGGCCTCGAAGCCCGTCACCATCGCAGCAAACAGATCACCCGCGAACACGTCGACGCCGCCGATCTGGTGATCGGGCTGGCACCCGAACACGTGCAGTGGATCCGACGGGAACATCCCGACGTGTCACCCCGCACGGCGACATTGCGTCGACTCGTGCGAGATCTCGGATCCGACGGACCGCTCGTGGAACGTGTCGGACGACTCGACCTGCACAACGTCGAACTCGAACCATGGGAGGAAGTGATCGACCCGGGCGGCGGGGAGCTCGAGGACTTCGTCACCTGCGTGTACGACGTGGTCGATCTGGTGGACCGAGTGGTCGACCGGCTTCGACCGCCCGCTTGACCTCAGTTCTCGATCCTGATCACTCCCCGCTCGGCCAATGCGTCGATCGTCGCATCGTCGTATCCGAGTTCGACGAGCACCGGACGCGTGTGTTGTCCGAGACGCGGTGCCCGAGAACGGGGCTCACCCGGGGTTCCGTGGAAGTCGATCGGCGACGAGATCATGGTGGTGGCGCCACCGTCATGTGGGACCTCGATCAGTCCGCCCGCCGCGCGCAGTTGCGGATCGGCCACCACCTCGTCGGGAGTCGCCTGCGGAGCCCAGAACATGTCGGGCTCGGTCGCGAAGACGGCGACCCAGTCGGCGAGGGTGCGGGAGGCGAACACTTCGTCGAGCAGAGCGATCAGTTCACGCGCGTTGATCGCACGATCGGCTGCGGTGACGAAACGCGGATCGTCGATCCACTCCGGGTGTCCGGCCACACGCGCCAGCGGCGGCCAGTGACGTTCGGCCTCCACTCCCACCGCCCAGAAACGACGGCCGTCGAGCGTTCGATAGCTGTTGGCCGTCGGCGACGGCGCCGAGGCGTGTTCGGCCACCGGCGGACACCGCCCCCAACTCAACTGCAGACTCAAGTCGTAGCCCATCGCGTACACCCCGTTGCGATACAGCGACGTCGACAGCATTTGTCCCTCACCAGTTCGTTCGCGGGCGAACAAGGCAGCGACGATGCCACCGGCCGTCGCCATTCCGGTCGGATGATCACCGAGACCACCGCGGGCGATGGGCGGATCGCCGTTCTCGGACGTGTGCAAGTGAGCCATTCCCGACCGCGCCCAGTACGCCGCGATGTCGAAGCCGGGCCGGTCGACGTCGGGACCGTCGAGTCCGTAACCGGTCACGTGCGCGTAGACGATTCGCGGGTTGATCGCCCGCACGCTCTCGTAGTCGAGGCCGGCTCGTTCGACCGCCGGCACTCGTGCGTTGGTCACGAACACGTCGGCTCGTCGCACCAGATCACGGGCGATCTCCCGACCCTCGTCGGTGCCGATGTCGAGGGCCACACCACGCTTGTTGCGGTTGTCGAGTTCGAAGATCGGATTGTCGTTCTTGTTCCGGCTCAACATGCGCTGGAAGAGCCGGGATGGATCGCCACGGAGCGGCTCGATCTTCACCACGTCGGCTCCCCAGTCGCCGAGGATGCCACTGGCGGCCGGACCCGCGATCCACAGGCCGAGTTCGACGACCTTGACACCTGCGAGCGGGCCGGACATGCGCCGAACCTAGTCGTGGGCGGGTTCGATCCTGGAAATTCGGGCGACCCGAGGGGGGTCGATCACGGCGATTGGGCACGTGTCACGACGTCGACTCCGAGGTCACCGACGCGAGAAACGCTCGATGCAGAGGATTGGCGACGATCCGTTCGGCCCCAGAACCAATGCTCGGACGGAGTTCGATCGACTCGTCGACGACAAGGATCGGAACGTTGAGAAGTTGTGCCGTCGGGCCCTCGAGAGTCAGCAATACTTCCGTCGGGGGTTCCACGTGACAATCAACGATTACGCCAACTGGGCCACGGCGCTCGGTATTCCGATCGCGATATTCGGTTTCTCCATCAACAAACACATCGAGCGACGCGACCGAAGGCGGGCGATGTACAGCGAACTGGATCAGAAGTATCGCGATTTCATGGCTTTGGCACTGCAGTATCCGACCCTTGGCGTTCATGACTGGCGTCATCTCAAAGAGACGCAGCTCACCGAAGACGAGAAGGCCCAACAGATGATCCTGGTGGAGATCCTTGGATCATTCATGAGAAGCCTTTTCGAGGCGCACGACAAGGGACGCTCGTACACGCTCAGGAGAATTCCTTCGGTCGACTTCGGCGGATGGAGCAAGTGGTTCGAATACCAAGCCTGCTCTCCGATATTCCGCGCCTATTGGCGTGAGCGAAATGATGAATACGGGAAACGATTTCGCCTCTACATGTCACTCACGATCCGCGAACAGACCGGCGACCCCATCCCGATCGAGGGCTGATGGATTGACGAGTCGTCGACCCGGCGACGATGAACTGTCCGAGACATCGCGACGCCGCAGGAATCAAACGACCCGAGTGCCGAAGCACTCGGGTCGATCCCGGGTGGAGGTGAGGGGAATTGAACCCCTGGCCTCAACAGTGCGATTGTTGCGCTCTGCCAACTGAGCTACACCCCCGAGGGTGCACCGGCGAACCGGCGACGCAGAACTCTACCGGCCGTCAGGCCGCTCGGATCCAGTCGCGACGGTACGACTGGGTCACCGACTGGTAGCGACGAATCTGCGCCAACTTGTAGCAATACCCGACCAGGGCCATGGCCGCGAGCACGAAGACGTAGATGAACAGGTCGCTCTTGGTGGTGAAGGCGATGAAAGCCGATCCGAGAGTGAGCAACGTCAGGCTCAACACCACGTTCTGACGACGCTGCCGCACGAGGTGGGCCCGACTCACTCCACGGGTGCCGACCGAACGCGAACCGAGCGACGCCGCGCCGAGGTTCTGTCGTGAGCCGCCGTGGTGAGCAGAGATCGGACGAGACGCGGTCGGACGGGATGGCGACGGGGCCAAGGGGCGAGCCACACGCAGAGGAGCGCCACCGCGATACGGAGCCGAGCGCTGCAAGGTCGAGAGCTGACGACGGAAGTCGACGACCGAGGAATGCGGACGGTTCTCCGAGCGACCACGCACCAGCGGCGGGATCAGAACGGCCGCCCAGGCCGCACCCACCACGAGAAGTACGATCTTGCTCACCGAATGTCTCCCCTGGACTCACTCGTGGGCTGACGCTGGGTCGAACCCGTTTCGTTACAATTTAGCAACATTCATGACGGACACCGCAACGACCGACAGGGTCGAATCGGTGTGACTCGGGCCACCCGGACTCCCCGTCCTCCCCGACACGGTCCCTCGAGGTCCACTCGCGTCCTGCCAATTCCGGGTATCAGGCCTGGTCAGGGCGTCGATAGACACCCGAACGGCCTCCAGTCTTCTCCCACAGAGCCATCTCGCCGATCACCATGCCCCGATCGGCCGACTTGCACATGTCGTAGATGGTCAGGGCCGCCACCGAGCAGGCGTGAAGGGCCTCCATCTCCACCCCCGTGCGCTCGACCGTGTCGACCTGCGCTTCGATCACCACGTGATCGTCGGCGATTTCGAAATCGATCGTGACCGCTCCCACCAACAACGGGTGACACAGCGGAATCATGTCGCTGGTGCGCTTGGCGGCCTGGATCCCGGCCACCCGCGCCACGGCGAGGACGTCACCTTTGGCGACCTCGCGTGTGGCGATGGCCGACGCCGTCGCCGGGGTCATGAACACCTTGCAGCGCGCCACGGCCCGCCGATGAGTGGGTTCCTTGGGCGTCACGTCGACCATGCGGGCCCGCCCGGCCCGATCGAGGTGCGTGAAGGGGTGCTCGCCGTCGTCCTGCGGACCGATCTCCTGGCTCACCTCGTCACCCACCGATCTGACTCATCGACCGACGAGGACGAATGAAGTTGACCTGATTGATCTGGTGACCGGCCCACTTGGTTCCGACCGCTCGCTCGATCTCGGCGGCGAGCGCGTCGTCGTCGGCACCGTTGCGCAGCAGATCGCGGAGATCGAACTCGGTGGTGGCGAAGAGACACGTGCGGAACTGGCCGTCCGCGGTGAGGCGAACCCGGTCACAATCACCGCAGAACGGTTTGGTGACGGTCGGGATCACACCGACCGTGCCGCGACCGTCGAGATAACGCCAGCGGTCGGCGGGCGCAGCACCACGAGCGGGAACCGATTCGAGCGGATGCACCGACGAGATTCGCGCCACGATCTCGTCCTGGCTCACCACCTTGTCGTTCACCCAGTGGCCCTCGGCGTCGAGCGGCATGAACTCGATGAAGCGCACTTCGACGCCGAGACGGCGTCCGAATTCGGCCAGGTCGAGGATCTCGTCGTCGTTGACCCCCCGCTCGACCACGGTGTTGATCTTGACACTCGAGAAGCCGACCTGCGTGGCCGCCTCGATGCCGGCGAGGACGCGCTCGAGTTCGTCACGACGGGTCATTCGCTCGAACTTGGCTCGGTCGAGCGAATCGAGACTGACGTTGATGCGATTCAGCCCGGCGTTCTTCAATTCTTCGACGCAGTTGGTGAGCGTTGCCCCGTTGGTGGTGAGAGCCAGATCGATCGGCCCACCGGCCAGGGGTGAACCGGACTCGGCCGGGACCGACAGCGCCGACAACTTCGACACCAGAACGGGCAGGTGGGCGCGCACGGTGGGTTCGCCACCGGTGAGGCGGATGCCGTCGACGCCGTAACGCGTGACGAAGATCCGAGCCAATCTCTCGATCTCTTCGAAAGTGAGGATCTCGGACTTGGGAAGCCAGACCATTCCTTCGGCGGGCATGCAGTAGGTGCAGCGGAAGTTGCAGCGATCGGTGACCGAGATCCTCAGATCACGAATGGTCCGCCCGAAGGGATCGATCAGGTCCCGTGCCGCCATACGCCAAGGATAGGCGTGGTGAGCGATGAGCGTTCGGCCGAGGTCGAGCCCGCCGAGAACGGCGCGTCAGTCGTGGATGAGCAGAACCTCGACGTCGCCACCCTCCGGGACTCCGCTCCCGTCCGGGACGGCGGCGAGTCCGGTGGCCAGCGCCGTGGCCGCCAACTGGTGACTGCCCTGCGCGGCGACCGGGGTGGCGTGAACGCGGCCGTCGACGCCGAATCGGGTCACGACGCGCTGGAAATGGACCTTGCCGTCGGGCTGGCGGCGCAAACCGGCGTCGGCCACGGCCAGCACTCGAGGACGGTCCCATGTCTCGGGGCGATGACCGGCCATCTTGCGAAGGGCCGGTCGGGCCAGGAGTTCGAAACTCACCAGCGAACTCACCGGATTACCGGGGAGGCCGAAGACCGGAATATCTCGCCCGTCGCGACGCGACAAGAGTCCGAAGGCGAACGGTTTGGCCGGTTTGATGGCGATTTGCATCCACTGCATCCGTGCGATGCGCGACAACACCGCCTTGACGACGTCGTAGTCGCCCATGCTGACTCCGCCACTCGTCACCACGGCGTCGCATTCAGCGGCCGCCAGTCGCAACGTCTGTTCGAGAGCCACCTCGTCGTCGCGCACGATGCCGAAGTCGACCGGGGTGCAACCGGCTCGGGACACGAGTCCGAGCAACATGACACGGTTGCTCTCGCGGATCTGACCGGGTTCGAGCGGAGAGCCGTCATCGATCAACTCGTCACCCGTGGAGAGAACTGCGACTCGCGGTCGGCGCACCACGCGCGGTCGCCGGACGTTGATACTGGCCAGCACTCCGGCCACGGCCGGCGTGATCTCCGTCCCCGGTTCGAAGACGACCTCGCCCGCTCGCACGTCGTCACCCGCGTTGCGAATCGCGGATCCGGCCGTCACCGCTCGGCGAACCAACACCGTCTGCGAACCGTCGAAGATCGTGCGATCACCCTCGAAGGACGTGTCCTCGACCATGACGATGGCGTCGGCGCCTGGCGGAACCGGCGCCCCGGTCATGATGCGCACCGCTTCGCCCGGACCCAACTCGGTGTCACCGCGAGCTCCGGCGGCCACTTCACCGACCACGGCGAGCGCGACCGGCTGATCGCCTGCTCCCGATGTGTCGGATGCGCGAACCGCGTAACCGTCGACGGCGGTGTTCGCGAACGGTGGCACGTCCTCGGCGGCCACGGCCGAGATGGCGAGAACGCAGCCGATCGAGTCGTCGACGTGCAATTCGATCTCAGGGAGCGCCGAGCATCCGTCGAGAACGACGCGATGTGCTTCTTCGATCGGCATCATGGCGACGACGGTACCGGTTCGCCTCGGACGGTGGCACACTCGACGCATGGGTTCGGGCGAGCACGACGGATGTCGAGTCCTTCCGCTGGACGGCATGTCCGTCGAGTGGATCACCGAGGACGGTTCCGGATCCGAGACGTTGACGCTGCGCTTCGAGAACGAGGCCTGGACGGCTGATGGACTCGTGCGCGGAGCCGACGTCCAATACGTCTTTCGCTTCACTGCGTCGTGGCAACTGCAACAGATGCTCCTGTTCCGCGACATGGACGACCCCGATCTGTGGTTGGCCAACGACGGTCGGGGGCGCTGGGGCGAGGTGAACGGCTCGGAGCGTCACGACTTGGCCGGGTGCCACGACATCGATCTGCTCTGCAGCCCGTTCACGCGGACCATGGCCGTTCGCCGCCTTCGACTCGACGTCGGCGAGTCGGCCGGCGTCGAGTCGGTCACGGTCGACACCGAGACTCTGGCCATTCTCCGCACTCGCATCGAGTACACGCGTCTCGACCGACGCCGTTGGAACGTCCGACGCGACGACGGAGGGCCGGCGCACGACTTCGAGGTCGACGACTACGGACTGGTTCTCGACCTACCGGGCCACTTCCGACGCGTCTAGAGCTGGTCGCGGAGCCAACGACGGAACTCGGGACCGAGTTCCGGATGGCGCAGACCCGACTCCACCACCGCCTGGAACCACCCGAGCGGATACCCGATGTCGCGACGACCGATGTGCGAAACGACACCGAAGGACGCGTGGCCTGCGGAATGGTCGACGAGGGCATCGGTCAGTTGGATCTCGCCGGACGAACTGGCGCTCAACCCGTCGATGCGATCGAAGATGTCGGGCGTGAGCGCGTAACGCCCGATGATGACGAGATCACTGGGTGCCTCGGCCACCGCCGGCTTCTCGACCACGTGACGGAACGGGAGAGCCGCCACTCCCCCGACTGGCGCTTCGTCACCTGCCGGCTCGATGACGCCGTAGCGCGCCACATCGTCGCGTGGGACGCGCTTCAACGCGATCGCCGGACGACCGGTCGCCGCCAGCACACGGCCGAGATCGACGAGCAACGACGAATCGGCCATCAGTTCGTCGGGCAACAGCACGAAGAACGGCTGATCACCGACCACCGGTGCCGCGCAGCCGATGGCGTGGCCGAGTCCACGCGGACGATCCTGGGTCACGAACGACACGCGAACCGAGTCGCCGTAACGACGCAGGAGATCGGCGACTCGAGTACGACCCTGACGGTCGAGCGACTCCTCGACCCACGCAGTGCGCGTGAAATAGCTCTCCACCGCCGGCTTGTCGGCACTCGTGACAACCACCACATGATCGACACCGGCCCCGACGGCCTCGTCGATCACCAACTGGAGGGCCGGCATCTCACCGATCGGCAGCAACTCCTTCGGTACCGCCTTGGTGGCCGGCAACATGCGCGTGCCTTGACCGGCGGCGGGGATCACCGCCGTACGAATCGTCCCGGACCCGGACGGAGCACTCGCCACGACCTCAGCCTAGACTTCGCCCCTCGGAGACCCCTTATGCCGACCTACGTGTACAAGTTCATCGACACCGGTGAGACCATCGAGATCCAGCAGGCCTTCTCCGACGAGCCGCTCACCGAAGCGCCGCACCCGTCCGACGGGCGCCCGCGTCCGGTGAAAAAGGTCTTCCAGCCCGTGGGCGTGACCTTCAAAGGCGGCGGCTTCTACAAGACCGACAGTCGCGGCTCGTCGAGTGGTTCGAGCTCGTCGAGCAGCAGCGGTGCGAGCGATTCGTCGACGAGTGCATCGAGCACACCGAGCGCGACGACCACGACCACCACGTCGACGTCCTCGTCGACATCGTCGTCCAGCGCCGACTGATTCGCTCAGCGCCAACTGGCGGCCAACGCCGTGAAGATCACCCCGGCTGCAGCCAGTCGGTAGAACACGAACGGCGTGAACGAACGGGTGCGCACCAGGCGCAACAAACCCCACACCGCGACCCAGCCCGAGAGGGTCGCCGTGATCACTCCCACGATCATCGGAACCACCAGATCGTCGGGAACGCCGTCCGACACCAATCCGGCCATCTTCACCACGCCGGCCCCGGCGATGATCGGCAGACTCATGAGGAACGACAGGCGCACGGCCGCTTCACGCCCGTAACCGAGTCCGCGGGCGGCGGTCATGGTGATACCGGATCGTGACGTGCCGGGATTGAGCGCCAGCACCTGAGCCGAGCCGATGATCAAGGCGTCACGCACCGACAACTCCTCGACAGCTCGCGTTCCCTTGGCGCGATCGACATGACCCAGTAAAAGTCCGAAGATCACGAGCGAACACGCGATGATGAACGGGGTTCCGAGTTCGTCGTCGATCCACGTCTCGAAGAGCGCCCCCACCACCGCGGCCGGTACGGCGGTGAGCACGAGGAGCCAGGCCAGTCGCCCCTCGCGATCGAGTGGCGGGCGCGCCAGCCCGCGTCGCACCAGGACGACGACGTCGCGACGAAAGTGGAAGACGACCGCCACGAGAGTGCCGAGATGGAGGGCCACGTCGAATGCCTTCTTCACACTCGCGTCGTCGAAGTCCTCCCATCCGAAGAGCCAAGGCACGACGAGCAAGTGGCCGCTCGACGAGATCGGGAGGAATTCGGTGAGTCCCTGCACGATGCCGAGAACGATGGCGTGCAGGATCGGCATGGATCGATACTAGGAACCGCTCATGGTGACGTCGTGAATCACGAGCGACACCCCGGCCGAACGCATCGGCAACCACTCGAGGTCTCCACCCACTTCCGCGATGTCGAGCAACATGCGCTGCAGGGTCGACGCAATGGTGAATTCGCGCACCGGCCGACCGAGAGTCCCGTTCTCGATCACGAGACCGGCCGCGCCGGTGCTGAAGTCGCCCGACACCGCATTCACGCCGGAATGCAGACCCTGTACCTGTTGGACGAGGATGCCGTCGGCCACGTCGGCCACCAACTCGGCCTGCGACCGTGCGCCCGGTACGACCTGGAGAGCCAGACAACCGGCACCCGGCGAACCGGCGTAACCCCCGCGCACACCGTTGCCGGTGGGGCGAGCCCCGAGTCGACGCGCCGAATACGACGAATGCACGAAGCGATCGAGACGTCCGGCGTCGATCAGCACGTTGCGTCGCGCCGCCAGACCCTCGCCGTCGATGTCGGTCGCGGTGTAGGCGAGCGGATTGGTCGGGTCGTCGACCAACGTGAGCAACGGACTCGCCACCGCTTCACCGAGTCGATCGGCGAACAGACTGCGACCTCGGGCCACCGCGTCACCGCTCAGAGTTCCGCCGATGACGCTCAGGAACTGCGCGGTCACGTACGGATCGAGGACGACCGTCACGCGCCGAGACGACGGCTTGGTGGCTCCGAGCAATCGGGTGGCCCGATCGACGGCCTCCGATGCCGCCCGCGCGACGTCGAGTTCGTCGACCGCGCGGCCCACTGCGAAACCGAAACCGGTCTGGGTCTCGTCACCGTCGTCGGCCAACGTACCCACACTGACGTAACAGCCGTTCTCGCGGCCAGCGGCGCGAATTCCGGTCGATGTGGCGACCGCCGCTTCTCCGAACGAGTCGGCGTAATTGGCGTCGTCGACCCGGACTCGTCGATCGAGCCCGAGGGTCAATCGTTCGAGTTCCTTCGCCAGTTCGATCTTGGTCGCCGTGGACGTGGTCTCGAGTCCGAAGTTCCAGAGTTCCTGGGGAGTGACCGGCACGCCATCGGGTTCGGCGAGGCCGGCCCACTCGTCGACCTCGGCGTAGCCGAGATTGTCACGGGCCTCGGCCAGCACATCGGCGATCACCGATGGATCGAGCGTTCCGGCGTAGGAGGTTCCGGTCCGGCCGTCGCGGATGACTCGAATCCCGATGCCTTCGCTCTGAGCCGACACGAAATGCTCGACCTCGCCTTCGTAGACGCGAACCTCGGTGGACAGACCTCGACTCACGTAGGCCTCGACCTGTTCACCGGCCCCCGCCATGGCGACGACCCGTTCGGCGATCGCGAGGAGCTCGCCGCTGCGGTCAGGGGACGTCATGCCGCCGTGCCGCCGATGGTGAGCGACGCCACCCGCAAGGTCGGCTGACCGTCGCCGACCGGCACACCTTGACCGTCTTTGCCACACGTTCCGGGATTGCCCATGGCGAAGTCGTTGCCGAGTCGGTCGATGTCGCGTAGAACCTGCGGACCGTTGCCGATGAGATTTCCTTCGCGCAGCGGCTCGGTGATCTCTCCGTTCTCGATCATGTAGGCCTCGGTCATGCCGAAGACGAAGTCGCCGGTGGCGGTGTTGACGCTGCCACCGCCGAGATGCGCGACGTACACGCCGTGCGCGGTGTCGCGGACGATGTCGTCGGGATCCTCGTCACCGTTCAAGACGTACGTGTTGGTCATGCGCACCATCGGCAGGTCCTTGTACGACTGGCGACGCCCGTTGCCGGACTGCGGTCGACCTTCCTTGCGCGCCCGCAGGAAGTCCCACATGTAGTCGGTCAGGACGCCGTTCTCGATGAGCACGTTGTACTGCGAGGGATGACCTTCGTCGTCGATCGCGATCGCTCCCCACTCGTGGGTCATGGTCCCGTCGTCGACGAGAGTGACGAGTGGCGACGCGACCAACTCGCCGACCTTGCCCCGATAGACGCTCGCACCCTTGGCCACCAGATCGGCTTCGAGACCGTGGCCACAGGCCTCGTGGAAGAGAACTCCGCCACTTCCGGCCTTGATGACGACCGGCAACGAACCCGACGGCGCCGGACGAGCCTTCAACTTGGTGAGCGCACGCTGCGCCGCGGTGCGCGCCACGTCCTCGACCTGAACCTTGTCGAAGAGCTCGAATCCCATGGTGTGACCGACCGAGTCGAATCCGGTCTGCATCCCGGTGTCGCCGTTGGCCACCGCGCTCACTCGCAGCAAGGTGCGCACTCGCTCGTCGCGCGCCAGCAATCCGTCACTGTTCGCGACGAGGATGCGCGTGCGACCGTCGGAATAGCCGGCCGACACCTGGGCGATGGCCCCGCCCGAGGAGCGCGCGGCCTCGTCGACACGCCGGAGCAACGCGACCTTGGCCGACTTGGAGACCGTCGACGGATCGACGTCGACCGGACTGACGACACGACGCGCGCTCTCGCTCAACGCCACCACTCGCGTCGCTCCCCCACCCTGACTGGCCGCCTCGGCCGCCGCCCGAGCCGCCGCGAGCAATCCGCTCTCGGTCAGATCGGCGGTGTGCGCGAATCCGGTGGTGTCGCCTCGTACGACACGAATACCGGCCCCCCGACTGCGCCCCGTCGAGAGCTGTTCGATGCGGCCGTCGTCGAGACCCACCCCCGTCCCTTGCCAATCGGATGCGAACACTTCGGCGAACTCGCCACCCGTCCGCAAGGCAGCGCTCAGAACCCGTTCCAGCACGTCGTCGTCGATCACGAGGCGAGCCTAGATTGGTTCGGTGGAAACCGCCCCGATCGTGCCCCCTCGCGCGCATCGGACGTTCTGGTGGAAAGAGACCCTCATCATGGGGGTCTTCTATCTCGTGTACTCCTGGACCCGTAATCAGTTCGGTTCGGCCGTGATCGCCGCCGACGGCGTACCAGAACAAGCCTTCAACAATGCCGAGCGCCTCATTCGACTCGAACGCTTCATCGGCCTGTACCACGAGGAAACCGTGCAGGACTGGTTCTTGTCCTACGACTGGTTCATCCGGTTCTGGAACACGTACTACGGCACGGCTCACTTCGCGGTCACCCTCGGAGTCTTCTGGGTGCTGTTCGTCAAGCGGCCTCACGTGTTCCCGCAATGGCGCAACACGCTCGCCATCACCACCGCACTCGCCATCGTCGGCTTCTCACTCTTCCCGGTGATGCCGCCGCGTCTGCTCGATGCGCCGTGTCCCGGCCCGAACGGCGGATACGGCGGTGCGTGCATCGCGAGTCCGTTGCGCGACACCGGCGCCGACGGCGTCGCCGGAACCGAGGACGACGGAACCTTCGGATTCGTCGACACTCTCCCCGACTACGGCGGCGGCCTCTGGACCTTCGAGTCCGACACCATGAACTCGATCTCCAACCAGTACGCGGCCATGCCCAGCCTCCACATCGGGTGGGCCAGTTGGTGCGCCTTCGCCATGTGGCCCCTGCTGCGCAAGCGCTGGACCAAGATCGCCGTGTTGCTGTATCCGGCCGCGACCTTGTTCTGCATCGTGGTCACCGGGAACCACTACTGGATCGACGGCGTGGGTGGCCAGTTGGCCCTCGGCGTGGGCGCCCTGCTCGGCTGGGGGCTGCACCGCTGGAATCAGAATCGCCTCGACGACCGTCACGAACGCCGATGTCTGCAGGCGCAGGCCGCGACTTCAACCGAGAGTTCGGCAGACCGGACGTCGCCGACGAGCGATGGCTCACGAAGCACCGGTCACACCGAGGTTTCCGCCGACGTGCCCTCGGCACCCCAGGGCTAGCGTGACGTCACCATGTCCCTCGACGCCATTCGCGAGCCCGGCGACCTCCGCCGACTCTCGTACCCCGAACTCGACGAGTTGAGCGGTGAGATCCGCGACTTCATCGTGCGTGCCGTGGCCGACCACGGAGGTCACCTCGGATCGAATCTCGGCGCGGTCGAACTGACTCTCGCTCTGCATCGGGTCTTCGAGTCGCCGCGTGACGCGATCCTGTGGGACACCGGACATCAGTCGTACGTGCACAAGATCGTCACCGGCCGGGCGGCCGGCTTCTCCGAACTGCGCCAGTCGGGCGGACTGTCGGGCTATCCGAGTCGCGAGGAGAGCCAGCACGACTACATCGAGAACAGTCACGCGTCCACCGTGCTCTCCTACGCCTACGGATTGGCCGTGGCGCGCGACGCCGGAGTCGACGATCATCGTCACATCGTGGCCGTGATCGGCGACGGCTCGATGACCGGCGGCATGGCGTACGAAGCGTTGAACAACCTCGGTCACAGCCGTCGACGCGTGATCGTCGTTCTGAACGACAACGGGCGCAGTTACGCCCCCACCATTTCCAATCTCACGCAGAACCTTCCGGTCGACGACGAGCGTCCGACCTCCTCGGGTTCGGCCACCGGCGCGATCGATCGTCCGGCATTCCCCGAGCGCATCTCCGAGAAACTGTCGCACGGACTCACGCGCATTCGCATGAATCCGGTCTACGTGCAACGGCAGCGCCGACTCGAGGCCTGGCTCCAGAACCTCCCGGTCGTCGGACAACAAGCCGAACGCGGCGTCGAGGCGGTCAAGGCCGCCGTGCGTGAATTCCTCCAGCCGCCCTCGTTCTTCGAGGCTCTCGGCGTTCGCTACATCGGACCCATCGACGGCCACGACGTACGCGAACTCGAACGGGCGTTGCGCAGTGCCGAGGATCTCTCGTCCGAAGGCCCGATCGTCGTGCACGTCGTGACCCAGAAGGGCAAGGGCTATCCCCCGGCCGAGGACGACGACGAGAAGCATCTCCACGATGCACCGGTGTTCGACCCCAACGTCGGACCACCCAAGGCGGTGCCGACCGGCTACACACAAGCCTTCGCCGAAGCCATCGTGAAGGAATCCGAAGGCGATCCACGCATCGTTGCCATCACCGCCGCCATGCCCGGACCCACCGGTCTCATTCCTTTCCAGCACCGCCATCCGGATCGCTTCTTCGACGTCGGTATCGCCGAACAGCACGCCGTCACCGGCGCGGCCGGAATGGCCATGGGCGGCCTTCGACCGGTGGTCGCCCTCTACTCCACCTTCCTCAGTCGCGCGTGGGACCAAGTCGTCTACGACGTGGCACTGCATCGACTCCCGGTGATCTTCTGCCTCGATCGCGCGGGCATCACGGGCGACGACGGCCCGAGCCATCACGGCATCTACGACTTGGCCCTCTTGTCGAAGGTGCCGGGCATGCGCGTGCTCGCTCCGTCGAGCGCGCAAGAACTCCATCAGATGCTCCACGACGCGATCGCGTTGTCCGATGCCGGTCCGGTCGTGATCCGCTATCCGAAGGGCGCCGCCCGTCAAGTGGCCGCCGACGACGTCGGAAACGGTCTCGAGGCTCGCCGCCTCGTCACCGGCGACGGGTCGGTGGCCCTCCTGGCCGTGGGCAAGATGGTCGCCGCGTCTCTCAAGGCCGCCGAAACCTTGCGCGAGTCCGGTGTCGAGGCGACGGTGTGGGACGTGCGGTCGTGCGCACCACTCGATCCGGCCATGATCGCCGACGCCGCGCGACACGAACTGGTCGTCACCATCGAGGACGGAATCCGCGACGGTGGGATCGGATCCACGATCGCGGGTCAGATCGCCGACATCGATCCCACCACACCGGTGAAGGTTCTCGGCGTTCCCACCAAGTTCATCCCGCAGGCCAAACCCGATCGCATCCTCGCCCAACTCGGCCTCGACACCGAGGGCATCGTGTCGGTCGTCCACGCCGCACGATCGTGAGCGGTGCATGAACGTTCCGGTCGACCTCGACCTGTCGTCGGATCTCGAACTGGGTCTGCGCCTGGCCGACCTCGCCGACTCGATCACGCTTCCACCGTTCGAGTCCCGAGCCTTCACGCTGTCGCGCAAGGCCGATCGCACCGAAGTCACCGAGATCGACCGCGGCTGCGAAGCGGCGCTCGTCGAACTCCTGCTCGCCGAACGTCCGCAGCACGCCATCTTCGGCGAGGAACACGGAGCCGGCGGAGACACCTCGTCACCCTGGACCTGGGTCATCGATCCGATCGACGGTACGTCGAACTTCGTGCGCGGAGTACCGGTGTGGGGAACTCTCGTCGCGCTCGTGCACGCCGACCACGGTCCGGTCCTCGGTGTGGTGTCGGCACCGGCCTTGAACCGTCGCTGGTGGTCGACGCCGGGTCGAGCCTTCGTCAACGGACGACGCATCGCCGTGTCCGACACGTCTCGATTGTCGGACGCACACGTAAGTGTCACCATGAACGAGGGTTGGCACGCACTCGGCATGACCGATCAACTCGTGATGCTGCAACGCGACGCCCATCGGAGTCGAGGCTTCGGCGACTTCTGGCAGCACATGTTGGTCGCCGAGGGGGTGATCGACGTCGCCGTCGACGCCATCGGCCTCGAGCCCTACGACATCGCGGCGGTGCAGGCCGTCGTCGAGGCCGCCGGTGGTCGACTCACCGATCGCTGCGGCGTGCGAACTCTCTCCACCGGTTCGGCGGTCTCCAGCAACGGCGCACTACACGACGAGGTCGTCGCGCGCCTTTGTTAGCGTTCGGTCGATGAACGACCTCAACATCGTCGGGGGACGACTGGTCGACGGATCGGGGGCGCCCGCTCGTTCGGCCGACGTCGGAATACGCGACGGTCGCGTCGTGGAAGTGGGCCAGGTCTCGTCGGCGGCTCGCACCATCGACGCCGACGGCGCGCTCGTCACTCCGGGCTTCGTCGACGTGCACACTCACTACGACGCGCAAGTCTCGTGGGACCCGTGGCTCACCCCCAGTTCGTGGCACGGTGTCACCACCGTGGTGATGGGCAATTGCGGAGTCGGCTTCGCCCCCGCCCACCCCGATCGCCACGAATGGCTGATCGAACTGATGGAGGGCGTCGAGGACATTCCGGGTTCGGCGATGACCGACGGCATCGACTGGCAGTGGGAGACGTTCCCGCAGTACCTCGACGCCGTGGAGTCGCGCTCGTACGCCGTCGACGTGGGTGCCCTCATCGCGCACGGACCGGTGCGCGCCTACGTGATGGGCCAGCGGGGCGCCGACAACGAACCGGCCACGGCCGACGACGCGCGACACATGGCCGACATCGTCGAAGAAGCCCTTCGCGCTGGCGCGCTCGGCTTCTCGACCAGCCGCACTCCTCTTCACCGTTCACGCAGTGGCGAACTCGTCCCCGGCACCATGGTCGACGCCGACGAGCTCTACGCCATCGCCGAGGCCATGGCGCGGGTCGGACACGGCAACTTCCAGTTCTCGCCCGAGCACGTGCGGGTCCCCGACGAGGAGTGGACCTGGATGCGCGAGTTGGCCCGCCGCACAGGCCGACCGGTGAGTGTGAATCTCAGTCAGACCGATCAGTCCCCCGACTTGTGGCGACGAGTGCTCGACTTGCTCACCGAGGCCCACGCCGACGGCATCCCCGTCTACGCGCAAGTGGCCGGCCGCTCGATCGGCATCCTGTACTGCCTCCACGGCAGCGTTCACCCGCTGTTGTTCCATCCGGCATACGCCGAGGTGGCGCATCTGCCGATGCCCGAACGTCTGGTGGCCCTCGCCGATCCGGCCCGTCGCCATCGCATCGTGAACGAGATCCCCGACGACGGTGGACTCTTCGCGAAAGTCGTGATCGACAAGGCCGACGGCATGTGGCTGGTCGAAGGAGCCGACATCGACTACGAGCCGAGCCGCGACGATTCGATCGCCGCTCTGTCTCGTCGCATCGGTCGACCGGTCGCCGAGATCGTGCTCGACCAACTCGTGTCGCGCGACGGCAACGGCATGATCTACGCGCCGTTCTTCAACTATTCGTACGGCGACCTGTCGATGATCCACGACGTGCACCAACATCCGCAAACCCGCATGGGCCTCTCCGATGCGGGCGCCCATTGCGGCGCGATCTGCGACGGTGGAATGCCCACGTTCATGCTCACCCACTGGACGCGCGATCGTCGGCGTGGGCCTCGCCTGCCGCTCGAGTCGGTGGTGCACCGTCAGACCCGTCAGACCGCCGAGTTCTACGGCCTGCACGATCGCGGACTCGTGGCACCGGGAATGCGCGCCGACCTCAACGTGATCGACTACGACCGGCTCGGCTTCGACGTGCCGCGCATGGTGTTCGATCTGCCCGCGAGCGGACGTCGCCTGGTGCAACGCGGCGTGGGCTACCTGGCCACGATCGTGAACGGAGTGCCGACCGTCGAACGCGACGAGTTCACCGGCGAACTTCCGGGTCGACTGATCCGCGGTCCACGCCGCTGATCAGCACGGAACAATCAGCGGTAATAGGGGTTCTCGCCGGACGCGTGATCGGTGAGGTCGCGCACCCGCTGGACGGCCGGGACCTTCTCGACCACCGTGGTCTGCACACCTTCGAGCATGGTCATGCGACTCATCGAACAACCGTGACAGCCTCCGCCCATGGTCAGATAGGCGGTGCCTTCGGTGTCGTGACCCACGTAGGTCACGAAGCCGCCGTGCGCGGCGAGGGCCGGATTGACCTCGGTCGAGATGATCGCTTCGATCTCGGCCGACAATTCGTCACCCGACACGAGTCCGTCGACGACCGGGGCAGCCGGTCGATTGGGGTTGCGGATCACGAGACCGGACGACGACGAATAGTCGAGTACCGCCCCCTGCAGCAGTTCGACGTCCTTGGCGGGCACGATGACCTTCAGCCCGTCGTGGGTGCGCACCTCGTCGGAGAAAGCCGCCTTGCGGAACTCGTCGAGTGACAGGTCGTACTTGAACTCTTCACCCGGACCGCTCACGATCTCGAGACGAAGTCCGAGAGCGGCGGCGTCCTCCTCGGCGTCGCGGAGACGAATCAATTCGACCATGGCCACTTCGGAGATCGTGATGATCGGCTCCGAGGCGGCCGGGGCCAGGGGACTCTTCGGTGCGAGGGGGCTCATCGCACGAGACGCTACCGGCGACGACGTCAGGACGAGGCGGCGGAACCGTTCATCGCGGCCCGCCTCCGTCACATTCGATGCGCTGGCCGGTCACGTACGACGCGGCGTCACTGCAGAGCCACAACACCACGTTGGCCACGTCGAGCGGCTGACACACCCGCCCGAACGGTGACGTTGCGTCGAGGGCACGCAGATCCTCGAGGTCGCGCTTGCCGGTCATGGCCCGGGCGAGACGCACTCCCATGTCGGTCTCCACGAGACCGGGTGCCACGACGTTCACGTGGATCCCGTAGGGCCGTTCCTCCTTGGCGAGAGTGAAAGCCAAGGCCTCCATGGCCGCCTTGCCCATGTTGTAGGGAGCGCCGTTCGGCCCCATGTGCGACGTGGCGACCGACGAGACCATCACGATGTCGCCGCGGTCTCGCGTGCGCATCGACGGCAGCACGCAGCGCGACAGATGGTGCGGCCCGATGGCGTGCGTGGTGACGACGTTGACGAGTTCCTGTGGATCGGTGTCGGCCACGGCACGACCCTTCGACGCGATTCCCGCGTTGCACACCAGGATGTCGACGAATCCGAAATCGGCCACGACACGATCGACCATCGTCTGCACTGCGTCGGCGTCGTCGACCGATGCCGAATAGGCACGCGCCGAACCGCCGGCCGCTTCGATCGCCCGAACCGTCTCGGCCGCCGCGTCGGCATCGCGCCGGTAGTTCACTGCCACCGTCGCTCCGTGGGCCGCCAGCAATTCGCTGATTCCTCGCCCGATACCGCGACCTCCGCCCGTCACGAGTGCGACGCGGCCCGCCAACTGTCCTGCCATGTTCCCCTCCTGCCGTGATCGTCTCCTCGATCGACACCGACGAGACGTTGCGCTTCGACATTGTCGCACGGGCACCGTCCGCTCACGAAGTGACGGCTCCGCCGACCGGGGTAGAGTTCGGTCGTCCAACGGGGAGCTCGCACGATCGACGGGCTGAGAGGGTGTCCGCGTCACCGACCCGAGAACCTGATCTGGGTAATGCCAGCGGAGGGAACAACGGCCATGTCAGTCGCAATCGTCGTCACGGGTGGGTCCCCGCCCGATCCTCGCGTCCTTCACCACCTCGATCGAGTCGATCACGTCGTCTGCGCCGACTCGGGTTTCGACCACGCTCTCGCTCTCGGCATCGACGTCGATCTCCTGGTGGGTGACCTCGACTCGGTCTCGAGCGCCGGTCGCGCGATCGCCGAACGTCGCGGTGTCGAGATCGTCGAAGTGAGTCCCGACAAGGATCTGACCGACACCGAGTTGGCTCTCGTCGCCGCGGCATCGCGGGGCGCCACGTCGCTCACCCTCGTGAGCGGTGGTGGCGACCGCCTCGATCATCTGCTCGGCATCATGGCCGCTCTCGCTCACGACGGCCTGGTTGGCCTCGAACGCATCGACGCCTGGATCGGTCGCGATCGTCTCGTCGTGGTGCGACCCGATCGACCGGTCGTCCTCGATCTCGATCCCGGAGCGCTCGTCAGTCTGATCCCGTTGAACGGGCCGGTACACGGGGTACGCACGTCGGGTCTGCAGTGGCCCCTCGACGGCGAGACTCTGCGCGCCGATCGTGCCCGCGGGGTCAGCAATCGAAGCGTGGTCGGCGACCCATCGGTCGCCGTCGAATCCGGAGTGCTGGCGGTGATCGTGCCCGGCGCCCTCGACTCCCCCGTCCGCACCCGACCGTCAGGAGATCTCTCGTGAAACTCGTCTCCCGCTCCCGTCGCCGTCATCGAGCCTTCGGCGTCCTCGGAATCACCCTCGGTGTCGTCGCTGTCGCGGCGTGCGGGTCGTCCGACGAGGCGCGCCCCGAACGCCTGGTGCTGATCGCCTACGACTCGTTCACTCCACCCGATGGGGCATTCGACGCCTTCACCGAAGCCACTGGAATCACGGTCGATGTGGCAGTGGGTGGTGATGCCGGAGAGGTGATCGCCAAGGCCGGCCTCACCGCCGGAAACCCGGAGGGCGACGTGTTGTGGGGCGTCGACAACACGCTGTTGTCGCGGGCCCTCGACGAGCGGATCTTCGATCCCTACGTGTCGACGGCCCATCCCGTGCGCCCCGAACTGGTGGTGGCCGGCGCCGACACCGTCACCGCGGTCGACTACGGCGACGTGTGCATCAACGTCGACGATGCCGCTCTCGCGGAGCGCGGCCTCGAACCGCCCACGTCACTCGACGATCTGATCGACCCCGCCTATCGCGATCTTCTGGTCGTGTCGAGCGCGTCGACGTCGTCACCGGGCCTCGCCTTCCTGCTGGCCACCATCGTTCGATACGGCGAAGACGGTTGGCGCGACTACTGGAGCGCTCTCGTCGACAACGGTGTGCTCGTCGTGAGTGGATGGAGCGACGCGTACTACACCGCGTTCACGCGCTACGGCGGCGATCGTCCACTGGTGTTGAGTTATGCGTCGAGCCCACCGGCCGAGGTGATCTTCGCCGATCCGCCGCTTCCCGCCGATGCGAGCGCACCGACGTCGGTGTTGGTCGACTCGTGTTTCCGACAGATCGAGTTCGCCGGTGTTCTGCGCGGCTCCGATCACGTCGACGAGGCTCGACTCTTGGTCGACTACTTGATCAGCGATGCGTTCCAACGCCTCCTGCCCGAGAACCTGTTCGTGTACCCGGCCAACTCGACCACCGAACTTCCCGAGTCGTTCGTCCGGCACTCGCCGATCGTGGAGGACCCGGCGACCATGAGCGCGACCGACATCGCGTCCGGTCGCGCCCGTTGGGTGGAGGAATGGCTGGGCCTCACCTCGTGACGGGACACGAGACGATCATCCGACGTATCGGCGCCGCGCCAGGTGCCGGACTCGTCGTCGTCACCACCCTGATCCCTCTCCTCGTTCTCGTCGTCGAGACGGTCGACGACCCGCTGTCGGTCTGGTCGCGTCCCGGCGTCGTCGACGCGGTGTGGTTCTCGGTGTGGCAAGGAGCTCTCTCGGCGACGCTCACCATGGTGATCGGACTCGTTCCCACCTGGATCCTGGCTCGCCACCGTGTGCGCGGACATCGATTTCTTCTCGCCACGTTCACCGTTCCCTTCGTGCTGCCCACCGTGGTGGTGGGAGCGGCCTTTCTGGCTCTGCTTCCCGACCGTCTCGACCGGTCACTGGTGGCCGTCCTCGCCGCGCACGTGTTCTTCAACGTGTCGGTCGTGATGCGCACCGTTCTTCCGGTGTGGCGATCGATCGACGACGATCTGCTCGCGGCGGCGCGAACACTGGGCGCGAGCCCACTGACGGTGGCCCGACGGGTCGTGTGGCCTCTGCTGCGACCGGCAGTGTTCTCGGCCGGCGCCCTGGTGTTCGTCATGTGCGCCACCTCCTACGGTGTGATCCGCATCCTCGGCGGGACCACGTGGTCGACGATCGACGTGGAGGTCCACCGTCGCGCCGTCGTTCTGGGCGACCTCTCCGGTGCCGCCGTTCTGGCCGCCACCCAGGCCGTCGTCGTGGTCACCGCACTCGCTCTGTGGACGCGCCGGTCGAACGAGTGGTCGCGCATCGAGTCGCGTCGCGAGCTGCGACCCCGCCGTCCGATTCTCGACGTGGTCGTCTGGTCGATGGCACTCGCCTTCGCAGTTCCGGTCATCGCTCTGGTCGCCACGTCACTGCGCTCCGCCGGGGGCTGGTCGTTCGAAGGGTGGCGCAACCTCTTCGGCCTCGTCGAGTCCCGACTCCCGACGATTCCGCTCACCGACGCCGTGATCCATTCGCTCCTCTACGCGTCTCTGGCTGCCGCGATCGCCGTACCGAGTGGAGTCGCCTTGGCGCGAGTGGCGCTGCGATCGACGCGTCGCTGGACCACGTCGCTGGTCGACCTACCGGTGGGCGTGTCCGCAGTTGCCGTCGGACTCGGCATCGTCGTCACCTACGACGTCGATCCGATCGACGTTCGGGGATCGTGGTGGTTGGTGCCGGTCGTGCACGCGAGCGTCGCTTTGCCCTTCGTCGTGCGCGCCGCAGTGCCGTTGCTGCGCAGCATCCCACCTCGCCTCGGCGAGGCGGCGGCGACCCTCGGCGCCACACCGTGGCAACGGTGGCGACTGGTCGAACTTCCTCTCCTCCGTCCGGCATTGGCCACTGCCGCGGCCTTCTCGGCCGCCATGTCGCTCGGTGAGTTCGGGGCCACCAGTTTTCTCACCCGACGCGACACCACGACCTTGCCCGTCGTGGTCGAGTCTCTGCTCTCACGACCTGGTTCACTGTCGGTCATGACCGGCTCGGCGGCCGCGGTGCTCCTGCTCGTGCTCACGGCGACTCTCGTCGTCCTCGTCGATCGGCGGGCCGATCTGTGAGCCTGTCGGTTCGCGAGGTCTCGGTGTCGTTCGACGGTCGTCGCGTTCTCGATGGTGAGACTCTCGACGTGGCGAGCGGATCCGTCCTGGCCGTGGTCGGACCATCGGGGTCGGGCAAGACGACACTCCTGCGAGTGATCGCCGGGCTCCAACGTCCCGACGGCGGACAGATCGTGATCGACGGGGACGATGTGACCGAGTGGCCCGCTCACCGACGTCGCGTCGGCCTCGTCTTCCAGGACGATCAACTCTTCCCGCATCTGAACGTCGGTGAGAACGTGGCCTTCGGACTGCGCACACTCGGGTGGTCGACGACGCGTATCGCAACGCGGGTGACCGAACTTCTCACCGCGGTCGGTCTCGAGGATCGACGCGACCAAGCGGTGTCGACCTTGTCGGGAGGCGAGGCCAAACGAGTGGCCCTGATCCGCACCCTCGCCCCTCTGCCCCGGGTCATCCTGCTCGACGAACCCTTCGCCGGTCTCGACGACGAACGGCGGACGAAGTTGGCCGTCGACCTTCGCCGCATGATTCGCGACGCCGGAGTCACGGCGATCCTCGTGTCCCACGACCCGGCCGACATCACCGCCGTGGCCGATCGCGTTCATCGTCTCGGTGACCGGATCGAGGTGCGGGAGATGCCGGTCGAGACGATCCGTCCTTTGCGCCGCGAGGTGTTGCGCGCCGGCATGGCGAACCAGTCGGTCGACTTCGACGGCGACGACGAACCCGGAACGTTCCATCTCGCCGCGGTCGATTCGTCGGGTTGCGTGGTTGCCACCAGCACGTGGCTGCGGCGCGACTTCGTCGGCCGCCCCGAGGTCGCGGCGTATCAGTTGCGCGGCATGGCGACCGCCGTCGATCAGCAGAGTCGAGGTCTCGGAGCCCGGCTGATCGAGGCCGGACTCGAACGACTCGTCGCCCGCGAGGTCGATCTGGTGTGGGCGAACGCACGCGATGCCGCTCTCGACTTCTACCGGCGACTGGGATTCACCGTCCACGGTGACGGGTTCGTCGAGTCGGTGACCCAGTTGCCTCATCACGTGGTGGTTCGCGAGATTCGCCGTCGCGACTGAGTGATCGACGGGTCGCCGTCACCCGATCGGCGACTCTCACATGGTCGGGGTGACGAACCCGACCCATCGACGAATCATCGACGTGATGGAGAACGAGCTGCTCGCCGTTCGACGCCTGAGCGACGACCACACCTGGCGAGGACCGACGGCCGACCGGGTGGAACACGATGTCCAGCGCATCGGTCACCTGCTGCGACGCATGTCGGCGATCGCCCTCGAGGTCGATGTACGACGCAACATCGAGACCGGCCTCTGACCCATGGACGACCGATCATGAAATGGCTCGGCATCGACAGCGAGCGACTCGCTCGGATGTCGACCCGTCTCGATCGTCTCGCGGGTGCCATCGGCTCGGTCGGGCCGCTGAACGACGAGCACGGAGATCGGATGCGCGACGAAGCTCGCGCCTTGGCCGCCGAAGCGGTCGTCACCGCGCGTCGAGTGCTCCGCGAGTTCGCCGACGGCTCGTTGTCGGCCCGTCGATTCGACGAGTGGGGCGGCGAATTCGCCGGCTGGTGGGTCGAACGCCACGTCTACTCCACGACCGAAGCCGATCGAGTGGTACGAGAACTTCTCGAGCGTCCCGAGATGGCGGGCGTGTTCGTCGATCGACTCACTCGGCCCGAAGCTCTCGTTCACGGCGTGAACGACATCGATGCACTGCGACGCCTCTGGACGCTCGTCACCGACCCGGCGACGGTGCCCGAGGACGTCGCCGTCTCCCGAATACGCACCCTCCTACTCGGCCTCTTCGCCGAGACCTACTGGGAGAACGTGCCCGCCACTCGAATCGAGGATCCCACCATGAAGACCCGCAATGCCATGATGCTCGCCGCCCTCGCCCCGATCGTCGCCCTGTGGCAATTGAACCTGCCGGGAATGCTCGGCGAGATCGGCGACTCGAGCGAGGAGGGACGCGTCTTCCTCCAGTTGATCATGTCGAGAGAGGCGCTGGCGAGCGAGATGAGAGCTCATCTTCCCGATGCGTTCGAACGAACTCTCGAGTCGATGCCCGAGGACCGGTTCGAACAGGACATGTTCTTCGGGGCTCTCGGCTATTCCGTCGGCGCGATCATCAGCAGCATGCAGTCGTGGACCAAGGAGGAGCTGGCCTTCAATCTTCAGTTGATTCGCGAGGTCGGCAACTTGATCTCCCTCGTCCCGAGTCCGTATTACGCCACGTCGATTCCTTCGGCGGCCGTCACGCTCCTGGCTCCGGCCGAGATCGACGACTCCGATCTGTCCGACGAGGAGATCCTCGAACTCCACGGCCTGCGCGTCGATCTCGCCAATGCGGCGTCGAACCACTATCTCGAACACGAGATCAGGGCCGGGCGCCACGTTCGTGGTTCGACCGACTACTCGCTCGACCTCATCTCGCGCATGTTGAACATCCGCTGGGCCATCGATTCACCCGTCGAGCGGGGTCGCGTGTGGCGCGAACTCGACGACTATTACGAGTTCGAACTGATCGAGCGCGCAGTGGTCGAGAACCCCAGCCAATGGCTAGAGATCATCGATCGGGATCACTTCGTCGAACCGGACGACGCTGTCGCGGGTCGGACGTACGAGGACTTCCAGAATCCATTCGCCGCCCTCGGTGAACCCGACCCGACCGACGAAGTGGTTGGGGCCTACCCCGAGGACCTCGACGTCGATTGGACCCCGTCCGTCCCCGGCGCGCGTGACCCGCATCTCGAGCGACTCGACCCGTTGCAGGGTTCCGCCGGGAGGTGACACCATCACGTGGATCTCGTTGTTGCCCACCACACCCGGGGTGACGGTGAGATCGACGATCAGCGAACCCTGCACGAGGGTGGCCGAGTGAACCTGCGGCTGGCGGGCGACCACGGGTGATTCGCCCACCACGTACGCGCTGGCGACCAACACTGCGAGAGCGACCACCACTTCGGTGACGACGAGTCGATTGACGGGCACCGGTTGGCGACCCGGCGTTTCGTCGTCTCGTCGCGTCGACGCTCTCACGGCGACGCGGGCCACGGCGCCGAGCGCGAGCAGAACGATCACGATGGCGATCTTCACGATCATCCCGCGTCCCCAGGCGGTGTCGTTCAGATCTCCGAAGCCGCCACCGATCCGCCAGGCCTGCCACGCCCCGGTGAGCGCCGCGATCGGTGCCGCATAGGTGGCCGTTCGCGACAATCGACCGACCACCTCGGAGCGACCGCGACCGGCCGCCAACGTCGCCACCAGGCCGCCGATCCACAGTGCAACGGCCCCCAGGTGAACCGTGTCGACCATGACGGCGACTCCCGCCAGAGGCACCGTGCTCGGATGCCCGCCGACGGAGAAGGTCACGAGAACGCCCGTGGCCACCACAGCGGTCGACGACTGCCACCACGACGAGCCGAGTCGGGTGCGAGCCCGCGCCTCGTCGTCGGGCGGAATGGCGAGCATCAACGGCACCAGCAGAGTGATCAGGCCGAGTCGCACCAATGCGCCGACGCCGAACCTCGTGTCGAGCACTCGACGCCAGGCGTCCACGTCGAGCAGACCCGACCATCCGGTCGACTCGAGGTACACGCCTTGAAGAGCGAAGTGCACGATGGTCGCAAGACCGAGAACCACGAGTGAGGCCATGATCAGCGTGCTCAGTCGACGCCGGTCGACGACCGCATTCACGAGGAAGGCCACTCCACCGAGAGCGATCACCACGGCGAGGTACGACACCCATCGCACGATCACCAACACCGTGTCGACTCCGGTCGCTCCGGAACGACTGGCGAGAACGCCTCCGATCAACTCGCCCACGTCGACATCACCGGTGTCGGCCGATCCGACCGTGAACGTGAAGGCACCTCGTACGAGGTGTCCGTCGCCCGACACCACGCGCCAGGCGACGACATGGATGCCGTCGTCCAGCGTCGGGAAGCCGGTCAGTTCCAAGGTCGTGGGTGATTCGCCGACGACCACCGAGCCGCCGCCGACCGGCTCGCCGTCGGCGTCGAAGATCTGGATCGAGTCGGCCGACGGCGACACCACCTCGGAGAAATCGAGGCGGATGACGTCGGGCGAGTCCTCGAGAACGGCCGACGGCGCCGGATCGGACGAGTCCAACGACGCGTGGGCCGAAGCCGGTCCGGCCGAACCGACGAGCGCCACGAACGACGCCGCCGACACCGCGACAACGACGCCGATGAGACGGCGACGTCGAGTCGTCGAACGATTCACGAGATCAGACCCGCCGGAGCGACGCCATCGATGTCGCGACGGCCGAGCAACCACGCCAACCGCTCGCGCGGCGGTCGGGTGGCGACCGGAGACGGGAGATCGGTCAGCCCCATCGATCCGCGCGCTTTCCACTGCATCGTGAGCACCGACAGATCGTCGCGCACGTAGTCGTCGGCCCAACGGTCGGGTCCGACCGGACCCCAGTCACCGATTCCGAGATCTCCGGCGTGCACTTCCACCTCGCGGCGACGACGCAGCGGCAGATCCGTCACCGGAACGTCGATCCCGCTCACCATCCGTCCGTATCCGAACCAGGCCTCCCGCGCCCGGGCGAGCGTCCCTTCGAGTTCGTAGATCGAGTCGCGCACCGAACGCACGTGTTCGCCGGCCGTGCGCGTCGAGAGCCGTTCGATCGCCTCGGCCCGAGCCGCGAGCCCGCCGGGGTACTGATCGACGACCTCGCCACGCTCGGCGCCATCGACGAGCCGGGTCACGCTGCGGGCCTGTTGTTCGAGATGCGCCAACACGTGTCCGACCGTCCACGACGGCAGAAGTGACGGACGCTTCACCAGATCGTCGGTCAAACTCTCGAGATCGGCGAGCAGCGATTGATGCGACTCGGCCAAGCCTTCGACTCGACGATTCAGAAGGACGGGGTCGAAGACGCGATCTGTCATGTCAGAGGCGTCATGATCCGTCATGCCAGAGGCGTCATGATCCGTCATGCAAGAGGCGTCATGATCCGTCATGCAAGAGGCATGGTACGGCGCGGCACCACGATCACCGTGCCGTCGGGATCTCGATGCACCGTGACCGTGACGCCGTAGAACTCCGACAACGTCTCGGCCCGAAGTACGGTCTCGGCCGGGCCCGAGGCCACGCAATGACCGCGGTGCAGGAGGGCGAGGCGATCGCTGTACAGGCCGGCGAGAGTGAGATCGTGCATCGCCGAGATCACCGTGAAACCGTGTTCCCGTCGCAGACGATCGACGAGTTCGAGCGCCTGCTGTTGATGCCCGATGTCGAGCGCACTGGTGGGTTCGTCGAGCAGGAGGATTGGCGCTTCCTGCGCCAGGGCGCGGGCGATCACCAGCCGTTGCTGTTCTCCGCCCGACATGGTGCCGAGTCGACGCTCGGCGAACTCGGTCAGATCGAGCCGCTCCAGCACGTCGCGAACGATGGCCCGATCGTGAGCGGTCTCGGATCCGAAGTACGACACGTACGGATTGCGACCCAAGAGCACGTACTCGAAGCCGGTCATGTCGTGGGGCAGAACCGGAGACTGCGGGACGTGAGCAACCAAGGCCGCTCGCCGGCGCGTCGATCGCAGATCGAGTGGACTGCCGTCGACCAGAACTCGGCCGTCATGGCGCACCAGTCCGGCGACCGCCTGGAGCAACGACGACTTGCCGGCCCCGTTCGGACCGATCAAGCACAACCACTCCCCCGGCCGAACCGTGTCGGAGAATGGCTGGAGCGCAACGGCGTCCCCGTACCGGACGGCGAGATCGTTGAGGGCGAGCGAACTCATCGAAGGGCTCCTTGACGGGTACGCAGAACGGCGATGAAGAACGGCGCGCCGAGGAATGCGGTGACGACTCCGATCGGCGTCTCGGCCGGATCGGACAGGATGCGGCCCGGGACGTCGGCGACGATGAGGAACGTCGCGCCGACGAGTATCGAGAGCGGCAGGAGTCGGCGGTAGCTCGATCCGGCGAGCAGACGCACGAGGTGCGGCACCATGATGCCGACGAATCCGATCAACCCGCTCACGCTCACCACGGCCGACGTGCCGAGGGTGGCGGCGATCACCACCGTGAGACGGATACGGTCGACCTTCGCGCCGAGGGCAGCCGCCTCGTCGTCACCCACGCGCATCACGTCGAGGAGACGACGATGCGACAGGAGTACCGCCGAACTCACGATCACGTAGGGAAGAACGAGGCGAACATCGGCCCACGTGGCCGTCGACAGTCGACCGAGGATCCAGCTGTACACCTGACGAACCACCTCGGTGTTGCGCTGCAGGAGAAACGTCTGCACGGCCGTGGCGAGTGCGGTGACCGCGACTCCGGCCAACACGAGAGTGGCCGGAACACGCGACGCACCGAACGCCGCACCGACGGTGTAGGTGACCAGCACCGCGAGCAGTCCGCCGACGAACGAGACCAGCGGCAGCGGATCGACCGGCCATGAGTCGGTGATCGATCGATTCACGACGATCACGATGGTGGCACCGAGGCCGGCCCCGGCCGCCACACCGAGAAGGTACGGGTCGACCAAGGGGTTGCGGAACACACCCTGATAACTCGCACCGGCGAGCGACAACATGGCTCCGACCACCGCGGCCAATACCACGCGAGGCATCCGGATCTGCCAGAGCACCGTGCTCTGCAGTTCGGTGGCGCCCGAGTCGAGGGCGACGAACGGCAGTCGATCGAGGATCTCCCACGGGACCTGATGCCACGCCGGTCCGGCCGGACCGATCATGGCGCCGAACATGAAGGCGACGACGAGGGCCAGTGCCGCTCCCGGTATCCACCAGGAGCGGCGAACGACGATGTCGTCGCCAGCGGCCGTGCCGTTCGTCGCCAGGACCGCGCTCACGATGCGACGGCCACCGCCGTCTCGAGCGCCTCACTGATGGCCCACAAGTAGTCGACGATGCGCGGACCCCACCGTGACGCGAGGTCGTCGTTCATCTCGAACACGAGACCGTTGCGAACCGCCGAGAGTTCACCCCAACCGGGTCGGGCCGCCACCGACTCTGCAGTGACTCCACAACACACCGTGTCGGCGAGGAAGACGAGGTCGGGATCCTGCGACACGATGAACTCCGCCGACAACTGCGGGTAGTCGCTCGTTCCTTCGCTCACGTCGGCGATGTTGCGCATGCCGAAAAGCGAATAAAGACTGCCGATGAAAGTGTTGCTCGTGACGGAGTAGTAGGTGTCATCGAGTTCGTGGTAGTAGGTGAGGTCGAGATCGAGACCGGGTGACTGCGCCAGAATCGTCTCGACGGCCGATCGCATGAGACCGACCACCTCTGCCGCTTCGTCGGTGCGTCCGATGGCTCGTCCGAGGTCGTCGATCTGCGCGTACACATCGTCGAGGGTGGATGGAGCGAAACTGACCCACGAGTCGATTCCCACTGTCGCCAGTTGCTCGGCCAGACCAGTGAAATCGTCGCCGATCACGACGAGATCCGGCTCGTACGCTGAAATCGCTTCGACGTTGGGTTCGTACGCCGACAGATCCGTACGGACTGCATCGGCTTCAGCCGGGTAGTTCGACAGCGAGTCGACCGCAACCACCTGAGAGGCCGCGTCGAGCGCGAACAGCATCTCGGTATGGGTGGGCGACAAGGAAACGATGCGCACCGGCGCTTCGGCGTTGGCCGTCGAGTCGGTCGGGGCTTCGGTCGCCGCACTCGCCGTCGGCTCCGATGCGGAATCGTCACCTCCGCAGGCCGAAGCAATCAGAAGGAACGGAACGGCGACGATCAGTCGTCGCCATGTGGTCGGTGTCATGGGGCCTCCTCAGGCTCTGAGGAGACAAGAGGAGTGCGGCCGTTTCGACCACGATCCACCCTTGCCTCGAGGGTTCGGTATCGCACTCGGATCAGGCGACCGGACTCGCCGACACGAACTCGTGTCGGACCACCGTTGCGGGACAGTGCCGGGATCTCACCGGACTTCGCTGTTTCCGAGCGTGTCGACTATCGCCGACCCCTCGACCATAACACCCATTCAGAGTCGCAAGGAAGGAGCGCCCGACGATCCCCGAGCCATCTCGTCAGGACTTGGCCACCAGATCGGCGATACGCCCGATGCCCTCTTCGAGATCGGCATCGCCCAGCGCGAACGAGAAGCGCGCGTAACCGGGTGAACCGAAGGCCTCGCCCGGGACGAGGGCGACCTTCACCTCAGACAGGATGATGTCGGCGAGCTCCATGCTCGTGTTGGCGACCTTGCCATTGAGCGACTTTCCGAGAAGGCCCGACACGTTGGGGTAGCAATAGAACGCGCCTTGTGGTTCGAGGCAGGTGACACCCGGGATGGCGCTGAGCATCCGATGCATCGTCTTGCCGCGACGCTCGAATGCCTCCCGCATCATCGCCACCGCGGTGAGATCCCCCGACACCGCGGCAAGGGCTGCCGCCTGCGCCACGTTGCTCACGTTCGAGGTCGCGTGGCTCTGAAAGTTGATGGACGCCTTCATCACGTCGGACGGTCCGATCATCCAGCCGACTCGCCAGCCCGTCATGGCGTAGGTCTTGGCGACACCGTTGACGATGAGACACTGATCGGCGAGATCGGGCACGAGGGTGGGCATGCTCGCGAAGCGATGCGGTCCGTAGGTGAGGTGTTCGTAGATCTCGTCGGTGATCACCCACACTCCGTTGGCGACCGCCCATTCGCCGATGGCTTTGACTTCTTCGGGCGGATACACCGCACCCGACGGATTGTCGGGCGACACGAAGAGCAGAACTTTGGTGCGCGGCGTGAGTGCACGGTCGAGTTGTTCGATGGTGACGCGAAAGCCCGTCTCTTCGTCGGTGTCGACGATGACCGGAACTCCACCCGCCAGCACGATGGCTTCGGGATACGTGGTCCAGTACGGGGCGGGGACGATCACTTCGTCGCCGGGATCGCACAGCGCGGCGAACGCCGTGTACACCGCGTGCTTGCCCCCGTTGGTGACGAGCACCTGATTGGCGGTGGTGGAGAAACCGCTGTCGCGCATCGTCTTCACGGCGATGGCTTCGCGAAGTTCGGGCAGACCGGCCGCCGGGGTGTAGCGGTGCATCTTGGGGTCGCGGCACGCCTTCACCGCCGCTTCGACGATGTGCTCCGGGGTCGGGAAGTCGGGCTCGCCGGCTCCGAAACCGATGACGTTCTCTCCGGCCGCCTTCAGCGCCTTGGCCTTGGCGTCGACGGCGAGGGTGGCCGATTCGGCGATGGCCGCCAGTCGGGCCGAGGTGCGATGTCGTTGGGGGGACGAACTCATGCCTGCCATGCTGTCACAGTGAGCGCGACCGATCCCTCCTCCATTCACCTGCCGGCCGACCTTCTGCCCCGGGACGGCCGTTTCGGCTGTGGGCCGTCCAAGGTGCGCGACGAGCAGGTCGCCGCGCTGGCCGCCGCCGGGCGCACGATCCTCGGCACCTCGCATCGACAGGCCCCGGTGAAGAGACTGGTGGGAGGAATTCGCGCCGGACTGCGCGATCTGTTCGGACTGCCGGAAGGTTGGGAGATCGTGCTCGGCAACGGCGGCTCCACCGTGTTCTGGGACGTGGCCACCTTCGGTCTGGTCTCGTCACGCAGTGAGCACCTCGTGTTCGGCGAGTTCTCGTCGAAGTTCGCCGAGGCCACTGCCGCCGCCCCGCACCTCGCCGATCCGCTGGTGGTGAAGAGCGACCCGGGCTCGCATCCCACGCCCATCGTCGACGCCTCGATCGACACCTACGCCTTCACGCACAACGAGACGTCGACGGGAGTGATGATGCCCCTGGTGCGCCCGTCCGATTCGGGGGACGCGCTCGTGGTGGTCGACGCCACATCCGCGGCCGGTGGATTGCTGTGGTCACCGAGCGAGGTCGACGTCTATTACTTCGCCCCGCAGAAGTGCTTCGCGTCCGACGGTGGCCTGTGGGTTGCGGCGTGCTCGCCGCGCGCCCTCGAACGCATCGCGTCGATCAAGGCGTCGAAGCGATGGGTTCCGGCGTCACTCGACCTGAAGATCGCCCTCGACAACTCGGTGGCCGATCAGACGTACAACACGCCGGCCGTCGCCACCCTCGTGATGTTCGCCGAACAAGTGCGCTGGATGAACGAGATCGGCGGCCTCACCGCGTGCAACTCGCGTTCGCGTGCGTCGTCGTCGACTCTCTACTCGTGGGCCGAATCGCGTGATTGGGCGTCACCGTTCGTCGCCGATCCGGCCATGCGATCGGAAGTGGTGACCACCATCGACATCGCGTCAGCCGAGGACGGCGGTGTCGATGCCAACCAGATCTCTGCGGCGTTGCGCGCCAACGGGATCGTCGACACCGACAGCTACCGCAAACTCGGTCGCAACCAGTTGCGCGTGGGAACCTTCCCCGCCGTCGATCCCGACGACGTGGATGCACTGACTCGTTGCATCGACCACGTGGTGGATCGCCTTCGGGGCTGACAGACTCCACCGCATGGAGGTCGCCGACGTTCTCACCTGGCACGGTGTGTCGTCGCCGTTGCGCCGCCCGGTTCTCGTGGTGGCTCTCACGGGTTGGTTCGACGTGGCTCGCGCGGCGACCAACGCCCTCGAATACCTGATCGACGGCCAGGAGATCGAGGACGTGGCGACGATCGAACCCGATCCGTTCTACGACTTCACGCAGATCCGACCCGAGGCTCGATTCGACGAGGAAGGTGATCGCTACATCGCGTGGCCAGCCAACGATGTGGTCGCTCTACGCTGCCCCGGCGGCGCGCGCGACATCGTCGTGATGTCGGGAGTGGAGCCGCACATCCGTTGGCGCACGTACGTGCGCTGTGTGTTGGCCACCTACACGCGACTCGGCTGCGAAGCTTTGGTGACCATCGGCGCGGCGGCCGATGCGATTCCGCACACGCGTGTTCCGCCCGTGGTGGGTAGCACGGTCGACGCGAAGTTGGCGCGCACCCTCGGGCTCAGCCGCCCGTCGTATCAGGGCATGACGGGCGTGGCTGGCGTGTTGCAGGAGCAGTTCGAGCGCGAGGAACTGCCGGCGATCTCGTTGCGCGTGGGCGTTCCCCACTACCTGGGCAACGCCGAACACCCGCAGTCGTCGGCGGCGCTGCTGCGGCACCTCGAGCACGTACTCGGCGTGCCGACGCGGCACGGCGAACTGACCGACGACATCGAACGGTGGCGGTCCCTGCACGACGACGCGGTGGCCGAGGACGACAAGGCCCGGACGTACGTGCGGATGCTGGAGATCGAGTTCGACCGGCGGGCCGAGGCCGAATTGCCGAGCGGTGACGACTTGGCGGCCGAATTCCAGCGCTT
>JBDLRN010000030.1:0-3986 GCA_039800005.1 Actinomycetota bacterium | reverse complement strand
CCGCCATCGAACCACCAGTGTTCCGATGGGCCATGCACGATCGCCAGCCTCTTCCTCGATGGAGCGACGGTCGCATCACCCTCCTCGGCGATGCCTGCCATGCCATGTTGCCGTTCATGGCCCAAGGAGGTTGCCAGGGCCTGGAGGACGCCGTCGTGCTGACCCGTTGTCTGCACGACATCGACCCGGAGAACTCACGAGCGGTGACCGATGCACTCATTCGCTACGAGAACACACGACGCGAGCGCACCAGCCGCATCCAGGAGCGCTCCTGGAGAAATGCGACCGTCTTCCATCTTCCCGACGGACCCGAACAGCGACGACGCGACGCCGAGTTCGCCCGACGAACGGACCTCGAGGCACTGGCACTCAACGACTGGCTCTACGGCTACGACGCGGTCACTGCCGCTCTGCACCCACCAGCAGATTGACTGCCGGTCGAGCCATCCCGGAACCCACCTTGGCATTCTCGAACGGCTCGAAGACGGCACCCAGAGACCTCGAATGATCTCGCTCGAGGATCACCGCCCATGGCGGTGGGCCGAAACACAACAGGCGCGCAGCCCGAACGACTCGACCAGTGACCAGACCCTCGGCCATCTCGACGGCCGCTTCACCGGAGAAATCACACGACGTCAGCCCGCGAGCTCCTTCGGCAACTGGCAACAACGGTGCATCGTCGATCGTTCCGGCGTCGGCGAGGGTGAAAGCCCCAACGGTCGTGCGGCGGAGGTTGGTGAGATGCGCTCCTCCGCCCAGGAGTCGACCGAGGTCGGCGGCGATCGAACGGATGAAGGTTCCCGACGAGCAGGAGACGTCCAATGAGATCACACCGCTCCCGACTCCGGTGACATCGCAGCGATACACCGTGACCGGGCGGGCCTCTCGTTCGATCTCGATGCCCTCGCGCGCGAGTTCGTGCAGGCGCTGACCGTCGACGCGAATCGCCGACACCATCGGCGGCACCTGCATGATGTCGCCCACCAGATTGGCGTTCACGATCTGCTGGACGAACTCGCGTCCGTCGGGACGAGCGAGTCTCTCCCGCACATCGGTCATGTCATGGACGACGGTGATGTCTCCCGCAGCATCGAGCGTCGTCGTTTCGGTTCCGAGCACCACGTCGCCGGTGTACGACTTGCGACTCGACGACACACCGTCCACCACCACCAGATCCATGAACCGCATGAGCCGCGTCGCGTCGCCGACGCCGAGCACCAGCACACCAGTGGCATCGGGGTCGAGCGTTCCGGCATGGCCGATCTTGCGTTCACCGAACCGTCTGCGCAAACGATCGACGACGTCGTGACTCGTGCATCCCGCCGGCTTGTCGACGATCACCACACCGTGCACCTGGGCGGGCTTGCGCCGGGCCATCAGTCGGAATCAGCTCTCGTCGGTCAGTTCGTCGTGGCGGGCCGGACTCGGGTTCTCGCGCAGGATCTTGTCGATTCGCTCGGCCGAACGAATCACGTCGTCGACCCGGAACGACAGGATCGGCGTCTTCTTGGCGCGAACCTGACGGCCCACCGAACTCTGCAGGCGAATACGGTGCTCGTCGAGAGCCTCCACGATGGCCGCATCGCCGTCCTCGCCCGCCAAGGAGTCGAAGTACACCACGGCCCGATTCATCTCGGAATCGACATCGACTCGGGTGATGGTCACGAACGACAGTCGTTCGTCGTCGATCCGGACGAGCTCGTCGGCGATCACTTCGCGCAACGACTCCCCGAGACGAACCGCCCGGGGATATCCACGGGTCGAACCGCGGGACGTCGCACGAGCCGACGAGCGACGGGACGAGTTCTGCGGACGAGGCACCCGAGCAGGCTACGAGAAGTTCGGGTGATCCCGCAGGGACCGTTTCAATTCGGAGACACCCGGCGTGGTGGCCAACACCTCGACCGCATCCCACAGACGAAGAGCCTCGTCGCCGCGTGGGATACGGGCGATCACCGGCCCGAAGAAGGAGCCTTCGTTCGGCTGACCAGGACGGAAGGTGAGAATCGGAGTACCGACGTCACGGCCGGTACGCGAGAGCGCCAACTCGGTGCTCTCCTCGATCCGCGCATCGAACGAGGTGTCGAACGCCGACTCGACGAAATGCCGATCGAGACCGGCGTTCTCGAGACACTCACCCACGAAGGCTTCGGTGCTGGCGGCGAAATCATCGCGACGGCCCTTGACGTGACCTTCGTTCCCGATGGCCGTGTAGAGCCGTCCGACGGCGTCGTTGCCACCCTTCGGACCGAACTCGTCGTCGAGGCGCAAGGCCACGCGCAGGGCCTCATGACCCATGGCGTGCCACCGCTTGTACTGATCGGTGTACCAGTCGGCGGTGTTGTCGCGATTCAAGACCTTCAACGAGATGGGACGCCAACGTACGTCGTAGGAGCGCTGACTCTGCACCTCGACCACCCAACGCGAGGTGATCCAGGCCCACGGGCACACCGGATCGAAGAAGAAGTCGAGATCACTCATGATTCACCGTGTCGATTCTCCGTGGCGATTCTCCGTGAGAATTCACCGGGTTCAGGTTCGGACGATCAGTTTCTCTTCGAACGTTTCGATGAGGTCACCCTGCTTCAAGTCCTGGAAGTCGGACAGGCCGATACCGCACTCGAAACCGTCGCGCACTTCGCGGACGTCGTCCTTGAAGCGTCGCAACGACTGGATGCTGCCCTTCCAGATGATGACACCCTCCCGAAGGAAGCGAACCTTGGAACCGCGGGTGATCTGACCCGACCGCACGTAGCAACCGGCGATGGCGCCGATCTTGGGGACACGGAAGATCTCGCGCACCTCGGCTTCGCCGGTGATGACCTCTTCGTACTCGGGAGCGAGCAGACCGAGCATGGCCTTCTCGATGTCCTCGAGCAGCTTGTAGATGATTTCGTAGGTGCGGATCTCGACCTTCTCGGCTTCGGCGAGATCACGAGCCTTGCGGTCGGGACGCACGTTGAAACCGATGATGGTGGCGTTGGTCGCGCTGGCGAGAGTGATGTCGTTCTCGGTCACGCCACCCACACCGCGGTGAACGAACGCCAACTTCACCTCGTCGCGCTCGAGGCGACGCAGACTCTCGGACACCGCCTCGAGCGAACCCTGGACGTCGGCCTTGATGATGAGGTTGAGCGTGGCCACTTCTCCGGCCTGGATCTGGCTGAAGACGTCCTCGAGTTTGACGCCCTTCTGCACCCGCGCGTCACCGCGCTGGTTCTTGGCACGCTGGCGAGCCTCACGCGCTTCACCCACGGTGCGAGCGGTCTTCTCGTCGGGAGCGGCTCGGAACTCGTCACCCGCATTGGGCACGGTCGACAGACCGAGCACCTGAACGGGAGTCGACGGTCCGGCTTCCTTGATCTGCTGACCCTTGTCGTCGATCATGGCGCGCACACGACCCCACGCCGCTCCGGCGACGATCGGATCTCCGACCTTCAAGGTGCCCTTGTCGACGAGGATGGTGGCCACCGGGCCGCGCCCGACGTCGAGGTTGGCCTCGAGAACGATGCCCTTGGCTCGACCGGTCGGGTTGGCGGTGAGTTCTTCGAGCTCGGCCACCAACGTGAGCTGTTCGAGCAGATCGTCGATTCCGAGTCCCTGTTGAGCGGCCATCTCGATGCAGATGGTGTCGCCACCCCACGCCTCGGGAACCAACTCGTTCTCGGCCAACTGAGCGAGAACGCGCTGCACGTCGGCGTTCTCCTTGTCGATCTTGTTGATCGCAACCACGATCGGCACATCGGCGGCGCGAGCATGCGCGATGGCTTCCACGGTCTGTGGCATCACACCGTCGTCGGCCGCGACCATCAGCACCACGATGTCGGTCACCTGCGCACCACGGGCACGCATCTTGGTGAACGCAGCGTGACCCGGAGTGTCGATGAAGGTGACGTGTTTGCCACTCTGCTCGACCATGTACGCACCGATGTGCTGCGTGATGCCACCGGCTTCGCCTTCGACGACGTTGGCGTTGCGAATCCGGT
>JBDLRN010000029.1:0-6973 GCA_039800005.1 Actinomycetota bacterium | reverse complement strand
TTGTCCTGCGCGAGCAACTCGTCCCACTTCGAACCCCAGATCACCTTGATCACGTTCCAACCGGCGCCGCGGAACACGGCTTCGAGTTCCTGGATGATCTTGCCGTTGCCGCGCACGGGGCCGTCGAGACGCTGCAAGTTGCAGTTGACGACGAACACGAGATTGTCGAGCTGCTCACGTGAGGCGAGCGAGAGAGCGCCGAGTGTTTCGGGCTCGTCGGTCTCACCGTCGCCGAGGTAGCACCACACGCGACTCTGGCTCGTGTCGTCGAGCTGGCGGTTCATGAGATAGCGGTTGAAGCGCGCCTGGTAGATCGCGGTGATGGGAGCCAGTCCCATCGACACCGTGGGGTACTCCCAGAAGTCGGGCATGAGACGCGGGTGCGGGTAGCTCGAGAGGCCGCGGCCGTCGCGGCCGATCTCGCGACGGAAATGGTCGAGGTCGTCCTCGGTGAGTCGACCTTCGAGGAACGCGCGCGCGTACACGCCCGGCGCCGCGTGTCCTTGGAAGTAGATGTGGTCGCCGCAGTTGCCGTCGTCCTTGCCTCGGAAGAAGTGGTTGAAACCGATTTCGTAGAGGCTGGCCGAGCTGGCGAAGGTCGACAGGTGGCCGCCGATGCCGTCGGCGTGCTTGTTGGCGCGCACCACCATGGCGGCGGCGTTCCAGCGGATGTAGGCGCGGATGCGTCGTTCGATGTGCTCGTCGCCGGGGAACCACGGCTCCATTTCGCGCGGGATGGTGTTCACGTACGGCGTCGACACGGTGGCCGGGAACGACACCTGGCTCTCGCGGGCCCGGTCGAGAAGGCGGGAGAGGAGATAGCGGGCGCGCACCTTGCCGTGCACGTCGATCACGGCGTCGAGCGAGTCGAGCCATTCCTGCGTTTCCGTCGGGTCGGTGTCGGGAAGTTGGTGCACGGAGCCGTCGAACAGCATGGTCACAGTCTCGCATCGTTACCGGCGGGTATGCGGGTGTTGCGCCGGGTCGTGGGTCATGATGTCGAAATGAATCTTCCCGACACGCTCGTGGTGTATACCGACGGCGCGTGCAGCGGAAACCCCGGACCGGGCGGATGGGCCTGGGCGGTGGCGCCGGGTGGCGAGCCGCGCGGATCGGGTGGTGAACGGTCGACCACCAATCAGCGCATGGAACTCACCGCCGTCATCGAAGCGTTGCGGACGAATCTCCCCGTGGCTCACGCGTCGGTGAAGCGATTGATCATCGTGTCGGATTCCACCTACGTGGTGAACTGCTTTCGCGATCGATGGTGGGTGCGCTGGCTCAACAACGGGTGGCGCAATGCCAAGAAGGAACCGGTGGCCAACGCCGATCTGTGGGAGCCCCTCATCGAGATGTACGTCTCGCTCGGGGAGAACGAGCGCCCCGACTTCCAGTGGGTGAAGGGGCACAACGGCGACCCCATGAACGATCTGGTCGACCGCCTCGCCGTCGCCGCCGTCCCAACCTGACCTCCTGACCCCCTGACCTTGCCGGTCTCTCCTTGGTGATCTGGGCGAAAAAGACGCCGGATTCCAGCGAGTTTTTCACCCAGATCGCCGACGCCTGGAGGGGTTCGGGCGGGGGTGACGGGACTTCGGGGGTGGGGTTCGGTACGGTGAGTCCCTGATCCACCCCGGCATAAGTCCTGCTTGCAGGCCTTTTTCGGGAATTCTCCACTTCGAACTCAAGTGGGGGCCATTTCGGGCCGAAACCCTGTGCGTCCCCACGTCCCTTCATCCGTGACACCACGATCCATCCTCCTCCGTCCCGCCCTGGCCTTTCTCGTGGCTGCTGGAGCCGTCGCATCGGTAGCGGCGGATCCGAGCGCTCCGGCGGCCAAGGCGGCCCCCACAGCGGACGAGGCCCTGGTCGTGGTCTTGGAGGGTCAGGGGAACGGGCATGGGCGAGGCCTCAGCCAGTGGGGTTCGTACGGCTGGGCCACCGCCTATGGCAAAGATTGGACCTGGATCCTCGACCATTACTACGGCGGCACCCAGATGGGATCACTGCCCGCCGATCAGCGCATGACCACGCGCCTGCTGTCGCTGGACGGAATCCAGACATCGGTGATCGCCCCTCTCGTCGACGCGCAAGTGAACGGAACCGGCGCGTACGGCAGCGTGACGGTGCGACTCGTGTCGGGTACCCAGCAGTTCGATGCGTGGGGATCGAGGCAGTTCTCGTGTCCGAGCGCGTCGGCCAATCTCGGATCGAGCACACCGACCGTTCTCGAAGTTCCCGACGGACCCGTTTCGCGCGGCACTGGTGACTCCACTGCGGCACGACAGGTGCAAGCGTTCCTCACGCGCGCCGCGTCGTTTCTTGGTGTGTCGTCGATGAACCCGGGTGGGGTCGACGGAATGTTCGGCGCCATGACCGAAGCGGCGGTGATCTCGTTCCAGAACTGGGCGGTGTCGCAAGGAACTTTCTCCGGAACCGCCGACGGGGTGTGGGGTCCGTCGACAGCGACGGCTGCGCGTGCGGTGATCGCGCAGATGCCGGTCGAAGCGTCATCGGACTGGGTGTATCTCGGACGTTTCCCGGCCGGATCGAACGGGTGGGCGGTTCGTATCACCACACCGGGCGGCGACTCGGCGTCGACACCGGCCGAATACGCCCTCGGAGTGTGTCAACCCGGTGGATCGGTGCGTCACTACCGCGGCGCGATGGTCGCGGCGTTCGCGACGGGTTCGACCTCGCCGCAACGCACGGTGAACGACGCGCCCATCGAGTTGTACCTGCGCGGCGTGGTGCCGCGTGAGTCACCGGCCTCGTGGGGCGACTCGGCCGGTGGGGCGGGAATCAATGCATTGCGTGCTCAGTCGGTGGCCGCACGTTCGTACGGCATGGCCCAGAACCGCTATTCGTACGCCAAGTCGTGTGACACCACGAGCTGTCAGGTCTACGGCGGATCGGCCACGCGTCCGTTCGCCACCGGCGTGCCCACCGTCATCGAAGACTCGCGCACGAATCGCGCCATCGACGACACCGCGCTGTCGATTCGCGTGCGTCCGGGTTCCACTGCACCGGTCTCCACCGAGTTCTCGTCGTCGAACGGTGATCGCACCGCGGGCGGCGCGTTCCCATCGGTCGACGACGACGGCGACAAACTCGACGCCAACCCGTGGAGCCGATGGACGCGCATCATCTCGGTGTCGAGCCTGACGTCTCGCTACGGACTGTCGACCATCACCAACGCCGCCAACGAGACCGACACCACCTTGGCCCAGCAGGGCTTCCAAGGAATGTGGGCCCTGCGCACACGCTTCTCGAACGGTGGATCGTCGACCACGGTCACCCACGCCAGTTTGCGGACGGCGTACGACTTGCCGTCGATCGCCTTCACCACCCGTGTGGTGCGTCGAGATCGGATCGTCAACGAAGACTTCGCCTTCATCGGCGACTCGGTGGGCGAGAGCGTCGCCGATCGATCGGGTGGCGGGGAACTGCCAGCGATGTTGAGCGGCGTGTTCGCCTCGGTGCGTTACGACGCGCTCACCAATCGCTGCACGGTCGGTTCGTGCGTGACCGGGCAACTCGACGGACTCGGTGTCGCTCGATCGCTCACGGGTACTCCCGACGTGGTGGTGGTCGAATTGGGTTACAACGACGCGGCGTCCAACATGCCCGGCGAGATCGACCAGATGATGCAAGCCCTGGTCGACAAAGGCGTGCGGGCGGTCGGATGGGTCACCATGTCGGAGCGCCGTCAGTCGAACGGATCGCCCACGTACGCCGCGCACAACCGCGCCGTGCGCGCCGCCGCGCAGAAGTGGCCGCAGTTACGCGTGCTCGACTGGAACGCGGCCAGCTCGGCCGGCTCGCAGTCGCGGTGGTACGCCGACGGTGTGCACCTGAACACCTCGGGTCAGGCGCAGTTCGCGCTGTGGTTGCGCGATCAGGTTCTTGCCATGGCCGGTCAGGTCGAGCAGATACGGGTGTACGGCGACAGTCGGTTCACGACTGCCACCGGGATGGCCACGCTGTCGCTCATGGGCGGCGCAGTCGGAGCCGGTGAAGTGGTGATCGTCAACGGACTCGGCACCGTCGACGGACTCGCCGCCGCCGGGTTCGCAGGTGCTCGTCGCGCGCCGATCCTTCTCACGCAGGCCGATGCTCTACCGGCCTCGGTCGCGTCGTATCTGTCGAGCAACAAGCCGACGGTCGTCACCATCGTGGGAGGTGCGAACGCCGTTCAGCCCGGCGTCGAAGCGCAGATCCGTTCGCTGCTCCCATCGGCATCGATCGTGCGTGTCGAAGGTGCCGATCGCTATCGCACGGCCGAGCAGTTGGCGCGCGCCGTATTGACAAACGCTGGTGTGCTGTTCATTGCCGCTGGTTCGTCGCAGGTCGACGCATTGTCGATCGCGCCGGCCGCGTTCGCACTGGCCGACCCGCTGTTGTTGTCGACGCCGTTCGGTATCGACGCCGAGACTCTGAACGCCGTCACCGAATGGCGAGCCGCGCAGCCCAACGGGCGTGTGGTTCTGGTGGGCGGACCGTCGGTTCTGCCCACTGTCGTCGACGAGCAACTGCAAGCCCTCGGTGTGCCGGTCGGCAGCATCACTCGTCTCGCTGGTAACGATCGTTACGCGACCTCGGCCCTCGCCGTCGAATGGATCAAGGCCAACATCACGGGATTCAACTCGGGGTCGATCGGATTGGCCTCGGGTCAGTCGCCCATCGATTCGCTCACCTCGGCCCCGTTCTTGGCCGGAAATGCGTTGCGCTCTCCGCTGCTCCTCGTCCCGCCGTGCGGAAACGTTCCGGCCGTGACGCGCGCGGCCGTGCTGTCGGCCACCAAGCAGTACCTGATCGGTGGACCATCGGCAGTTTGTGAGGCCTTGGCCTTGGCCTTGAAGCAGCGATAGCCATAGCCTCGCCGGCATGGACATCAACGGAGCAAGTGCAATCGTCACCGGTGGAGCCTCGGGTATCGGAGCCGCCACCGCTCGTCTTCTCGCCCAGCGTGGCGCCAAGGTCGTGGTGGCCGACCTGCAGGAAGACAAGGGCAACGCCGTCGCCAAGGAGATCGGCGGAGCGTTCTGCAAGGTCGACGTGACCAAGACCGACGACATCGTCAACGCCGTCGAGATGGCCAAGTCGATGGGCCCGCTGCGCGTGCTCGTGAACTCGGCCGGTATCGGCTGGGCGCAGCGCACCGTCGGCAAGGACGGCTCGTACGATTCGGCGGCCAACCTCGACGCTTACAAGAAGGTCATCGCCATCAACTTGGTGGGCACCTTCGACTGCATTCGTCTCGCCGCCACGGCGATGAGCACCACCGAGCCGTTGAACGACGGTGAGCGCGGTGCGATCGTCAACATCGCTTCGGTTGCCGCGTTCGACGGCCAGATCGGCCAGGCGGCCTACTCGTCGTCGAAGGGTGGCGTCGTGGGTATGACCCTGCCGGTGGCGCGCGACCTCGCTGCGGTGGGAATCCGCGTGAACACCGTGGCGCCGGGCCTCATCAACACGCCGATCTACGGCGAGGGTCAGGGCAGTGAGCAGTTCAAGGAGAAGTTGCAGACGGGTGTGCTGTTCCCGAATCGTCTCGGCTACGACACCGAGTTGGCGTCGATGGTCGTCGAGTGCGTGACCAACAGCTACATGAATGCCGAGACCATCCGCGTGGATGGCGGCATCCGCATGCCACCCAAGTGATTTCCTGATCAACCCTGGTGTTCTGGGTCCAAGAAATGACCATTTTCGGTCAGGTTCTAGACCCAGAACGCCGGCGTCACTCGATGACGGCGCAGATCAAAGCGAAGCGGGCCATTCCATCGTTGAAGAAGAACCCGTCCGAACTCGCTCTGAACCGCCACTTGTTCGGATCGGATTCGAAGGGATCCTGACTCGCCATCGAGATGATCGCATTGGATGCCGCTTGGAGCTGCCACGTGAGCGCGGTCGTTCCAGCGGGGCAGGACGCGGTCCATTCGCCGTTGTATTCGAAATCACCACCGACTCGTACCGTCTGGAAACTCTTGAGGCCCCGCCCCGCAGGCCCTGGAGGCCCAGCTGGTCCTTGTGGCCCGGCCGGCCCTTGTAGCGTCTTCGGCGTGGTGGGAATGGGCGAGGCGCTCACGACGCCGGGTCGAAGCGTCGAGACTGGAGCGGCACCCTTCATGACGTCGGCATCCGACGCCTGAATGTTCGGTGCCGCTGAAGAGCCGTCGTCATCCCCGAGATTCGAACCCACGAGTCCGCCCACGAATCCGAGGGCAAGACTCGAGACGGCCACCACCACGGCTCCTGCGAGACGACGTTGCGAATGCTGACGATCCATGGTCGGAGTGTGTCACATCAGCAATGTCCTTCGGTGTGTGTGACACACTGCGCTCATGAGACGTGGAAGAGCGATCGTCGGTGCACTCGGACTCCTGGTGGGTGTGATCGGGTGTGGCGGTGGGGGATCATCGGATCAGACGGTGTCGGACGACGTGGCGACGGAGTCGGCCAGCATCGCCCCGGCCGACGACGCGACTTTCGACAATTGCGTCGACGAACCGCGACCCGAGCTCGGTCTTCCCGCAGGCTGGACCACCTGTGCCGACAGCGGACTGGTGCCGCCAGCGGACGGCTTCGGTTTCGAGAACTGGGGCGGGCCGCCCACCGCTGACGCATTCACCCCGTCGCTCGCCGTGAGCATGTTCGGCGAGGCGGCTGTGTGCGTCGACACGACCGACGGATGTGTTCTGCACCCGGCCGCTCAACAGTGGATCGATCAGATGAATCTGGCGATCCAGGGCGGGCGTTGCGAAGGCATGGCCGTTCTGAGCCAACGTTTCTTCGAAGGGCGAGACGACGTCGCCAACTTCCAATCCGAGGCCTCGATCACCGCGGAACTGAGCCGAGACGAGTTGACCGTCGGATCGTCGATCGCCCGTTGGTGGGCGTCGCAAACCTTTCCGGCGGTGCGTGCAGCGACGGCTCCGACGCTCGAGTGGGAACCGCTCGACATCGCAGCACG
>JBDLRN010000028.1:0-10901 GCA_039800005.1 Actinomycetota bacterium | reverse complement strand
CGATCGAGCAGTTCGGGCAGCCGATCGACACATGCTCCCGGCGTGTCGTGCAACACCATCACGGTGTGCTCCAAGGACCGCACATGCGCCACGGCCGTGTCGACCCATCCGATCGGATCGTCCCAGTCGTGAGGCACCGAGTTCCACAACACCGTGCGGTAGCCGCCGTCGATGAGCCGCTGGACGGCATGGCTGCTCAGCAGCCGATGATCGAGAGCGCCTCCGTTCCCGAATGGGCGGAACAGTGGCGGTGTCCCCCGAAGACCGTCGAGGAGCGACTCGCAGTCATCGATCTCTACATCGACAGCTCGGGGATCCGAGAGCTCACCGAGGGCGATCGAGTGTGTGGCACTGTGATTGCCGACGAGATGACCCGCGGCGACCGCACGTTCGCAGAGGGCACGAGCACCCGGCCGGGCCAGCGACCGACCCACAACGAAAAAAGTGGAGAGAATGTTCCGACGTTCGAGTTCGTCGAGCACACGATCGGTCACCCCAACGAACGGCCCGTTGTCGAACGTCAGCGAAACCAGCCGTCGTGCCATCTCGACAAAATACTCACTGGACCAGGAGTGTTGGACGGACGCCATTGCGCTCCTCGCGAATCCGTAGAGCCGCGATCAAAATGGAAATGCCGCCCCAGGGGGCGGCATTTCCATTTTGGTGGCGGGGAGGGGATTTGAACCCCTGACCTTCGGGTTATGAGCCCGACGAGCTACCTGGCTGCTCCACCCCGCGGCGAAGACTCTGCAGTGTAGGGGTCCGACCCGGCTCGTCCAACCCTACGAACCTCCTGAATCAGGCCAGTTCGCCCAGTTCGCGGGCGATGCACCAATCGACCACACCCATCAACGTGTCGGCCAAGCGGGTCGTCGCCATCTTGAGATTGGTGGTGAACTGCTCGGCGGTCGCCGTGTGGTGGTCGACCAGATCGGTGATCGTCTTCACCGCCATCATCGCCACACCCATCTGCTCGCACACGTACGCCACCGCGGCGGCCTCCATGTCCTTCACACATGCTCCCGACGCCTCGATGATCACCCGGTCGTCGTCGTTCTCGTCGAGCGAATTGCTGGTCGTCACCACACCCGTCTTCAGACCGAGCGACTTGGCCATCGCCCGCGCGTTCACGACCGGATACGCACCGATGCCGTACGCCGTGAAACCCTCCAGCGCGATGCGACGGTCGTGATGCACGATCTGTCCGTCGCTCACGTACACATCACCGATCTCTCCCCCACACCGTTGCCATCCGCCGGCGGTACCCGCCGAGATCACCAGGTCGGGCCGGAAGGAAGTGATCGTGGAGTACGTGGTGAGGGCAGCGGCTTCGGTGCCGATCGAGTCGACGCCGAAGCGTCGATCACGCCCATTGATGGCCACTCGGATCTCGGCTCCGTGGCGTTCGGCGTCGAACCACCGCACCACGAGTGGCGCCGGACTCGTGACCGCTCGGGCCTGAAGCGACGCCAGAACCGGTGCCGCCTCGGCTGCCATGGCCATCACCACTGCAATCCTGCGCACACGATCATCGTAGATGCGCCAGCTCGTTCGATGGGCGACGACTACCGTGTAGCCGTGGCCGTGTTCCGGAAGTCGAAGAAGGCGCGACAGGCGGAAATCGACGCTTTGCGCAAGCGGATCGACGAACTCACCGCGCAGATCACCGCCCTCGCGTCGTCGCAATCGACCACGAACACCCAGCTCGACGATCTTGTCGGTCGCCTCGGATCACTCGACGCGCGCATCGCGCAAGTCGGCTCCGAAGTGACCCATCAACTCGGCGAGTTGTCAGGCGACATCGACGCGCTCGGCCGCCGCACCGACACCCTCGACGACGGCATCAAGGGCTTGACCGAACTACCCGCGCTCGTGGACGGCGTGCGCACCGATCAGGCCCGCCTCGCCAACGAACAAGCACGCTACGAGATCGCATTCCGGCAGGATCTGGCCGAGATCGTCGAACGCGTGCAGCGCCAACGACCCATCGGCTGACGATCAGCCACCCAGCAGTTCGAGCGCTCGCGAGAGCAACTCTTCGGCCTCGCGCACCTTCTCCTGATAGCGACCGAGGTCTCCGTCGCGCAACGCTTCGTCGGCCTCGCCGAACACGACTTCAGCGGATTCGAGCAACACCACCGGATCGGTCGAGTTCGGATCGACCGCCGTCGAACCACCCGTCGATCCGCTATCGGTGCCGCTGTCGGTGGACGTGTCGGAATCGATGATGGCGTCGATGTCGTCGAGGATCTCCGAATCCTCACCCGCCTCGCCGGAGATCTCACCGAGGTCGACATCGGCCGTCGGAAAGAGACGGTTGACGGCATCGGTGAGCGTGTTGCCGATCACCGAACGACCGTCGTGCCATGCGAGCACGCGACGCACGAACACCTGCTTCGAACCCGGATCGTCGGGTCGCACGTAGAGCGGACGCACCCACACCAGACCCTCACCGACCGGGAAGAACTGCAACTGCCCGAACACGACCCGCGATCCGCGCTGGTCGAGCAGGGTGATCACGGGCGCGATCGCCGTGTCGGAACCGAGTTCGGCGGCGACGGTGGCCGGACCCTCGGGCAGCGATCCGTCGACCCGATACACCGTCAACTGTCCGTAGGTCTCGGGATCGTTCGACACCACCATGAAGGCCCGCAGTTCCTTACGTGTGTCGTCGGCCGAGAACGGCACGAACGGACGCAACAGCGAGAACACCGACGAGTCGGCACCGGGTGACCGGAAATAGGTGTAGTACGGCTCGAAGCGGTTGACGTTGGCATCGGCCACGTCGCCAGTGTTGGCTTCGGCCACCACGTCGGTCACGGCGACCCCGGTCACCGTGTTCGCCACTTCGGGATCGCGGGGGGACGCCTGGGCGACGCTCCATGCGGCGTCGCGGTTGAAGAACTGATCGGCGTCGGAGAACTGGTACCGACCGTAGAGATTGGTCTGCACTCGGAACAGATCCTCGGGGTAACGGAAATGCTCACGCAACTCGTCGGACACCTGGTCGCCCGGCGTGAACAGATCGGGGAACGCCTTCGACCAGGCCCGCACGATCGGATCGGTCGGGTCGACCACGTAGAGCGTGACGTCGCCGGTGTAAGCATCGACCACGGCCTTCACGCTGTTACGCACGTAGTTGAAGTTGGTGTCGAGACCGGAACCGGGCGTGAGCTGCGAGGTGTTGGCCTGCTGTGCGTAGGGATAGCGCGACGTCGTGGTGAACGCGTCGAGCACCCACAAGATCTTCCCGTCGACGACCACCGGGTACGGATCGGCGTCGAGGCGCAGGAACGGCGCCAACTTCGACACCCGCTCACGCACGTCGCGAACGTGGAAGAGTCGCGAGTCCTCGGTGATCAGACTCGAACCGAAGAGGTTGAATTCGCCGAAATGAACGGCGAAGGCGACCCGACGCAACGTGGAGTTCAGCCCGATACCGGCGTCGCCTTCGTACAGGGACGCATCCTCACCGGGACACGCCTGCTCGACCTGATCGGTCCTCACGATGGCGTAACCGGGTTGATTCGTGCCGACGTACAACTCGGGGCGCTCGACCTCGAGCGGCGTGTAGATCGGGCGACCGTCCGGAGTGATCTTGCTGGCCGATGCCGCCACCACACCACACCCGTGCGTGTAGATCAAATGACGCGATACCCATGTTCGGTTCGGAATACCTTCCGAATTCAATTCACGCGCCGCGATGAACGTCTGCTGCGCGTCGCCGTCGATCTCGTAACGGTCGACGTCGAGGTCGTTGATGCCGTAGAAAGCGAACAGACCCTCATCGAGGAAGAAACGATCGCGCATTTCGGCGATGTCGAGCAGTCGCGCATCGGCCAGAACGTCGGTGTTCTCCTTCACCGCCTCGTCGGTGGTCCCGTCGAAGGAAACCGATTCGACGCGTACGTTGTCGAGACCCATCGCGGTCTGCGTGGCCTCGATGTTGCGAGCGATGAACGGACGCTCGCGCGTGGTGACGTTTGGCTGCACGACGAAACGCTGGATGACCGCGGGATAGATCGCTCCGGCGATCACTGCGATGAGGGCCCACAACGCCATCGAGAGAAGTGGTAGACGCCAACCACCCCAGCGAACACCGGCCAGGAAGAGCGCCGCGACCAACAGACTCACCATGATCAGCAAGTTGATGGCAGGAAGTTGTGCATTGACATCGGTGTAGGTGGCACCCTGCACCACACCACGCGTCGAGGACGTGAGTTCGAAACGCTGGAACCAGTAATCAGCCGCCTTGATGACGGCGAGCAGAGCGAAGATCACGCTCAAGTGAATGCGAGCACCCCTGGTGACGCGATCCTTCGGATTCTGGACCCTGATCGCGCCGTTGAGGAAATGCAACACCGCGCTCAGGATCGCCACCAGCACGAGTGCGGCGAAGGCCCAGTCGACCACGTACGACAGGAACGGGAGCCGGAAGACGTAGAAACCCACATCGACACCGAACTGCGGATCGTCGACACCGAAATTCTGCGAATTTCGGAACAGCAACCACTCACTCCACTGCGACATGGCCGGCAGGCCCACGAACAGTCCGAACAGGATCGACACCACCAGACGTAGCAGTCGGGTGCGTCGGCCCACGATCGTGCGATACCGCTCGACGATCTCGCGCTCGGGACCGACGGGCAGATCGGCCGGCGCCAAGCGCTGGGCGATGGTGAGGCTCACGAAACACACCACGGCGAAGCCGACCGCGAACACCAGACCCAGTGAGACCTTGGCCCACAACGTGGTCCAGAACACATCGGAGCGGTCGACCGAGTCGAACCACAAGAGATCGACGTAGAAGTTGGCGAGAGTTCGCGCCGACAAGAAGAGAACGACGAGAACGGCCGCGATCGCGACGAGGATCAGCCGACCCTTCGACGCCCACGCGGGACGTCCAGAAGTTGGTCGACGAGGCCCACGGCGACGCGGACCACCAGGCAGGTCCGAGGGGATGCGCACGCGGTCAGATTAGTTCTGGGCCGGAACGATGACACAGCGGCAACCCGAATGGGCCGGCGCATGTGTGTGCCCGGTGGGGAATGCGTCACCGGCATCGATCGCACCGGCCAACGAATTGTCCTCGGCGTCGGGGCACGCCGGACCGGCCGGGTCGTACTTCCAACACACTTTGGAGCCGGGCGTGAGTCCGGCCAGAGCACCACGTCCGTACGCGGCATAGGCCACGTCGTCGATCTGCTCGTCGATCAACTGACTCTTCCACTCGCGATACAACGATCGAACCAACTTCGACAGTTCGACGTTGTCGTCGGACTGCGAGATCGAACGGCTGAGACGTTCGCGCAACGGTTCGACGATCGACGTGACGACCATCTCCTCGATCGCCTTCATCTGACCGGCGACCAACTCACCCAGTTCGCGCTCGGACACCGTGTTCCCCGAGCCAGGCTTGTTGCCCGAGGTCTGCAACGAACGAGCCCCGGCCACCGCAGCCGACTTGATCGACGCCGACAACGCCGAGACATGACGCTTGGAGTGCTCGGCCTTCGGACCGACGATGGCATCGAGGGTCTTCACCGGCTTCTTGCCACGTAACACGTCGAGGATTTGGTTCTGCTCGTCGGCGAGCACACGCTTGGCCTTGCGACCCATGGTGAGGATGAGCGGAACGAGGATCTCGTCACGACTCTCGAAAGCACTCACCGTGCCGACGGTCTCGGCGATCGAACGGGCCACCGGCACCGACGGCGCCTTGGGCTCCTTGGTGCTCGCGGTCGATTTCTCTGCTTCGCGATTGGCTTCCTTGGCCACCATCTCGGCACTGGCCCGACGCAACTTCGCAAAGATGTCATCGGTGCTCGGCGTCGGACGTGGTGCTCGCGGCGCCACCTCGGGGGCCTCGACCACATCGGCGGTTTCGATCACATCGACGGTGTCGGTCTTCCCGAACAGTTGCACCACGTTCGTGGGCGTCGAAACCACGGGCTCTTCGACCACGGGCTCGACGACGTCTTCGACGACCAGCTCCTCGACCGATTCATCGGCGATCACCTCGTCGACGACGGAAAGTTCGACGACGGGTTCCTCGGTGTCGGATTCATCGACGACCACTTCAGCCTTCGGCACTTCGATCACTGCGTCGATCGACGGATGCCGCAACACGCGTGGATCCACGTCATCGTCGCGATCCTGGTCGTAGAACGTCGTCGGAGAGGGCAATGCCACCACCGAGGCGTCGTCCTGCACCACGAGCGGAACCGGACCGGTGGAGTTGGCCAGGTTCACGAACTCCGATGGTTCGTCGGCAGCGTCCTCGAGATCACCCAACACGTCGTCGGCCGCGATACGCGCCCGCTCGAACGCCTGAATCAACCGCTCGCGACCGTGGTAGAGGTCTTCGATCTGCTCACGCGCCAGTTCACGACGACGCGCGATGTCAGCCAGCACGCGCTCGCGATAGGCCCGCGCCTCGTCCACCATGTCGCGTCCCTGCTGCTTGGCCATGAGGATCTCGTTCTCGGCATCGGACTCGGCGTCCTGACGGACCCGCGCCGCCTCGAGTTCGGCCTCCTCGCGGAGTCGCGTCGCGTCGTCGGTGGCGTCGCGGATCAGACGCTGAGCCGTCTCCTCGGCCCGGTGGCGCAACTTGGCCGCCGCCTCACGAGCGGCCTGGATGATGCGGGCGGTCTCTTCGCCGAGCAGTTCGGCGATTCGCTCTTCGTCGAGGTCGCCCGGGACCAGGGACACCGCACCCTGCTGGTCGGCCAGTTCACGCTCGAGGAAACGCTCCCGCTCCTGGAGTCGGGACAGTTCAGCCGAGACCATGCGGAGGAAATCACGGACTTCGGACTGGTCGAAACCCCGCCGGGTCGTGGGGAACGAGGCCCCGGCAACGGCCGACGGCGACGACGGATCGGGACGCGAAAAGGAGATAGCCACGCAGGGATGGTACGGAATACCTGGGGAAAGGGGGTGGCAATCCCCCGTGACCGACGAGCGTCAGCCCTGCTCAACGGGGGTTCCGCCCCGCTCGGCCAAGGCGGCCAACGCCTCCTCGAGGCTGCCGACCCGCATGATCTCGACCCCCGGGCCGGCCGCCCGGCGAGCCCGATCGATCTCGGCCGGGTCCTGGCCGGCCGGCACGAGGAAGAGCCCGGCCCCGGACCGCCGCACCGCCACCGCCTTTTGCACCAAGGCGCCGATCGGCCCCACGTTGCCCTCGCCGTCGATGGTGCCGGTGACCGCCACGCCTTGTGGCGGGGTGAGTTCACCCGGGGTCAGGGCGTCGATCAGAGCCAGGGTGAAAGCGAGTCCCGCCGACGGACCGCCGATCGAATCGGTGTCGATGTCGACCTCGATCGGCAACTCGACGGTTCGGGTGTCGCGCGGATTGAAGCCGATGATCACCCGGCCCGGTTCACCCGGACTCTCGACCAGTTCCACCTCGACCACCCGCACCTCGTCGTCGGGGGCGCCAACCGGCCGAACGGTCACGGTGACCACGTCACCGGCTGCGGTTCCTTGCAGCGCTTCGGGAACATCGGACAGCACCTTGATACCGAACACCTTGGTGGGCCCGCCATCGGGGTCGTCGACCTCCATCGAGAGAAGGACGTCGCCCACGTCGAGCACACGGCACGCTCGCCGTTCGGGTGCGTCGTCCGGGCACAGACTGGGTTCGAATCCGCCGATCTGCGCCGGACCTTCGATGAAAGTGGCGTCGAGACCGAGGTAGTTCAACGCGACGAACGCGGCAACCTCTTTGGCCGTGGCCATCGCACCGAGTTGGATCTGTTTGCTCACCGCCGGATCGCAATCACCGAAGCGTTGTTCGCACGTCTGAACGGCCACGTACGGGTCGATCCACCCCATGAAGGACTGCAACGGGGTCAGTTCGCTACCGAGCGCCGTCACGAATTTCACCCCACCGTCGGGTGTGAAGACCTCGACTCCTTCAGCCGATGCCTCGCCGGCGTCGATCGACAGACGCGAGCCCACGAACGACGCCGAACCAGGTGCCGTCTCGTAGCGCTCGATCGGCCACACCATGGCCACGAGCACGGCGACGATGATCAGATATCCGATGGTCACGAAGGGCACGCCCCAGATCGGACGTGGTCGCAGCGCCGACACCGGCGGGGCCCATGGGGTGACGTCATCGGGCGGGGCCGGTACGGTGCTGTTCGGTATGTCGTTGTCGGACATCACTCTGCGGGTGGCTTTCTTGGCGGGCCTGGCGCTGATCGCCCTGGTCGCCGTCGGATGGCGCCAGCCTGCCAGACGGCGGGTCGTTTCCCCACGCGACACACCAGGTCGCGGCGATTCGGTGGAGATCGCGCCGTCCCCCGGCCAGCGGGTCCGACGCCGAATTCTTGATCTGGCCTCCCTCGGTGGGATAGCAGTAGGGGTGGCGTTCGTGGTGGCGATCGCCGTGGCGCTCGTGATCTCGTCACTCGTGACGAACGTGATCGAGCGTCTGTAGTCGAATTCGGAGGGGAAGACAATGGGGGACGGCGACGCAGCCGAGCTGCGCCGCGACGTGGTCATCGCAGGTCACACGGGTGACGTCGAAACGGTGCGTCAAGCACTGCAGCACGACGAGCCCACGGTACGCGAGGCCGCTTACGGTGCCATGGCCCGCCTCGGGCTCTTCACGTCCGAGTTGGCCGCAGTCGGGATCGGCGATTCACATCCGCGTGTGCGCGGGCGCGTGGCCGAGTTGTGCGCGGAGTTACCCGGGTTCGACCTCGGTCCGCTCCTGAGCGATGGCGATCCGATGGTGGTCGAGATGGCCGCGTGGTCGTGCGGCGAACACGAAGCTCCACTTGCTCACATCGTTCCGCGACTCGCCGAACTCTGCACGTCGCACGACGAAGCCCTGGTGCGCGAAGCCGCGGTGGCCGCTCTCGGCGCGATCGGCGACGAGCGAGGTCTGTCGGCGATTCTGCACGCCTGCAACGACAAACCGACCGTGCGTCGACGAGCCGTTCTGGCTCTCGCCCCATTCGACGGACCCGAGGTGCAGGCGGCGTTGAAGAAGGCGCTCGAAGATCGCGACTGGCAGGTGCGTCAAGCTGCCGAAGACCTGCTCGGCTGACTCGACGCGGTCATCTCAGACCTTCGACGATCAACAACACGCCGAACACCACGAAGGCGATCGTCGCACCGATACGAATCGCCCGTTCGGGCAACCGCGCTCCCAGCAACTGACCGACCACGATCGCCAGTGCGTCAGCGGCCACCATGCCGAGAGTCGATCCGAAGAATGTTCCCCACGGGTCCTCCTTGGTGGCCAGCGTGATGGTGGCCAGCATGGTCTTGTCGCCCAGTTCGGCGAGGAAGAACGCCACGCTGGCCGCGACGACCGCGTTGCGGGTGGTGCGCTCGGCGGCACCCGCTTCGTCGTCGTCCAGAGAGTCACCCCGCAGGGTCCACCCGGCGAAGAGAAGAAACGCCGCACCGGCGATCACGGCGATGGTGTCGGTGGGCAACTGAGCACCGAGCACCGAGCCGATTCCCACGCTGATGGCATGGGTCGCCGCCGTCGCGATCGTGATGCCGACGAGTACGGGCCAAGCCTTGAACCGGGCTGCGAAGGCCAGTGCCATCAGCTGGCTCTTGTCGCCGAGTTCGGCGACGAAGATGACACCGAAGGAAAGGACGAGGGCGGACCACATAGTTCGGACGCCGCGGCGCCGAGCCGACAGTACAGTCGCGACCCATGGGGATCGTGATTCACGAGCGCTTCCGCTCGACGTTGCCACCCGACGACGACCACCCGTATCGCAGCGGGGCCTGGCGTCCCCAGGCGGTCGAATACACGGCCACCGACATGCCCACGGTCGGTCGGGTGCCCGACGACTTGAACGGCGTGTACCTGCGCAACACCGAGAATCCGCTGCACCCCAACCTCGAGCGCTATCACCCGTTCGACGGCGACGGGATGATCCACGCCATGTCGTTCGCCGACGGCCGAGCCGAATACCGCAATCGTTTCGTACGCACCGTCGGACTGGCGATCGAAGCAGAGGCCGGTGGTGCGCAGTGGTCGGGTCTCGCCGAATCTCCGGCCAAGGCGCCCCGCACCGACGGTTGGGGTGCGCGCACGCGTATGAAGGACGCGTCGAGCACCGACATCGTGGTGCACGGTGGCCTCGCGTTGTCGAGCTTCTACCAGTGCGGTGATCTGTATCAGCTCGATCCGCGAACGCTGGAAGATCGCGGCCGTGCATCGTGGAACGGAGCCTTTCCGTCGGCCGGAGTGTCGGCCCACACCAAGGTCGACGAGAACACGAACGAGATGCTGTTCTTCAACTACGAAACGAACGCGCCGTACATGCACTACGGCGTGGTGAACGACCGTCACGAACTCGTGCACTACGTGCCGATCGAACTACCCGGACCGCGCCTACCCCACGACATGGCGTTCACCGAGAACTACGCGATCCTGAACGACTGCCCACTCTTCTGGGATTCCGATCTGATCGCGCGTGGCGTGTACGCCACGAAATGGCATCCCGAGATGCCCACTCGATTCGCCATCGTGCCCCGCCGCGGCTCGTCACACGAGGTGCGTTGGTTCGAGGCCGATCCCACGTACGTGTTGCACTGGATCAACGCCTACGAGACCAGCGATCACGAAGGGGAATGGGTGGTGCTCGACGGATTCTTCCAGTACGAACCGTCACCGTCGGTGCCACCCGACGCCGATCTCAACACCCGGATGTTCCGCTTCCTCGATCTGTACGCCATGGATTCACGCCCGTATCGCTGGCGCTTCAATCTCACGACCGGCGAGACACGTGAAGGCCCTCTGAGCGACATGGTCACCGAGTTCGGTTCGATCAACAACACCTTCGGTGGTCGCGACTATCGCTACTACTACTCGGTCGTCCCGACGCCGGGTCGTTTCCAGTTCGACGGCATCGTGCGCA
>JBDLRN010000027.1:0-23383 GCA_039800005.1 Actinomycetota bacterium | reverse complement strand
GCTCAGTGCGGCATCACCAGCACCGGCTTGATCACCGCACCACTCGCACTCGCCGCCTCGGCCTCGTTGATGCGGTCGAGAGAGAACTCGGTGATGAGTTCGTGATACGGAAACTTGCCCTCGGCGTTCAGGGCGGCCAGCCGCGGAATGAACTCCTGTGGGATCGAGTCGCCCTCCATCACTCCGGTAATGGTGCGGCCGCTGATCATCGACAGGAAGTCGATGGTGAGGTCGCCGAAGCCCACACCGGCCAAGGCGATGGTGCCGGTCACGTTGAGCGCGTCGTGGCTGGCGCGTACGACTGCAGCGTTGCCGGTGGTGTCGAAGGCGTAGTCGCTGCCGTATCCGGTGGCTTCGCGGATGGCGGCGGTGATCTCGGCCGGTGAGCCCGAGACCGTGTGCGTGGCGCCGTACTTCGAGGCCAGGTCGAGACGCGACTGGTGTCGATCGACGGCGATGATGATGCCGGCTCCGGCCACCTTGGCCGCCATCACGGCACTCAGACCGAGAGCGCCCGCGCCGGTGATCACGACACTCGATCCGGCCTCGACAGCGAGGGTGTTGAGGATCGCGCCGGCACCGGTCTGGATGCCGCAACCGAGCGGTCCCATCCGTTCGATGGGAGCCGACGCGTCGACCTTCACCACCGAGCGTTCGGCGACGATCGTGTGCGAGGCGAACGACGACTGCCCGAAGTAGTGCGAGCCGACGCGAGAACCCGAGGCATCGGCGAAAGCCGACGTACCGTCGGGGCGGCCACCGATCATGTTGTGCAACTGGAAGTCGAAGCAGTAGGGGTAGCGACGCTTCGCGCACGACGGGCACGAACCGCACGAGTTGAACGACAGCACGACCTTGTCGCCCGGCTTCACCGACGTGACGGCCGATCCGACCTCTTCGACGATGCCCGCGCCCTCGTGTCCGTACACCTGCGGGCCGCCGAAGAACTCGGGCGGCAACTCACGCGAGAGAAGGTCGGTGTGGCACATCCCGGCCGCCACCACCCGCACCCGAACCTCGTGGGGGCCCGGATCGCCCATCTCGAGTTCTTCGATGGTGAAGGGGCCCTGGCCGGTGCGGAGAACTGCTGCCGTGATCTTCATTCACCGGAGAGTAGCCGCGACGATCTCCTTCACCGCCGGCCACGTGCTGCGCAGCCCGGCATGGAGCGGGTACGACTCGACGTCGTCGAGCGCGACCCATTCGACGGCTTCCGATTCGTAGTTGCCCTCGGCCACGATCACGTCGGCGCCCACGTGGGCGACCACGGTGTAGTAGGCCCAGTTGAGGTGATCGTCGTGGAACACGTCTTTCACCTCGACCGCCTCCACGTCGATGCCCACTTCCTCCCAGGCTTCGCGCACAGCGGCCGTGATCGGCTCCTCGTGGGAGTCGAGTGCTCCACCGGGGATGGCCCACGTGCCGCCACCGTGGGTCCAGGCGGCCCGCAACTGCAACAGGACGTGCGGAGTCTCGAGATCACGACGCACCATCAGGAGTCCGGCGGCACCGAAAAGTCCCCAATGGCGGGCCTGACATCTCTGACAGAAAACCCAGCCGTCACCGTCGCGGAAACCCACGCTCCGATGATGTCACGCCGGGACGACGGAAGCGGGATCGTCGGCGGACCGTCGCACGCGATGCTCGCCGGCCAAGGCGAAGCCGACGGTGACGAGCACGATCATGACGATCCCGGCCGAGATGAAAGCGGTGGCTCGTCCGAAGGTGTCGTAGTTCCAACCGGCCACCGATGCCGCCAACCCACCCACCAAGGTCTGCAGTCCGCCGAGCAGTCCCTGCGCACCGGCCTGACGTTCGGACGGTGCCGCCAGTCCCACTGCGACACCCGCACTGGTGACGGTGAGTCCGTCGTTGGTCACGTGCAGCAAGAACACGATCATCATGGCGTAGGGACTCGGCAGGAGTCCGTAGAGGGCCAGACACACGGCACCCACGAACATGCCGACCATCCCCATGTGGTACGGCCCCACGCGTTGGGCAAGCTTGCCGCCGTACGGGCCGAGAACGACCATCGGCAGCACGAACAGAGCGACTCCGAGGTTGGCCATCCACGACGGGGCCTCGAGATCCTCCATCATGATCGCCCACAGCGAATCGAAGGTGCCGATCATGAGGAAGAGCGCCACCCCGACGAGAACACCACCGGCGACCCCGCGGTTCTTCAACAGATCGAAGGCGAAGCGTTCCGACGGTCGATCGGCCGACGCGGTCTCGGGAATCTCGCTGCGGAAGATGGCCACGGCCACGAGCACCGTCGCCACGGCGAGGATCACGAACGGAGCGGGAATGCCGATGGGATCGACGGTCGCCACGGCGATCACCGGTCCGGCGGCGAAACCGGCGACGTCGACGCTCAGGAGGCGGCCCATGTTGAGACCCATGTTCTCGGGATCGCTCACGATGATGATGCGCCGCATGGCCGGTAGGGCCATGCCGGTACCGATGCCCATCAGCAGTCGGCCGAGGATGATGACGAGGGCCGTGGTGCCGAAGCCGACCAGCAGGCATCCGGCCACCAGAGTGGAGAATCCGGTCACCAACAGCCGACGTGCGTGACCGCGATCGGCGAGCGGAGCGAGACTCAGCTGAGCGGCGAAGGACGCGAAGAAACCGACTGCGACGACGAGACCGAGGAACGTCTCGGAGATGCCGTATTCGTCGCGGTAGTCGTCGAGCATGGTGAACATGACGCCATACGACGACGCGAGCGTGAAGGTGGCCACCTGCAGCGTTCGGACCAGACGACGAGGCGACACGAGAGACGACGCTATCCCACGGTGCGTGCGGAGAGCAGGTGACTTCTACGGCTCGAGGCGGATGAGGAGATCGTCGAGCCAGTCGGCGCTCTCCTCCTCGAGACGTGAACATTCGTTCAACTCGTCGATCACGGCAGGATCGGGATGTCGTGACGCGATGTTGCGCCACGCCTGAGCACCCTGCCGTTCGGCATTCGCCTGCACGCGCAGTTGATCGCGAATCGAGAGCGGTGCGAACACGTCGTAGTACACGGCGATCGCCTCGTCGAGCGGAGCTTCGAGTTGCGGACGCAGTGATTCGTCGAGGGCGAACGCGTCCTCGATGCGGTCGGCGATCTCGTCTTCGCGTGCCGCGCAGCGCAAGAGTCCGTCTCGATGAGCGGGGAGCCGTTCGGCCCACTGCCGGTAACGGTCGGCGGCGCCGCGTTCGAGCAGGGCGAGAAAACGCGGCATCGTCTCGGGTGCGACACGAGCGATGAACGGGCCGAGGAGTTCGCCGAAACGCGGGATGGCCAGATCGGTCATGTCCGAACCGTAGTCCGCGAATCGGTCGCCGAGCGCCGCGCACTAGCGTGCCGGAGGTGGAGATCCGACCGGTCACCGGAGTGTTCGGCGCCGAGGTGCTCGGTGTGCGACTCGCCGACCTCACCGCATCCGAATTGGCCGAGGTTCGGGCCGCGATGTGCCGGTGCGAAGTGACCGTCTTTCGCGACCAGTTCCTCACCCCGGCCGAGCAGTCGGCGTTCTCGCGTCGGCTCGGACCCTCGGCCGAGACGCCGTTCGTGCGCACCATGGACGACTTCCCCGACGTGATCAGAGTGGTCAAGGAAGCCGACGAAGGTGCCTCTTTCAACTTCGGCGGCGCGTGGCACTCCGACTTCTCGTTTCTCGAGAACCCGCCGTCGTTCACCATCCTCGCCGCGGTCGACGTTCCGCCGTACGGCGGCGACACGGTGTTCGCGTCGATGTCGGCGGCATGGCGAGTCCTCGACCCGACGACGCAGTCGCGCCTGCGCGAACTGACCGCGATTCACACGGCCCGCGATGCGTACTCGCGCCGGATGCAGCCTGTGCACTCGGGTATGCGCGGAATGACGATCGAATGCGACGATTCGGCCGAGGACGAGCGGCGACATCCGTTGGTGCGCCGCCATCCCGAGACGGGGGAGACGGTGCTCTTCTTCAACCGGGCCTACGTGCGCGACATCGCCGACATGGACCGCGAAGAGGCCGTGCAATTGCTGAACTTCCTGCACGCCCACACGACCGATGCCACCGTGAGCTATCGGCATCGGTGGTCGCCGGGCGACGTTGTCGTGTGGGACAACCGATCCACCCAGCACCTGGCCGTGAACGACTACTCCGGGTTCCGACGCGAACTCACCCGCACCACGGTGCAGGGTGAGGTTCCGGTGCCGGGCTGAGATGCGATGACCGACCACGAGGAGCGTTGTCCGTGGGCCGCCGGGTCCGATTCGATGATCCGCTACCACGACACCGAATGGGGTTTTGCGGTGAGCGACGACCGCTCGCTCTTCGAGAAGATCTGCCTCGAGGGATTCCAGAGCGGTCTGTCGTGGTCGACGATCCTGAACAAACGTGACGCGTTCCGTGAGGTGTTCCACGGCTTCGACCCGACTCGCGTCGCGTCGATGGGCACTCGCGACGTCGAGCGACTGTTGGGCGACGCACGCATCGTCCGCCATCGTGGCAAGATCGAGTCTGCGGTCGCCAACGCCGGTCGCGTGGCCGACGTCGCAGCGGAGTTCGGCTCGTTGGCCGAGTACGTCTGGCGGTTCGAGCCGCCACGACGCGAGGGTGCGCTCCCCTGGGACGTGATTCGCACGTTCACCACCAGCCCGGAATCGGTCGCCCTGTCGAAGGATCTGAAGAAGCGCGGTTGGTCGTTCGTGGGCCCGACCACGATGTACGCCTTCATGCAGTCGATGGGTCTGGTGAACGATCACGCGGCTGGGTGTCCGGCTCACGGGCCGGCCGAGAGAAGTCGGCGGGATTTTCGTCCCACGACGCGTCGAAATTTGGGAGAATGAAACCTCGTGAGCGATCAGATCGACACCCGTACCTCGTGGTTGAGCCCCGAACTTCTCGCTCAGGCTCGTGCCAGTGTGCCGATGGTCTACGTCGACGCCGTACCGGTGCGCGTCGATTCGCAGGGTCGGGTCACCAAGGTCGGCCTCTTGTTGCGTGTGGCTGCGGACGGTTCCATCAGTCGAATGCTGGTGAGTGGTCGAGTCTTGTACGGCGAACGAGTGCGTGACGCTCTGGTGCGCCATCTCGAGAAGGATCTCGGACCGTTGGCGTTGCCGCGCGTGCCACCGCACCCGGCGCCGTTCACCATCGCCGAGTACTTCCCCGATCCCGGCGTGAGCGGTTACACCGACCCGCGCCATCACGCCGTGAGCCTGGCCTACGTGGTGCCGGTCGACGGTGAGTGCACACCCACCCAGGAGGCTCTCGATCTGGCGTGGTTCACGCCGGCCGAGGCGGCCAGCGCGCGCATCGCCTCCGAGATGACCGGGGGTCAGGACCGCCTGTTGCGTCTGGCGCTCGGGTTCGTGGGCGAACTGCCCTAGTCGGCCTCGGTGCCGTTGTTGCGGCGCTTGCGAACGTTTCGACGTCGAGCGCGGTTCGGAGCGCTCACCACCGACGTCTCGTCGTCGATCTCGATGGTCATCCCGCGATCGATGTCCTCGGGTTCGCCGGCGGCCTCCCACACCACGGGTGCCTCTTCTTTGGCTTTGCGGCCGAGGATTCGGTCGAGGCCGAGCATGCCGCCGGCCACGAAGGCACCCACCGCGCCGTAGCGCCGACGGGCGGTCTCCATCATGTGGAGGTCGGCGGGCATCTGAAGCTCGGTCGGCGCTTCGTCGAGCTCTCCCGGCACGGCCGGTGCGACGTGCTCGTCGTCGTGGTCGCGACCGGTGTTCACGGCGTCAGGGTACCGATCGGATCGTGAGGCCCGATGGGTGTCCACCACCACGAGCATCCTGCAACCTACGCTTCGACACGTGTTGTGGGGGCACGGTTCGGGTCGGGTGGGCGCCGTCATGCGGTCGTCACTCTGCGGCCGTCCCGTCGTGCGATTCGACGCGCCGCTCGCCATCGGGCCGCACCCCACCGAGTCGAGCATCGTCGAATCCGTCGAGGTCGAGCGCCGACGGGTGACGATCGAGTTCGACGACGGAATCGTTCTCGAGACGACGTTGCGTCGTAACGGTTCGTGGCACGTGTTTCGGGAGCACGAACGTTGGACGAAATCCACTGCCGCGGCGAGGGTGGTCGTCGAGGTTCCGGGACTCGTCGCAGTGTGCTTCGGGGCCGCCGATGTCGAGACGTTTCGACGCCCCGACGTGAGGCGCCACCCCATCCTCGGCGGAGCCGGCCCCGACGTTCGCGAAGCGGATGTCGATCTCGACTCGGTGATCGACCGCATCGTTGCCGCCTCGCGTGGCGACCTGACCGTGGTCGAGGCCCTCGGTGATCAACACCTGGTGACCGGACTCGGCAACGTGGTGCGCTCGGAGGCGTTGTGGTGCGCTCGGCTCGACCCGCGAACGCCGAGCAGCGAACTCGACGACGAGGACTGGCGCGAACTCGTCGAGGTCGCTCGCTCGTTGTCGACCGATGCCCCCGACCGCCTGGAGGTCTATGGCCGCCTCGGTCAGATCTGCCGCCGTTGCCACGGCGCGATCGGCTGCGACGAGACCGAGGACGGTCGACTCGTGTACTGGTGCGCCAGTTGTCAGACGACGCTCGACGATCCTCGCCCGAAGATCGTCGTCGACGAACGGCCCACCGACGTTCGCTATCTCGACGAGGCACGAGCGGCGCGCCGGCGCGTGAAGATCTTCGACGATCTACGCGACTTCGGCTGATCAGTTCGACGAGATCGACTGCAAGACGTCGAGTTTGGCGGCCCGACGGGCCGGTCCGATGGCGGCGACGATGCCCACCACGACGGCGGCGATCAAGATGTTGACGATCGTTCCGTACGGCACGACGATCGTGGTGATGACGGTGTCGGGAAGCACGGATGCCACGGCGGCACCCAACGGCACACCCACCACGACGCCGAGTGACGCACCGAAGACGGCCACGATGATCGCCTCCCAGCGGATCGACCGCTTCAACACGCGCTTGCTCATTCCGACGGCGCGCAGAAGTCCGAACTCGCGAGTGCGTTCGAACACGCTGAGAGCCATGGTGTTGGCGATACCGAGAACGGCGATGGCGATCGAGATGGCGAGCAGGCCGTAGATGATGGTGAGCAACTGGTCGATCTGATCTTCCTGGCTCTGCTGGAACTCGGCCTGATCCTGGACTTCGGCGCTCGGGAAGTCCTCGGCGATCGATTCCACCGCGGCGCGCGCGACCGGAATCTCGACACCGTCGGCGATCTTGGCGCCGATGAAGAAGTCGACCGGTTCGGCGGTCGACACCGACGCGAGAAGATCGAGGCCGACCAGCCAGTTGCCGGCGATGGTGGAGTCGGCGTAGATGCCGCCGACCTGCACGACCGACTCGGTGCCGTTCTGCCACGTGATGGTGAGCTCGTCGCCGACTCCGACGCCGTAATCGGTGGCCGGATCGCGGTGCAGCAGGATGCGTCCGTCGTCGAGGGACTCGACCGACCCGTCGAGCAGATCGAGGTCGACCAGTTCCCCGAAGGCGCTGCCGCGCACGGCGCCCACTTCCTTCGGGTCACCGTTCACGAGAACGTCGGCGCCGCGGAAGGGGCTCACTGCCGAGAGTTCGGGAAGTTCGGCCAGTCGTTCGGCGAACGACGGGGGAAGACCTTGGAAGTTGGCCGGGCCGTTGGTGATGAAGAAGTCGGCGCTGACCGACGTGCTGATCTGGTCACGGAATGTCTTCTGGATCGACGAGGCGATGACGGCCACGGTGCTGACGAGAGCGAGTCCGATCATGAGCGCCGACGCAGTGGACGCCGTACGGCGCGGTGTGCGCTGGGCGTTGCGACTGCCCAGTCGTCCGGCGACCGAACGCGTCATGGGGAAGAAGGGAAGTGGAAGGAGGCGGCTGATGAGGCGACTGGCCGGCGCGGCCACCGTGGTGGACAGGCTGGCGATGCCGAGGAAGAGCAACACGGCACCGAGTCCGGCCAGGCCCAAGGTTCCGGCGGCACCGCCGGGCTGAACGGCGATGCCGGACGCGAAGGCCAGTAGGCCCAGTCCGAACACCGCCGAACCCACGACCAGACGTCGGTTCTTCTGCAGGGCCGAGAAACCCAGTTCGGGTCGCATGGCGGCGACCGGTGGAATGCGACCGGCCCGAAGAGCGGGAATGATCGCCGCGGCCACGGTGACCCCGACACCGACGAGGATCGACACGAGGACCGTGCGGAACGAGACGATGAGCGAGGCCGACGGGAAGGCGGCTCCGGTGGCGTTGAACAGCGCGACGATGCCGACCGCCACGCCCATGCCGGCGAAGATGCCGAGCACGGTGGCCAGCACGGAGACGATGAGCGATTCGCCGATGATCATCGACCGGATCTGGCGAACACTCGCGCCGACGGCGCGGAGCAGAGCGAGTTCGCGCAGTCGCTGACTCACGATGATGGCGAAGGTGTTGAAGATGAGGAAGGCGCTCACGAAGAGCGATACGGCGGCGAAACCGAGGAGCACGTTGCCGAAGATGCCGATGATGTCGTTGATCGCGCCGGCGGTCTCCTGAGCCGACTGCTCGCCGGTGATGACCTCGACGTTGCTCGGCAGGACGCTGTTCAGTTCGTCCTGCACGGTCGTCAGCGAGGCGTCGTCGGTGATCGCGATGTAGATCGAGTCGACCAGGCCGTTGGCGCCGAGGAAGGCGTCGGCCGTGGCCGGATCGAACGCGGCGATCGACGCACCACCGCCGCCGTCGGTGTCGCCGGTTCCGGTGAGGCCGACGAGAGTGAAGTCGCCCTTGCCCTTCGGACCCACGATGGTGATCACGTCGCCGATCTCGTGTCCGGCGCGACGGGCCGACGACTTGTCGAGCGTGACCTCGGAGTCGGCCGTGGCGGCGCGCCCTTCGATGAGGGTGCGTCCGTCGAGACCGTCGGGTCCGGTCCAAGCGATACCGAACGACGGCCCGGACGTGGCGAGCGGTTCGCCGTCGGACTTGATGACCGTCGCGGCCCGCAGCAGATTTCCTTCGGCGAGTCGCACGCCGTCGACCGCGGCGATGGAGTCGACCAATTCAGCCGGGATGGGGTCGCGATCGGCGCGGGCCGGATCGCCGAAGGCAACGACGCTGCGCACCTCGAGATCGATGCCTTCGCTCAACACGGCGAAGAGGTCGTTGATCGACTTCTTCACGCTGTCGGTGAGGATGAAGGCACCTGACACGAACGCGACACCGCTCACGACGGCGAGCGTCGTGAGGAGGATGCGGAACTTCCGGGCGAGGACGCCGCGGATCGTCAGGCGAACGACGGGACGGGCCATGACGAACTCAGGAGCCGAACTTCTTCATGCGGTCGAGCACACGATCGGCCGTGGGTTCGACCATCTCGTCGACCACCTTGCCGTCGGCGAGGAACACCACCCGATCGGCGTAGGCGGCGGCCACTGGATCGTGAGTGACCATCACGATCGTCTGCCCGAGCTCCGACACTGCGCGCTTCATGAACGTGAGGATCTCGGCGCCGGTCCGACTGTCGAGGTTGCCGGTGGGTTCGTCGGCGAAGATGATGTGGGGCTTGCTGGCCAGGGCGCGCGCCACGGCGACGCGCTGCTGCTGACCACCCGACAGTTCGCTCGGTCGATGGCCCAGTCGGTCGCGCAGGTTGACGGCGTCGATCACCGTGTCGATCCAGGCCTGATCGCGGTCGGACTTGCCGAGGTCGAGCGGGAGAGTGATGTTCTCGAGCGCGGTGAGGGTGGGGATCAGGTTGTAGGCCTGGAAGATGAAGCCGACCTTTTCGCGTCGCAGGCTGGTGAGCTGCCGATCGCTGAGCGAGGCCAGGTCGTCGTCGCCGATGCGTACCGAACCCGACGTGAGATCGTCGAGACCAGCGAGACAGTGCATGAGTGTGCTCTTGCCCGACCCTGACGGACCCATGATGGCCGTGAAGCGTCCGGCCTCGAACGAGATGGTCACCCCGTCGAGGGCGCGAACCTCGCTGTCCTTGGTTCCGTAGATCTTGTAGGCGTCGACCGCGGCGGCGGCGACGGTGGGGGGAGCGACCGTCGACATGAGGTCAGTCTGCCCCGCCTGAGAGCGGTTACCTCATTGCGGTCACGTGGGTTGCGGCAGTACTCGCAAGTAGGGCTTCACGGTCTTCCAGCCCTGTGGGAACAACTGCTTGGCCTCGTCGTCGCTGACGGCGGCGCCGATGATCACGTCCTGCCCGTCGGTCCAGTTGGCCGGGGTGGCCACTTTGTACTTCGCCGTCAACTGCAGCGAGTCGATCACGCGCAACACTTCGTCGAAGTTGCGACCGGTCGAGGCCGGATACGTGATCGTCAACTTGACCTTCTTGTCGGGTCCGATGACGAACACGCTGCGCACCGTGAGCGTGTCGTTGGCGTTGGGGTGGATCATGTCGTAGAGATCGCTCACCTTGCGGTCGGGATCGCCGATCATCGGAAAGTTCACCGGGGTGCCCTGGGTCTCGGCGATGTCGCCTTCCCACTTCACGTGACTGTCGACCGGGTCGACCGACAGGCCGATGACCTTGACGTTGCGCTTGTCGAACTCGGGTTTGATGCGGGCCACGTAGCCGAGTTCGGTCGTGCACACCGGCGTGAAGTCCTTGGGGTGGCTGAAGAGAACACCCCAGGAGTCGCCGAGCCACTCGTGGAAGTGGATGGTTCCCTGAGTGGTGTCGGCCGTGAAGTCGGGGGCGGTGTCGCCGAGGCGCAGAGCCATTGTGGGTCCTTTCGCAGAACAGTCGTGGACGGGGTCGTCGAGGAACGGAACCATATCCCGGTAAATCTGATCGGACAAGTCGGGAATTGGAGGGGCCAGTCGTCGGGACCGGTCGACGAGGGTGGAAGACTGACGCCATGACAGGACGACACGTTCCAGGAATCGACCGGGCTTCGGCCGACAAATTGCTCACCACCACCCGGTCGGTGCGCAAACGGCTCGACCTCGACCGGCCGGTCGAACTCGAGGTGGTGCGCGAATGCATCGACATCGCCTTTCAGGCTCCCACCGGAACCAACGCGCAGAACTGGTCGTTCGTGATCGTCACCGATCCGGCCAAGCGGGCCGCCATCGCCGAGGTGTATCGACGGGGCGCCGAGGTCATGTCCGGCTCGGGCTACCCACCGCCGCTGCCGCCGGGTGATCCGCGCGAACACGTCATGCCCAAGGTGATGGACTCGGCGTCCTACCTCGGCGAGGTTCTCGATCGCGTGCCGGTGCACGTCATCCCGTGCGTGCAAGGTCGCGTCGAATCGGTACCGATGGTGGTCGCGCAGGCCAGCACCTACGGGTCGATCCTGCCGGCCGCGTGGAGTTTCATGTTGGCGTTGCGGGCCCGCGGTCTCGGCACGGCCTGGACCACGATCCATCTCTTCCACGAGAAGGAGATCTCGTCACTGCTCGGCATCCCCGACGACTGGACGCAGACCGCACTCTTCCCGGTCGCCTACTACACCGGCGACGATTTCAAGCCGGCCCATCGCCTCGACTCGAGTCGTTTCGTGCACGTCGACTCCTGGGGATCGCAGTCGTGAGTCGCTCGACGTGAGTCTGCGCGTCGAGCCCGACGCGATCGGTGATCATCTCGTCGGTCGCGATTTCGCCTACGTGCTCACCGTGCGCGACAGCGGTGTTCATGCCATCGCCCATCGAATCGTCGCCGACCGAGGCATCGTCACCGTTGTGAACGCCGGCGAATCTTTGGTGCAACGTCTGGCGAACGAAGTTCCGGTCACCTTGCTGTGGCCACCCTCGACCCGACCGAGTGACGAACACGCGCACTACTCGCTGGTCGCCGACGGCATCGCCCGATCACGCGATGGTTCGATCGTGATCGAAGTTCGGACCGCCGTTCTTCACCGCCCTGCTCCGTGAACGACGCAGGTCAGGCGAGGGCGAGTCGAGCTTCGCTCACCACACCGTCGCCGATCGCCGTGGCGCTGCCGATCACGGTGAGGCGAGTGGTCAACGACTTCAACGTCCTCAGGTAGGTCGTGGTGGCCGCGGGCAGGCGAGTCGGAGTGGCACCGAGCATGATGCGTCGGGTGGGGCCGAGGGTGCCGACGGCGGAGATTGCGTCGAAACCTTGACCCGAATCGGAGACGTCCACGAGCGCGACGTCGCCGGCGTTCCAGCCGAAGCCACCGAGGGTGATCGGTGTGATCAGCAACTGCGACAACGCGGCCGCGGTGCCGTAGCGATCGGCGCCGGCGACGCGAGTGACCGAGACTCCGAGCGACTGGACGCCGAGACGAACGGCTTCGGACACCACCGTCGTTCCACCGACGATCAACACGTTGGTGATGCCACGCGCCCGCAACTGCTCGACCACACCGGCCGGAATCGTGTCGCGGTTCACGAGGAAGATCGGATGCGATCCGACACCGCCGACGATGCCGAAGGTCGCCGGGCCGGCGATCACGGCGTCGGCGAAACTGTCGGCGCGCACCAGGATCGCCGTGGGCTTGGCGGCCAGGAACGCGACGGTCTGGATTCGTTTCGACACCTCGACGGCGGTGTCGAAACGCGTCGCGCCGAACACGCGTTGGATGCGTGATACGGCGATACCCGCACCGCCGGCCGTGGTGGCATCGGTGAGTTGGGTCTCGACCGACGGAGGAATTGCCTGTGGGCCACCGATGATCCACACCGTCTGCGGATTCTCCTTCACGATGGCGGCGATCTGCGCGGTGCCGAGTCCGGTCGGAGGTACCAGCACGATGTCGGCGTCCTCCTGTTTGGCGAGCGCCGATGCGGCCAGGCCATCGGGGTACACCGAACCGCTCACGAGGATCACGTCGGTGCGATCGGCGAGGGCTTCGACGGCGAGATTGGTCGTGTAGCGATCACCTGTGGAACCGAGACGGGTGAACGGCGTGGTGCCGGTCGTGGGTGGCGTCGACTGTGCGCTGACGGCGCGGAGAGCAGCCGCAGCGTCGACGATTCCGGCCCCGCAATGAAAAGTGTCGGCCGGATTGCTCGAACACGGTGACGACAGGTTCGTCGGGAACGGTCGAGCCGACGACTTCAGGATCGATTCGACCTGCGCCGGTGTGAGATTCGGATTGGCCGACAACAACAGGGCCACCACACCGCTCACGATCGGGGTCGACATGCTGGTGCCCTGCTTGTATCCGTACGTCCAGTTGGCGTCGGGGGAGCGTTGTCCGCCGTTGGCGAGCGACAGGATTCCACCGGGTCCACCCGGCGCGGCCACGTCGACCGTCGAGCCGTAGTTGCTGTACGCCGCACGGCTGCCGTCGGAACGAACGGCGGCGACCGTGATCACGTTGCGGCAGTTGGCCGGAGCGAAGGCGTTGCCGTCGAGATCGAAACCCGAATTGCCGGCGGCGACCACCACGACCGATCCGGCCGCCACTGCGTCGTCGATCGCCGACTGTTCGACCGTCGTACATGCGGTCGCCGATCCGAGACTGAGGTTGATCACGCGCGCCGGCGTGGGATTGACGGGCACCCCCGCAACGGCCAGTCCGGCCGCCCAGCGAATCGCCGCCGCCTCGTCGGACGTGCGGCCACCGCAGGTTCCGAGCACGCGCACGTGTTGCACGCGCACACCAGGAGCGATCCCCGCCACACCGAGCGAGTTGTCGGCGTTGGCGCCGATGACCCCGGCCACGTGCGTTCCGTGCCACGTACTCGGCTGGAACGGTTGACCGACGGTGCAGGTGTATTCGGGATGGTTCTCCTCCGACCAGTCGCCGTTGTCGGTTTCGTCGGCGTCGTAGCCGTCGCCGTCCTTGCTGTCCCGAGGGCGCGAGGCGAAGTCGTACCCGTCGGCGAGACGACCGGCGAGGTCGGGATGGTCGAGACGACCGGTGTCGATCACTGCAACCACCACGTTCGGCGATCCACGAGTGACGTTCCACGCGCTCGGCAGATCGACACCCACCGAAGCGCCGGGAGTCTGGAGATACCACTGTTCCGAGAAGCGTGGATCGTTGGGAACGACGGTCGAGTGGCGAACCTCGTCGAGTTCGGCCGACACGACGAGCCCTCGCGCGACCAATTGGTCGGCGAGCCGGAGAGCGTCGGTCTCGCCGATCGGCGTCGCAAAGGTGATGGTCTCGAAGCCGTCGCCGAGGAGGCGCCGGTCGTCGAGGACGACCTCGTGGAACGACGCCACGAATTCCCGAGCGTCCTTGGTCGAGCGCCCTGGAACTCGCTGCACGACGAGGCGATCGACGTTCGAGTCGGCCACCGCGGAGACTGAACTCTCGGAGCGACCGGCCGCCCGCGCCGTTTCGGTGACGAGAACCGAACCCGAGAGCACGACCGACAGACCCAACATCACGGACGCCGTGCGACGCCGCCTCGTTCGAAGTCCTGTTGTCGTCCGGTCGTGCACGTCGTTTCTCCTGGTGGTGAGGTTCGACGGTATAACCGTACGGATTTCGCAGATGTTACGGGTGTCCCGAATTGAGAATGACTTGACGCATCGAAGGCCGAGACGGCCTCCCGGCTAGCGTCTTCGACGTGACCGACAACACGCCGCAGTTCCCCGACCACCTGGGTGTACGAAGCGATCCGGAGACGATCGAGACCGCATGGATGCACGACGTGCTCACGGCCGCCGGTGTCTCCGACGGAGCACGTCTCCACAACTGCGAGTTCGTGGGCTACGTGGGAACCGGACAGACCGGGTGCAACGCTCGTTTCGCACTCACGTGGGACCGCCCGGAAGGTCGTCCGGCCACGATCATGGGCAAGTTCCCGTCTCGCGACGAAACGGCCCGAGCCACCGGATTCGGCGGAAGTGCGTACGTCACCGAATGGAACTTCTACCGCAACTTCGCGCACACCGTCGACGTACGTGCTCCGCACTGTCACCACGCTGCGCTGAACGTGGAACAACAGGGCTTCTGTCTGATCATGGAGGATCTCTCGGGATCCGAGCAGGGCGATCACTTCCTCGGACTCTCCGCCGACGAGACCTCGCTCGCGATCGACCAGGCGGTCAAACTGCACGCGCCACGGTGGGGGGACCCGACTCTCGCGCAGTCGATGCCGACGCAGTCCACCGTCGACGAACGGTCCGACGCGCTGCAGATGATCTACTCGATGTTGCTCCCGGCGTTCCTCGATCGACTGGGCTCGCGACTCGATGCGTCGATCGTCGACGTCTGCCAGCGCTTCGGTCAGAACGTGAAGCGCTGGGCGCTCGGCACCGGAACACCGCTCACACTCGCGCACTACGACTTCCGTCCCGACAACTTCCTCTTCGCCCGCGAAGAGGGGGCACCGCCGATCGTCGTGGTCGACTGGCAGACCGCCAACGAGGGACTCGGCATGGTCGACGTGGCGTATGTGATCGCCAGCAGCTGTGACCCCGGCCGTCGTCCGGCGATCGAGCGCGACTTGGTCGAGTCGTATCGACAGCAGTTGGTGGCGACCGGGGTCGGGTACGACGCCGACACCTGCTGGCGCGACTACCGATTCGGATCGTTGTGGGGCCTCGTCATCACGGTGCTGGCCACCTCCATGGCCGCCCGCACCGAGCGCGGAGACGACCTGTTCGTCCGCATGGCCACGCAGTACGGCCAGCAGTGTCTCGAACTCGATTCGCTGACATTATTGGTCTAGTCGCCGACGGATGTCGCCGACGTCGCTACTGGGGGGTACGACATGACCGTCACCGAATTCGATCCGGACCGACTGCGCGACAAGTATCGCGCCGAGCGCGACAAGCGCCTGCGCATCGACGGCAACGAGCAGTACATCGAGATCACCGGTGATTTCGCGCGCTACCTCGAAGATCCGTACGTGTCGCCCATCGAACGGGCCCCGCTCTTCGACGAGGTCGAAGTGGCCGTCATCGGTGGTGGATTCGGCGGTTTGCTGGCCGGTGCCCGTCTGCGCGAAGCAGGCATCCGCGACATCCGCATGATCGAGAAGGGCGGCGACTTCGGCGGCACCTGGTACTGGAATCGCTATCCGGGTGCGGCGTGTGACGTCGAGTCGTACATCTATCTGCCCCTCCTCGAGGAGATCGGCTACATCCCCAAAGAGAAGTACTCCAAGGCCCCCGAGATCCTGGCCCACAGTCAGGCCATCGGTCGTCACTTCGATCTGTATCGCAACGCGTGTTTCCAGACCGAGGTCACCGAGATGCGATGGGACGACGCCGACCGACGTTGGGTGATCTCGACCAATCGCGGCGATCGCATGCGGGCGCGCTTCGTGATCATGGCCAATGGTCCGCTGCACCGTCCGAAGTTGCCCGGTATTCCGGGCGTCGGGTCGTTCCGCGGACACACCTTCCACACCAGCCGCTGGGACTACGACTACACCGGCGGATCGTCGGAGGGCGGTCTCACCCGGTTGAGCGACAAACGAGTGGGCATCATCGGAACCGGGGCCACGGCGGTGCAGTGCGTTCCGCATCTCGGTGAGCACGCGAAAGAGCTGGTCGTCTTCCAGCGCACGCCGTCGTCGATCGACGTGCGGAACAATCGACCGACCGATCCCGAGTGGGTCGAGACGCTCGAGCCGGGGTGGCAGCAGGAGCGCATGGACAACTTCAATGCGTTGGTGTCGGGCGGTTTCGCCGACGTCGACCTCGTCAACGACGGCTGGACCGACATCATCGGCAATCTCCTCATTCGCCTTCGTCGTGAGTCGTCGCCCGATCTCTCGATGGAGGGCTTGGCCCGCAATCTCGAGTTGGCCGACTTCGAGAAGATGAACCAGATCCGGTCGCGCGTCGACGAGATCGTCGCCGATCCGAAGACCGCCGAGGCCTTGAAGCCGTGGTACCGGCAGTTCTGCAAGCGACCGTGCTTCCACGACGAATACCTGCAGACGTTCAATCGTCCGAACGTGACACTCGTCGACACCGACGGACAGGGTGTCGACCGCATCACCGAGAAGGGAGTGGTGGTCGGCGGCGTCGAGTACGAGCTCGACTGCCTGATTTACGCCACCGGATTCGAGGTCGGCACCGAGTACACGCGACGCGCGGGTTACGAGGTCTACGGGCGCGACGGTCTGAGCCTCACCGAGAAGTGGGCCGACGGTGCCCGAACTCTTCATGGTTTCCACAGCGAGGGTTTCCCGAACTGTTTCGTCGTGAGCAACATCCAGTCCGGTTTCACGGTGAACTTCCCGCACATGCTCAACGAACAGAGCAAGCACTTGGCGTACCTGTTGAAAGAAGTCGAGGAGCGCGGGGTCACGCGGGTGGAGGCCACGCCCGATGCCGAGGAGGAGTGGGTGCAGACCATCATCCGTCTCTCGCAGTTCAACGTGAAGTTCCTCGAGTCGTGCACCCCGGGGTACTACAACAACGAAGGCAAGCCGGCCGCCCGAAGTCTGCAGAACGGCAACTACGGCGCCGGTCCGGTCGCGTTCGTGAAGGTGCTCGAGGACTGGCGAGCCGAGGGGTCGCTGGCCGGTCTGTCACTCGCCTGATCGCGGTCGGTCAACGAGCAGTCAGGCGGTCCAAGAGGTCGTCGAGATTGGCCACGGCGATCCCGATGGATTGATCGGCGATGCCGAACGGCAGAAGGAGGTTGTGCTCGTGCTTCAGTGCGCCGCACGAATACACGACGTTGGGGACGTAGCCGTCCCGCTCGAACTCCGACGGAACGAGTAGTGGCGTGTCGAGGCTGCCGATCACGCGCACGGGGTCGTCGCGATCGAGCAGGATGGCGCTGATGCAGTAGGTGCGCATGGGCCCGACCGCGTGGGTGAGCATGAGCCAGCCGGCCGCGGTCTCGATGGGGGAGCCGCAGTTGCCGAGTTGCACGACCTCCCAGTGGCGCATGGGCAGCTGCACTTCGACGGCGTCGTCCCAGTACTCGAGGTGGTGTGAGAACGAGATCGAGTTGGTCTCTCGGTCGGCTCGTGACAGAGCGGCGAAGCGGCCGTCGACCTTGCGGGGAAAGATGGCCAGTCCCTTGCCGCGAGCGGCTTCACCCGACACCGGTGTGATCTCGAACTGTAGGAAGTCGCGGGTCGACAGCAGTTGTTGGTTGATGTCGACGCCGTCGAACGCGGTGTACGTGGCGAACCAGACGCGACCGATGTCGGGGTCGTCGAACTCCACGAATCGGGCGTCTTCCATGCCGCGCCATTCGGCCGGTGCATGAGGCCACAGGACGCGTTCGGAAACCAGGGAGTCGACGGAGAACGACACCGAGTAAGCACGATCGGCGATCGATCGCAGATGCTGTGCCGTGACGTCGGCGTTGCGGTACGTCTCGCGGTCGTGGATCAACCGATTGATCTGCTCCTCCAGGTCGGAACGCGAGAAGACGCCGTCGAGGTGCTGCAACACGTACCGGGCGTTCTCGCCGAGGTCGCCCAGCATCTCGAGCAGCCCGAGAAAGGCGATGTGTCGCAACTTCCCCTCCGAATGCATGCCGACGTCGATGTCGTTCCCGGGTGCGTCGACTGAGACGTTTCCGAGCTCGTCGATGAAACCGGTGCGAAAGCCGATCGACGAACGATGGCCTTCGCCGATGCCGCGGACGCTCATCACGAAGCGCAGACTTCCGTCGGGAACTCCGATCTGGTCGGGATGGCGAACCACGCTCGGATTGGTGAGGGCCGCTCCTTCGACCGAGAACTCGTGCGTGAAGTAGGCGCCGATCAACTTCCACCGATCGTCGGAGAAATGAGTGGGTGCATCGAGCCGCGTGGCGACACGATGGGCGTGGGACTCGAGCCAGAGGTCGAGATCGTCGTGTCGCTCCGAGAAGCGGAGCACCACGTCGTTCAGGGCTCGTTTCACCTCGTCCTCCGAGAGCGACAGAATGCGATCGAGAACCGCGCTGGTACGTGACTGAGTGGCCCCGAAATCCTCTTGGCCGGGCACGAAGAGCCGGGCGAACACGCGCGAGGGGTCGGCTCGCAGGTGGATGCCGGTGCGAACGGCGAGGGCGGCAGGATCGGGGTGCGAATGCGTGGTCATCGGGTGAGCATCGACACGCGGTCGTGGAGCTGCAGGGTGGAGATCATGGCGAGAGTGGACTCCGCCCCCTGATTCAGATTGCGACCGTGTGGGTGAAGGCCGTCGAAACCACCGCTGGTCACATCGTCGATCATCGGCACGCCGGCGTCGTTGTCGCCGTGGAACCAACGGGCCGCCATGTCGATCACGTGTCGCCACTCGTCGTCGCCGGTGGCGTCGAAAGCACGCTTGGCGGCGTCGGCGATGGCGGCCACTTCGATGGGCTGCTGATCGAAGGCCGGTTTCGGATCGCCGGGTCCGCGACCCGACGAAGGGGTGACCGAGAGATGTCCGGCGTGGGTCTCGGTCTCCACCAGCCAGCGCAACATGTCGAGGCCGGTGCGAACCGTGTCGTCGTCGCGATGAGCGACTCCGGCGGCGATCACCACGTCGGGCAGGATCGCGTTGGCGTAGGTCAGTCGAGGTTCGGGCCAGGGCCACTCAGGTGATCGCGACGCCAGCAAGATGCGATCGGCGGCATCGGCCACCAGATCGAGCGCCCCTTTGTGTTCGGGCGCGATCGACAACACTTCGGCCGCGCCGAGTCCGGCGAAGGCGAGAGAACGGAGCCAGGTCGGCCGGTGACGACTGCCCGACTCGAAGGCACCGAGTGCCCGCTGATGCAAGACGCCGTCGTCGCTGCGGGCCATGACCGTACCGAAGGCCCACAGTGATCGACCCCACGCGTCCTCGGTGGTCGGCTCGTCGAGCCACAGTCTCGCGAAACTCAGACGGTTGTGCGTCCGCCCGTCGGGGGTCTGTGCGCTCAACACGAACCGCATGCCGAGACGGGCGAGGATCGATCCACCGCAGACACCGTTGTGTTCGCGTGCCGCCACCACGACGAGTCGCGCGTTGTCGTCGGTGCAGTACCCGTGCGAGTAGCGAGGACGAGGGCCTTTGGCGTGTTCGAGCAGCCCCCAGTCGTCCGACATGTTGATGAGATGACGGAACGAGTAGTGGGTCACGACGCCACCGCCGGATTCGACAGTCGGCCGAACGACGGCACCAGGCGCAAGTAGTCGCCGGCCACCTTTGTCCAGTCGTGCAGCCGCGCGAGTTCCTCGGCGCGACGTCTCATGTCGCGGGCGATGTTGGCGTTCGTCACGATGGTGCGCAGGGCACGAGCAATGGCCGACGGATCGCGGTGGGGGACGACGATCCCCGCCCCGTCCGACAGCAGTTCGCGAGCGTGCGGGAAGTCGGTGGCGACGACGGGGACGCCAGCCGCCACCGCGTCGACGAGAACGCCGCTCGTCACCTGATCGTCGGAGTCGTAGGGCAAGACGACGACGGACGACGAACGAACGAGTTCGATCAGTTCGGGGACGTCGCGATAGAGCTGGTCGAACACGACGCGAGCCTCGACACCGCGCTCGCGAGCCCGCTCCTTCAGCGATTCGCGGTACCGATCGCCCTCGCGTTCTTTCACCTTCGGATGGGTACGACCGGCGACGAGGTAGGTGATCTGGGGGACGACATCCGAGACCTCGGCAAGAGCATCGATCACCCATTCGATGCCCTTGCCGGGTCCCAGAAGCCCCCAGGTCAGCACCGTGGGAAACGGTGCCGGGCGCGGCGCGACGGGCGGGGGAAGGGTCGCGCCGTGGGGGATGGTGACGACGTCGCGGGGATCGACGTCGTAGAACTCGAGCAGACGCTGGCGTGCGGCGCCGGTCATGGTGACCACCTGATCGGAACCGGCGATCACTCGTTCGAGAGTCTCTCGCTGATGCGAGGTGGGACGGGTGGGAATGGTGTGCAGAGTCGTCACCAGAGGCACTTCGAGATGGTCGATCAGACGCACCACGTCGTCCCCGTCGTGACCACCGAAGATGCCGAACTCGTGCTGCAGAAGGACGCAGTCGTACGAGTTGAGCGCGATGGCCGATTCCTTGATCGAGTGAACTCGGCCCGGTTCGAGCGTCGTGATCACGCGGTCGTCACGCACCGGCAACGAGTCGACGGCGCAACGAACCACTCCGATGTCGGTCACGCCATTTCTCGACAAGCCGCCGGCGAGTGCGGCCGCGAACGTCGCCAGGCCACATGCGGTCGGTGGAAACGTACTGACGATGGCGAGGCTGGGAGACGTGGTGAGGTTCATGAACGTGGTCCTTTCGAAACGGCGGTTCGTACGGCGATGAGAGTGAGCCCGAGCAGGCCGACGGCGATCAATAGAACGCCGAACCCGGCGACCCGCCCCGTCGAGGATCCGGTGGGCGGCAACGAGTCCTCGGTGGTCTCGGCGGGCAGGATCACCCCGGGTTCGGTGGTGGTGGTCGGAGGAGACGTGGTGGTCGGTACTTCGGCGGGGAGGATCGGGAACTGAGGAACGACGATCGGCGGTGCCGTGCTCGTGCTGCCCGGAGCCGTGGTGCTGGTCGACGTCGTGCTGCCCGGAGTCGTGGTACTGGTCGTGCTCGTGGTCGATGTCGTCGACGTGGTACTGGTGGTCGACGTCGTGCTCGTGGTCGACGTCGACGACTCGGGCGAGTTGCTGAACGTGCACACGATGCTTTCGCCCTCGGCGAGGGTGATGTTCACCGATGCACCGTCGACCGAGTACGAGCCGCCGCGGTCGACGAGGAGTTCGCATTCGACGCCGTCGGACTCCCAGCCGCTCTCGGCCAGCTCGGCGATCACGTACTCCTGGAAGGCAGTGATGTCGGTGAAGGAGCGAGTGTTCGCCGTCGTGCCGTCGTCGACGAGGGTGAAGTTCCCGAGCGGGGCCGGTGATGCCGTGAAATCGAACGACGTCGAACCGTTCTGGGTCGCGTCCTTCACGATCGTGATCGAACCCGGGAAGACGATGGCGGTGCTGCTGAGCGAGAGATCCATCTGCCCGGTGCTGCAGTTGGTGACGTCGCTGCAGCGGAAGTCGATCAGGCGCATGTGATACGGCGATCCGGAAAGCTCGGCGGCCGACTTCCCGACACCCCAGTCGAGCCGGGATGCGATGTGGCCACCCCATGCCAACACCGCTGTGCTCGCGGTCGCTGTGAAGTGCACCTCGACACTCGCCTTGCTCGCGCTCGCGAAGTCACCCGAGTGGGAATACGGCGACGGATTGGCGGCAATGGTGCAACTCGGTGTCGCGCAGAGGTTGCCGGTGTTCGAAATCGTCGAACCCGGTGCGACGAAGGTGCCGCCCCACAGGTCGAAGGTCTGGCCACCGATCTGCGTGACGCCCGCTCCCGAGACGAGCGGATCGGTGGAGATGGCGAGGGTCTGGCTGCTGCCGGCGCACAGTGCCGTCGCGCACGGGTCGGCACCGATCTCGGTGCGATCGAAACTCGTGAGGTAGTCCATGGCGTGCTTGCCGGATTCGGTGGTGTCCCACTCGACACGAACGGCATAGGTCTGGCCGGCCGCCAAGCCGCTCAGAATCGTTCGATACGGCACCGACTGCCCCTCGAAATACAGCGCTTTGCTCGAGCCAAGGTTTCCCGTGATCCACTCCGACGGTGTGTCACAGGTCGAGTCGAGATTGGCGCACTGTTCGATCTCGACTCCCGGCTTGGATTCGCCCAGTGCATCTCGAGTGACCAACGTGAATCCCGCCAGGATCGAGGCGAACAGACCGACCGCGGCGAAGAGTTCGCCCTTGGTGAGTTGCAGTCGTGCGGTGAGTCGTGCGGACATGTTCCCTCCAGTCGCCGAAGAACCTGGGACCGTAACGAACGCGGCCGGACCGTGCGTCCGACGAATGTGCCGATGGCTGCGAAACGTCGCTTCGATGACGCATCTACCGATGGTTCACCCGATGACATTTGTTCGGTGAAGCATCACCTTCGACGTGGCAATAATCCGTCTCCCTGACGAATGGAGGATTCATGGTTTCGGTACTCGTGTGTGACGATCAACAACTGGTGCGGGATGCACTCGTGTCGATCTTCGAACAGGACGGCGACTTCGACGTGGAAGGATCGGTCGGTGACTTCGGCAGCGCGGTGTCGTTGCTGTCGTCGAAGAACGTCGAGGTCGCCGTGATCGACGTTCGACTGGAAGGGGAGAGCGGACTCGACATCGTGCACTGGATCCGGGATCACAAGCCCGAGACCAAGATCGTGCTGCTCACCAACTTTCGCTCCGACGAGTTGATTCTCGAAGCAGGAGCTCTCGGAGTTTCCGCCGTGCTCGACAAGTCGATCCGCCCACTCGATCTGGCTCGCACCGTGCGCGACATCGTCGCCGGCCGCAATCTCGGCCTGGGCGAGGCGGTTCGCGAGGCGCAGTCACGACTGCAGCAACGAGGCATGTTGCAGATGCAGAACCTCGGTCAGGTGGATCGCGAGATCATGTCGCTCATCGGTCGGGGTATGACCGACCGCGAGATCGCCACCCGCGTGTATCTCAGCCCGCAGACCGTGCGCAATCGCGTCAGCCGGCTGCTCACCACGTTGGGTCGAGAGAATCGAACACAGTTGGCCCTCATGGTCAACGAGTACGACGACGT
>JBDLRN010000026.1:0-23818 GCA_039800005.1 Actinomycetota bacterium | reverse complement strand
GTACGAGATCGACGTCGTGCGATCCGGCACCGACTACAACAAGCCCGAGACGTGGGTGAAGGACGGTTTCGGTGACGAGTGCTGGAAGATCGAGCCAGGTGGATCCTCCTATGTTCTGCCGAATCCCCCGACTCCGCCCTCTGGTCGGACCGGGGCGGTGTACAGCGCCATCAAGGTGAAGGCTGGCTCACTGACCTCCGACGACCCCAATTTCCAGGTGAACACGGTCTTCGTCGACCCGGCGCCCGACACCATGGTGTGGCCCGACTCCAACAAGGACGGCGTGTTCAATCCGGGTGGACGCACCGGCGACAAGGAGATCAGCCACATCATCTTGTGCGTGAAGTTCGGTGGGTCGTCGTCTCCTACGACGACTGCTGCGCCGGGTGCTCCTACGACGACTGCTGCGCCGGGTGCTTCGACGACGACTGCTGCGCCGGGTGCTTCGACGACGACTGCGGCACCGGGTGCTTCGACGACGACTGCTGCGCCGGGTGCTTCGACATCGACTGCGGCACCTGGTGCGTCGACGACGACTGCTGCGCCGGGTGCGTCGACGACGACTGCTGCGCCTGGAGGGTCGACGACGACTGCGGCACCTGGTGCTTCGACGACGACTGCTGCGCCTGCAATTCCGACCACCTCGGTGCCCGAGGCGCCGCCGGAGATCGAGATTGCTGTGCGCAGAGTGCAGACGGTGCCGGATGACTCGACGACGACCTCGACGTCGAGCGGTCCGCGGAATCGAAAGATCTCGCTCGTGGTGACGAACGGTTTCAAGCAATCCACGCTGGAAATCGTCGTCGATCTCGAACGGTTCGTGATGACGGCGGGCAACGTGCCGCTGCCGACGCTGCCCAAGACCGGCTCGACGTCGAATCAGCCGATCCAATTGGCGCTGGCGACAGTGGCCTTCGGCGCCTTCCTCGTCGTGCTTCGACGTCGTCTACGCACCGTCTGATCAACCGATGAGGGAATAACTGTTCAACAGTTCGTCCTGCAGTACTTGAGCCGGTTGCCCTGACTCGCCGATCACCAGGTCGGTAGTCAGAGTGACCGACTCGTACGTCCAGCCTTCGGGCAGTGCGAGTCGCTCGCCCAACGTCGCCAGGGAGTCCTCGTCGAGCTCGGCATCGACTTGTTGGCTCCACGACTGCATGATGAATTGGCGACCATCGTCCGCCGTGAGTCGGAACACCATCTGGCCGGCTCGGAAGATGAACGTCGACTTCCGATCGACGGTCTGCGGGCTATAGCTGCGTCCGATCGACGATGTGTCGGTGATCGCCACGGTCGCGTAGCGATTCATAGCGATGCGCCCGAACTCGAGAGAGATCACGTCGTCGGTTGCGCGCTCGACCATGTCCATCAGCCAGTACCGGGGTCCGTTCAACAATGCGAGGGCGGCACCCTGCTCAGAGGCGATTGCCGTGCCGTCGAGTTCGCGCCACTGATCTTCGGGGCAATCGCCCATGGGGAACGAGTTGTAGACGGTCGCTTCGATACCCGATGCGGTGGGGGAGAGCAGGAGCACTTCGCAGTACCGCTTGCCGCGCATTGACTCCGGGGCGATCGACGTCGACGTGCTCGTGGTGCTCGACTCGACGGGGAGCGAATCGGTGGTGCCCATGGTCGACGCGACGCTCGTGGACGGTGTTGCCACCTCGTCGTCGGACCCGCACGACACTGCGAGCAGGCCGAATAGCAGAACCTGAAGTTGTCGTCTCATTTGTGGCAGAGTACATGACAGTTCAGGAGGTGAGGGTGAACGATCGCGAATGGATCGAACTCGGGCGGCGAGCCTCGTTCGTCTCGCACCGACTGATCGGCTGGATCTACTGGGATCCGCGGGCGATCGAGTTGAACGCGGCATTGGGAATTCCCAACGGACTCGGGTACTACGTGACCAGTCGGGCCGCGCCGTTGTTGCCCGCTGGTCCTGATGTGATCGCCGCCGCCTTCTATTCCATCAACCCGATGGCCATTCGCTTCGCCGTCGACCTGGCGGCCCAGCACACCGACTGGCGTTCGATCTACGACGCGCGCAACCAGGCCGTCGGCGAGGGATTACGGCAGTACGCGCCCGAGATCGTCGATGATCTCATCGGCCTCGGTCCCGACTTCTGGCGGGCCGCCGACGCGTTGCCTGAATCGGGTCGGACTCTCTTCGCCGCCCATCGATCGGCCACACGCGTCGATGATCCGCTCGTGTCGGCCTGGCTCGGCGTGAACTGTCTGCGCGAATGGCGCGGCGACACCCACTTCGGGGTTCTGTTGAGCGAGAGCATCGACCGGGTGCAGGCCGGCATTCTTCACGACGCGCATCTCAATTACGGCGGATGGATCCCGCGCAGTCGAGGCGCGGACGACGCCGCTCTGTCGAGCGCCTTCGCCGATCTCGAGCGACGAGGTCTGGCCACGGACGGCGTCGTGAACGAAGCCGGTCTCGCCTTGCGTCAACGCCTCGAGGATCGGACCGACGAGATCTGTGCGCAGATGTGGCGCGCGGTGGGAGAGGCGACGACTCGGGCCTTCGTCGAACTTGTCGAGCCGGTCGGCCCTCGACTTCTGAAGCGGATCGACGACACGGCCGGACCCGATTGGATGCCCGCCGCGCGCGAACGTCGACCCTGAAGTCTGTTGGTTCAGCGATGGCCCGGAGCCATGTAGAACCAGAACGGGAACGGCCCGCCCCCGTCCTTGATCACTTGTCGAGCCGCCATGGCCGTGCGACCGGCCTCGGTCGACTCGAAGAACCACGCCTCCATGGCTCGTCCTCCGGGCTCGGGGCCGTCGGCCAACTCCAGACACGCTTCTTCGTAATACGCACGAATGTCGTGCATCACGGCGATGGTGTTCTTGCCCGGGATTTCGACGGTCTTCCAGTCCTCACCCGACGCGATGCGATGAAGCGCGGCGAGCGCGTCGGGAACTTGATCGGCCGAGAGAACACGCCCGAGGTCGGTGCGACCCCGGTTGGCAACTGCTCGGTCGTAGGCCTTACGCAGACCGCGAGCCTCGTCGACACACGCCGGCAGGTTCGGATCGAAACGCGGCGGAAGCGCGCACGCCAAGGGCTGTTCGTCGGATTCGACGATCTCGGGGAAGTCGGTGATCACCGGGCCACGCGGTGCATCGAGCAGCGAGAAAGCCTCTTCGAGGACGCGATGCTGGAACGCCGGATCGTTCGGCTTCCCGAGCGGACGGCCGAGCGGGAACTCGCAATACAACGATCGCGGTGGCTTCATCTTCTCGACGACCGGTCGCATCGAGGCCAACACGATCGTGGCCAGACCGGCTTCTTCCATCACATGGGCGAGCACACTCACGGTGCGCGTACACAGCGGTCAAACGGGTGTGAGGATCACCACGTCGACGCCGTCGCGCTTCAACTCGGCGGCCGCGCGCGGTCCGCTGTCGAGGCGAATGGTGGCTACGTCGTCGGGCTGATTGCCGGCGAACGAGAAGTGGCGCGGGGCGACTCGGCCGATCACTCCGTCGGCCTGCAGTTCGACCAGGCGGTCGATCGGGAACACCACGTCGATGTCCATCTGGAATCCGGTGTGGTCGAAATTCGGGCTCCAGTGGCCCATCACGAGATCTCGCGCGTCGGAGGGAATGACTCGGTAGCCGGTGTCGGCAGGAGAGAAGCGTTCGTCGTCGGCGCAATGAATGGCGGCCGAGGTCACGATGGCCACCGTGGCGCGGCGCAGGGCCGGAGGCGTGGTGAAAGGTGTGTGCTCGAACTCGGGGACGAGCAAGTTCTTGCCCATCTCACGCATCGCCTGGTCGCCGTTCATCGTCCCTCCTCATCGGCACAGTACCAAGAAGTGACATTTGATCTGTCATCAATGGATCGTCTGACAAGATGGCCAGGTCACCAGGTCCTGGGGGAGGAAACATGAGTGTCGTCATCGATGTCGATCGCACGCAACTGGCCACGAGTCGTCTGAACCGAAGCGCGGGACGAGATCTGCAGGCGGGTGAAGTGCGACTCTCGATCGACGCATTCGCGCTCACCAGCAACAACATCACCTATGCGGTGTTCGGCGACGGGCTCAAGTACTGGGACTTCTTCCCGGTGAACGACGGCTCGTGGGGCCGGGTGCCCGTGTGGGGTTTCGCCGACGTGGTGGAGTCGACGATCGGCGACGTGGCAGTGGGCGAGCGTGTCTACGGCTACTTGCCGATGGGAACCGAATTGATCGTGTCGCCCGGTCGTATCGACGAACGCGGATTCACCGATCTGGCCGCGCACCGTGCGCCGATGGCCGCCGCCTACAACCGCTACGCCAAGGTCGCCGCAGATCCGACGTATCGACGCGATCGGGAGTCGCATCAGATGGTGCTGTGGCCGCTCTTCATGACGTCGTTCATGATCGACGACTATCTCGGCGACAAGGTGCTCGGCGATCCGGCGGTGACCACCGTCGTGCTGTCGAGCGCCTCGAGCAAGACGGCCATCGGCGCGGCGCATTTGTTGGCGCAACGGCCGGGTATTCGGGTGATCGGACTCACATCACCCGGCAACGTCGACTTCGTACGGTCGCTCGGCTGCTACCACGACTCGGTTCTGTACGCCGATGTCGAGAACGGCTCGGCCATCTGGCCTGATGGTAAAGCGGCATACGTCGACATCGCCGGCAACTCCGGCGTTACCGCAGGCGTGCATCGCAGCTTCGAGGACGATTTGGTCGAGAGCACCATCGTGGGCGGCACCCACTGGGACGCGCCGCGCGCCTCGGTTTCCTTGCCTGGTCCGCAGCCGTCGTTCTTCTTCGCCCCGACGCAGATCGCGCAACGGACCAAGGAATGGGGTCGCGAGGGTCTCGATCGACGAGTGGGCTCGGCGTGGGATTCCTTCGCCGGGTGGACCGACGGCTGGTTGCGCTACGAATCCACCGCGGGTGCCGAGTCGGTGGAGCGTCTCTATCACGAGATGTTGGCCGGTCGGGTCGATCCACGAGTCGGTCACGTGTGCCGAATGGGATGACCGGGTCGTTTTCTGGTGCGCGATTTCGACCTATGCGGTGAAAAATCCTCACCAGAACACCACTTCAGAACACGTGGGTGAATGACGAAGGCCCGGGGACGAATCCCCGGTCGGGAATGACGAAGGCCCGGGGACGAATCCCCGGGCCTTGTCGTTATCTCGTTATGGGAGGTGCAGGGTGCGTCAGGCGCGCAGACCCTTGTGAATCGCGTTGAACACAGCGTCCTTCAGCGGAATCATGCCCGCGATGATGGCGCCGTTGGCGACGTAGTTGATCCACATGTCGGGATGCTGCCAGCCCCAGCCCGAGAGCAGAAGGCCAGTGTCACCCATGAGCCACACCATGAGAATCGAGACACCAAGTGTCAGGTTCGCTCCGACCACCGGAATCTTGTTGACGGTCCCTTCGAGACCCACAGTTCCGAGGACTGAGTGGAGCACCTTCATGGCCGCCTCGAGGAGGATGGCCATCACGATGAACAGTGCTACGACGTACATGAGTACCCCTTTCGGTATTTGCGGTCCGTGGCCGCGGGGGCAAGGTATGAAGCCCGAACGCGAAATGTGGTGGATGTCACAAGAAATGACCTTCTGACCTGGTGCTTTCGCGCGGAGAGTGGTCCCCGATCGAGCACATCGTTCGCGCGATAATCCCCCGATGCGCGCCGTCCGACGTCGCGATGGTGGAGTCGCCGTCGTCGATGCCCCCGACCCGTCCGACACCTCCGGGCGCGGCCTCCTTCTCACCGTCGAGACGGCCGGAATCTGCGGCAGCGACCTCCACATGCTGTCGCTCGGATCGCCCGACATCACCCTTGGTCACGAATTCGGCGGACGACTGGCCGACGGGCGACGCGTTGCCGTGCGGCCCACCGGACGTTGTGGTGCATGCGACGCCTGTCGAGGTCGTCGAGCCAACGTGTGTGCCGACGCCCTCGGTCGTTTTCAGGGCGGATCCCTCGACGGTGGCTTCGCCGATCGAGTGATGGTCGATTCCGACGTCGTGTTCCCGATGCACGACGGTCAGAGTGCCGGTGCCGCAGCGCTCGTCGAACCACTCGCCGTCGCGGTGCACGGTGTGCGGCGCGCCGAACTTCAGCCGGGCACGTCGGTCGCAGTGATCGGTGCGGGAAGTGTGGGTCTGGCCACCGTCGCCGTTCTCGTCGACTTCGGATTCGAGGTGCATGTCGACGCGCGCTACGACCATCAGAAGACCGCCGTCGAAGCTCTGGGTGGACGGGTCGGAGTCACGGGCCGCCACGACGTCGTGTTCGACGCCGTCGGATCGCAATCGGCGTTCGACGCCGCGTTGCGCGCCTGTCGATCGGGCGGCGATTTGGTGGAGTTGGGCGTCTTCTGGGATCCCGTCGCCATGGGAGCCGAGGTCGTGCTGCGCGAAATCACCCTCCGCCCGGCCGTCTTCTACACCCATCAGCACGACGGCAGCGACTTCCAGACCGCCATCGAGGTGCTTCAGCGCGCTCCGTACATCGAAGACGTCATGGTCACCCATCGCTTTCCGCTCGACGAGGTCGCCCAGGCCTTCCAGGTGGCGGCCGACCGACGAAGTGGAGCGCTGAAGGTTCATCTGGTTGTATGAAGCCATGACTCTCGTGATCATGAGGTACGACTTGCGCATCCCACCCGACGGCAGTCAGGCGGCTGGCGTCTCGTCGTCGGGTCAGTACGGCGCCTGCCTCGAACAGGTGAAGTGGGCCGATCAGGTCGGACTGAACATGGTCGTGTTGTCCGAACACCACGGCACCGACGACGGTTTCATGCCGGCACCGGTGACTCTGGCTGCGGCCGTGGCCGCCGCCACCGAGAAGATCGGTATCAACATCTCGGCCGCTCTCGTGATCATGCACGACCCGGTTCGACTAGCCGAGCAACTGGCCACGGTCGACCTGGTGTCGAAGGGGCGAGTGAGTGTCGTGTGTGGCACCGGATATCGCCAGGAAGAGTTCGACATGGCCGGACTCGATTTCGCGCAACGCTTCTCTGCTCTCGAAGAAGTGATCACTGTCATGCGGCAGGCCTGGACGGGTGACTACTTCGAGTACCAGGGCCGACGAGTCCGTGTTCGTCCGCTTCCGCACACGCCGGGCGGTCCGATGCTCATGATGGGTGGCTCCACACCGATCGCTGCTCGTCGCGCCGCGCGTCTGGGCTGCTTCTTCACCGCCGCCAACGACGACCCGGCCGTGGCCGAGGCCTACAACGACGAGTGCGCCAAGGTCGGATTCAGTGGGTTCGTGATGCTTCCGCCCAAGGCGCCCGGTTTCGTGCACGTGACCAACGATCCCGAACGTGACTGGAACCGACTCGCTCCGTACGTGATGCACGAAGCGCGCACGTATGCCACCTGGCAACGTAAGGGTCAGTCGTCGGTCGTGCACGTGCACGATTCGTCGACCCTCGACGACGTGAAGGCGAGCGGTGTGTATGCCATCGTCACGCCCGACGAGTGCATCGACCTGGCGAAACGGTTCGGATCTCTCACCCTTCACCCGTTGATGGGTGGGATTCCTCCCGAAATAGCGGCCGAGAGTCTCTCGCTCTTCGAATCCGACGTCTTGCCGGTTCTGCGGCGCGCCGCCTGAATCACCTTCTCGCCGCCTCGCTCCACGTCGAACAGGCAGGCGTAGGCCACGAACGACAGCGGATACGGAAAGCTGATGGCCATGAGGGCCAACACCATGACGTGGAAGCCCCAGGCCGCGACGGCCCAGAGCCGGGTGATCCGACGGTTCGAGAACAGCGCGACCAGCGCACCGATCTCGATCGCAGTCGTGAGAACGGCTGCCGGAGGAAAGAGCCATTCGAAGCGCACCGTCCAGCCGCCGAACGGCGAGTGAGGACTGCCGAGCAACTCTTTGCGCAGATTGTCGTAGGCGACCTGGTTCCGTAGGACGTCTCCGACGAGCCAGTTCATGCCACCGTGGCGAACCTTGGCGACCCCGGCCAACACGTAGGTGATCACCAGCACCAGAACCATGGCACGGATCGGGATGCCGTAGCGAACGTGAGTGACGGGCGGTTCGGGTCGATGGCGGGCGTCGACCGACCACGCATCAGCCGATCGCGCGAAGCCGATCGCCAGCAGGTGCAGGGCGACGAGGTGCTCGGTGTGGATCACGTGCCCGAACGACATTCGATACGTGGACACGACGAGGAACACGAGGGCGAAGACGGGTCCGACGAACCGGAAGCCGATGCCCAAGGTGAACAGCACGCCGAGAAGGAGCGTCGTGAGGAAGAGTGACTGCGCGAGAGTCGGTGACCATGGCGAGTCGAGGAACCAGAGAACTCCGACGCCCTCGGTCTGCCACGCCGGTTGATCGGCCATCTGCCAGAACGACGCCGAGCGCGCGACCATGAACCCGACGGTGTAGGCGCCGACCAGGACACGGAGAGCGGCGAGGCGACGCGGAGGTGCGGCTCGAACGATCCAGTCGATCACGACGAGACCCCCGGGACTCGACACGACGAGTGGACGACACGTGAGATCGGCGAGCGTCGACCCTCGTACCAGGCGATCGCGTCGTACTTCTCGGTGACGATCTCGATGGTCGCCCCCTCGTGGCGCGGATCCAGGATTCGACGGGCGATGTCGTCGCAGAGAGTCGCCCCACCGTCGCGTCCGATCGCTCGGTACACGAGTTGCGCGGCGATGATCACCTCGTCGTTTCCCGAGATCTGGGTCGGCGAGAGCCGATCGACCTCGCCGTCCGAACCGACCAGAACGGCGGTGTGCACCGGTTCGACGGCCGTGCGACGACTCGAGAACATCGGATACGTCGACAAGGGATAGCTGTCGCGGTCGAGAACGATCGGAATCACGCCGATCACCACGAGGATCGACGTGCCGAGAACACGTCCGAACCAGCGCGTAGCGCGTGAATCGGTCGATGCGTCCGTCATCGCCTTCGTACCGTAGCCCGGTGAGTCATTGCCTACAGTTGGCTCGTGTCGGGACTGCGACGTTGGTTGACCTGGATCGTGTTCTGCACGGCGCTCTTCGGAGCGGCTCGTGCGGTCGCGATGCCCGAGGTGTGCGCGAACACGTCGAGTGTCGAACGCCGAACGGCGATCGTCGAGGGAGTGTCGTGGATCGCTCGCACCCAGCAGTCGGACGGAAGATTCCTCTACCGGTACGACGCAGCAGCCGACGAAGTCGTACCCGGGTACGTCTGGATACGTCATGCCGGGACGATGATGGCCCTCGCGCAAGTGGTGACAGCCGGAATCGACCCCACTGGGGAGGCGAAAGAGGCGTTCGCGCGAGCGCTCGACGCCGCTCGCGACAACGTGGTGCGCGCCGAGATCGACGCCGAGAGCCGGGCCGGGCTCGGTGAGGGACCCCTCGTTTCCACCGGGGGAACGGCGTTGCTTCTCCTGGCTCTGACCGAAGGTGAGATCGACGACCCTGAGCTGGTGGATGCGCTCGGTCGTCATGTGCGCGCCTCGGTGACCCCTGGGCCCGAAGGCACGTCGATCGTTCTCGAGACTGCCGATCGCGACCTTCGCTTCACCCCCGAGTCGGTCGGCCGCTTCACGACGGGTGAAGTCGCCTATGCGTTGGCGCGGCTCGAGCGCGTCCGACCCGGGGTCGGGTGGGGCGACTCCGTTCCCTCGATCCTCGACTACTTGTCGCTGTACAAAGCCGATCGTGAAGGATTCGTTCCCGACATGGCCGACCACTGGGCGGCCTACGCCATGGGTGAGATGACGAGATGGTCGCCCGAGTCGTGGAAGGCGATCGTCGGATCGTCACCGGGTGAGTTCGACGAGGTTCACGTCGCCTGGGCTGCGAAGCAGATGGGATTGTCGTCGGTGATGGTGCGATACGAATCCCAACGTACGAACCACGGGCTCGATCGTTGGCTACGTGGTCGCACATCGGTCGGTTCGGCCATCGGAACGCACGGTGAGTCCCTCGGCGGCTGGTACGACGTGGCGCTCGCCGTCGACGACCTCGGTGATCGCCGAGCTGGACTGCAGGATCGACTGAGATGCAACGCCGGAGTGATCACCGCCCGTCAGATCGACTCCGAACGAGCGGCGTCGTACCCGTCGCCCGACACGGTCCGCGGCTCGTGGTTGTGGTTCGACACGACTCAGGTCGACGATCAACAACACGCCGTTTCGGCCCTCGTGGCGGCCGAACGGATCCTCGACGCGGGAGGAGAGATTCCTCGACGCGAGTCGCTGCCCCATTCGTGGTGGTTGGTGATGCTGGCCGTCGTGGCGGTCGTCAATCCCGGTCGACTGGCATTGGCCCGACATCGGCTCGGGCCCATTTCGGTGATCGCTCTCGCCGTTCTTCTGCTCGCCGATCGTTGGTTGCTACGAGTCCTCGACGTCAGCACACCGACGGCCATCGTGGCTGCCGGTGTGCTCGCAGTCCTCGGATCACTCCTGGGTTTCGTGCCCCGACTCGCGCCCCCCTCGTCCACCACTGCACTCCTGCGTCCCGACGTCGTGGTGCTCGTCGTCGCGGCCGGAGGACGGCCGTGGGCCGTGATCGTCGGTTTGGTTCTCTCGGTCGCGCTCGCTCGATCCGTTCGAACCATGTCCGACGATCGGACTCGCTGGCTGGCCGCTATGTGGTCACTGGTCGCCGTGGCCGCGGGGATCGCATTGATCGTGGACGGCGTGTACGCCGTGTGAGATCAGACGACCAGGTTGACCATGCGGCCCGGCACGACGATGACCTTCTTCGGCGTCGCTCCCGCCAGGGCGGCGATCACCTTGTCGTCGGCCAGTGCGATTCCCTGAACGGCCTCGACGTCGGCGTCGTTCGGGACCGTGATGCGCGCTCGTACCTTGCCGTTGATCTGAACCGGGTACTCGATGGTGTCGTCGACGAGCAGGCTCGGATCGGCCTCGGGGAACGGCACGTAGGTGATGGTTCCGGTGTGGCCGAGTCGACCCCAGAGTTCCTCGGCCAGATGCGGACACAGCGGTGACAGCATCTGCACGAGTGGTTCGGCGACTTCGCGCGAACACGAACCGGAACGAGTGACTTCCTGCGTGAGCGCGTTGTTCAACTCGATGAGTTTGGCGATGGCCGTGTTGAAACGCAGGCCCGCCATGTCGGCGCGCACGCCGTCGATCGTCCTGTGCAGCAGACGCTTCAATTCGTCGGGTGTGTCGGTGTCCGCGACCCGGAAGGCGCCCGAGTCCTCGTCGACAAGGTTGCGCCAGACGCGCTGCAGGAATCGCTGCATGCCCACCACGTCGCGTGTGTTCCACGGGCGACTGGCCTCGAGCGGACCCATGCTCATTTCATAGAGACGGAAGGTGTCGGCGCCGAATTCGTCGTACATCTCGTCGGGTGTGACGATGTTCTTCAGGCTCTTGCCCATCTTCCCGTATTCGCGAGCGACCTGCTCGCCGTCGAAGAAGTAGGCGCCATCGCGCTCTTCCACTTCTGCGGCCGGCACCGGCTGGCCGCGCGGATCGCGGTAGGCGAAGGCCTGGATGTAACCCTGGTTGAAGAGGCGGTGGAACGGCTCGGAGCTCGACACATGGCCGAGGTCGAAGAGGATCTTGTGCCAGAAGCGCGCGTAGAGCAGGTGCAGGACGGCGTGTTCGACACCGCCCACATACAGGTCGACCCCACCGGTGTGCCCGGTGCGGCCGTCGCCGCCGTCGGCAGGTCCCATCCAGTAGCGCTCGACATCGGGATCGACGAAGTGCTCGCGATTGGTCGGGTCGAGGTAGCGCAATTCGTACCAGCACGATCCGGCCCACTGCGGCATGACGTTGATCTCGCGTCGGTAGCGGCGCGGCCCGTCGCCCAGATCGAGAGTGACGTTCACCCAATCGGCGGCGCGGGCGAGGGGAGGGATCGGGTCGGTGACGTCGTCGTCGGGATCGAGCGCCTGCGGCTTGAAGTCGTCGAGCTCGGGCAGCAGCACCGGCAGCATCGAATCGGGCAAAGCGATGGCCCGACCGTTCTCGTCGTAGACGACGGGGAACGGCTCTCCCCAATAGCGCTGACGGCTGAAGAGCCAATCACGCAACTTGTAGTTGACCGTCGCCTCGCCGTGGCCGTGGGTGACGAGCCACTCGTTCATGGCCCGCTTGCCATCGGCCACCGAGTCGATGCCGTCGAGTGACAGCGACTCGTTGGACGAGTTCACGTACACGCCATCACCCACGAAGGCGTCGGGCCACACGGATGTGTCGATGGCCGAATCGATCTGCGGTTCGAGGCCACGATCGGCGAACCAATCGGCCGGCGGCTGCTGGATGGCCGGAATGTCGAGCCCGAAGGTGCGGGCGAATTCGAAATCGCGTTGGTCGCCACACGGGACAGCCATGATGGCGCCGGTTCCGTAACCCATGAGCACGTAGTCGGCGATCCAGACCGGCACCGGGTGTCCGTTCACCGGGTTGGTGGCGAACGATCCGGTGAACACACCAGTCTTCTCGCGACCTTCCGCCTGTCGGTCGAGGTCCTTGATGGCGGCCGCCTTGGCGCGGTACTCGTCGACAGCCGAACGTCGTTCGGCTGTGGTGAGCGATGGCACCAGCGGATGCTCGGGCGCGAGGACCATGAAGGTGGCTCCGAACAACGTGTCGGGCCGAGTGGTGAAGACGGTGATCGCCCCGGCCGACGAGGCGAAGTCGACGCGGGCGCCTTCGCTGCGACCGATCCAGTTGCGCTGCATCAACTTGATGGGCTCGGGCCAGTCGAGACGATCGAGATCCTCCAGCAGGCGATCGGCGTACGCAGTGATACGCATCATCCACTGGCGCATGTTCTTCTTGAACACCGGATAGTTGCCGATGTCGCTGCGTCCGTCGGCGGTCACTTCTTCGTTGGCGAGGATCGTCCCGAGGCCAGGGCACCAGTTGACCGGCGCCTCCGACAGATAAGCGAGGCGGCGAGAGTCGACGATCGCCTCGCGTTCGGTCACCGAGAGCGACGACCAAGCACGGCCGTCGGGAGTCGCCATGGCCCCGTTCTCCAGTGCGGTGACGAGTTCGCCGATCGGGCGCGCGCGACGTTGATTCTCGTCGTACCACGACTCGAACACCTGCAAGAAGATCCACTGCGTCCAGCGGTAGAAGTCCTCGTCGGTGGTGCTGACACTGCGACGCGAGTCGTGGGCGAGTCCGAGGCGACGCAACTGACGACGCATGTTGGCCACGTTGGACTCGGTGTTGACGCGCGGATGGACGCCGGTGGTGATGGCGTGTTGCTCGGCCGGCAGGCCGAAACTGTCGTAGCCGAGTGCGTGGAGAACGTTGCGTCCCATCATGCGCTGGAAGCGGCCGTAGACGTCGGTGCCGATGTAGCCGAGCGGATGTCCGACGTGCAGGCCGGCGCCACTCGGGTAGGGGAACATGTCGAGGACGAACAACTTCGGGCGACCGGCGACCTTCTCGGGTTCGGCGAGCGGGCCCGCCGGATTGGGCGCTTCGAACGTGCCGTCGGCGTCCCAACGATCCTGCCAGCGGGCCTCGATTTCCCGGGCCAGGTCAGCGGTGTATCGGTGACGGGGTGAGTCGTCGGCGGCGTCGGAACGGCTCGGGTCGGGGCGCGGTCCGGAGGAGTGGCCAGAAGACATGCTTCTCAAGGGTAATCGTCGACGATTCCGCATCGAGCCTCCGTTCAGGGGTAATTTCTCGACCGCCCCATGAACAGATCCGATTTCGCCACGCCCGTCGACGGTTCGGTCGTCGACCGGCTCGAGCGTTCCGCCGACGCACCCACTGGTGTTCGTTTCGTCGGAGCGAGTGTTCGCCCCGCCGACGGTCCCGACTTCGTGTCGTGGCGTCAGATCCACGACGAGGCGCTCGCCGTCGCCGCCACTCTGCAGTCGCTCGGCGTCGCCCCCGGCGACCACGTCGCCATTCTCGGTCCCACCAGTCGCTTCCTCATGACCGCAGTGCGCGGCTGCTGGCTCGCCGGTGCGGCGAGCATGGTGTTGCCACTGCCCATGCGCATGGCGTCGATCGAGGCCTTCGTCGACAGCACGCGCGCGCGAATTCGGCACGGCGAAGCCAAACTCGTGTTGATCGACGACGCCCTCGCGCCGTTCTACGAGACGGCGCCAGGGGATCCCACCACGCTGCCGTTGGCGGCGGTCATGCCCGGTGCCGGTCGGGCCACCGCCGGCCAGTGGGAGCGTCCGACCGACGATCCCGAACGACTCGTCATCCTTCAGTACACCAGTGGCTCGACGTCGGAACCCAAGGGAGTGATGATTCCCGATCGGGTGCTGTGCGCCAACGTCGATGCGTCGTGCACGGCAGCGGAACTGAATGCCGACGAAGTGATGGTGTCGTGGCTTCCGCTGTATCACGACATGGGGCTGGTGGGATTCCTCTCGATTCCGATGTTGAAAGGTGTGCAGCTGGTTCAGGCCGCGCCGCAGGATTTCATGGCGCATCCGGGATCGTGGATCCAGTGGATCAGCGATTGGAAGGGCACGGCCACTGCGGGCCCCAACTTCTCGTGGGTGCTCGCAACGCGCGCGCTGAAGCGCATGTCCGACATCGATCTGTCGTCGCTCACCTTGGCCCTGTCGGGTGCCGAGCCGGTCGATCCGGTCGCGGTCGAGGCCTTCGTCGCCGCGGCGTCACGTTTCGGGTTCCGCGCCGGCGGCATCTTCCCGGCCTTCGGTATGGCCGAGGTCGCCATCGGTGGCGCGTTCCCGCCGCGGCATCGCGGCTTGGTGTGCGACAACGTCGATCGCATCGTGCTCGAGCGCGAGCGCTACGCCAAGCAAGCCGATCCCGAGGAGACCGACGTCCACGTTCGTCGTCTGCCGTTGCTCGGCCGACCGGTGCCCGGGCTCGAGATGAAGATCGTCGACCCCGAGACCCGCGAAGAGTTGCCCGAGCGTCAGGTGGGCGAGTTGTTCATTCGGGGTACGAGTGTCACGCCCGGCTACTACAAACGACCGGAAGCCACCGAGGCCATGTTCCACGACGGTTGGTTGTGCACCGGCGACCTCGCCTACATGTTGGACGGCGAACTCGTCATTTGCGGTCGCATCAAGGACGTGATCATCGTCGGTGGCCGCAACGTGTTCCCCGAAGACATCGAACGCGCCGTGGGTCACGTCGACGGCGTGCGAGCCGGCAACGTGATCGCCTTCGGTGTCGATGGCTACAAGGGCAAAGAGACAGTCATCGTGGTGGCCGAGGCGAAGACCGACGATCCCGAACGGGTTCGCCACGACATCCACCATGTCGCGCTCGAAGTGTCGGGCTTGCCGCCCCGCGACATCATGCTGGTCAAACCGGGCACTCTGCCCAAGACCAGTAGTGGCAAGTTGCAGCGGGCCAAGTGCCGCGAGACGTACCTCGCGTCGGAACTCGAACTGATCGAGGGTTGATCAGGCCGACTGCAGGTCGGCCAGAACCTTACGCCAACGCACCGGGTCCGACTTGTACGGCGCGTAGAACGAGATGCGCTGGATCACGTCGCCGTAGCGCTTGTGCAATTCGGGTGCCACCGCCTCGGGTTGGCCGACCACGGCGAAGGTGTTGAGGATCTCGTCGTCGATGAGCGAACCCATCTCGACCCACTGGCCCTGCTTCGACAACGTGTTGAGTCGATCCTGCAGATCGCCCCAACCGTGCAGGTCGAGCACCGGACGGTAAGCCGGGGTGGAACCGTAGAAGGCGATCTGCTGACGTGTGCCGGCGGCCGCCTTTTCCAGGTCGGCTTCGTCGTTTCCGGTGACCACGAAACTCGGTCCGACGATCTCGAACCCATCCATGGTCTTTCCGGCTTTGGCGCGGCCGCGGGCGAGGGCCGGAATGGTCACCTCGCGCAGATATTTCTCGGTGGTGAAGCCGTGGCAGATGAATCCGTCGCACACTTCGCCGGCCACCTCGGTCATGAGCTCACCCACGCCGGCGAGGAAGATCTTGGGCGGGCCGAAGTCACCCAACTCGGAAGCGGCCGGGGTGAAGAACGGCGTCATGAGCGTGTGGGTGTAGAACTCGCCCCGGAAGTTCAACTTGGTGCCGTTCTGCCAGCAGTCCCAGATGGCGCGAATGGCCAACACCATCTCGCGCATGCGCGCCGCCGGCTTGCTCCACGGCATCGAGAAGCGCTTGGTGATGTGCGGTTGGATCTGGCTTCCCAGACCGAGCACGAAACGGCCCTTCGAGTAGGCCTGCAGGTCCCAGGCGGTGTTGGCGAGCGTCATCGGACTGCGGGCGAAGGCCACGGCGATCGACGTGCCGAGCTCGATCTTTTGCGTGTGCTCGGCGGCGAGCAGAAGAGGAAGGAACGGGTCGTGGTTGGTCTCGGCCGTCCAGGCGCCGGAGTAACCGGCCTCCTCCGCCTCACGGGCCGACGTGGCGGCCTGATGAAGATCGGTGCTGATTCCTCCGTCGACTTTCATGGCACTCCTTCTGTTGCGATCGGGTTGATGGCGATCGGCTCGATGCGATCGATGTCGTTCTACTACGGCGCGACGCGCTCAGGGCGTGTCGGGATTGGTGTCGCGCAGAAAGGCCTCGAGTTCGGCGGCCAACTCGTCGGGAGTGGGGATGTCGCGCTCGGTCAGCGGCTCCGGACCGGGCTCGAGGGGGAGAGGTTGCTGCTGGGAGGCATCGAAGGCTTGTTCGAGTTTGCCGACCATCTCGGCGTGATCGGAGTTGCGAGCCACGAGACGGTCGAGGCGGTCACGTTGGATGATGGCTTCTTGTTCGAGGGCCCGTCGGTCGTACTGCACGCCGCACACTTCGGTGAGGCCGTCGAGCAGCGCCATCGATGCGGCCGGGTAGCTCATCGCCGGCAGATACTGCGGAACTTGGGCCCACAGCGTGATGGCGGGGATGCCGAGGTCGGTCAGCGTGTGTTCGAGCACAGCGCCCATGCCGGCCGGTACGTCGACGGTGGTTCGCAAGAAACTGAACTTCTGGGCCAGTTCGGCCGACGGCGTGGTGACCGACAGGCGACTGGCGCGAGTGTGCGGAGTCGGGAACGGGTAGGCGCCGAGTCCCACCATCATCGACACTCCGAGTCGGCGGCAGATCTCTCCGGTCGCGTTGGCGAATCGATGCCAGGCCGAGTCGGGTTCGCTGCCGGTGAGAAGAACGACGTCGCGACCGTTGGCGTCGTGACCCGAGAACAGATCGATCGACGGCCATTCGAGATGGGCGTTTCGTCCGTCGCGAATCTCCATCGTCGGCCGACGTGCTCGATAGTCGATGAACACGTCGGTGTTGTAGGAGGCCAAAGGGAAGGGATCCATCTGGCCTTCGATCGCCGACACCGCTTCGGAGGCGGCCTCCGCGGCGTCGATCCAACCCTTCAAGGCGACGATGAGGATCGGGGATTCGAGTTCGGGAAGCGTGCCGTGGAGCTGCAGGTCGGGCAGATCGCTCACGACAGCGCCTCGAGACGACCAGCCGCGGTGTTGGCGGCGTCGATCACCTGTTGGTTGAACGGAGCCAGCTCTGCCGGATCACGTTGGCCGAGTGCGCCACCCAGATAGCGCGCGTACACCCCTTCGAGGATGCAAGCGAGTTTCCAGTAGGCGAAGGCCACGTAGAAGTCGAGATTCGAAATGTCGCGACCGCTGACCCGTGCATACCTCGCTGCCAGGTCGGCGCGGTCGAGGAAGCCGGGGGCCGTGCACGCCTGGCCGGTCCAGGCCGAAGCCGCATCGCCCGGTCCGGTCCAGTACACCATCAGCAATCCGAGGTCGGCCATGGGATCGCCGAGTGTGCAGATCTCCCAGTCGAGAACTGCGATCACCTGACCGTCGGGATCGACCATGCAGTTGTCGAGGCGATAGTCGCCGTGCACGAGCGTGGCCGGACCTTGCTCGGGAACTCGTTCGAGGAGCGCGTCGTGCACCTGGTCGACGACGGGTAGATCTCGCGTCTTCTGAGCGTTCCACTGGCCGTACCAACGCTTCAGCTGTCGTGCGATGTATCCCTCGTGTCGCCCGAGGTCACCGAGTCCGACGGCGGTGGGGTCGACGGCGTGAATGGCTGCCATGGTGTCGACGATCGACTCCGAGGCGCGCCGACGAGCGTCGGCGGTGAGTTGTCGTTCGGCGGCGTCGCGGTCGCGGATGACGAGGCCGTCGACGAAGCGCATGACGTAGAACGGTGCGCCGTTGACCGCCGGATCGTCACAGAATCCGAGAGCCGGAGCGACGGGCACGGGGGTGTTCTGAAGTGCGGCGATGATGCGATGCTCGCGACCCATGTCGTGCGCACTCGCCAACACGTGCCCGAGCGGTGGGCGACGTACGACGTAACGCGAACCGTCCGATCCGGTCACCCGGTAGGTGAGGTTGGAATGGCCGCCGGCGATGACGTCGAATTCGAAAGGGCCGCAGGCGCCGTCGACGTTCTGTTCGAGCCACGTGGTGACTCGTGGGACGTCGACTCCGGGAACTTCGGGATCGCTCGCGCTCACGCCCCGTACGGTAGCCCCTGCGGATCCCGATCGAACATGGGTGTCGGATCCCGAGGTGATTTGCCGCCCCGCTATCGTCGTTTCCATGTCGATCGACGTCACCGATGCCACGTTCGAAACGGAGGTCCTGCAACGATCGCTGACCACGCCGGTGGTGATCGACCTGTGGGCCCCGTGGTGCGGTCCGTGCAAGGTTCTCGGGCCGATCCTCGAAAAGGTCGTCGATGCCACCAACGGCAAGGTCGTGCTGGCCAAGGTCAACGTCGACGAGAATCCCGGTTTGTCCCAGGCGTTACGCGTGCAGTCGATTCCGGCGGTCTTCGTGGCCCAAGGTGGGCAGTTGTACAACGGATTTCAGGGCGCGCTTCCTGAACGTGAAGTCCAGCAGTTCGTGGCATCGCTGTTGCCCACCGAGGACGACGAGCATCTCGCCCGTCTCGTCGCCACCGGCGACGAAGCGAGTCTCGAAGCCGCCTTGCAGATCGATCCGGGTCACGAGCCGGCCATCGTCGCACTGGCGAACTTGCTCACCGCGCGCGGTGATGGTGAACGTGCTCTTGCACTCTTGGCTCGCGTTCCCGAGACCGACGACGTACGACGCGCTGCTGCGGCGGCGCGAGTGTCGTTGCGCCCCGCCGACGACTTCGACGATCGACTCGCCGAACTCATCGAGCGCGTGAAAGCCGACGATGACGCCCGCCAGCAGTTCGTCGACATCCTCGAACTCATGGGGCCCGACGATCCGCGGACGGCTCAGTGGCGCAAGAAACTCACGGCCCGCCTCTACTGATCCGTCGGATCCTCGAATGACCACGGCTCTGCGTCGCCCCGTCGAACGATTGTCCGAGGCGTTCGACGTCGCCGTCGTCGGCGGAGGAATCACCGGGGTGTGCGTCGCTCGTGAGGCGGCCAGTCGCGGCCTACGGGTAGCGCTCGTCGATCGTGGCGACTTCGGAGCCGGGACCAGCAGCGCCACCACCAAGTTCATCCACGGCGGTATCCGCTATCTCGAGCAGTACGACGTGGCGGTGGTGCGCGAGAGTCTTCGCGAGCGGCGAATTCTCGCCCTCGGCGCACCCCATCTCGTGCACCAGATGCAGTTCGTGATGCCGGCCTGGCGGTGGAGCAAACCGGCCACTCCGTTGCTCGGTGCCGGGGTGGCGCTGTACCACACCTTGTCGTTCGATCGGAATCGACAGGCTCCGCCGTCGCTGCGCATTCCCACGCCGCGCTGGTTGGGCCGATCCGAACTCCTCGAACGGGTTCCGTGGCTCGATCCCGACGATCTGCAGGGTGGTTTCGCCTATCACGACACGCTCAACGTGCATCCCGAACGACTGCTGCTCGCCTATGCGCGTTCGGCGGCGGCGGCCGGCGCAGTACTCGTCAATCACTGCGAAGTGGTCGGATTCGTGGCCGACCAGGAAGGTGATTCGACGATCGTGCGCGGTGTCGACGTGATCGACCGCCTCGACGGCCGCCAGCATCAGATCAGGGCGTCGGTGGTGGTCAATGCCGCCGGCCCGTGGATCGACGACGTGTTGCGCCCGCTCGGTCGTCGGCTCGGGGTCGGTGTCGATCGCTCGAAAGGCGCGCACGTTCTCACCCGTCCTCTCGGCGGGGGGAGAGTGGGCGACGCCGTGTTGGCCCGCGCCCGTTCGGGTCGCCACGTGATCGTGTCACCGTGGATGGGCAAGTCGTTCATCGGCCCGACCGACACGCCGATGGCGCCAGGTGATCCGATCACCTGCGACCCCGAAGACGTGGCGCAGATCCTCGACACGGTGAACTCCACCATCGGACCCGCCGACGAGAAGTTGACGGTCGACGACGTCGAACTCACGACCGTCGGCGTGCGGCCTCTCATCAAGATCGACGATCCGGAACCGGCCACCGACGATCCGGCGACCTCGGGAGCGGCCGACACCTACTCGGCCAGTCGACGTCACGAGTTGTATCACCACGTCGAAGCGGGTGTGGCCAACGTGTGGACCATCGGTGGCGGCAAGTGGACGACGGCTCGGGCCACGGCTGAAGACATGGTCGACGCCTTGTTCGTCCACGAACTGTCGGGAGTTCGGGAGCGTTCGTTCGGATCGCGTACGGCGCCGGCCCACGGCACTTTCTCGTGGGCCGAGGACGCCGAGCCGTTCCTCGTGACCGCGGCCCGAGAACTCGTGACGGCAGGTGTTCCGGAACGAGCCGCCGAGATCGTGGTGCGTGCGCACGGGACCGACTACCGACGGATCCTCGATCTGGTCACCGTCGATCCGTCGCTCGCCCGTCCGATCGCCGGAGTCGACGAGATCGCGGCCCAAGTGGTGGTCGCCGTGGTGGACGAGTCGGCGCGCACACTCGCCGACGTGATCGATCGTCGGCTCATCGCCGGTACGACCGCTCGCATCCACGACGACACTCTGAACGACGTCGGTCGGATCATGGCTCCGCTCGTCGGCTGGTCCGACGACGAGGTCACTGCCGCCGTCGATCGCGAGAGCCGTCGTCGGGCGGCGATCGACACCCATTGGCGTACTCGTCGCCCGTGATCGCAACCGCGTGCGCGTCGCACGGGGGAGGTGTCGATGGACAGGTGGCGTCCCGAACCGCCGGATGACGAGGAGTCGCTCTGGTCGCGTGTCGTTTCGTGGGTGAGGTTCGTCGGTCCGCTCAAGGTGGCGGCGTCGGCGATCGGCATCGTGGTCGCCGGATCGATCGGCTGGATGTTGGTCCGTCCGAGTCAACCGGGAGCCGAAGCGACGCTCGGCACATTGGCGCCGTCGACCGCCGCGATCGGTGTCGGGTCCACCGATTCGACGGTTCCGTCCGACTCGTCGGTCACGGTTCACGTGGCAGGCGCGGTCATGACTCCGGGTGTGTACGAGGTCGATCTCGGGGCTCGGGTCGTCGATGCCGTGGCGGCGGCCGGCGGTCCACTCCCGCGTGCGGCCACCGATGCGGTGAATCTGGCGGCACCGGTCACCGACGGTGAGCGCATCTACCTGCCGGCCGTCGGCGAGGTGGCCGACCCGGTGACCATGGCGACCGCATCGAATGTGACCGGCTCGACCAGCACGACTTTGTTGAACGTGAACACGGCGACGGCCGAACAACTCGACGCGTTACCTGGTGTCGGTCCGCCGACCGCAGCGGCGATCATCGCCCGACGCGACGAGATCGGACGCTTCGTGGGTTACGAGGATCTGCTCTCGGTTCCGGGGATCGGTCCGGCCAAAGTCGACGCTTGGCGCGGCCTGCTCACTTTCTGAACCTTCGATCGGTCGATGAGGTTCAGAGATTCACCGACAACACGGTGCCGGCCACTGCGATGCCGACGAGCGCTCCGATCCAGATGCCGATGGCCAGGCGCAACCATTCGCGACGCCACTCGGGCCAACTCGCCACCGCACGACTCGACGATCGACGAGCCGCGACCGCGCCGATCACGTACCAGAGCGCACCACTCGTCACGACGGCGACCAGCCAACGCACGCTGCCACCCATGACTGGAATGCCCGTCATGGGCAACGTGGGCAGAGCGACGATGGCGAGCACGAATCCGGGGACTCCGCGCCACGCCGAGTCGGATCCGACCAGCAACACCGCCGCCACCAGAGCGAGACCGGTGGCGATGGCCATCGACACGTAGGGACCCTGGCGACGCACGAGACGGCGATGGTCTCGCGGTCCGTCGGGAACGACGACGCGACGCGGGATGCTCTCGACGGCCACGGCGGTTCACCGTACGACGCGTCGCCGAGCGATGCCAGCACCATCGGCGATTCTCCGGTCACGTCGTGGGTGTGGGCGGCGGCGCTGGTGGCTGTCGGCGTGTGGTGGTCGGACGTGGCGGTCGATCCGTCGGGGTCGATCGACCGAAGGGTCCTGGTCGTGGGAGTCGCCCTCGTGGTGCTCGTTTGTCTTCCGGTGTTTCGGCGACACCCGCGCGTCGTCGTGGCGGTGGTGCTGTGCGTCGTCGGAGGCGCCCGTGGCGTGGTCGAGTGGTCGGTGGCCTCACGTGTCGTCGACGGGTCCGTCGACCGAATCGTTCGCGTGGTGGGCGATCCCGAACAGCGCGGTCGTGCGTTGCGCGTGGTGGTCGACGACGGCCGTGATCGTCTGGAGGCCTTCGTCTACGGATCGCCGGCCCGTCGTCTGGCGCGGGTGTCGGCCGGACAACTCGTGCGAGTGCAAGGGAAGCGGACTCCGCTCGAGCGATCCGAACGGCGGCGGCTGTTGTTGCGTCACGTGACCGGTCGACTCGAGATCACGCGAGTCGACGTTCGTCCGCTCGGAGTCGACGAGTCGGGGCGCGGGTTCGATCGGGCCGCCAATCGTCTGCGTGACGCGTTGATCCGCGGCGCGCGCGTGCTCGGTGAAAGTGATCGAGCGTTGTTGCTCGGACTCCTGATCGGCGACGATCGCGCGCAGGATCGCCAGACGATCGCCGACTTCCGCGCGAGTGGTCTCGCGCATCTCACGGCGGTGTCTGGCCAGAACGTGGCGTTCGTGTTGGCAATCGTGTCGCCGCTCTTGACTCGACTCGCTCGGGGACCGCGCGTCGTGGCGACCCTCGGCGTGCTCGCCTGGTTCGCCGTTCTCACTCGAGCCGAGCCATCGGTCATCCGTGCGGTGTTGATGGCCGGAGTGGCCACGGTGGGTGCGGCGTTCGAATGGCGACGACAGGGCCTCGACGTGTTGGCGATGGCGGTGATCGTGGGTCTCGTCGTCGATCCGTTCCTCTTGTGGAGCATCGGGTGGTGGTTGTCGGTCGGAGGTTGTGTGGGACTGGCGGTGATCGCTCCGCATGTGGAGCGGGCTCTCGGAGGTGGGCGAGTGGCGCGGAAGGTGTCCCCCACACTCGGTGCGCAATTCGGCGTCCTGCCGGTGCAGGTCGTGGTCTTCGGCTGGCCGAGTGCGTGGTCGGTTCCGTGCAACGTCGTGGCCGGCCCGGTGGCCGGGGCGACCATGCTGATCGGTTTGCCCACCACGCTGCTCGCCGCGCTCGTTCCTGACGCCGTGGCCGAGGTTCTCATGGCGCCGATCGCCGCCATGGTGCGCTGGGTCGACACCGTGGCCGGAATCGGCGCCGCGGCCCGACTTCCTCGGCCGGTCGACATGCTGGTGGCACTCGTCGTCCCGTTGGTCGTCATCGGTCTGCATCGTCGACGCACCCGTGTGGCATCCTCTCGTCATGAGCGTTCATCTCGTCCATGGGTCCGATGAGGCGCTCGTGTCCGACAAGGTGGCCGAGATCGTGCGCCAGCTGGTGGGCGACGAGGATCGCTCGCTTGTCCTCGAGGAGTTCGCCGGCGATTTCGTGATGGCCGGAGCCACCGAGGCCGCTCTCACGCCGCCGTTCTTCACCGAACGGCGGGTCGTCGTGGTTCGCAGCAACGACGGTTTCGTGGCCG
>JBDLRN010000025.1:0-47199 GCA_039800005.1 Actinomycetota bacterium | reverse complement strand
TTCGAGATCGATCCGTCGCGCGCGCGACTGATCCCGAACGGCATCGACGCCGAGTCGTGGGCCGCACCGAGCGGCACGACGCGCGAACCACTCGTGATGGCGTGGGGTCGAGTCGTCTACGAGAAGGGTTTCCAGGTGGTGGCCCAGGCCCTCGGTCGTCTACGTGGCCGCATCCCGCATCTGACGGGTGTCATCGCCGGTCGAGGTCCCTACCTCGCCGAACTGCAGAGCCAGATCGACGTGGAGGGCGTGAACGATCTCGTGCACTTGGCCGGATTCGTCCCCGACGCCGAACTGCGCGCCACTCTTCATCGAGCTGGTTGTGTGGTGATCCCCTCGCTGTACGAACCGTTCGGTGTGGTGGCTCTGGAAGCCCTCGCATCCGGTGCAACGGTGATCGCCGCCGACACCGGCGGACTGCACGAGATTCTCGCCGGTACCGGAGCCGCTCTGCTGTTCGAACCGGGCAACGACGCCCAACTGGCCGCAGCGATCGAACGCGTTCTCACCGATCCCCTTCTCGCCGCCGACCTGGCCGACACCGCCCGCGATCTCGTGCACGACACCTATTCGTGGGGCGCGGTCGCCGCCCGTACCGTCGAGGCCTATCGCAACGCGATCACTGCCCGGTGAAACGAGCCTGACCCGGACCGTTGGCGAGGAAGCTCTCGACGCCGATCCGGCTGTCGTCGGATCGGAACGACTCGACGAACGCTCTGCGTTCGAGCAGCAAACCCTCGGAAAGACTGGTCGACAAGCCGTCGTCGACCGCTTTCTTGACGATCGCCTGCGCGACCAAGGCACCACGCGCGATCTCGGCCGCCAACGCGAGCGCCCGGTCGAGCAACGTCTCGTTCGACACCACTTCGTCGGCGAGTCCGATGGCCAGAGCCTCGTCAGCCCTCACCTGTCGACCGGTGATCATCAGTTCCTTGGCGCGGCTCGGCCCCACCAGACGCGGAAGCCGCTGCGTTCCCCCACCTCCGGGAACGATGCCGAGCAGGATCTCGGGCTGGCCGAAGACGGCCCGCTCACCGGCGATGCGATAGTCGCACGCCAACGCCAACTCGCATCCGCCACCGAGTGCGTACCCACTCACCGCGGCGATCACGAAACGCGGGATCGCCGCCACCGCGTCGAGCGCGCGATGGAAACCGGCACCGATGCGATCGGCCTCGTCGGGTCCGCCGAACTCGGAGATGTCGGCCCCGGCCGCGAACAGACGATCACCTCCGGTGATCACCACCGCACCGGGAGGACGCACCGTGAGATCGTGCGCCACCTCGGCGACCCGCGCCAGCATCGCCTGACTCAGCGCGTTCACCTTGGGGTTGTTCAAGGTGACGAGGGCGACGCCGTCGTCGCGTCGGTCGACCAGGACCAGATCGTCATCGCTCATCGCTCACTCCTCGCTCGTGGTTCGGTCATCGTGGTGGACTCGTCGTTCAGGCGTCGACACCGCGCAACATGGCGTCGGCGGCCGACCACGGATCGGTGGTTCGCGTGACCACGTTCTCGGTGAGGCGATCCCACTCGTCTCCCGTGCAGATCTCCCGCGCCTTCTGTTCGAGACGACGGGCGACGATTTCGCGAAGTTCCTCGCGCAGACGGAAGCGGCGTCGACGTTCGAGTTCGCCCGATGCCGTGATGAACTCGCGATGTTCGTTGACGCGCTTCCAGAGTTCGGGGACTCCCCGACCCTCGGTGGCAACCGTGGCCACGATGGGTGGACGCCATGCACCGGGCGGGATCTCCGACAGATCGAGCATCTGTTCGAGATCGCGGCGCGTGTCGTCGGCGCCCTTGCGATCGGATTTGTTGATCACGAACACGTCGGCGATCTCCATGAGGCCCGCCTTGTTGGCTTGCACCGAGTCGCCCCAACCCGGATTGACCACCACGACCGTGGTGTCGGCCTTGCCGGCGATCTCGACCTCCACCTGACCCACGCCGACCGTCTCCACGAGGATCCAACGACGATCCAGTGCGTCGAGAAGGCGCACCGCCTCGGGCGCGGCGAGCGAAAGCCCACCGAGGTGACCGCGAGTGGCCATCGATCGGATGAACACCCCCGGATCGGTCGCATGATCCTGCATGCGCACGCGATCGCCGAGAATCGCTCCGCCCGTGAACGGCGACGTGGGATCGACGGCGAGCACAGCGACCTCGAGACCGAGCGACCGCATGTGCGACACGGTGGCCGACGTGAGAGTGCTCTTGCCCGCACCGGGTGCTCCCGTGAGACCGAGCGTGTAGGCCGATCCACCGAGCGGGTACGACAGGCGACCGATTTCGCGCGCTTCGTCACCACCCCGTTCGATGAGTGAGAGGAGACGAGCGAGTGACGCCCGATCTCCGGCGCGCGCGGATTCGAAGAGCGCGCGCGGATCGGTCACACGTTCACCACTTCGGTCACTCCGTCGACCCGATCGCGCATGATGCGCTCGATCCCGTCCTTCAACGTCTGCGTCGACGCCGGACAGGTTCCGCAGGCACCCACCAAGGTGACGGTGACCACGCCGGTCTCCTCGTCGACGCCCTTCAACTCGATGTCGCCGCCGTCGGCCTGCAGGGCCGGGCGGATCGCTTCGAGTGTTTCTTCGACCTGGGTGCGCAGAGAGCTCATGGTGACTTTCGACGGGCGGATCGACGAGGGACGAACGGAGATTCCGTGGACCCGATCGTAGAGTGGTCGGAATGGGAAACAGCGCCCGGAGCCACATGTCATGGCGGGACCCACGGTGGTGACGGCCCTGCTGGCTCACCAGGGGGGCTGGGACGAGATCCTGCTCGTGGCCGGTCCGATCGCCGTCGTCGTGGGTCTGCTGGCCGTGGTGCGCCGACGGGTCAACGCTCGGACCGACTCCGACCGACCGACTGCCGACTAGCCCTCAGGCGTATTCGAGCAGAGCGCCGAGCGTCGAGAGCCGGCCCACCAGGTCGTCGTAGCCACGCTCGATGTGTTCGACCCCACCGATGGTGGTACGACCCTCGGCGGCGAGGCCGGCCACCACGAGAGCGGCTCCGGCACGAATGTCGGGAGCCACCACCGCTGCCCCGCGCAACTTCTCCACGCCGTGGACGATCGCGTGGTGGCCGTCGGTGCGAATGTCGGCCCCCAGTTTCGACAGCTCTTCGACGTAGCGAAAGCGACCCGGATAGAGGTTCTCGGTCATCACACCCACGCCCTCGGCCACCGCCATCATCGTGACCATGAGCGGCTTGTTGTCGGTGGCCACTCCCGGATACGGCAAAGTCTGCACGTCGACGCTCGTGAGCCGCCGATCGGAACTCACGCGCACTCCATCGGGCACCGACTCGATGCTCACCCCCATCTCGGTGAGCTTGCGCAAGAACATGCGCATGTGATCGGCGACCGCGCCGCGCACCAGCACGTCACCACCCAAGGCGGCCACGGCCGCCATGTAGGTGGCCGCCTGGATGCGATCGTTCACCACCGCATGAGCACGAGGCGCAAGCGAACCGCGCGGCACCCCCTCGATGCGCAGTTCCGACGTCCCGATACCTTCGATGCGCGCACCCATCTCGACGAGCAAGTGGCACAGGTCGGCCACCTCGGGTTCACGCGCCGCGTGTCGCAACGTGGTCACACCCTCGGCATGCACGGCGGCACCGACGATGTTCTCGGTGGCTCCGACCGACGGATAGTCGAGAGCGATGTCGGCCCCATGAAGTCTTTCCGCATGCGCTTCGATGTGCGTGGAGTCGGCGTCGAAGCACGCACCCATCGCCGTGAGACCGGCCACGTGCATGTCGATCGGGCGGGACCCGAAATCGTCACCGCCCGGCATGTCGAGACGAACGCGACCGCAACACGCGAGCAATGGTCCGAGCAGATTGATCGAAGCTCGAATACTGGCCACTTCGTCGGGCGGGGCGAATGGTCGCACGTCGCCACCATTGGTGAGAGTCAGTTCGTGGGCACGTTCGCTGTCGATCGCCACTTCCACACCCAATGCGCCGAGCAACGATCCCATGGCTCGAACGTCGGAGATGGCCGGCACGTTGGTGAGTCGATGAACACCGGGTGCGTAGAGCGACGCGACCATCAACTTGAGTACCGAATTCTTCGCCCCTGGTACGTCGACCACACCGTGGAGCGGACCACTGCGATGCGCCACGATGCGAGCCATAGAGCCACCAGTATGCTCGCCACGTGGGTCTCGCGAGTAGGCACGTCACTCGCACCTGGACCGTCGAGAACGAGTCCTGGCTCACGTCGCCGCGCGACGACCTCGTGACCGAGACGCTCGCCGCCTCCGACGACACCACCACCACGTTCGCTCAGCACCACGGTCCGTTTCGCGAGTATCGACGTGAAGTTCGATCGGTTCGGTCCGGTGATCGACCCGAATTCGTCGAGACGACCACCTTCGCCCTCACGATTCCCTGGTTCGGCTGGGTGTTCCGGCCGTTGGTCCGCCGCACGTTGCGACGACGTCGACCCGGGCACGAGTCGACGCCCTGGTGGGCGCCACCCGATCGACTCTCCGAGCGCCAGGTGCTGTTTCTCGGACTGCTCGCGGCAGCCAGTCTGCTCTCGGCCTTCGTCAACACGCTCTTCACCCAGACCGTCGCCTACGCCGGCGACGATCTCGGTGTCGGCGACTGGGGTCGCGGCGTCGGCGGCACGATCGTGCGTCTCGGCATCCTGATCGGCCTGCCCGCCGCACTCGCTGCCGATCGACTCGGGCGTCGACGCGTGGTGGTGATTCTCGCCTGGATCGCCCCGGTGATCGCCGCTCTCGGCGCGATCGCGCCGAACTTCGCGACTCTCGTGGCCACTCAGACCATCAGCCGCCCACTCGGTCTGGCTCTCGATCTGCTCATTGCCGTCATCGCCGCCGAAGAGATGCCGCGCAACACGCGCGCCTATGCAGTGAGCATTCTCGCCATGGCGAGTGGCCTGGGAGCCGGTGTCGCCGTGATCGCGCTACCACTCGCCGATCTCGGATCGGACGGTTGGCGTTTCGTCTATGCACTGTCGTTGGTATGGCTGTTGGTGGCCGTCGATCTCACGCGTCGACTTCCCGAGACGCGACGCTTCGAACGACACGTCGAACAGCGTGTGGAACGACAGTCGCACGCCGCCATGGACGGGCGACGTCTGGCGGTCCAGATGAGCGTGGCCTTCTTCGGCAATCTGCTCCTCGCGCCGGCGTCGTTCTTCCAGAACGCCTTCCTGAAGGACGAACGTGGCTTCTCGGCCGGAATGGTCACGGTGTTCGCCTTCGCCACGGCGACTCCGGCGGTGATCGGTCTGGTGGCGGGCGGTCGCGTGGCCGATCAACGAGGCCGCCGCCGACTCGCCACCGTCTGCGTTCCCGTCGGTGCCGCACTGTTGGCAGCCACCTTCTGGTTCAGCGGACCACTCATGTGGACCACGGCCATCGTCGGCGCGATCGTCGCCGCCACCGCGTTTCCGCCACTCGCGGTGTATCGAACCGAACTGTTCCCCACTGGCCGACGTGGCCGTGCGGCGTTTCTCATCCTCGCCAGCGCGCTGATCGGCGGCAGCATCTCGTTGCTCGTGACCGGCGCACTTCTCGACCGGGGTGCGGCGCACGGATCCATCATGAGCGTCTTGTTCGTCGGCCCTCTCGTGGTCGCCGCGATCGTGTGGCGCACCTATCCCGAGACCGCGCACCGTGAACTCGAAGACATCAACCCCTCCGATCGCGATGCGGTCAGCTCCCCAGGATCCGACGGGCCTCGCTGAGATCGCCGATCGACGTACTGGCCGTCGATTCGTCGCCGCCGTGATCGGGGTGGACTTCGCGCAGGCGGCGACGGAACCGCTCCATCACTTCGCGCTTCGACGGTTTGGTGGTGCCGGTCGGGAAACCGAGGATCTCGAGCGCCCACGCGCGCGGGTCGGCGAGAGAGCGCAACGACGACGTCTTCGATCCGGCGAGATGATTGATGAACGCCGCACCCAACGGCCCGCGCCACGAGAGCGCCTTCATCATCACCGGTTCGAGATGACGACGCGTGGCCAGATCGAGTCGTTCGAGGGCGTAGATCGCCCCGAGCACCTGCTGCATCGGGCTGCCCTGCGAATCGAGTTCGAACGAGATGTCCTCGCCGGTACCGATCACCCGATGTCGACTGAGCGCCATGCCGTGACGATCGACCTGAAAACGATGGCGTAGCCGCGGTTGAACCACGCGTTCACCGCGTTGGATCTGCGACACCAGTCGGTGCACATCGGGAACCAGGTCGTCGTCGAGGTCGACTGCGTGGCGGGCGATCACCGCGCCGAGCAACAAACCGCCGAATCCGGGCGCCGGATCACACGGCAGAACCATGTGCCCGAGCGAGAGTCGACGAGTCGGCGTGAGGGGGCGCGTGTGCCAGATCTCGAGTTCGGCCAAGAGGACACTCGGTGCACCGTTCGTGGTCGCGTCGGTGGCGGTGTCAGTCATCGTCGAACGCGGTGCCGTCGTACTCGTCGAGAATGTCTTCCACGAGATCTTCGGCCGCGGTGGGAACGACCAGGACGTCCTCCACCCAACGATGCGTGATACGCGCCTCGACCAGACGTTCGGTGATCTCGCGCCGTTCGGCGATGGAATACTCGTCGAGGTCGTACTCGGTGACCTCGTCACCTTCGCCCACTCCGCCGACGACCGCCGTCGCACCGATGCCGAGTTCCTTCTCGAGTCGCTCGAAGAGGCGATCGACCACGCCTTCGTGCTCTTCGGGCACCACGAGCTCGGCTTCGACCCAGGCGTGCGAGATGTCGGCGTTGGCGAGCAACGCGGTGAGCTCGGCCTGCTGATCGGATGTCCACGACGACAGGTCGTAGAACACGTTGGCGGCGTCCGGATCGAGCGGATTCCAGTCGGTCACGGCGGGAACGCTACCCCCCACTACGACAAGTGACGAATCAGGAACTCTTCGGTGCGTCGGTATTCGTCACGTCGGGTCGACCACTGGCGAAATCCGTGCCCCTCTCCTGCGTATTCGACGAAGTCGACGCTGGTCGGGGCGACCGCCGCCAATCGTCGACTCTGTTCGACGGCCACCACCGGATCGGCGTCTCCGTGCAACAACAGCACCGGCACGCCGAACGATTCGTCGACGCGGTGGACCGGCGAACGTTCATGGGATCGGGCCACGGTCGCGTCCGAATCACCCACCAGAGTGCGGTTGTAGTGGGCCTCGAAGCGATGTGTCGTGGCGTCGAGCGCGGACAGGTCGGACACCGGATAGGCGGCGACGACTGCGGCGAGAACGTCGGGCCGTTCGATGGCCATGACCAGCGAGGTGAGACCACCGGCCGACGACCCGAGCACCGCGGTACGCGAGGGCGTCCAACCGTCGCGCCGTTGCACGGCGGTCAGCAGGTCGATCACGTCGAGTGCGTCGAGTTCACCCCAGCGCTCGTGCAGGGCATCGGTGTAGGCGCGCCCGTGGCCGGTGCTACCACGATGATCGGGTACGAGGATCGAGTAGCCGCGATCGACCCAGTACGAGAGGCGCGGCATGAACGACACCGTCCACTGGTCGGTCGGGCCCCCATGAATCCAAACCAACAGTCGCCCGTTCGAGTCGCCACTGCGATACAGACGCGCATGGAGCGACACCCCGTCGCGTGACATGGCGTCGATCAGTTCGGGTTCGACCAACGACGGGTGCCCTTCCCAGTCGTGCGACGGTCCGACGAGAACGGTACGACGCGACCAGTCGTCGGTGTCGTACACGACGATCTGAGTCGGAGTCTTGCCGCCCGTGCGTATTGCGGTGAGTCGACGACCGCGCCACGCGAGTTGCCCGTGAATCGCCTTGGCCCGTTCCTCGACCCGACCCGTCGTCGTGTCGAACGTGCACAGGCGACCGAAGCCGTCCTCGTTGCGCACGAACGCGAGGCGCGTTCCGTCGGGGCTCCAGCACCACGAACGCAAACGCTCACCCCACGGCGGACCACCGTGTTCGAAGAGTTCGCTCACGCGACGGCCGTCGGCAGTGGCCACGTTCAACCATCCCGAGGCGTCGTCGAGCCAACCCAGACGCGAACCGTCCGGTGTCGTGTCGGGCTGTTGCACCCGTCGTCGTGGCACCGCGACCACGTCGCCGCCTTCCGACACGATCACGCTCTCGTCCCACGGCATGTTCGGCACGTTCCACCCGTGCCACACCACACGACCACGCCACACCACGGGGTCGATCACGAAATCGTGCCGGCCACGATCGACGCGTCGTGGATCACCCGTCGATCGATCGACGGCGTGGATCTCGGCCTGATCGACCACCACGACCACTCGCTCCCCCGACGGATCGGCGTATGGCGACGACAACACCCGGCCGACTCCGGCCATCAGTTCCCGTGTCGGGCCGTCGAGACGGAACTCGACGAGATCGCCGAGGGCGGTGATCGCCACCACCGCTCGACCGTCCGAGGTCCAGTCGAAGGTGCCCCCGCCGAGCCCGCGCACACTGCGCACCGATTCGGTGGAGACGCGCCGCCACGTCACCGAATCGACGTCGAGATCGCACACGTCGATGTGCCACTCGGGTTTGCTGTCCGCGTTCGGATCGAACGGGTCGGACACCACCGCGGCGAGGAATCGACCCGACGGATCGAGCCGAGGCTCACCGATCTCCCGACCGGCCAGACACTCCTCGAGTGACAGGTGACGGTCGGGCACCGGGACATCGTAGAGACACGTGCTCGCACCCCGACGACTACGGTGGGCCCATGCCCGAGAAGCCCTCCCGCAACCTGGCCATGGAACTCGTTCGCGTCACCGAATCGGCCGCTCTGGCCGCCTCGCGCTGGGTCGGACGTGGCGACAAGAACGGGGCCGACGGAGCCGCCGTCGCCGCCATGCGCACCGTGTTGGCCACCGTTCCGATGGACGGCATCGTGGTCATCGGCGAAGGCGAGAAAGACGACGCACCGATGCTCTTCAACGGCGAAGTCGTGGGCGACGGCTCCAGCACCAAGACCGACGTGGCGGTCGATCCCATCGACGGCACCACGCTCACGTCACTCGGCCGCGGCAATGCGATCTCGGTGATCGCCGTGTCCGAACGCGGCACCATGTTCAACCCGGGTCCGTGCGTCTACATGGAGAAGATCGCCGTCGGTCCGGATGCGGCCGGACACATCGACATCAACGCGTCGCCCACTCAGAACCTGAAGTGGATCGCCAAGGCCAAAGGTGAGAGCGTGCGCGATCTCACGGTCGTCATCCTCGATCGCGATCGCCACAAGGACCTCATCGAAGAAGTGCGCAGCACCGGAGCCCGTATCAAGTTGATCAGCGACGGCGACATCTTCGGCGCCATGGCCACGGCCTGGCCCGACGCCGGCATCGACGTGCTGTTCGGCATCGGCGGCACGCCGGAAGGTGTCACGGCCGCCGCGGCCCTCAAATGCATGGGCGGCGAGATCCAGGGCAAGTTGTGGGTCCGCAACGAAACCGAGCGCAACACCGCCATCGCCGAGGGATACGACCTCGACCGAGTGCTCACCACCGACGATCTGGTGCAGGGAGACAACTGCTTCTTCGCCGTCACCGGTGTGACCGACGGTGAATTGCTGCGCGGTGTGCGCTTCCACTCGGGTGGAGCCACCACGCAGAGTCTCGTCATGCGCTCGCTGTCGGGAACCGTGCGGATGATCGAGGCGCGCCATCGTCTCGACAAACTGCGCGAGATCTCGTCGATCGACTACGAGTGAAAGCGAAGGGGCGTGGCCGAAGCCACGCCCCTGTCGTTCGAACGTCGTCGCCCACCGGACGACGATTCGTCACATCATGCCGGGCATGCCACCCATGCCACCGCCGGCCGGCATGGCCGGGTTCTTCTCGGGCTTGTCGGCCACGAGACATTCGGTGGTGAGCACGAGGGCCGCGATCGACGCCGCGTTCTGCAGCGCCGCGCGGGTGACCTTGGCCGGGTCGATGATGCCGGCCTTGACGAGGTCGATGTACTCGCCGGTGGCGGCATTGAGTCCGACCGCGCCCTTTTCGCTCGACACGCGCTGCACCACGAGGGCGCCTTCCATGCCGGCGTTGTCGGCGATGTTGCGAGCCGGGGCCTCGAGCGATTCCCACACGGTGCGAGCACCCGTGGCCTCGTCACCGGTGAGCGAGTCGACGACCTTCTTCACCGCGTCACGAGCCCGCAGGAGAGCCGTTCCACCGCCGGGCACGACACCCTCTTCGATGGCCGCGCGAGTGGCCGAGACGGCGTCCTCGATGCGGTGCTTCTTCTCCTTGAGCTCCACCTCGGTGGCCGCGCCGACCTTGATGACGGCCACACCGCCGGCCAGCTTGGCGAGACGCTCCTGGAGCTTCTCACGGTCCCAGTCGGAGTCGGTGTTGTCGATCTCGGCCTTGATCTGGTTGATGCGGCCCTCGACGTCGGTGCGGTCACCCGCGCCGTCGACGATGGTGGTCTCGTCCTTGGTGACGATGACGCGCTTGGCCCGACCGAGCAGATCGAGGGTCACGTTCTCGAGCTTCAGACCCACTTCTTCGCTCACGACCTGACCGCCGGTGAGAACGGCCATGTCCTGCAGCATCGCCTTGCGACGATCACCGAAGCCCGGCGCCTTGACGGCGACCGAGTTGAACGTGCCACGAATCTTGTTGACCACGAGCGTGGCGAGCGCCTCACCCTCGATGTCCTCGGCGATGATGACGAGCGCCTTGCCCGACTTCATCACGGACTCGAGCGTGGGCAGGATCGCCTGAACGGTCGAGATCTTCGAGCCGTAGAGCAGGATGTACGGATCCTCGAGGACCGCCTCCTGACGCTCGGCGTCGGTCACGAAGTAGGGCGACAGGTAGCCCTTGTCGAAGAGCATGCCCTCGGTGAAGTCGAGTTCGATGCCGAAGGTGTTGCTCTCTTCGACGGTGACCACACCGTCCTTGCCGACCTTGTCGATGGCATCGGCGATGACGTTGCCGATCGCTGCGTCGGCGGCCGAGATGGTGGCGACGCTGGCGATCTCGGCCTTGTCCTCCACCTTCTTGGCGAGCGACTTGATCGACTCGACGGCGGCGGCCACGGCCTTCTCGATACCGCGCTTCAGACCCATCGGATTGGCACCGGCGGTCACGTTGCGCAGACCGTGCGACACCATCGACTGGGCGAGAACCGTGGCGGTGGTGGTTCCGTCACCCGCGACGTCATTCGTCTTGGTGGCGACTTCCTTCACCAACTGAGCGCCCATGTTCTCGAAGGCGTCCTCGAGTTCGATCTCCTTCGCGATCGACACACCGTCGTTCGTGATCGTGGGGGCGCCGAACTTCTTGTCGAGGACGACGTTGCGGCCCTTGGGTCCGAGTGTCACGCGCACGGCGTCGGCCAGCTTGTTGACACCGGCTTCGAGGGCGCGACGCGCCTCTTCGTCGAATTTGAGTTGCTTGGACATCAGTGCCTCACTTGGTCACGATGGCGAGCACGTCGCGGCTGGTGAGGATGAGCAGATCCTCGCCGTTGACCGAGACCTCGGTGCCGCCGTACTTGGAATAGAGAACGGTGTCGCCTTCCTTGACGTCGAGGGCGAAGTGCTTGCCTTCGTCGTCGCTCCAGCGTCCCGGGCCGACGGCGAGGACGGTGCCCTGCTGGGGCTTCTCCTTGGCCGTGTCGGGGATGACGAGTCCGGACGCCGTGCGCTCCTCGGCCTCGTTGGGTCGGACGACGATGCGGTCGTCGAGGGGCTTCAGATTCATGATGGGAGCCTCCGTAGCTTCGTAAGCGTGGGTAGTTGACGATGATGGTTTGACGTTGATTGCTTGACGCCGGGGCCGATGTGCTGGGGGGTTAGCACTCGGCCCGAGCGAGTGCCAAGACTACGGGGCGATGGCGCCCGTTAGCAACCGACCCACCCGAGTGCTAACCCGCCGGATTCATCCCGAACCATGGCGTTCTGGGTGAAGGAATCACCGCCAGACAGCGATTTTTTCACCCAGATCCCCTTGGGGACCTCAGGTTTTTCAGGTGAGGCTGGCGCCGAGGCCGGCGCAGACGTCCTGGATCCGCTCCACGGGGAGGCCGATCACCGCCGACAGGCTGCCCTCCATCTTCTCCACGAACTCCCCGGCCCCACCCTGGATGGCGTAGGCCCCGGCCTTGTCGAGGGGCTCCCCCGTCGCCACGTAGGCGTCGACCTCGGCCGGGGTGAGGGAGCGGAACTCCACCGTCGACGAGGTGACCTCGACGTGACCCTCCCACTCGTTGCCCCGGCAGCCCGGCACGGCCACGGCGACCGCCCAACCGGTGTGCACCCGATGCGACCGGCCGCTCAAGAGTCGGAGCATCTCGACCGCTTCGTGAGCGTCGGCCGGTTTGGCGAGGATGCGACCGTCGACGTCGACGGTGGTGTCGGCGGCGATCACCACCGTGCCCACCGCGACCGGACCGAGATCGTGCATCACGGCCGACAACTTGGTGGAGGCCAGACGTCGCACGTAGTCGACCGGCGACTCGCCGGCGTGAATCGACTCGTCGACGTGCGGCGCCTTCACCGTCGGTTCGACACCGATCCCGCGCAGCAACTCGAGACGGCGCGGCGAGCCGGAACCGAGAATCACCCGCCGCACGGTCAGCCTCCCGACAACGCCATCACGTCGTCGTCCTCGGGAACCGTGAGATCGTCGAGTCGTGTGAGATATCCGTCGGGCAGCACCACGCGGATCGGCCCGTTGGTCTTGCCCCGGCGAATGCGCTCACCGCCTTCGACCACAGCGAGATCGCGTCCGTGCTTGTCGATCAGTTCACCGAGCAGGTCGTCGACTTCGCTCACGGTCGACGAGGTGGCGAGCCGCGCGCGCATTTCGCCGCCCACCGGAAAGCCCGTCAGATACCACGACGTGTGCTTGCGGAAATCGCGCACACCACGATCGACACCGGTGTCGTCGGTTCCGAAATGGGCCGACAGAAGTCGGACGTGTTCGGCCATCACGTCGACCACCTCGCCGAGGCGACGAGGCGCGGGAGTCGGTTCGCCGTTCATCGCGGCGACGATGTCCCCGAACAACCACGGACGACCGAGACATCCGCGTCCGATCACCACACCGTCGCATCCGGTGGACGCCATCATGCGCATCGCGTCGTCGGCGGTCCAGATGTCGCCGTTGCCGAGAACCGGAATGCCACTGACGGTCGCCTTCAATTCGGCGATGGCGTCCCACCGCGCCTCTCCGCTGTAGTGCTGTTCGGCGGTGCGAGCGTGCAAGGCGATCGACGCGATGCCCTCGTCTTCGGCGATTCGACCCGTGGTGAGGTACGTGATGATCGAGTCGTCGATTCCCATGCGGAACTTGGCGGTCACCGGCACCCCGTACGGCTCAGCCGCCTCCACCGCCGAACGCATGATGGCGCGCAACAGATTCGGTTTGGCCGGTACCGCCGCACCACCACCCTTGCGCGTGACCTTCTGGGCCGGACAACCGAAATTCATGTCGATGTGATCGACCGCGCCCGCTCCGGCCAGACGACGCACCGCCTCACCGAGGATGCGGGGGTCACTGCCGTACAACTGCAGGCTGCGCGGCGATTCGTCGGGTCCGAACTGGGTCATCCGCGTGGTCTTGGCGTTGCCGTGCACGAGAGCGGTGGCCATCACCATCTCGTTGACGTACAACAACCCGGGTGCGAATCGTCGACAGAGCGAACGGAACGGTGCATTGGTCACCCCGGCCATGGGGGCGAGAACGACCGGCGCGGGCAGTTCGAGTGGTCCGATGCGCAAGGTCACGAACGGCCCTCCGCGGTGACGAGGCGCAGATTGGGAAACGCGCCGGTGTCGAGCGGCATGGAGCCGTGATCGCGCAGGCGATACCACGCCGCCGCGCCGATCATGGCGGCGTTGTCGGTGCACATGGCGCGACTGGGCAGAAGGCCGCGCCGACCCGACGACTCGCACATCTCGGTGAAACGACGCCGAAGTTCGGAGTTGGCCGCCACTCCTCCGCCCAACACCAAGGCCTTGGCTCCCGTCTCGTCGGCGGCTCGCGCCGCTTTGGCGAGCAGCACGTCGACGACCGCGGCCTGGAACGAGGCCGCCACGTCGACGGTGGACACCGACGGGTTCTTCCGCACGTGGTTCATGACCGAGGTCTTGAGACCGCTGAAACTGAAATCGAGTCCGTCGTGCAACATGGCGCGCGGGAAGTCGATCGCCCGCGGATCACCTTCGGTGGCCAACCGATCGATGGCCGGGCCGCCGGGATAGCCGAGGTCGAGGAAACGGGCCACTTTGTCGAACGCTTCACCGGCGGCGTCGTCGATGGTGCGACCGAGCAGTCGATAGCCGCCGTGATCGGCCATCTCGACGAGCATGGTGTGCCCACCGGACACCAACAGGAACACCATCGGGAACTCGAGACTCGGGTCGTCGAGCAGACCGGCGTAGAGATGGGCCTCGAGGTGATTCACGCCGATGAACGGCACGTCCCACGCGAACGCCAGGGCCTTGGCGGCCGACACGCCCACCAACAACGCGCCCACCAGACCGGGCCCCATGGTGGCGGCCACCGCGTCGACGCGCCTCGCTTCGATGCCGGCCTGGTCGAGGGCTTCGCGCACGATCGGGCCGAGCAAGTCGAGATGGGCGCGACTGGCGATCTCGGGAACCACACCGCCGAAGCGCGCGTGCAGGTCGATCTGACTCGACACCACGCTCGAGACCACGTCGGTGCCGCCCATCACCACGGCGGCCGCGGTCTCGTCGCAACTGGTCTCGATGGCCAACACCACCGTCGACTCGTCGACCGTCGCTACGTCGACGGCACGTCCGCCTGGTGAACTCTTCATCGCCGACTCTCCTCGGCTCCGACGATACGGTCGAGACGCGCGCGGAACTCGTCGCCACGGATGTCGTGAATCCACATCACCAGTGCGTCCTCGGAGTTCTCGTAGTAGCGCTGACGGATACCAGCGGGAGCGAACCCGAACTCGCGATACAGACCCTGGGCCGCATCGTTGCCGACCCGAACCTCGAGAGTGAGCGCGTTCATCTCGCGGCGGATGGCCTCGGTGGCCAGCGTGTGCAGCAAGAGACGCGCGATGCCACGACGACGAAACTCGGGGGCCACCGCGATGTTGGTCACGTGCGCCTCGTCGACCGCATACATCGAGCCGGCGTAGCCGACGACCTCTCCCATCGCCACGGCCACCACGTAGAAGCGTTCGCCTCGTCGGGCCAGATCGAGCTCGCTCGTGAACACACCGGCCGACCAGGGCTTGGGATGAACGACGTTCTCGATGTTCACGACGGGCTTGAGGTGCCGTCGACGCATGGGTTCGATGGTCACGTCGTGGAAGTTCGTCGTCATGACGCGTCGTTCCTCGTGGTCCAGTTGATCTGGGCGTCGGGTTGCCGCAGGTACAAAGCCTCGACGCGATCGGGCTCGAGCCACTCTTCACGCAACGAACGACGATGGGCCAGACGCACCAAGGCGTCGGCCGACGGATGGGCCCATCTCTCCCCGGCGATCGTCACGCGATGGTCGAACTTCAACAGGTCCGCGTAACGACGAGCGCCGTCACCCACGCACACGACATCACGTCCGCGATCCCGCAAGCGAGCGACCAGCTCGTCGGGCGACTCGCACGCCGGGTCGGACAGGTGTTGAACTCCGTCGGGCGCCACGGCGAACAACTGGTGGAACACCTCGCCTTTTCGTGCATCGACCACCGCACAGACGAGACGTTCGCGCGCGAACTCGACGTCGTCGTACACGGCGTGGACGAGCAACTCGAGACTCGTGGCCGTGACGACAGGGATCTCGAGCGCCATCGCCAACGCCTTGGCGGTCGCGACGCCGACGCGCATGCCGGTGAAGAGACCGGGCCCCACGTCGACAGCGACACATCCGAATTCGGGCACGGTGACCTCGGCCAGTCGACATGCGTCGTCGACGGCCGGCATCACGTTCTCGGCGTGTCGCCGGCCGCGCGTGACCTCGACGAGTGACAGGACACCGTCGTGTCCGCCGATCGCCACACTGACCCGCGCGGTGGCGGTCTCGATTCCGAGGATCAGCATGCGAGAGCCGCTTCCAGTTTCGACCAACGCGACGTCCACGCCGACCCCACGGCACGCACGGTGATGCGACGACCGTTCTCGTGTTCGTCGTCGAGCGGTTCGAGCCGCACTTCGAGGTGCGACCCCAGATGATCGGCCGCCACGTCACCCCACTCGACGAGCAGGACGCCCTCGTCCTCGGTGAGCTCGGCCAAGGCCAGATCGTCGATCTCGCTCGTGCGATCGAGTCGGTACAGATCGGCGTGGTGCAACAGCACCCGGCCGGTGTCGTAGGTGTGAACCACGGTGAAGGTGGGTGAGGTGATGGGCTCGGTCACACCGAGCGCGGCCCCGAAACCCTGGGCGAAGGCCGTCTTGCCGGCTCCCATGTCACCGGCCAGCACGATCACGTCACCGAGCCGGGCCATCTCGGCGATCGTCGCGGCGACCCGATGGGTCCCAGCGAGCGACGACACCGTGCACGTGATCACACGGGCCGATGCTACCGAGGGCCTCATCTGTGAGCCCGGACCGGTCCAGCACTACTCTCCTCGTCATGACGAACAAGATGTGCCAGGACCGAATCTGCGTGATCACCGGAGCCGGACGCGGCATCGGTCGCGAATACGCGCTCATGCTCGCCGCCGAAGGAGCCAAGGTCGTCGTGAACGACTTCGGCGGATCGCGTGACGGATCCGGGGGCGGTGGATCCAATCCGGCCCAGGACGTCGTCGACGAGATCAAGGCGGCCGGCGGACAGGCCGTCGCCCACCTCGGTGATGCCAGTTCGCTCGACGACGCCAAGGCGATGATCGCACTCGCCATCGACACCTTCGGTGGACTCGACGTGGTCGTCAACAACGCCGGCATCCTGCGCGACCGCATGTTGTTCTCGATGGCCGAAGAAGAGTGGGACGCCGTCATCAAGGTGCACCTGAAGGGCACCTGGGCCTCCAGCCGTGTCGCCGCCGAGTACTGGCGCAACCGCTCCAAGGACGGTCACACCAACGACGCGCGTCTCATCAACACCACGTCGGTGTCGGGCATCTATGGCAACCCGGGGCAGACCAACTACGGCGCCGCCAAGGCCGGTATCGCGACGTTCACGCTCATCGCCGCCGAAGAACTCGGTCGTTACGGCGTCACCTGCAATGCGGTGGCTCCGGGTGCTCTCACCCGTCTCACCGAAGATCTCGGCATGCCGCCCGAGATGCTCGAGCGTTTCGGACCTGAGTGGGTCGCGCCGGTCATCACCTGGTTGGCCTCGACGCAGTCGTCCGACGTGACCGGACAGGTGATCGAGTCGAACGGACAGTTGCTCGGCATCGCCCAGGGCTGGATCCGCGGACCGCACATCACGAACCCGCCGCTCGATCCGCACGAGATGGACGCCGCCATTCGTCCGCTCCTCGCCCGCGCCACACCGCGGACGAAGATGAGCGACATCAACTGAGCGACATCAACTGATCACGCGTCGGGGCAACCGACGCGACAGACCGCACACGATCTCGTAGCCGATCGTGCCCGTGAGCGCAGCCCACTCGTTGGCGCTGATCTCGGCGTCGCCTTGACGCCCGATGAGCACCACTTCGTCGTCGATGTGCACTGGATCGTCTCCGCAATCGACCATCAACTGGTCCATGGTGACCACACCCACGATGGGACGATGCACTCCACCGATGAGCACAGCACCCCCCATCGTTCCGGATCGCCGCGGCACACCATCGGCGTAACCGAGGGGCACGGTCGCCACGGTGGTGGACCGCTCGAAGCGATGGCGCAGTCCGTACGACACCCCGTCGCCGGCGTTGACGCGCTTCACGAACGACACGCGACTGCGCAACGACAACGCCGGCCGCAGATCACGACAGGCATCGGTCATCACCACGTCGGGCGCGATGCCGTACATGGCGATGCCCACGCGTACCAGGTCGAAGCGAGCGCGCGGATGGGCGATGGTGGCCGCCGAGTTGGCGGCGTGCACGAGCCCGGGATCGACTCCGGCGCGCCGCAATTCCTCGAGTGCACTCTCGAACCGGTCGAGTTGCCGATCGGTCTCGGTGGTGTCGGGCGAATCGGCGGTGGCGAGATGGGTGAACACGCCTCCCAACATGAGGTGCGGTGAGCGAGCCAGAATGCGACCGGCCAGTTCGGCCGCATCGGCCGGACGGCAACCCACTCGATTCATGCCGGTGTCGATCTTCAGATGCACCTCGTGCCCCGACACGTCGTGGCGACGCGCCTCGTCGGCCAACGCGTCGATGTACCGCGCGCTGTACGCCGTGGCCACCAGACCGTGAGCGACCAATTCGCCGAGTTGTTCGAGAGGTTGCTCCGACAACACCAGCACCGGAGCTTCGATCCCCGCTCGACGCAGTTCGACGCCTTCTTGAACCAGTGCCACGCACAGTCCGTCGACACCGGCTTCGAGGGCCGCTTCGGCGGCGGTGATGGCGCCATGTCCGTAGCCATCGGCCTTGACAACGGCCAGGACTCGAGCTCCGCCAGCGCGCTCTTTCAGCACCCGTACGTTGTGGACGAGAGCCGACCGATCGATGTCGACGTGGGAGGCGCGGCTCATCGGAGGCCATTCTGCCCGCTCGGGACCGACGGCACGGTCAGTCGGCCGGAATCACGTCGTCGAGCACCCACGGAAGAGCATCGACCAGATCGGACGCCGTCGTTCCGTGACGCGCACATCGACGACCGGCTTCGGCGCACACCCACGCGGCGAACGCAGCGGCGTCGAAGGGACGAGCACCGCCGGCCATCGCGCCGGTGATGGTGCCGGTGAGCACGTCACCGCTGCCGGCCGTGGCCAGTCGCTCGTCGCCGTGCGTCACCAGAGCCACCCGCCCGGCCGGATCGGCCACCACCGTGGTGGGCCCCTTCAGCAACACGACGGCATGGAATCGGCGAGCCGCCTCGCGCGCGGCCGCGATGCGGTCGACCCCCGGTGGCCTGCCGGTGAGCACCTCGAATTCGCCGTCGTGCGGAGTGAGAACGGTGGGGGCCGGCCGTCGCGACACCACGTCGACATCGACGGCATGCAACGCGTCTCCGTCGACCACGATCGGCAGCGCTGCGCTCGCGATCACACGGCGCGCTTCGTCGAATGCGCCGGGGTCACGACCGAGACCGGGTCCGATGGCGAGCACGCGAAAACGGGACGCAGCGGCCGACAGAACCTCGGACGACCAACCCGGTGACGCGATCGGTCGACGCACGACTTCGGTGGGCACGCCACGTTCGGAGTCGGTATCCGGAGTGGCGAGATGCACGATGCCGGCTCCACTGCGTAACGCCGCACGCGACGCCAGACTCGCCGCGCCCAGCATGCCGGGAGAGCCGGCCACCACGAGGGCCCCGTGCTTCCACTTGTGATCATCAGCATCCCGCCGCGGCCACCCGATGCACACGTCGTCGCGGGTCACCAGACCGATGTCGTTCGGTTCTGTGTCGACGACGTCGTTCAGTCCGATGTCGACGATGTCGTTCAGTCCGATGTCGACGATGTCGACGCGCCCACTCAACCGCCGACCGTCGTGGAAGTACAGACCCGGTTTCGGGGCCACGAAAGTGACCGTGCGCTCACACGTCCACGGTGAACCGTGGGCGACTCCGGTGAGACCGTCGACCCCACTCGGAATATCTACAGCGAGCACCGGACACGAGGCCAATGGCGGTTGCCACACCCCGCGAAAACCGGTGCCGTACGCCGCGTCGATCAACAGATCGGCCTCGGGCAGCACCGCGGGCAACTCGTCGGCGGCGAGCACCGTCACCCGCACACCTCGGTCGCGCAAGAAGCGTGCAGCCACCCGACCGTCGGCCCCGTTGTTGCCCGGACCGGCCACCACGACCACCCGTCGCCCGTAGGTACCGCCGAGCATCTCACGGGCGGCACGCGCCACTCCCCAACCGGCTCGCTCGACGAGGGCCTCCAGCGGGATTCCACTCGCCACGGCACGTTCGTCGATACGTCGCATCCGTTCGGGCGTGACGACCGGGATCATGACATCAGCGTACGGATCGCCCGAATCAAGACGACGCGACGACGTAGGCGATCGCCATGTCGTCGGTGTGGGTCAGGGACAGATGCCACGATGCGATGCCCCGTTCACGGGCCAACGCGTCGGCTCGACCCGACACCTGCAACACCGGTTGCCCAGTGGGAAGACTGGCCACCCACACGTCGTGGAAGTCGAAGGCGCCGAGGCCCACTCCCATGGCCTTCATCACGGCCTCGCGGGCCGCGAAGCGGGCTGCCAACGATGGCACCGGATCGTTTCGTTCGGCCAACGGGACCAACTCGTCGTCGGTGAAGACCCGACTTCGCATCGACGGGGTACGCAACAGCGTCTGGCGGAATCGCACGACGTCGACGACGTCGACACCGATACCGATCACGAACGAACCAGAGGTCGATGTCGATGTCGATGGCGATGGCGATGTCACGGTCACCGTCGCCACAAGTCGGCGACCTCGCTCATCGGACGGATGAGGAGATCGGCCACCGACACGGTCGCCAGCACGTCGTCGCGCATCACACCTTCGGTCTCCGAGACCCAGTCGACCAGACGGTCGTAGCGCCGGTCGTACCCCTGGAGAACGCCGCGCACCACGTTGGCCGGCAAGCGATCGTGGAAACGTACGTGCAACAGCAGCAGCCCGATGGCGACCCCGGCCTTCACCTCCGGAACGAAGATGACGGTCCGCCCATCGGATCGGCCCCGTGCCACGAGAACCTCGCGCTCGGCGGCCACCCGTCGCTTCGTGCCGAGCAAGGCCGGGTTCTTGTCGACTCGACTCGGCAGATCACGTGACAGACCGCCGCGGTCGACGATGGCGATCGTGGCGTTCTCGGGTTCGCCGTCGATGCGGTAGCGCGTGTATCCCACCACTGATTCGACGGCCGGATCGAGATCGGCCAACACCTTGAGCGTGCGATACGACAATGCGTCACGACCAGTGCCGGCCGCGAGGACCGCTTGCACCAACGCTCGATCGAGAACTCCTTCGTCGCTGCGCGAGATCCCGACCGTCACCGTCTTGGCCTGATGCTTGATGGCGTCGATCGGACGGGTCAGTTCCTCGATGGCGCGCGTGAGTGCCATGGTGAGATCGTCGACCACGAGGGCCGGACTGCCGACCTTGCCGGTCTCGAACTGATGGGCTTCGACCGGATTGTCGTCGATGACCACGCGGAACATGGTGGCCAGACGCACGGCGGTGCTGGCTTCGAGATGCCCGTCGTAGGTGCCGGCTCGCAGCGTCTCCCGAAAACGCTCGACGGGACCGGCCAACTGATCACCGAGCCGCGCGAGCACTGCCTCGCCGTCGTCGAGTTCGACGACCGCCCGCTCGACGATCTCTCGTGCTTCACGCAGACTGCGCGCCAGATCGTCGATCGCGCGCGCCGCCTCGTAGCCGAAGAGATGACCGACCATGGCCGAGAGCACGAACGCGAGTACCGGATCGGTCTCGGGAACCTCGACCACGGCCGAGGCGTGGGCGAATCGCGACTCGCGCGCCGACGCCACCACGATGGGCGTGGCCTTGTGGGCACGGTAGATGGCCACTTCCTTGGCAACGTCGTCGGCGGTGCCGCCCGACAGTCCGGCCGCGCACACCAGGATGAGCGGCTCGCAGGACAGATCGATGTGCTTCTTGTCCTCGGTGATGTCGGACGAGATCGACTTGTAGCAGAGCTCGCTCAACTTGATGCGCACTTCGTGTGCGGCGATCGCGTTGGGACCGTTGCCGACCACCGCCCAGTACCGCTTGGAGGGTGCGTACTTGCGGGCGATCTCGGCGATGGCGTCACGCGACCCGAGGAGTTCGCGCATGGCGGTGGGCAGATCGCGAAGAGCCGCGAGCAGCTGGTGACGTCGTTGATCGGTTCCGGTGCCGAGGCGTTCGGAGATCTCGCACGCCAACAGCACGCCGGCCGCGACCTGCGCGTAGAAGGCCTTGGTGGATGCCACGCTCATCTCGACGTCACGACCGTCGGACGTGAACAGCACACCGTCGGCTTTGTCGCACAGATCGGAGCCCCGTCGATTGACGATGGCGATCACTGCTGCGCCGCGCGCTCTCGCCAAGTCGACCGTGCGATTGGTGTCGGTGGTGGTTCCGCTCTGACTGATGGCGATCACCAAGGTGTCGGACATGTCGAGGCGCAGACCGAAACCCGACAGCTCGGTGGCCGTGATCGGATCGACGTCGATTCGACCGTCGGTGAGGTGATCGAGAACCGACGCGCAACTCTGGCCGGCCACGGCGGCCGTGCCCTGTCCGATGACACGGATCTTGTCGAAGGTTCCCGATGCCAGACGAGCCGCCACGTCGGTCGGGATCGTGCGGGATCCGAGCACGGCGTGCAGAAGACCGTCGCGTTCGGCGATCTTGCCGCGCAACGTCTTGGCCAGGCTGAGCGGCGCTTCACCGATCTCTTTCAGCAAGAAGTGCGGAGAGTCTCCCCGGTCGATGTCGCGCGTGGTGACCTCGGCCCGCACGACGTCGCGTTCGGCGACGGGAAGATCGGCTCCGTCGAACGACAAGCGCCGCACGCCGTCGAGGGTGCCGGCCCGATCGCCGTCGAGAACCACGATCTGACCGGTGACTCCGTTCACCGACGACTCGCCGTCCATGCGCACGTATCGAGTGGTCTCCTCGACCACGCCGTAGGGCTCGCTGGCCACCACGTAGAGATCGTCGGCCAGACCGACGAAGAGGCCCTGTCCACTGCCTCGCAACGAGACGAGCAGCCGGTTGGGATCGTCGGCGGCCGCGACGGCGATGGCGACCGATCCCTCGAACACCGACACGGATCGACGGAAGGCCTCGGTGAGATCGACGTTGGCGGCGGAGTGATGCGCGACGAGGGCCGGGATCACCTTGGCGTCGGTGGTGATCTGGCCGGCGAACTGCAACCCGTACTCGATGCGCAGATCGGCGTGATTGTCGACGTCACCGTTCAGCGACGCCACGAGGTAGGGCGAGTCGGCCCCACCGACGACCCGCTCGCTGTTGACCGGGTGGGCGTTCGGCTCGGAGATGATGCCCACACTCGCCCACCGTGTGTGACCCGTGAGCGACAGACGGGCCTCGGACGACGAGAGCGCTCGTCGCAACAGATCGTCGTCGACGACCGCGCGTCGCAAGGCTCGTGTGTTGTCACCGAGCTCACCGATCTCGGCCGCCGCCTTGTACACGAACGACAGCACACCACCGCGCTCGGTGTCGATCCAGCGCACCGAGCGATTCTGGAAGAGCGGATCTCTCGAACGTTCCGCCAGAGCCACGGCGACCGCCGGATCGTCGGCACGCAACCCGTGGTTCCACACGAACAGGTGCACACCGGCCGAGTCGCGCCCGCGCACCTCGAGTCGGTCGAGAATCGAGAAGGCCTGCTGCACCATCAGGTAGCCGGCGATCGCGCTCACCGATGCGTCGCGGCCGGCCAGATCGGCCACCTCGGCCGCGGTGCGCAGACGATCGCGTCGGATCGACCAGATCACGTCGCGCAGAGCGCCCAATTGGCGCGCCGCCATTTCGAGGGCGTCGGCGTCGGCGGTGTCGAGCGTCGCGTCACGCTCGGCGATCACGCCGTCGAACAGCGCCAGTCGCTCCTCGATCGCCGACACCAACTGGCGCTGATCGAGCAGAGCCCGCACACCCGGCACGCCCTTCAGGAGTCCGTCGACCTCGTCGAGCAACGCCGTGGCCCGCGGCAGGTCGGCTCTGGTCTCCACGGCCGCGTCGAGTCGGGACACGATCTCGTCGGCCGTCGGCACCGGTCGGGTCGCCGGACGGGAGACCAGCGCCACGATGCCACACATGGCCGTCAGGCTACCGATGACGCCGGGGGCCGTCAGTGCGCCTGCTCGCACCGCATCGGCACGTCGCTGGCGAACAACCGGTGCTGATCAGGTGAAACGACGCCGCGCCGCGTCGCACAGACGCTCCACCGCTGCGTCGGCCACGGCGAGAGAGGGGGCTTCGACCATCACCCGCACGAGGGGTTCGGTGCCACTCGCCCGCACGAGCACTCGCCCGTCAGGTCCGAGTTCTGCTTCGACGGCGGCAATCTCGTCAGCCAGTTCGCCTGCCGCGTCATGCGGACGGCGGGCCACCTCGACGTTGCGCAACACCTGTGGGAACGACGTCATCACCGAACCAGCCACCTCGGCGAGGGATCGGGACGACCTGACCAGTAACTCGGCCACGGCCACCGCCGACACGAGTCCGTCGCCGGTGGTGGCGACATCGCGGTGGATGATGTGACCGCTCTGTTCTCCACCGAGAACGAATCCGCCCTCGACCATGGCGTCGAGCACGTGACGATCACCCACCGGTGTGACGACCACCTGAATGCCCGCTTCGTGCATCGCGCGATGGAAACCGAGATTCGCCATGACCGTGGCGACCACGGCACCTCCGGTGAGACGACCACGCTCCTTGCGATCGATGGCCGACATGGCGATCAGACGATCGCCGTCGACCACTCGCCCGGTGCCGTCGACCGCGATCACGCGATCACCGTCGCCGTCGAAGGCGAAGGCGGCATCAGCCGTACCCATGGTCGACACGAACGCACACAAGCCGTCGGTGGCAGTGGCCCCGCACTCGTGATTGATGTTCACGCCGTCGGGTCCGTCGTTGAGAACGATCACATCGGCACCGAGTCGACGAAAGGTCTCGGGGGCGGCGTCGGACATGGCTCCGTTGGCGGCGTCGAGCACGACCCGCAGACCGGCGAGCGAGCCCTCGCCGAAGTGCGACACGATGCGATCGACGTAGTCCGCAACGGCGAGCGGACGACGGGCGACCACTCCGACGCGACGCGGAATCGCACCACTCGGTTCGGCGTTCAGGATCGACGACAACTCGACTTCGATCGCCTCTTGCTGATCGTCGGACAACTTGGTGCCGCCGGCACCGAAGATCTTCACACCGTTGTCGTGGAACGGATTGTGCGACGCGGTGATCACCACGCCCGGCAGACAATCGCGGGCCGCGAACATGGCGACGGCCGGAGTCGGAACGATGCCGAGATCGTCGACGTCGACCCCTTCGGCGGCGAGTCCGGCGGCCAGAGCGGCCTGCAGAACCGGACCCGATTCACGGGTGTCACGCCCGATGACGACGCGTTCCGGACGAAGAACTCGTGCCGCGGCGCGACCCAACGACAGACAGAACTCGGGTGTGATCTCGTCGATCGCACGCCCGCGAACACCATCGGTGCCGAAGCGGGGATGCGGAGCCGACACGTGGCCCCGCGATCAGCGCTTGGTGTACTGCGGCGCCTTACGCGCCTTCTTGAGGCCGTACTTCTTGCTCTCTTTCTTCCGCGAGTCGCGGGTGAGCAGACCGGCCTTCTTGAGAGCCGGACGGGCCTCGGGATCGAGTTCGGCGAGCGAACGAGCGAGTCCCATGCGCATGGCACCCGACTGGCCGGTCACGCCCCCACCGATGATGGTGGCGTCGACGTCGTACTGCTCGGCAGTGTTGGTGACGCGCAGCGCCTCGACGGCCGAGTTGCGCTGCGTGGCGGTGCCGAAGTACTGATCGATCGGCTTGCCGTTGATCGTGACCTTGCCCGAGCCGGGACGCACGCGCACGCGAGCGACGGCGGACTTACGACGACCGGTGGTCTGGGTGAGAGGCTTCGACATCTGTGCTCCCTGAACTTTCAGCGTGCCTTCGCGTGGTCGATCGACCGCACGGTGGGATTCTGCGAGGCGTGCGGATGCGTGGGGCCGCCGTACACCTTCAACTTCTTGATCATCTGACGACCGAGCGGCCCCTTCGGGAGCATGCCGCGCACCGAACCGCGGACCGCTTCGTCGGGACGACGCGACAGCAAGTTGGCGTAGGTCTCGCTCTTCAGACCACCGGGGTAACCGGAGTAGCGGTAGACCATGTGGCGATCGGCCTTGCCCGAGGTCATGACGACCTTGTCGGCGTTGATGATGATGACGTGATCGCCCATGTCCATGTGGGGGGCGAAGACCGGCTTGTGCTTGCCGCGAAGGAGTCGCGCGGCCTCGGTGCACAGACGACCGAGGACCATGCCCTCGGCATCGAGAACGTGCCACTCGCGCTTCACATCACTGGCTTTTGGTGAATAGGTGCTCATGAGAACTTCTTTCGACGGACGGGAAAGCCTACGCCCCTCCCCCACGTTTCCCCACCTGGTGTTCTGGTGAGGATTTTTCACCGTATAGGTGAAGATCCCGCGCCAGAAAACGGGGCCCCGACCCCGTCGGCGGGATAGCCAACCGCCCAGAAACACAACCCGTGGGGTGGCGCCACCTGGCCGGCGGCCTCCCGGCGGCGACTCCGCAGGATGCCCGACATCTCGCCCGGGGTGATCTTGCTCTGACCCACGTCGACCAGGGTGCCCACGATCGACCGGACCATCTGGTGGCAAAAGGCGGTGGCCTCGATCCGACATTGCAGGATCCGGCCACCCCGTTCGCTCTCGAGCTCGAGCCACTCGATCCCGAGGACACGGCGAACCATCGACGGCTCGGGCTGCCCGGGCTCACTCTTGGGTCGACGACAAAAGGCCGAGAAATCGTGCTCGCCGATCAGCGGATCGGCCGCCATCCGCATGAGGTCGACCTTCAACGGCACCGGAACGTGCCACGCGGTGGACGCCAGGAACGGATCGGGGACGGGCTCGTTGAGGATCGTGTAGCGGTAGCGCCGCCAGAGGGCCGAGAAGCGAGCATGGAAATCGGATGGAGCGGATTCGACCGCGCGCACCACGACCGACGGGGCGCACATCTTGGTGAGTCGTCGAGCCAGTCCGTCGAGATCGACGTCGACGGGGAGATCACAACTCACGACCTGACCCCACGCGTGCACTCCGGCATCGGTGCGACCGGCTCCCACGATCTCGATGGGCCTTCGAGCGATGGTCGACAACGCCTCGGTGAGCAGACCCGCCACCGTCGACACACCCTCGTTGACCGCGAAGCCGTGCAAGGCCGAACCGTCGTAGGCCACCAACAGACGAACCCGCCTCACGGCGGGTTCGAGTGACGACATGGTTTCGGCCACGGGGATGACTCCCCTACCGATCAGACGAGTTCGACGCGAGCCATCGGCGCGTTGTCGCCGTGACGCGGACCGAGCTTCAGAATGCGGAGGTACCCACCGTTGCGATCGGCGAACCGCGGCGCGATGTCGGAAACCAGCTTGCTGGTCATCTCCTTGTCGCCGAGGTAGGACTGCAACTGACGAATGCGGTGCAGACTCGCCGCGTCACCGTCCTGAGCCTTCTTGGCCTTGGTGATGAGCTTCTCGGCGATCGGACGCAGAGCCTTGGCCTTCGCCTCGGTGGTCTCGATGGCCTCGGCGGCGAAGAGCGACGCGGCGAGGTTCGCCATCATGAGTTTCTGGTGGGCCGAACTGCCACCGAACTTGCGGGCTCGACGAGGTGTTGCGGGCATGGTGTGTCCTTTTCAGTCCTTCGTGGATGTCGACGATCAGCCGCGGAGCGAGAGGCCGCGCTCGTCGAGCTTCTGCTTCACTTCGTCGAGGCTCTTCTGGCCGAAGTTGGTGATGTTGAGAAGGTCGTCCTCGGTCTTCTGGAGCAGTTCACCGATGGTGTTGACCTGAGCGCGCTTCAGGCAGTTGCGCGGCCGCTCGGAGAGATCGAGATCTTCGATGGCGATGTCGAGATCGGGGCTGGCGGCGCCGGCCTGGATCACTTCACCGAGTTCGAGTCCCTTGGGCTCTTCCGACAAGTTGGCGACGAGGTCGACCAAGTTGCGCAACGTGGCACCGGCCGAGGCGAGAGCTTCACGGGGGGTGATGGTGCCGTCGGTCTCGATGTCGATCACGAGACGGTCGTAGTTGGTCGACTGCTCGACACGCGTGGGCTGCACGTCGAACATCACGCGCCGAACCGGCGAGAAGATGGCGTCGATCGGGATGACACCGATCGTGCGCGATCCGGCTTCACGATCGGACGACAGGTAACCGCGACCCTGCGACACGGTGAGATCGATGGCGAGACGGCCCTTGCTGTTCACGTGGGCGATGACCAAGTCCTTGTTGAGGATCTCGACGTCGGCCGGGCACTGAATGTCGCCAGCGGTGACGACGGCGTCGCCGCGCACGTCGAGGCGCAGGATCACGTCGTCGTCCGACTCGGAACGAAGAACGATGTCCTTCAGGTTGAGGATGATGTCGGTGACGTCCTCGGCGACACCAGCGATGGTGTCGAACTCGTGCAACGCTTCGTCGAACTTGACCGTCGTGATGGCCGCACCCGGAATGGACGAGAGCAGCGTGCGACGCAGCGAGTTGCCGATGGTGTGGCCGAAGCCGGGTTCGAGCGGGCCGACGGCGAAACGCTGACGGTTGTTCGATTCTTCGCTGTCGGCTTCGACAGAGGGGCGCTGGATGACGAGCATGGGTCTGTTCCGTTCGTGAGTGGCCTGCGGGTCGGTCAGTTCGTGGGGATCACTTCGAGTACAACTCGACGATGAGCTGTTCGCGCACCGGCACGTCGATGTGCTCACGCGCCGGCTCGGAACGCACGGTGACCTGCTTGCCACCGTCGCCCCCCTCGAGCCAGCCGACGAGCGAGCGGTCGAGAGTGTCGATGTTGTTCTGAATGACGATCATGTTGCGCGCCTTGGGAGCCAAGGTGACGACGTCGCCGGCCTTGACGCGGGCACTCGGGATGTTGAGACGCTTGCCGTTCACGAGCACGAGACCGTGGCTCACGAACTGGCGCGCCTGCGGGCGGGTGCTGGCCCAGTTGGCGCGGTAGACCACGTTGTCGAGACGGAGCTCGAGCAGACGAAGCAGGTTCTCACCGGTCGGGCCGGCGAGACGGTTGGCCTCTTCGTAGGTCTTGCGGAACTGGCGCTCGAGAACGCCGTAGATGTACTTGGCCTTCTGCTTCTCCTGGAGCTGGGTCAGGTACTCGCTCGTGTTGCCACGACGACGGGTCCGACCGTGCTGTCCGGGCGGGAACGGGCGACGCTCGAGGGCCTTGCTGCCCTTCGCGTTCTCGAAGACGTTGACGCCGAGACGGCGCGACAGGCGCACCTTGGGACCGGTGTAACGAGCCATGACTTAGTTCCTCTTCCGCTTGGGCATCTTGCAACCGTTGTGCGGCACGGGGGTCACGTCCTTGATTCCGGTGACCTCGATACCGGTGTTCTGGAGCGAGCGAATGGCCGTGTCACGACCCGAGCCGGGGCCCTTGGCGTGAACTTCGACGCGACGCATACCCTGTTCGAAGGCGTCCTTGGCGGCCTTCTCGGCGGCCAGCTGCGCGGCGAACGGGGTGCTCTTGCGCGAACCCTTGAATCCGACACCGCCACCCGATGCCCACGAGACGACGTTGCCCTCGACATCGGTGATGCTGACGATGGTGTTGTTGAACGAACACTTGATGTGGCACACACCAGTGGTGATGTTCTTGCGCTCGCGCTTGCGGGGACGACGCCCACCCGGCTTCGGCTTGGCCATGGCTTACTTCCTCACTGCCTTCTTCTTGTTGGCGACGGTCTTCTTCGGGCCCTTGCGTGAGCGGGCGTTGGTCTTGGTGCGCTGACCGCGGACCGGCAGGCCCTTGCGGTGACGGACGCCCTGGAGACACTGGATCTCGATCTTGCGCTTGATGTCCTGCTGCACTTCGCGGCGCAGGTCACCTTCGACGGTGATGTTCTGATCGACCCACACGCGGATCTTGTTGACCTCGTCTTCGGTGAGGTCGCGCACGCGCGTGTTCGGATCGAGACCGATCTCGGCGCAGATCTTCTGCGCGGTCGGCTTGCCGATTCCGAAAATGTACGTGAGTGAGATCTCCAACCGCTTCTCGCGGGGGATGTCGACGCCGGAAATACGTGCCATTGACTCGTTGCTACTTTCTCTTTAGCCCTGACGCTGCTTGTGGCGCGGGTTCTCACAAATGACCATGACTCGCCCGTGACGGCGAATCACTTTGCACTTCTCACAGATCTTCTTGACGCTCGGTCGGACCTTCATCGGTCATCTCACTTCTTGTCGTTCACTTGTAGCGGTAGGTGATGCGACCTCGGGTGAGGTCGTAGGGAGTCAGTTCGACTTGAACCTTGTCGCCCGGCAGGATGCGGATGTAGTTCATGCGCATCTTTCCGGAGATGTGCGCCAACACTTTGTGGCCGTTCTCGAGTTCGACCCGGAACATCGCGTTCGGGAGCGACTCGAGAATCGTGCCTTCCAGCAGGATGGCGTCGTCTTTGGGTTTGGCCAGAACTGCCTCCTCGGCGGTCGAATGAAACGGCTGCCTGCGGCGCGACCTGGGGTCGGCAGCAGGACCGGGTTGCCACGCTACCGGTCTCTATCCCGGTCTCCACCAGGTGATGAGGCCCCGATCACGCCCGATTCCGAGCCGTGTCGATGGCCGTGGTGAGGCGGCCGAACACCACATCGGGGGCGGCGGTGCCGTCGACCCTCACCAGACGATCCCGGGATCCGTAGTACTCGAGCAACGGTGCCGTCTGGGTCTCGTAGAGGTCGAGTCGACGGCTCACCGATTCCTCGGAGTCGTCGTCTCGCTGCACCACGTCACCTCCGCACACGTCGCAGGTCCAGGGCTGTCGCTCCCGACCCGTGGCGGTGTAGTTGGTCCCGCAGTCCCGGCAGACACGCCGGGACGAGATCCGAGCCAGCACCAGTTCGCGAGGAACCTCGAGGTCGATGACCACATGGATCGGGGACGTCTCGGTGATCAGATCGAGAGCCTCGGCCTGATTGACCGTGCGGGGGAAGCCATCCAAGATGTAGCCGCGGCTTCGGGCGTCGTCCTGGGCCAGGCGATCGCGAACGAGTTCGATCATGATCTCGTCCCCCACCAACTGGCCCGACTCGATCACCTGCTTGGCCACTCGGCCCAATTCGGTGCCCTCACGAACAGCGGCGCGCAGCATCTCGCCCGTGGAGATGTGGGGCACGACGTAGTGACGCGACATGCGCTGACACTGCGTGCCCTTCCCGGCGCCTTGGCGACCGATGATGATGAGCCGGACGCCCGGGATCATCAGTCGGTCCGGCGTGCGATACGACGCCGGCACGACGTCACTTCAGGAATCCCTCGTAGTTCCGCATCATCAGCTGCGAATCGACCTGTCGCATCAACTCGAGAGCCACACCGACCGCGATGAGCACCGTGGTGCCGGCGAACGGGAAGCTCTGCACGTCGCCCACCCAGAGAACGATGTAGGGAAGGATGGCGATGAAGGCCACGAACAACGCGCCCGGAAGCGTGATGCGGTTGACGACCTTGCCGAGGAAGGCTTCGGTCTGGGGTCCGGGACGGATACCCGGGATGAAGCCACCCTGGCGTCGGATCTGATCGGCCTGTCGCATGGGATCGAAGGCGATCGAGTTGTAGAAGTAGGCGAAGGCGATGATCATCAGTGCGAACGTGACGATGTAGAGCAGACCTTGTGAGCTCACCAGATTGCGATCGACCCACTCGGTGAGGCTGCGTCGCCACCCCCGGTCGCTACCGATCACGTTGGTGAGGAGCACCGGCAGCAACAACACCGAGCTGGCGAAAATGATCGGAATCACGCCGCTCTGGTTGACCTTCAGCGGGATGTACGTGCTCTGGCCACCGAACATACGACGACCCACCACTCGCTTGGCGAACTGCACCGGGATGCGACGCTGGCCGAGTTCGACCCGGACGACCGCCACGAGAATGGCGAGCGACACGAGCACCAGTACCGAGAACACCACGAGCTTCCTGCTCTGAAGAAGTGAGTAGTAGCTGAACGGAAGACTGCTCACCACCGAGGCGAAGATCAAGATGCTCATACCGTTGCCGATGCCGCGCTGACTCATGATCTCGCCCATCCACATGAGGAGAGCCGTACCGGCCACCAGCGAGATGATCACGAGCAGACCACGCGGCCACATGCCGTCGGGCAACAAGACGATGTCGGGAGCGGTGGCCGACGCCGTGAAGAACGCCGAGCCTCGACCCTGACCGAAGATGAAAGTGAGACCGGCGGCCTGCAACAGCGCAATCGCCATGGCCACGTAACGCGTCCATTGGGTGATCTTGCGCTGACCGACCGCGCCCTCTTTCTGCCACTGTTCGAGTTTCGGAATCACGACCGTGAGCACCTGCATGATGATGCTGGAGGTGATGTACGGCATGATGCCGAGGGCGAAGATCGCGAAGCTCGAGAACGCACCACCCGAGAACAGGTTGAGGAAGCCGAGCGCGCCCTGCTGGCGAGCCGATTCACGCAACTGACGAACGGCCTGATCGTCGATACCGGGAACGCGAATGAACGTTCCGAGTCGGTACAGGAGCACCATTCCCACGGTGAACAAGATCTTGTTCCGCAGGTCGGCGACCTTGAACATGTTGGCCAGATTCGACAGCACGAATGCTCCTCGCGATCAGCGGTTGGTGAACTGGTTGCCCTTGGCAGCCGGACGAACCTTGTAGGGCAGCGGAATGATCGTGACCGATCCGCCCTTGGCTTCGATGGCGGCCTTGGCGGCTTCCGAGACGGCGTGAGCCGACACGTCGACCTTGCGAGTGATCTCACCACGGGCGAGTACCTTCACGAACGCACCCTTGTGCAGGACGCCGCGCTTGCGCAGGACCTCGGGGTCCACCGACGCCTCGCCGAGTTCGTCGAGAGTGTCGAGGTTGATCGCCTGATACTCGACGCGGAAGGGGTTGTTGAAGCCCTTCAACTTCGGCACACGCTGCTTCAAGGGCATCTGGCCACCTTCGAAGCCACGAGCGACCTTGCCACGACCGCGAGCGCGCTGACCCTTAGTACCGCGACCGGCGGTCTTGCCGCCCTTGCCACCGATACCGCGACCCAGACGCTTCTTGCGATGGGTCGACCCCGGGGCGGGAGAGAGTTCGTCGACGCGCATGTTCAGTTCTCCTTGTTCGACGCCGTCACCTCGACGAGGTGCGGAACGCGGGCGATCATGCCGCGGATCTCGGGGCGGTCGGGCAACGTGTTGGTCTGCCCGATACGACCGAGTCCGAGAGCACGAAGAGTGCCCCGAGCCTTGGGCTTCTGGTGAGCGCCCGACTTGACCTGCTTGACGATGATGGTTCCCGACATGATCAGTGACCCTCTCCGGCGGCGAGCGCACGCTTGCGCTCGTTGTAGGCCTTCAACATTCCCTTGGGAACGAACGAATCGGCGGGCAGACCGCGACGGGCGGCGACCTCGTCGGGGCGCTGCAGACCCTTCAGTCCTTCGATGGTCGCGCGCGCCACGTTGATGGCGTTCGACGAGCCGAGCGACTTGCAGAGCACGTCGTGGATTCCGGCTTCTTCGAGAATCACGCGTGCCGCACCGCCGGCGATCACGCCGGTACCGGGAGCGGCCGGCTTCAACATCACGCGGCCGGCACCCAACACACCGATGATCGGGTGCGTGATGGTGCTTCCGGCGAGCGGCACCGCGAACATGTTGCGCTTGGCGTCCTCGGTGCCCTTCTGGATGGCCAACGGAACTTCCTTGGCCTTTCCGTACCCGAGACCGACGCGACCGTTTCCGTCACCCACCACCACGAGAGCGGTGAACGAGAAGCGGCGACCGCCCTTGACGACCTTGGCCACGCGGTTGATGTGGATCACACGCGACTCGCGGCCACCGTCCTGCGGACCACCGACCTGGCGAGGATTGTTTGAGGGTGCGTTCGACATCAGAACTCCAGTCCGGCTTCACGAGCCGCCTCGGCGACGGCGGCGACACGACCGTGGTAGAGGTAACCACCGCGGTCGAACACGACTTTGCTCACACCCACGGCCTTGGCGCGCTCGGCGACGAGACGGCCGAGTTGCGTGGCCGCCGCGACGGTGGCCCCACCGTCGGCGCCACGAACCGCCGGCTCGACCGACGAAGCCGACGCGATGGTGACACCGCGGTCGTCGTCGATCACCTGCAGGATGAGGTGCTTGTTGGAACGGTAGAGCGACAAGCGCGGACGCTCGGCGGTGCCGTGGATCTTCTTGCGGACGCGGTTGTGGCGGCGCAGACGGCCGGTACGGCGCTGATTACTGATCTTGGTCATGACGTCTCCCTACCGACGATCACTTCTTGCCGGTCTTGCCGGCCTTGCGCAGGATGCGTTCGTTGAGATAACGAACTCCCTTGCCCTTGTAGGGCTCGGGCTTGCGGATCGAACGAATGTTGGCGGCCACCTGGCCGACCAGTTCCTTGTCGATGCCCTTCACGATGATGCGAGTCTGGGTCGGCACTTCGAAGGTGATGCCGTCGGGACCCGGGAAGTCGACCGGGTGCGAGAAACCGAGGTTGAGACGCAGAGCGTTGGCGCCCTTCGCCTCGGCGCGGTAACCGACGCCGACGATGTCGAGCTCCTTGACGAAACCATCGGTGACACCGACGACCATGTTGTTCACCAACGCGCGGCTCAGACCGTGCAAGCTGCGGGACTCCCGCTCTTCGTTGGGACGCTCGACCAGCAGGGTGTTCTCCTCCTGGCGGACGGTGATGCCACCGATGAGCGTGCGGGACAACGTGCCCTTCGGGCCCTTGACGGTGACGGTCGATCCGTTGATCGACACGTCGACTCCCGACGGGACGTTGATGGGGGCTTTACCGATACGTGACATGAAGGTCTCCTCGGATCACCACACGTAGCAGAGGACTTCGCCGCCGACCTTGCGCTTGCGCGCTTCGCGGTCGGTCATGAGTCCCTGACTGGTGGACAGGACGGCGACACCGAGGCCACCGAGCACGCGCGGCACGGTGTTCGACTTGCGGTACACCCGCAGGCCCGGGGTCGAGATGCGCTTGATACCGGCGATCGTGCGACGACGCTCGGCCGAGTACTTCATCGAGATCGTGAGGACCTGGCCCGGACCCTTGGGGTTCGGTGCCACCGTGAAGCCGGAGATGTAACCCTCCTGCTCCAGGATCTTGGCCAGCGCGACCTTCTGCTTGGAGGACGGCATCTTCACCTCGTCGTGCATCGCCACGTTGGCGTTGCGGATGCGGGTGAGCATGTCGGCAATGGGATCTGTCAGCATCAGTACCTCACCAGCTCGACTTCGTCAGACCGGGGATCTCGCCGGCGTGCGCCATGTCGCGCAGGCACACTCGGCAGAGTCCGAACTTGCGATACACCGAACGCGCGCGACCGCACTTACGGCAACGCGTGTAGCCGCGGACCTTGAACTTCGGCTTGGCAGCCGCCTTGTTGATCAATGACTTCTTCGCCATGTTCTCGGACCTCTACTACTTCTTCTTGCCCGAAGCCGGGCCGCGACGAGTGGACTTCTTCTTCTTGGGCACGGCGGCCGCGTCGGCACCGCGCTTGAACGGGAAGCCGAAGGCGTCGAGCAACGCCTTGCCGGCTGCATCGGTGGTCGCCGTGGTGACGATGGTGATGTCCATGCCACGGGGCGAGTCGATCTTGTCGTAGTCGATCTCAGGGAAGACCGTCTGGTCGGTGAGACCGAAGGTGTAGTTGCCCCGACCGTCCCACGAGTGCGGGTTGAGACCACGGAAGTCGCGGATACGGGGGATCGCCACGGCGAGGAGACGATCGAAGAACTCCCACATGCGGTCGCCACGAAGGGTGACCTTGCAGCCGATCGACTGGTTCTCGCGCAGCTTGAAGTTGGCGATGGAGTCGCGCGACTTGGTGACCATCGGCTTCTGGCCGGCGATCTTGGTCATGTCGGCGACGGCTCCTTCGAGCAACGAGGGCTGCTGAGTGGCCTTGCCGACACCCATGTTGATCACGATCTTCTCGATGCGCGGCACCTGCATGACGTTGGCCATGCCGAGTTCGGCCTTGAGCTGATCGCGTACAGCGGTGTCGTACTTGACCTTGAGACGCGGAGCGGTGGTGGTCGACATCAGATCTCCTCACCGGTGCGCTTGGCGATGCGCACCTTGGTTCCGTCGGGAAGCACCTTGAATCCGACGCGGGTGGGCTCGCCGCGGTGCACGAGCATCACGTTCGAGACGTGAATCGGCATGTCGCGGTCGATGATGCCACCCTGTTCGTTGGCCTTGCGGGGCTTCTGGTGCTTCTTCGCGACGTTGATGCCGTCGACGATCACCTTGTTGCTGGCCGGAAGGACGCGGGACACCACGCCCTCCTTGCCACGATCCTTGCCCGAGATGACGACGACGGTGTCGCCCTTGACGATCTTCATCTCACAACACCTCCGGGGCCAGCGACACGATGCGCATGAACTTCTTGTCGCGAAGTTCGCGTCCGACCGGTCCGAAGATGCGGGTGCCGCGGGGCGTGAGGTCGTCCTTGATGACCACGGCCGCGTTCTCGTCGAAACGGATGTAGCTGCCGTCGGGACGACGACGCTCCTTCTTGGTGCGGACGACGACGCACTTGACGACTTCGCCCTTCTTGACACCTGCACCCGGGATGGCGTCCTTCACCGTCGCCACGAAGATGTCGCCGATCGAGGCGTAGCGGCGGCGCGTGCCACCCAACACCTTGATGACCAACACTTCCTTGGCGCCGCTGTTGTCGGCGACCCGGAGTCGGCTCTCCTGCTGAATCATGGTGAATCCTCCGTCGTTCCTCGGCCGATCACTTGGCCCGCTCGACGACTTCGACGAGACGCCAGCGCTTGGTCTTCGACAACGGGCGAGTCTCCATGACGCGCACCTTGTCGCCCTCACGAGCGTCGTTGGTTTCGTCGTGGGCGTACAGCTTCTTGGTACGCATCACGAACTTGTTGTACTTGGGGTGGCGAACTCGCTCGACGACGGCGACCACGAGGGTGCGGTCCATCTTCGAGGAGATCACGACGCCGTCGCGCACCTTGCGCACGTTGCGCTCGGAATCGGTTTCGGTGTTCTCGGCCATGTCGTTCACTCTCCGGCCTCGGCCGCAGCGATCTCTCGCGCGCGGATCTGGGTGTTGATGCGGGCGATGCGACGACGCACGGCTCGCAGTTCGCTGTGGTCCTCGAGCTGACCCGTGGCGTTGCGGAAACGCAGGTTGAGGGCCTCCTGCTTGGCGGCCTTCAACTGCGACACGAGCGAGGCCAGGTCGAGTTCGGCCAACTCGGCACGCTGCTTGGCGATCTTGCCGGCCATGTCAGATCGTCTCCTCTCGGCTGATGATGCGCGCCTTGACCGGCAACTTCTGCACGGCCTTGGCGAGAGCCTCACGCGCCTGCTCTTCGTTCGGGAACGAGAGTTCGAAGAGCACGCGACCCGGCTTGACCACGGCCACCCAGAACTCGGGGTTGCCCTTGCCCGAACCCATGCGGGTCTCGGCTGGCTTCTTGGTGACGGGCTTGTCGGGGAAGACGTTGATCCAGACCTTGCCACCACGCTTGATGTGGCGGGTCATGGCGATACGGGCGGCTTCGATCTGACGAGCCGTGAGCCAACACGGTTCGAGAGCCTGGATGCCGTACTGACCGAAAGCGAGCGCACTGCCGCCCTTGGCCGAACCCTTCATGCGACCGCGATGGTGTTTGCGGTGCGCGACCTTACGAGGCATCAACATGATCGATCAGTCCTCTCCACGGAAGTGGGGGGCCTCGTGGCCCTCATGGGTACGACGGGCGATCTCTTCTTCCTCGTCGAGCAACTTCTCGAGTTCGGGATCGGCCTCTTTGAGCAGCGGAGCCGCGGTGACTTCGGCATCTTCGGCCTTGCGACGACCGCTCGACGACACGACACGCTTGCCAGCTGCGCCGGACGTCTCGCCGACGGCCATGGCCGCCTCGCGCACGATCTTGTCGTCGGACTGCGGCTTGTACGGAAGGATGTCTCCGCGATAGATCCAGACCTTCACACCGACGCGACCGCTCGACGTGCGGGCCTCACGGAAGCCGTAGTCGATGTCGGCGCGCAGCGTATGCAACGGCACGCGGCCTTCGCGGTACCACTCGGTACGGCTCATTTCGGCGCCACCGAGACGGCCCGAACACTGCACGCGGATGCCGAGGGCGCCCGCCTTCTGCGCGTTCTGCACGGCGCGCTTCATGGCACGACGGAACGCGATACGACCGACCAGCTGATCGGCCACACCCTGCGCGATGAGGGCGGCGTCGAGTTCGGGGGACTTGATCTCGACGATGTTGAGCTGCACCTTGTTGTTGCCGGTGAGCTTGGTGAGACCAGCGCGGATCTCGTCGGCCTTGGCACCCTTACGACCGATCACGATGCCCGGACGAGCGGTGTGGATGTCGACCTTCAGGGTCTCGCCACGCTTGCGCTCGACCTCGATGCGGCTGATGGCCGCGTCACCGAGGGTGGTCATGATGAACTCGCGGATCTTCCAGTCCTCGGTGAGGTAATCCTTGTACTGGCGCTCGCTGAACCAGCGGCTCTTCCAGTCGGTGGTGACGCCGAGGCGGAAGCCGTAGGGATTGATCTTCTGGCCCATCAGTTCTTCTCCTCCGCTGCGCCGTCGTCGTTGGTCGTCGTCTCGGTCGACTCGGCCGCCGTCTCTTCGGTCACCGAGCCGACGGTCTCGTCGGCGACGGTCTCCTCGGACATCGACTCGTCGGCCGACGTGTCGTCGCCCTTCTTCTCGGCGAACTTCTGACGACTCTTGGCGACGCGGGCCCGACGATCGGCCACACCGGCCCCACCGCGAGCGGCCCGACGACCGGCCACGGCGCGCTCACGGCGGGCCTGGACGATCTTCAAGGTGTCGTCGTCGAGAGTGTCGACCACGATCGTGATGTGGCATGTGCGCTTGTTGATGCGCGTGGCGCGGCCACGAGCACGGGGGCTGAAGCGACGCATGGTGGGGCCTTCGTCGGCGTAGCACGCCCGCACGAAGAGCGACTCGGCCTCGAGACCGTCGTTGTTGACGGCGTTGGCGACGGCCGAGGCGAGAACCTTGCGCACCACGCGAGCGGCTTCGCGCTCGGTGAACTGCAGCACCTGGTCGGCGCTCACGACGTCGAGGTTGCGGATGAGGTCGAGGACCACGCGGGCCTTCGACGCCGACATACGAATCGCTCGGGCGCTCGCACGGGTACCGGTGCGCTCACCGCGCACGAAGTCGCGTTCGTTCAACTTGGGACCGGTCATTACTTCTTACCCTTCGCGTTCTTTTCCTGTCCGGCGTGGTACTTGAAGGTACGGGTCGGCGAGAACTCGCCGAGCTTGTGTCCGACCATCGATTCGGTGATGTACACCGGAACGTGCTTGCGACCGTCGTGCACCGCGATGGTGTGACCCACCATGTCGGGGATGATCGTCGAGCGACGGCTCCAGGTCTTGATGACCTTCTTCTCGTTGGCCTGATTCAGAACGTCGACCTTCTTGAGCAAGTGGTCGTCGACGAACGGACCCTTCTTGAGACTGCGTGACATCTTCTACTCCTACCGACGGCCCTTGGCCGTACGACGACGACGAACGATCAACTTCTGCGATGCCTTGTTGGTGTTGCGGGTGCGGCTCTCGGGCTTGCCCCACGGCGACACGGCCGGGCGACCACCGGAGGTCTTGCCTTCACCACCACCGAGCGGGTGATCGACCGGGTTCATGGCCACACCACGGGTCTGCGGACGCACACCCTTCCAACGATTACGACCGGCCTTGCCGATCTTCACGAGTTCGTGCTCGGAGTTGCCGACTTCACCGACCGTGGCGCGGCAGTCGATCAGCACGCGGCGCATTTCGGTCGAGGGCAGACGCAAGGTGGCGTAGTCGCCGTCCTTGGCGACGAGCTGCACACCCGTGCCGGCCGAACGGCCCATCTTGCCGCCCTGGCCGGGGCGCAGTTCCACGTTGTGGATCATGGTGCCGACCGGGATGTAGCGCATCGGGAGCGCACAACCGGGCTTGATGTCGGCCTTGGTACCGCTCGACACGTGGTCGCCCACGTTGAGACCCTTGGGAGCCAGGATGTAGGCCTTCTCGCCGTCGGCGTAGTGCAACAGCGCGATGCGGCAGGTGCGGTTGGGGTCGTACTCGATGGCCACGACCTTGGCCGACACACCATCTTTGTTGCGCTTGAAGTCGACGATGCGGTACTGCTGCTTGTGTCCGCCACCGCGGTGACGGGCCGTCTTGCGACCGTAGGCGTTGCGACCACCGGTCTTGGACTTCTTGGCGAGAAGGGTCTTCTCGGGCGTCGACTTGGTGATCTCGGAGAAATCGTGGCTGGTCTGGAAACGACGACCGGCCGACGTGGGCTTGCGCTTGCGAATAGCCATGGTGGTTGCCTCAGTTGTTCTCGAACAGCGGAATCTCGCTGCCCGCGGCCAGGGTGACGATGGCGCGCTTGGTGGCGGGGCGACGGCCGACACGGGCCGATCCACGCGTGCGCTGCTGCTTGCCACGACGATTGAGAGTGTTGACGCGCTCGACCTTGACTCCCCAGATCGCCTCGACGGCGTCGTGGATCTCGGGCTTGCTCGCGTCGGGATGCACGAAGAACGTGTACACGCCCTGCTCGATGAGTCCGTAGCTCTTCTCGGAGACCACGGGGGCGATGATGATGTCGCGCGGGTCCTTCATCACTGACCGTCCTTCTCGCCGCCGGGCAACGACGCCTGGCTGAACACGATGTAGTCGTTGCAGAGAACGTCGTAGGCGTTGAGTTCGCCGAGTTCGATCAACTGCACGTCTTCGAGGTTGCGGAAGCTGCGGATCGTGTTGATCTCGCTGCGCTTCACGACGATGAGCACCTTGCCCGACACACCGAGAGCGGCGAGCGCAGCCTTGGCGGTGGCGGTCTTCGGAGTGTCGAAGTTCCATGCGTCGACGACGACGACCTTGCCTTCGTTGGCGCGATCGGACAGGGCCGACTGCAGAGCCAACTTGATCATTCGCTTCGGGGTCTTCTGCGAGTACTTGCGCGGCTTGGGGCCGAGGGCCACACCACCACCGGAGAAGTGCGGAGCGCGGATCGAACCCTGACGGGCGTTACCGGTTCCCTTCTGCTTGAACGGCTTCTTGCCACCACCGGACACTTCGCCGCGCGTCTTCGTGCTCTGCGTTCCGGCACGACGGTGAGCGAGCTGGGCGGTGACGACCTGGTGCATCACCGGCACGTTGGGCTGACGGCCGAAGTCGTCGTCGCTCAACGCGAGATTGCCGACGTCCTTGCCGGACTGGTTCTTGAGAGTCACCGACGGCATGGGTTCACTTTCCCTTCACGGCGTTGCGAACGATCACGACGCCACCGTTGGGGCCCGGCACCGAGCCCTTGACCAACAACAGACCGCGCTCGACGTCGGCATCGACCACTTCGAGATTGAGCGTGGTGACCTGCTCGTGACCGAGATGGCCAGCCATGCGCAGACCCTTCAGCACGCGACCCGGGAACGAGCACGAACCGATCGAACCCGGTGCACGGTGGTGCTTGTGGTTACCGTGACTCGCGCCCTGGCCGCCGAAGTTGTGGCGCTTCATGCCACCGGCGAAACCCTTACCGCGGCTCACGGCGGTCACGTCGACCTTCTGGCCCTTTTCGAGTACGTCGACCTTGATCTCCTGGCCGACTTCGAAACCGTCGACCGAGTCGAGACGCAGTTCGACGAGACGACGGCCCGCGTCGACACCCGCCTTCTCGAAGTGACCAGCCTCGGGCTTGGTCAACTTCTTCGCGTCCTTGCGTCCGTAGGTGACCTGCAGCGCGCTGTAACCGTCGCGCTCGGACGTCTTCACTTGCACGATGCGAGCCGGTTCGACACGCAACACGGTGACGGGGACGACGCGGTTGTCATCGGCCCACACCTGTGTCATGCCGACCTTTTCGCCGACGATCGCTGTTTTCGCCATGAGGCAGCCTCTTCATCTGTGACCAGGAATTCCTGGCGCTGAGTTGACTGTGGTGAGTGGCGGTTGCCATTCACGCAGATGCTCCGCAGGTCGAATGACCAGCGGAGCACCGAGTTCGGTTGTTGCCATGTGGTCCCCGGCGGACCGGGCTCACACAGACGTCAGTTCTGGTTTTCCGGGCACTGCCCGAAAGACACGAGTTGTGAACGCTACCGTCGGCCCACCCCCACCCCAACCTGCCCACCCCCGGTGTTCTGGTGAGGAAAATTGACCGCATAGGTGAAAATCCCGCGCCAGATTCGGGCCCTCGACCCCGGTGGGCCGGGCCGAACTCGGCAGACTGACCCGGTGGATCCGGTCATCATCGAGGTCGCCGTCAATGGGGCCACTCGACCCTCAGTTCAGCGACACGTGCCGGTCACCCCCGAGCAAATCGCCCTCGACGGGATCGGCTGCGTCGACGCCGGAGCGGCCATCGTCCACCACCACGACGACCCCCGGGCCACCCAGGCTCTCGGCGGTGGACCGGAGGCCATGGGCACCCTCGGATTAGCGACCTACGCTGGGCTTTTGTCGGCCCGACCGGGCACTTTGGTGTACCCCACGGCCCGCTTCGACGGCCGGACCATCGCCGATCGGTGGGATCACCACCGATTCCTGGCCGAGCAGATGCCCCAGGAGGGCCTTGGACCCCTGCGGCTCGGCCTCGTCGATCCCGGGACCGTGACCCTCGGGAACTTCACCTATGGGTTCACCCGGGACGAGGTGGCGTACAAGCTCGATACCTGCCGAGACCTGGGGATCGGCCCCTCGGTGGCCTGCTTCGAACCCGGATACATACGCGTTTTCCTGGACTTTTACGCCTCGGGACGGGTTCCGCCCGGCTCGCTCGTGAAGTTCTACTTCTGCGCCGGACCACCGCTCTTTGGCCTCCCCCCTTCCGAGGCGGCCCTCGATCTATACGTCGACCTCCTGGCGGGCACTGGTCTGCCCTGGGCGGTGGCCGTGCTCGGGGGTGACGTGGTCGGATCGGGGATGGCCCGCTGGGCGATCGAACGGGGTGGTCATGTGCGGGTCGGTCTCGAGGACTTTTCCGATCCGAAGGGCCCGGTCGGTCGCCAACCCGCCAACGCCGAACTGGTCGCCGAGGTGGCCGATCTGGCCCGGGCCAACGGTCGTGGGGTGGCCACCTCCGCCGACGCCGACCGCATCCTCCGCCTCCCCTCACCGGCGTTCTGATCCACCCACCAACCCACCACCAACTGATCCCGACCGGTGTTCTGGTGAGGATTCTTCACCGCATAGGTGAAGATCCCGCGCCAGAAACGCCGTTGATCAGCCGTTCGGGGGCCCAGCCCCGCGACGTCATGAGGCCATGGATGGCCCCGTACACGTAGCCGGGTCGACGGACGATGTCGCGCCACGAGAAGTGCGCGATCAGCCAACCCTGCGACTGGAGGAAGTTGTCGCGGCGCGACAACCGCTCGAAGTCGTCACGATTACCGAACTTGCCCCACCCATCGGCCTCCACCCCGACCTTCCACCGCGACCAGCCGGCATCGAGTCGATACGGACCCACCTCGATCTGCGTCTCGTACGGGGGGAGCGGTGTGTTCCCGAGGATTCCCTGAAGGTGATATTCGAGGACCGACTCCGACGCCTGCTCTTCGTACGGCCACGACACCAAGATCTCGCGAACCGGACCGATACCGGCTCGCCCCTGCTTCGAATGCCGTGCCACCACTGCGGCGATCCGACGACGGGTGATCAATCCCGCCATCAACATCCTTTCGACCACGTGAGGCGCGGCCAAGGGATTCACGCCGGCGATGTCGAGAAGTGTGCGGGCCGGGCCCGTCACTCGCACATCGTCGCGACGCAAGGGAGCGAGCTCGTCGAGATCGCGTGGCACGTGAGCGATCACGCCGGGGATCACCGGTCGACCCCGACGTTTGCCGACGATCACGTCGATCGGATCGTCGTCGGACGCGTTCCACACGCCCCAGATCTCTCCGGCCGAGCGATGCGACACGATCGCATGGTCGCCGATCGAGAGCACGGCCGCCATCATCCGCTGACGACGCGTCTCGACGTGACCGACCAGGACCGCGACCCCTTTGTGGACCGGCCGAAGAACACCAGTCGATTGCAGTCGGTACCACACTCGATCGGTGATGCCGGTCTCCCGTGCCTGTTGGCGGGTGATCACACCGTGTTGAGAGTCGGCCAGAGTTCGCAGCAGGTTGATGTCCATATGGGCGGTGTGGACATCAACCCCTTCTCGACGGCGAATCTGGTGCGCGATCTTCACCCATGCGGTGAAGAATCCTCACCAGAACACCGGTCAGGGGAAGCGTTTGGCGAGCCAGTCGGTGACGTGGGCGAGGGCCTCCTGGCGGTGCCCCTCCAAGTAGTGAGGCGCACCCTTCATCTCGACGTAGGTCTTGTCGGCGGCCCCGCTGTTGTCGACGATCTCCTTGGCCTGCCACACGCGGATCTCGGTGTCGGCGGTCGGATGCACGAGGATCGTCGGCACTTTCACCTTCGGCATGGTGTCGGCCAACTTGGCGTGACTCGACAATCCGCTCCATGTGCTGAGCCAGCCGCGCGCGGTCATGGTGCGCGCCAGTCCGCCGCGGCCGTAGTTGGCGTCGAAAGGATCGGGGAATGCGAACAGCGACCCCATCGGACGCTCGTCGGGATCGATCGACAGATCGAGATACGCCGGATCGGCGAGGGTGCGATAGATCGTGAGGTACTTGGTGAACACGCCGCGGCGACGCAACTCGCGCCACCCGCGGGGATCCGACGATGCGTCGACACCGCGCAACCGGCCGAGTGCATCGGTCGATTCGGCGATGCTCGCCTTGGCGATGGCGTCGATGCGCGCCACACGCGCCACCTGCGCCGCGCGATAACGCGCCAACCATTCCTTGGCGTACACACACGGCTCGGGCCACGGACGCCATCCGTTGTCGGGGTCGTACATGTCGAGTTCGGGAACCGTCGAGAACGGATCGTCCTCGTCGGCCACACTCGGATCGATCACCTGCAACATGAACACGCCCTCACCCGGGTGCGCGGCCATGCCGACCCATCCGTCGCCGATTCCACGCTCGGCGTGAGCGAGCGCCATGAGCGAACCACCACCCGAGTTGCCGAGCAACACCACCGCTTCGGCACCGCGTCGCTTCATCTCGTGATACACGGTCTCCACGTCGATGGTGCACGCCTCGTGCAAGCAGTCGGTGTCGTTGTTCATGTAGCGCGTGCCGAATCCGAGAACTGCGTAGCCCGCCGCGGCGAGCAGCGGACACGCATAGTGCACGCTGAAGTCACCGCGTGGATGCGACAGGATCACTGCTGTCTTCCACGGTTTGCCGTTCGGCGGCGTCCAGAGCACGCCGCGCACCAGAGCCCCGTCGGGAGACACGAGGCGGATCGACTCACGGGGAATCTCCACACCCGGATCGTCCTCGGGCAAAGGCCAATAGTTCAATCCGAATGGTCGACGACCGCCGAGATGCGCATCGAGGAAAGGTGAGTCGCTCATACCTGAACCCTAATCAGGGATCGAGAGACGACGAACCGAGGGAAACTGGTGCGCGATCTTCACCTATGCGGTGAAGAATTCTCACCAGATCCTCAGTTGGCGGGGCGTTCGGTGAGGGTGGCGGTGAGAGTGAGGGTGACGCGTGAGCCACCGCGCAGCACTTCGATCTCGATGGTGTCACCGGGCGACCGGTCGCGAATGGCGGCGATCAACGCACCCTGGCCGTCGATCGGAGTTCCGTCGACGTCGACCACGATGTCACCGGGCTCCATACCGGCTCGCTCGGCCGGCGAACCACCACCGACTTCGGTGATCACGGCGCCGCGACCACCGTCGCTCCGGTCCTCGAGACCCACACCGAGGTACCCCTCGACGCGAGTCTCGCCCGATGCCAAACCGCGCAAAGTGTCGATCACCGGCAGCGCCTCGCCCACCGAGATGGCGAAGCCCACGTTGTTGGCGGCGGTGTTCATCGAACTCTGGAACACGGCCGTGTTGATGCCCACCACTTCACCGGACGCGTTGAGCAGCGGGCCACCCGAGTTGCCCGACGAGATGGCGGCGTCGGTCTGGATGAGTCCGTCGAGCGCGCCGTCGGAATTGGCAATGGTCCGGTTGAGGGCCGACACGATGCCGCGCGTGACAGTGGGGCCACCGTCGAGATCGAGGGCGAACCCGACGGCCACCACCTCGTCACCGATCGAGATCGACTCCGGATCGGCGAACACGGCCGGCGTGAGACCGTCGAGGTCGACCTTCAACAAAGCCAAATCGTTACCCGGATCGGCCGCCATCACCTCGGCCGGGATCGGGTCGATACTGTCGCCGAACAACACGAACACCTCGTCGGACTCTTCGATCACATGAGAGTTGGTGAGGATTTCACCGTCGGACGTGATCACCACACCGGTGCCGGTCGAGCGTCCCGGGCCGAAGTTGCCGCCGCTGCTCGCGACCACCGTGACCACGCTCGGACTGACTCGCTCGACCACAGCCGCCACGTCGACCACCGGGGGGACGTCGAGACCCGGAACAGCAGTGAGGATCGGCTGCGAAGCAGGACGGTCCGACGCATCGGACGACGTGGTCGACGACGGCTCGTCATCACCGCTCATCTCGGTGGCGATCTGCGCACCGGCGAAACCGCCGAGAGTGGCGGCGATCGCCAGCACGATCAGCACTTTGGGCCAACGTCGACGACGACGTGACGGCGCCGGTTCGGGTTCGAACGTCGGGGCCGGAAGAGGCTCACCGACGGGGGGCGGAGGGAGCTCATCGATCACGAGAAATGTCTACCCCGAGACGACGTCGGACGGGACGCCGAGACGGTGAGAACTCGGTGAGAAATGGGGTCGAAACGCGACGAAGGGGCCCGAGGGCCCCTTCGTTCGAACACTGATCCCGACGGAGTCGAGACGACCGGATGTCAGCCGGCCTGCACCTTGATCTCGACCTCGACACCGGCCGGCAGGTCGATGCGCTGCAAGCTGTCGATGGTCTGCTGCTTGGGATCGACGATGTCGATCAGCCGCTTGTGAATACGCATCTCGAAGTGCTCGCGCGAGTCCTTGTCGATGTGTGGTCCGCGGATGACCGTGTAGCGATGCTTGTCGGTCGGCAGCGGGATGGGACCGCGGACGGTGGCGTTGGTACGAGCGACCGTCTCGACGATCTTGCGCGTCGACTGGTCGATGATCTCGTGATCGAACGCCTTCAGGCGGATACGGATGATTTGAGCCATGAGGTCACCAACTCACTTCAGGATCTTGGTGACGCGGCCCGCACCAACCGTACGACCACCCTCACGAATCGCGAAACGCAAACCCTCATCCATCGCGATCGGCTTACCCAACTCCACCGTCATCGTGACATTG
>JBDLRN010000024.1:0-57035 GCA_039800005.1 Actinomycetota bacterium | reverse complement strand
GAGGAAGTTCCGCAGCGCGGAAGTTGCGCTACAGAGTGGGCGAATTTCACCAGTCGAGGAGGGGGCGAGCGAGAGGGAGGAGCAGGGCCAGCGAGTCGGGGAGGAAGCGTTCCCGCACCCGAATTTCCTCGAACTCGCCCCGACTGACCCACCACGCCTCGCTCACCTCGCCGTCGGCGAACTCGAACGGACCGTTCGTCGTCACCGCGAAACAACGACCCACGAGCGAGACGTCAGGATCGTCGTACACCTGGATCCGGCCGTCGTCGATCTCGACCGGATCGATGCCCACCACTCCGATCTCCTCGGCGAGTTCGCGACGTGCCGCGTCGACGTACGTCTCGCCACTCGTGACCACTCCTCCCACCGCCAGGTCGAGCCAACCCGGCCACACATCCTTGGTGATCGACCTTCGATGCACCAGCAGACGTCCGGAACCATCGAATACGGCGATGAACACCGCCCGGTGACGCAACCGATCCCGTCTCATCTCCGACCGGGTCACCGTTCTCACCACACGATCGTCTTCGTCGACGACGTCGACCGATTCCGGGATCACCGGGCCACTCTTCCACTCCTTCGGACGGTCCGGAAATCGTCGGCTGACTCGTTGTCTAAGGTGGCGACATGTCCACTCCCGAGGTCCTGTCCCGACTGGCCGAAGAGGCCCTCGATCATCAGAACGCTGCCGTCGCGCTGCGCCGAACACTTCACGAATGGCCGGAGATCGGCAACCATCTTCCGATCACGCGCGAACGTGTACTCGAGGCGCTCGACGGACTCCCGCTCGGCATCACTCTGCACGAGACGACGTCGGGGATCGCCGCCACTCTCGAAGGCGCACATCCCGGCCCCACCATGCTTCTGCGCGGCGACATGGACGCACTCCCCATGCCCGAGGACACCGGTCTCGATTTCTCGTCGCGAGTCGACGGCGCGATGCACGCCTGCGGTCACGACACCCACGTGGCCATGCTCGTCGGAGCCGCTCGTCTCCTTGCACATCGACGTGACGATCTCCACGGGCGGGTGCTGTTCATGTTCCAACCCGGAGAGGAAGGACATCACGGCGCGCAGCACATGATCGACGAGGGGCTGCTGAACGTCGGCCCGCTCGGCACCGGTGTCGACTCACCGATCACCGGTGCTTTCGCCATTCACACCACGTCGTCGCTGCCCACCGGATTCGTGAGTTCGAAAGGTGGACCGCTCATGGCTTCCAGCGATTCGTTCTCGATCAAGGTGATCGGCAAGGGGGGTCACGGAAGTGAGCCGTACCGCACTCTCGATCCGGTGCCGGCCGCCTGCGAAATCGTCCAGGCTCTGCAGTCGATGATCACTCGTCGGATCAACGTGTTCAACCCTTCGGTCGTCACCGTCACGCGACTCAACGCCGGCACCGCGTTCAACGTGATTCCCGAAGTCGCCGAGATCGGCGGGACGATTCGCGCCATCAGCGAAGCCACCCGCACCGCCGTTCACGACGGCATTCGCCGGGTGGCCGAAGGAATCGCCAAGGCTCACGATCTCGACGTCGAGGTCGAGCTGCTCATCGGCTACGACGTGACGGTCAACGATCAGGACCACGCACGGATCGCGGCCGGACTCGTTCGCGACGTGGTCGGATCCGATCGCTACATCGAGTTGCCCAATCCGGTCATGGGAGCCGAGGACTTCGGCATCGTGCTCGAGCGCATTCCGGGTGCCATGGTGTTCCTCGGCGCGACTCCGCACGATCGCAATCCGGCCACCGCAGCGCCGAACCACTCGAATCGCGTCTTCTACGACGAGGACGCCATGTCGACCGGCATCGCTCTCTACAGCGCGGCGGCGCTCCGCCACTTGCAGCCGGTCTGACGAGCGAACTCAGTCGATCACTGCGGTCCGGCGGGATACCGCAAGTCGCCGAGCACCATCTCCATCGCGGGTTCGATGTCGGGCCCCCGCCGCAGATGATGTCCGCCGTCGATGCTGATGCACGTCCCGGTGATCCACGAACTCTCGGGACCGAGCAGGAATCGGACCAATTGACCGATGTCCTCGGTGGTGCCCACGCGGGCCAGCGGCATCTGCTCCATGTAGTCGCTCACGATCGAGTCGAGTGCCATCAGGCCTTCGGTGGCATCAGTGGGAACCAGGCCGGGTCGAACGGCGTTGGCGCGAATGTTGCGACAGCCGAGTTCGTCGGCGGTCTGACGAACGAGCATCTCGAGGCCGGCCTTCGACACGTCGTAGGGAGTCATGAAACGATGCGTGGCCACTCCGGCGATCGACGAGATGGCGACGATCGAGCCTCCGCCGTTGGCCGACAGGATCGGAACCGAATGCTTGATGGTGAGAAAGGCACCGGTGAGATTGGTCTTCAGCACACCCTCCCAGTCGGCGAGTGAGGTGAGATGGATCGGTCCGCCGGTTCCGAAGCCGGCATTGGCGACGACCATGGTGAGGCGACCCATCGCCTGCGCGGCCGCACAGGCCGCCGCGACGCTGTCCTCGTCGGTGACGTCACACGACTGGACGTGGACCTCGGCCCCACTCGACGCGATCGACCGCAGTTCGTCGGCCGCCGACGTGAGGCGGTCGACGTTGCGCGCGGCGAGCACGACGCTCGCCCCGTCGCGCACGAGCTCGCGCGCACAGCCCAGGCCGATTCCGGATCCACCTCCGGTCACGAGCGCGAGTTGGCCGGCCAGAGGATTCGCAGGACGAGTCATACGGCGATCCTGCCACAACCGATGCTGATCAGACGATGGCGAGTGCGTTGGGCGGACTGGCCACACCTCGCGGAAGATTGAGCGGAGCCGACACGAAGAACGATTCGTATCGCCCGGTCGCCGCGCAGTGTTCGGCCAGCCCGTCGAGATTCCACATCTCGCCGAGTGGAATGCCGAGCATCGGCAGGAGCAACGTGTGCGTGAAGATCTCGTGGAGTCGGGATCGATCGGCCCGCACCTCGGCTTCGTGCACGGGCGTGGTCGTCGCCCCCGGCGGCCACACTTCGACGGCGGGATTGTCGCAACCGACCGCGGATACGTGCAGATTCCACAGCGTGCGAGCGAGTTCCTCACCAGGCCTGAGGCCGGGTGTTCGCAAGGAGTTCACACCGGCGATCGCGCGACGTGTCTCGGCGCTCTGCGCTTCGTACCACGCGATCCATCCGAAGCGAACGAGCAGCACGTCACCCTCTTCGAGTGCGGTTCCCTGCGCGTCGAGGCATTCGAGGATCTCGCTTGCCTCGATCGCATCGGCGTCGTCGCAGCGAATCGGTCGACCGAGGCTCGCACGCCATCGACCGAGGTCGGCCAGCACGGCTCGACCCGCGATTCCCCGCTTCGCCCAGTGATCGATGCCGTGATCGTGATCGTCGACACCCCCGAAGTGTCCGGTTCCGGGGACCTCGTCGGCGGTGGCCGCCGCATGATTGCGAATGTGCCGGAACCCGTCCCATTGGCTGCTCGACTGCGTGTTCCATTCGTGCAGCACGTCGTCGTGACTGGTGCTGTTGTCGCCACCGGTCACTTCGTGGCGAAAAGGCTGACGCCCGAAGAGAGGCGGATCGGGCAGACCCATGCTCCAGTTGAGCGCGAACACCTTGCCGTCACGCACGAGTCCGGCCGCCCGGGCGACGCGATCAGGGGTGAGCAGATTCAGACACCCGAAGAGTGGCGCGTCGTCACCGGGCCACACCTCCCAACTGACCGGAAGCCCGGCACGTCGGGGGAGATCGTCGTAATCGGGCAATGACGAATCGCTGGACATGCTCCGACCGTACAGCGACGGAACCTCCACGAATTCCCGACTCGTCTCCCGACCCGCCATCATGGTCGCGTGACCACCGAGCCGGCCGACAGTTCACCCTTGGCCGGACTCCGCGTCCTCGACCTCACGCGAGTCCTGGCCGGCCCGCATTGCGGACGCATGCTCGTGGATCTCGGTGCCGATGTCGTGAAGATCGAGCCACCCGAGGGCGACCTCACCCGGTTCTCGAGTCCGCGAGTCGGATCACTCGCCACCTACTTCGTTCAGCAGAACGCCGGCAAGAAGTGCATGAGCATCGACCTCTCGACACCGGAAGGCCGTGACCTTCTGATCGCGCTCGCCGAACGAAGCGACGTGCTGGTCGAGAACTATCGGGCCGGGGTGATGGATCGGCTCGGCCTCGGCAGCGACGTGTTGCGAGTTCGCAATCCACGGCTGATCTACGCGTCGATCTCGGGGTACGGCGCCGACGGACCATGGGTTCATCGCCGTGCCTACGCCACGGTGATCGGCGCCGAGAGCGGTCTCACCCACATGCAGGGCGAGTCGAGTGGAAACTTCGTCAACGATCCATGGTCGCACGCCGACACCTACACGGCGCTCGAGACCACGGTCGCGGTTCTCGCCGCTCTCCATCGTCGCGAGCGAACCGGACTCGGGGATCGCATCGACGTGTCGATGGCCGAGACCATGCTGTACGTCAACGAACACACGCACGATCAGCTCTTCGATCGACCCGTCGATCCGAACTGGATTCGCTCGTTCCGACCCGGGGATTATCCGATTCTGACCGTCGCCGACGGGACGGTGGTGGTGATCAGCGGCCATCCGGCCGAACGGGGCACGTTCGAGATCATGGTGACAGCGATGAACCGGCCTCATCTGCTCGACGACCCGCGTTTCGCGGATGTGGCGACGCGTCTCACCCACTTCGACGCCTTACGCAGCGAGATGATCGACTGGGCGCGAACGATTCCCGACGCCGTCACCTTCGAGAACATCTGTTCCGAACTCGGACTGGCGGTCGGTGTGGTGCGTACCGTGCGCGAACTCGCCGACACCGATTGGGCCGCGGCTCGCGGTGCGATCACCGAGGTACCCGATCGAATCGGCGGGTACCTCCGCGTTCCGAGTCCCCCGTGGCACTTCACCGATGCGACACTCGAACCGATGGGCGAACCGCGCTACCGAGGTGAGGACAACCGCGCCGTGTTGCGCGAGGTTCTCGGTCTCTCCGACGACGTCGTCGACGACCTGGAACGTCGTGACGTTCTCTCGAGTCGGTTGCCTCGTTCGCTCTGAGGTTCAGGCGTCGAAGCCGATCGGACGTGCGATGACGCTCGTCCCCATGAAACGCTCGGCCGAAGGCATGAGACGGGCCAGGACCGGACCGGTGAGCACGACGAAGATCAACGTGCCGACCCCGATCTGACCGCCGAGGATCACGCCGATCACCAACACCACCGCTTCGATGCCCCATCTCGCAACCTGAACCGACACACCGCGATCCGACAGGGCCAGCATCAGCAGCTCGATAGGTCCCGTGCCAAGAGTCGTGGCCACGCCGACGGCGATCGACACGTACAGCACGGCGAGACCGACCGCGCACATCGGAACGCGCCAAACCATCGCATCCGGCTCGGGCATGAAAGTGAGGCAAACGTTGACGGCCGCACCGACGAGAAAAGTCCCCCACAGGGTTCCCCATTGCGGCGTGCGGCCCATCAGCCAGGCGATCGTCGTGATGACGGCTCCGCTGATCCAGCCGAACGTTCCGACACCGATGCCCAGTCGCTCGGCGCCGCCGGTCGTCATCGCATCGGCGGGTGACACGCCGAGGTGCGCCGAGACCATGAGCGATATTCCGACGCCGACACCGAGGATCGCCACGACGAGCGCGGCCAGCCGAAAACTCACGGACCGCGTCGGCAATGCGTCCTCGACTGTGGTCACTCGATCACCATAGAGGGTGGCGACGTTCTCCGCTGGTCTGCCACCTGTGGTCGTGCTCGACGAGACGAATCAGATCTTCTTCGGTGGACGAGGAATGAACGGACTGGTGTGGGCGATGTATGCGTCGTAGCCCTCCCGGCGCTTCTTGAGCGAACGCTCGAGCATCGTCACACCCGAGACTCGACGCAGGAAGTACGACATCACGCCGGCACCGATCAGTCCCCACGCGCCACCACCGGTCTCAGCCGCGACGATGGCGATCCCCCACCACACGCAGGCGTCACCGAAGTAGTTGGGATGCCGCGTGTACTTCCACAGCCCCTTGTCCATGACCTTGCCGGCCGACGCCGGGTCGGCCTTGAAGCGGGTGAGTTGCGCATCGCCGACCACTTCGAAGAACAGACCCACGAGGTACACGGCCACACCGACGTACGCGATCACCCCGATGGACGGCGTGGCGTCAGCCTGTCCCAACTGCACCCCGAGACTGACGATCCACATCAGAGTCCCCTGAAGACCGAAGACGGTCAGGAGACTGATGATCGCAAATCGTGGACCCCACCGCTTGCGCATCGCTCGATAGCGGAAGTCCTCACCGTGTCCGGTGTTGCGCCAGAACAGATAGCCGCCGAGACGCAGTCCCCAGACCGACGTCATGATCGTGAGCAACCACTGTCGCGTGTCGTCACCGTCGGCCACGATGCGCGACACCCATGCCACCACCACGAAGCCGAGACCCCAGACGATGTCGACGATCGACGCGTTCGTGATGACGACGCTCACCACCCACGTCGAGACCATCAGCACGACGATCGCAATCGCCGACCACAGCATCACTTCACCCATGAGAGTTCCTTTCGGTCAGAGCACGATCGACTTCTCGATCCATACGCAGCCACTGTTGATCGAGCCATTGCACGAAGGATTCCATGTCTTCGGGCGTCGAGGGTGGAACCTCGGTGCGGGGCACGCGACGCAACGTCAATTGAATCGGCGCAACCGGCTTCGCCAAGGCGCGCAGAATGCCGCCGAAGGTGTCGAGTCCCTCGAATCCGACGTGCCAGGCAACGACCACATCAGCCGTCGGATGACCGCGCAACATGGCCGCGGCGCCGGCCGCGCGGGGTGGGAGGAGATGTTTCAGTGCCGAGAGACGCTCGGCCCGGGCCGGAAACGACGCGGCGATGCGCTCGAGCGATCGCTCTCTCTTCTTCGGATTGGCACGGGTCCCTTCCGGAAAGATCACGCCCACGCCGTGGGCATCGAGCGGAGCCACCAGATCTTCGAGGGCCTTCAGTTCGGGAGCCGAGTCGGCGGCCTCACGATCGAGGAAGTGATTGGGCAGTCGTCGGCCGACCACATCGAGGCACGGGTCGGCGAGCAATTCCTTCTTCAACACGTAGCGCGGGTTCAATCCGGCGAGTGACGTGGTCACGTAGGCCGACACGAGAGAATCGGCCAGGCTCGCGTGCCGAGCGAAGAGCATGACCGGACCCGGTCGCAATTGATCGATGCCGTCGACGTGCAGAGTCAGGCCGGTCGACCACTTCAACGCCGTCATGAGACGCGCCGCCCACCAACGCTGGAGTGCGTAATGCACCCTCAGGGTCCGGCGCCGCCCGGTCAGCCAGAAGACGCCCGATGTGACCACACCGGCGGTTTCGAGCCAGGCCCACATGACACCGAAGGTGAGCAGGCGGGCGACGGGCAATCGGAAGCGTCCCCGAAGGACATCGACGACGACGGCCAACGGCACCCACACCGGAATCGCGATCGTGAGCACGATCGCCGCCAGGAACAAGCCGGGGATGGTCTTCCATCGACGTCCCATGGCTGGATCGTAGGCCCTCGGGGAACCTGGGTCATGATGTGGCGATGAATTCCCAGTCCGGCAACTACCGCTTCGGCCACTGGAGCAGATCGCGGTCGTTCCTCTTCATCGCGATCTCGTACGCCGTGTCCATCACGGCCGCCCTCGTGGCGGCGTCGATCGTCGACGACCCGTACGCCGATCTGATCGTCGGGTTCGCGGTGTCGGTGGTGATCCTCTACGTCATCAGCCAGATCGCCGTCAACGGATCGACCTTCGACGCCTGGTGGAGCGTGCTGCCCCCGGTCATGGCGGTGTGGTTCGCGCTCACGATCGACGACACGAGCGACGTTCGTCGATGGCTCGTTGTGCTCGGCGCGGTCGCATGGGGGCTCCGTCTCACGGCCAACTGGGCCATCGGTTGGCCCGGTCTGCACCACGAGGACTGGCGTTACGTGAAGCTCTACGCCGATGCTCCGATGCCGCGATGGCTGGTCAGCCTCACCTCGGTGCATCTGTTCCCGCTCGTCGTGGTCACTCTCGGGTCGTTGCCGATGGTCGCCGCAGCCAGCGTTCCCGGGCGCGACGTCGGAGTGCTCGACGTCGTCGCGGTCGTGGTGGTCGCCATCGGAGTGGCGCTCGAGCACTTCGCCGATGTCGATCTGCGGCGTTTCAATCGGACGAAGCAGCCCGGCGACGTTCTCGACATCGGCCTCTGGTCACGCTGTCGGCATCCCAACTACCTGGGCGAGATGTTGTGGTGGTGGGGCTTGTTCATCTTCGCTCTGGCCGCCGACCCGGGTTCGTGGTGGACTGGAGTCGGGGCACTGGCCATGACCGTCATGTTCCTGACCGCCAGCATCCCGTTCGCCGAGAAGCGGAGTCAGGAACGACGCCCGGGCTGGGCCGAGTACTGCGAGCGAACCCCACTGCTCATCCCCCGTCTGCGCTCCCGCTGAGGCCCCACCAGGGTCGGGGCGCTTCCGACCCCGCCGATCGCTCCTCAAGTCCAGCCCGAGGGCGGCCGATACCCGGACGTGGTCATCGGACTCGTCGCCCTCTCGGCTCTCCTGGCCGTCGCCTGTGAGTTCCTCCGACGTCGCCTCCGCGACTCGGCTCGCGTCATCGATTCGGTGCGGCACGACCACGACCGACTCGAGCACTCGGTTCGTCACGACTCGTTGAGTGGGCTTCTCAATCGTGTCGGCCTCGTCGAACGTCTCACGGCGCGCCTCGACGACGGGCGCGACGATTTCTCGGTTCTCTATCTCGACGTCGATCGCTTCAAGACGATCAACGACACTCTCGGACACGCGGCTGGCGACACATTGCTCGCCGTCGTCGCTCGACGGCTCGATCGTGTGGTCGGCGATCTCGGTGACGTCGCTCGTCTGGGCGGAGACGAATTCGTGATCGTCATCGACGACTCCCCCTCCGTCGACCTTCGACGCGTCGCCGAACGTCTGGCGCGCTCGGTCGTCGAACCAGTGGAGATCAACGGTCGCCTGCTTCGCGTGAGCGCGAGCGTCGGTGTGGCCATCGGACCGTGGACCGAACGATCCGCCCTCGAGGTTCTCGAACACGCGAACCAAGCCTTGCACCGCGCGAAGGAGCACGGCCGTGATCGCATCGAGATCCACACCGTCGACATGCGACGTGTCGAGACACGACGCGCCTTCGACGAATCCGAACTGCGTCGGGCCCTCGACCGAGGAGACGTACGCCCCTTCTTCGTTCCCGAATACGACGTCGCGACCGACCGTCTCGTCGGCGTGGAGATCGTGCCTCGCTGGCTACGCGACGACGATTCGATCGTCGACGGATCGGAGCTTCTCGATCTTGCACGCGACGCCAACACCGTCGAACGTCTGACCGCCACGCTGATCCGCGAAGCACGACCTCTGTTGCGACGGCTCGAGTTGTTCGGTCTTCCCACCGACTTCCGGTTCCGCATCGAATTGCCGCGACGATGCACACCCCGGGCCTGGCGAGACGGTCAGATCGCCGCCGCCTTCCAGGACGTCGACGTGTCGAACCTCACTCTCGACGTCACTCCGGCGACCCTCGCCGTCGATCCCGAGAACTCGACCCGGGTTCTCGACGACTTTCGCCGTCGTGGAGCCCGGTTGTGTCTGCGGAACGTCGACGACCTGTCGACGATCGGTGCGGTGGCGGTCGACGAGATCCGAGTGTCCGGAAATCTGGTCGACGGGCGACGACCGGTGGACGACGCCGTCTTGCACGCCTTGGCCGACCTCACCGGACGACTGGGTCTCGTCATGAGTGCCGACGGTGTGTCCACGATCGACGACTCCGACAGGTTGCGCACCCACGGTTGCTCACGTCACCAGGGTCCGCTGCTCGGACGTCCACTCGCGTCGGACGAGATGCAGATCGTGGTCGAGCGCGACCTCATGAACACCTGAACGAGCCTTCCGTGGCGTAGCGTCGTCCATCGTGTCGGCCAAGCAACGCGGCGTTCTCTGGATCCTCGCCAGTGCGGGCGGCTATTCACTCTTCACGGTCTTCGGCAAGAACGTTCTCGAGCAACTGACCGCCAGTGACGTCCTCATCTGGCGTTTCCTGATCGCCGCACCCATCTCCTGGGTGATCGTCGCTCTTCGTCGGCGTCTCGGCAAAGGCGGGTCACCACGCGATGTTCGATGGTTGCCCCCGTATCTCGCCGGCGTGTCGTTCGGCATCATGGCCTGGTTCGCTTTCGCCGCACTTGATCGACTCACCGGCGCCATCTACATCGTGCTCTGCTACACCTATCCGGCCATGGTCGCCGTCGGCGCATGGTTACTCGGTAAACCCACGTCGAAGCGCCTGTGGGTCGCCATCGTGCTCACGCTCGTCGGTGTGGGCTTCACGGTTCCCGAGATCGAGTTCGGCGGTGACGGTCGCGCGGTGGCTGGCATGGTTCTCACCATCCTGAACGCGTTCATCTACGCCTGCTACATCCTCTACTCCGAACGCCTCATGACGACACCGTCATCGGATGATTCGACACCGGCCCGCAGCAACGACGGATTCGTCACCGCCGCCTGGGGTATGACGGGATCGTTGTCGTTCGCCTTGGTACTGGCTGCGTTGTCGGGCGGAGTGCAAGCACCGTCGGGTGCGAAGTTCGTCTGGTCGATGATCGGCCTCGGTGTCATCAGCACGGTGGTGGCCGCGACCGCGTTCTTGCTCGCGGTGGCCCGTCTTGGTCCGGCCCCAGCTGCGCTCTTCGCGTCGATCGAACCGGCCATCACCCTCGTCTGGATCGTGGTCTTCCTGGGCGAGAGTCTGGTTCCGATCCAGGTCACCGGGGCGGTTCTCGTGATCGCCGGCGTGGTGTGGTCGCAACGCGCCCGAGCCGGTGAACAGGTCAGCGAACCAACGCATGAAGTTCTTGCACCGTGATGCGGTAGGGGGTCGACGTGGTGTGAGACGGCAACGATCCACCCGATCCGGCATTCGACTCCCAGGAGATCGACCATTCCACTACCACGCCGGCATCGAACCGACCGCCGGGTCGTGACGTCGAGGCGTGTTGGTAGGTGTACGAGCACGACGAAGTGATCTCGTCACCGGCCGTCCACGACCACTCGTCACCGGGACCGTTGCACATCACGCTCCGTCGGGGTTCGCCGTCGCGCAAGGAGTCCTCCGTGATGAAGGTCAAGGTGGTGGGAACCGCCGTCGTGCGCGCCCACACGACACCATCAGGAGTTGGCAGCCACGCCGTGGCCGACACGGCCCGCCACCACGACCGATCGGCCCAGATCCAGGTGCCGATGGTGACCACGTTGGCGTCGATCGGCGGGGCGAAGTGCACGGCCGGCACACCCAATCGACCGAGCACCAGGATCTTCGCCTGCTGCGCGAGTTGGCGGGCGTCGAGTTGCGGAATCCACACCACCGACGACGACCCTCCGCACGTGCGCGAGTACAACACGTACTCGATCTCTCCGATCCGCATCGTGATCGGTCCGGACGCGCCCTCTCCGAGGCCGGAGTCGTAACCCGTTTCGAGGGTCCACGTGCAGGCCGAACCCGATCCCGAACCTCCCGACGGCGGTGCACCCGTCTGAACTCCGGCCCAGATCACTCCGTCGGATGCGCCACCACTACCGGTGCCATCGGCGGCGTCGACTGCTCCAGGCAACTGTGCTGTCGCCAGAACCAGCCCGATCAGGGTCGCCACCGAAGCCTTCCTCATGATCGATCTCACCATTCGCATCGGTCCTCCCCGTAGATCCGTGCATCGACCACTTCGTCGGTCCATCGCCATCCTTCGTCGGTGCGCCGCATCGTCCAGGTCGACCAATGACTCACCAACGATTCGTCGTAGATCGCCGCTGGGCGCCCGTTCGAGCCGCTGATCATCAGAACGATGTCGTCGGTGTGGCACGACCTCACCTCGGCACGATCGTCGGCGAGCATCACCACGTCGGCGATGCGATGTCGATGCGATCCCTGATCAGAGGCGACGATCCCGTGTCTCACCCGGTCGGCGAAGGTCTCGACGAGCGTCGTGTGAACGGGCGAGCCAGGTACCGCCAGCGCGTCGACGATGCAGTCCCGTGGTCGACGACCACAGTGAACACGACCGAGCACGAGCCAATCGAAAGCTGCTCGCACCTCGTCGGTGACGGCCACTCCCGCAACCGATGTGGAGACGCCCGAGAGATCCGGTGCCGCCGGCACCTGTCGCCACACCGCTTCCTCGACTGCCGGCGCCAGAGTTCCCGTCGTCGACGACCTGTCGTCGGTCGAGCACGCGGTGAACAGGAGAGCCACGGTGGTCGCGATCAGGGTCGTTCGGCGTACTCGTCTCATGTCCCTCTCCCTCGGGTCCGTGTGGGAACGGCGTTGGTGGGAAAGGAGACTTCTCGCGAAAATCGTCAAGGTGAATGGGCCGACTGGACCATCCGATCGAGACCTCTGACAGACTGACCAGGTGAATCGGCCGTCGAACTTTCAGGATCGTGTCTGCCTCGACTCAAGGACGGCGCGATGAGCAGGTCGCGCGTCATGCAACTCGAGCGAGACGCCGCCTCGGCACTGCGGATCATTCTCGGCATCATGAGCGACCAACTCGTGATGTTCGGCGGCGAGGACACCGGCTGGGGTCGACGTTCGTGGAATCTCGACGAGATCATGTCGCTCGAGCAACGCATCGAGACCCTGTGGCCCGACGAGTCGTGGGGAATGACCGAGTCCGATCCTCATTCGGCGAGCGATCGTCACCATCCGCCCAAGGAATTCGAGTTGCACATCGAGGACGCCGAGTTGATCCTCGCCGGTATGGCCTTCACCGAGATGGCGAGTGCCGAATTCCCGTGGGCCGACATGGTCCGCTGGACGAGTGACTTCATCACGACCGAAATTCGTGCGTTGTGGACCGACGAGGAATGGCGACAGCGCGCCGCAGGTCAGTGAGCCGCAGTCGACGCCAGCGCTTGCTGTTCCTTCTTGGCCCGCGCAGCCGCGACCTGTAGACGGATGCCTCCGGCGATGCCTTCCGGGTTCATGATGGCCGTCACGATGAGGAGCACACCACCGATCAGTGCTTCCCAACTTCCCATGCCATCGAACAGTCGCCCCATGGCGTAGAAGGCGATGCCCGCCTGAGCGGTGATACCGGCCGTCACCGCACCACTCACACTCGTGATGCCACCCAGATAGGCGACGGCCAGAGCAGTGAGCGAGGCGACCACGCCGTACGACAGATCGGACACCGAGCCGAAGCGGTAGGCGATCAGCGTGCCCCCCACCCCGGCGATGAACGACGAGGCGGCGAACATCGTCATCTTCACGCGAGTCACGTCGATCCCGATCGCAGCGGCGGCCCGCTCGTTGCCGCGTACCGCCAGCATCACTCGACCGGACCCCGATCGGCGAATGTTGGCGACGAGCAAGCCGAGCAAGGCGAGCACGATGATGAGGAACACGCCGAAGATCGGACGTGACACCTTGTCGCCGTACACGAGGCCGAAGTCCCACCCCGCCAGTGATGGATTCGGAACCTTGGCCCCACCACTCGAGATGTCACCGATCACCCACGGATTCTTGAAGACGAACTCAGCGATCGTCACTCCACCGGCGAGGGTGACGATGGCCAGATTGGTTCCGCGTACGCGCAGCGCGGGCAGACCCACGATCAGACCGAAGATCATGGCGGCAATGGCCGCCAGGAGAGGTGCGATGGGGAACGGGATGTCGAATCTCATCGCAAGCTTGGAGAGCGCGAAGCCGGCGATGCCAGCGAAGGCCATCTGCGACAACGAGGTCTGACCACCGAAACCTGTGAGCACGACGAGCGACAACGCGAGTACGGCGGCGATGACCGTCGTCATGATCGCCGCTCGCCAAAGTGGGCTGAGCACCAGCACGCCGACGATCGCCAGAACGGTGGGCGTGAGGAACGACACGGGCGTCACCCGCGCCGGAGGAACGGTCGGCAGCTTCCACATCTTGACCGCGCCGCGGTCGGGCAAGCGCTCGCCCAGGAAGATCATCGTCAGGATGATGATCACGAACGGGATGCCTTCGCGTGCTCCGTACTCGGGGAACCACGAGATGTCGTTCTGCAACTTCGTGCACAGTGACTGCCCCATGCCGATCAGCACTCCGGTCACGAGCGTCGGGCCGAAGTTCTGGAACTTGCCGATCAACGCCGCACCGAGGGCCGGGACGAGGAAACCGAAGGTGTAGATGGTCGGATTGAGCTGGAGTTGCGGAGCGGCGAGGATGGCGAGGAACGACGTGATCACCGAGGACATCACCCAACCGAGAGCCGCCAGGCGATCGGGGGAGTAACCGAGAAGAACGGCGCCCTTCTCGTTCTCGGCCGACGCTCGGATGGCCAGACCGACGCGGAGGAAGCGACTGCCCAGCCACAGCAAGCCGGCGACGACTACGACGATGAACAGGAGCCACAATCCGTCACGTGGCACCGTGAGGTCACCGGTGATGGTCACCGGCTCGCGCGGGAGGATGTTCGGAACTCGCATGGCCGATTGATCCTCGAAACGCCGCGTCACCAAGGTGATGAACACGATGATGAGGCCGACGCTCGCCACGACCTTGGCGAGCGCGGGTGCCTGTCGTAATGGTTTGAAGATGAAGAGGTAGACGAGCAATCCCAACAATGCCGACGTGAGCAGCGCGAGGATCAGCGCCCACCGGTATCCGACGTCGTCGGCGAAGTGATAGCGATCGGGCAGACCCGGAATCGGGAACGGATACGCGCCGTTGCGCAATTCGGCATACACGTACGTGGACCACATGGCCATGGCACCTGCCGCGAAGTTCACGACGCCCGATGCCTGGTAGGTGAGGACCATGCCCAGACCGAGTGCGGCGATGATGCCACCGGCGGCGCTGCCGAGCAGCAGATAGAAGAGGTAGTCGGTCATCGACCGCTCACTCCTGCCATCTGCTGCCCGACTTCGCTCGTCACATCGAGTCCGTCACGTCACGGGAGATACGGGAGGCTGTCGACCAGACCCAGATCTTCCACCGGTCCGACCACTCCATCGCCCTTGTACTCGGCGAAGGGGAAGACGAACGAGCACACCGCCGGATAGGCCGCCGACGCTCCGCAACCGAGTGGGGTCACACCACCGAAGAAGTAGAGACCCTCTCCGTTCTTCACGAAGTCGTACAACGACGCTCCGGTGAGTTCGATCCCCTGCTCGACCATCTGGTTGCCGTAGTCGACGAGCGACATGTAGAGGCTGTAGCCGAGGCCACCGAGGCCGAGGCCGGCCGCCGTCACTTCGTCTTCGGCGATTCCCATGACCGGGGCCAACAGTTTGCGCAGCAGGGCGCGCTCGGGCGTCTCGGTCTCTTCCGGCAGACCGGCGAACATCCAGCCCGTGGCGTCGTCACCGACCACGTCGATGACGTCCTTGTCGGCGCAGATGTTGGTGGTAATGACCGGCGTGGTGATGCCGAGCGACGCGCGGCCGCGCATGACACCGATGCAACCGGCGTCGGCGTAGAGCGACACGATCACGTCGGGATCATCACTCGCCGCCTCGCGAACCAGACCCTGATAACCCGCGTCGGTCTCGTTGTCGCCGCCCTTGACGGCCTTCCATGTGATCCCGGCCTTGTCGAGAGCCGCCTGCAACGAGGCCGCCGTCGAGTTGGCGCCGGCATTGTCGGCGTGGATGATCGCCACCGTCGACGCGCTGTAGTACTCCTTGGCCACCGCGGCGATGGCGGCCTGTGAGGTGGCGTTACCACCGGTCAGGAAGAGCGCGTTGGCCGTGTAGTCGATCGGGAGAATCGGGAGCACGCCGATGATCGGGATGCTCGCCGCTTCGTACGTCTTGTAGTCGGGGAACAAGTCGAGGCCGAGCAGGACCAGTTCGACGTTCTTGCCCACGAGTTCTTGCGCGCAGGCCTGGGAGGTCTCGGGCGATCCGTTGGCGATGCAGGTCTCGAGTTTGATCGGACGGTTGCCGAGTCCACCGTGCTGGTTGGTGTACTCGATCGCCGCTTCGATGAAGCGACGCATGTCGGGGAAGTCGAGTCCTGCTCCGCCCTCGGTGTTGACCATGCCCACCACCATCTCGGGACCGGTGGGCGGACCTGCTTCGTCGGCGGGCGCCGCAGTGTCGGCCGGAGCGGCAGTGTCGCCTGTGCTCGTGTCGGACGGCGCTTCGGACGCTTCCGGTGCCACCGTCTCGGCTGGTCCGTCACTCGTGCCGCCGTCGTCGCCACCACAGGCGGCGATGATCAGACCACCCGCCATGAGCGCGGCAACCAGTCGCGACCCACGCGAGCCCACAGTCGTGGCTCTCTTCATGTTCCCCCCTCAGTTGTGAGCCGCTGATGCGGCCGTTGTCAATCGGCCACGGAGGCCGGTACCCAACTGCCATGGAAGCCGAACGGCACCCGCGGCAGTTGGACGGACGCGATCGGATCGGCGGCCATGGTGAGCGCGTCGAAGATCACGAATTCACTGGTGTCGGCCGCCGCGTCGTAGACGTAGGTCATGAGATAACCGTCGTCCTCCGACTTCGCCGATGCCGATGCAACGAACACAGCCTCCCCCGAGACCCGTCCCTTGCCCAGTTCGATGGACGTCCGCGCACCACTCTGGCGGTCGTACTTCAAGATGGCTCCGGCGTCGACTTCGCCGAAACCGGCATTGCCCATCGACATCTCGTAGCCGAAGCGATGCTTCTTGCCGATGACCGCGTCGTTGACTCGCGGGAACTCTCCGGATCGATCGTCGATCTGCTCCTCGGACACCTTCCCGGTGCGCGTGTCGATCACCCAGCGCCACAGAAGCGGGGGCGGGAAGTCCATCGCGTCGTCTTTCCAGATGTGCTCGAAGCGGGCCACGTCGAGCACGATCTTGTCGCCGTCCTCGTAGCTGTTCATCGGATGGAAGACGTAACACGGGTTCACGTCGTACCACTTCACCTGGGAGTCGTTGCCGTTGCGTGGCATCACACCGAGTCGCGCCGGATAGGTGTCGCTCCAGTGGATCGGCATCTTGCCTTCGAGAGCCAGATCGAGATTGAACACCGCCGGCAGGTCCATGAAGATCACGTAGTTCTCGGTGATGTTGAAGTCGTGCATCATCGTCGGGCCCGTCACCGTGATCGGTTCGACTTGCACGAGACGACCGTCGGCCGAGACGCGCAGATACGTGAGGTAGGGCTCGAGCGGCGCGTAGCCGAACGCGAGAAGTTCGCCAGTCGTCGGGCAGATCTTCGGGTGGGCGGTGAACGTGCCCTTGAGTACTCCGCCGAAGTCGGTGGCACCGACGGTGTTCAAGTCGCCGTCGAGCACGTAGGGGAAGTGACCTTCTTCGAGCGCGAGGATCTTGCCGGCGTGACCGACGACGTGCGTGTTGGCCTTCGAACAAGTCATGTCGAGGGTGACGCTCGGGTCGAGGATGTCGATCGACGGGTCCTTGATGAACGGGGTCTGCACGTAGCGGTTGCGATACCACTGAGCCCGGCCGTCACGCAGACGAACGCCGTGGATCATGCCGTCACCGAAGAAGGGATGATCGCTCATCCCGGTGATCGGGTTGGCGCCGTTGCGCAAGTATCGGCCGTCGAGTTCGGCGGGAATCGTTCCGGTGACCTTGAGCTCGGTGAGCGTGCGCTCCTCGAAGACGGGTCGACCATTGCCCTGCAAGTGGGCGGGGACTTCTTCGGTCATCGACATGACGATCTCCTGATGCGATTGAGTGACGGTTACTGAATGACTTCGGGTGAGCGCGCCCACATGAGCGCGGCGTCGAAACTGAGGGTGTAGTCGGGAACGAATTCCATGATCACGCGTCCGGGTGAATCGAGGAACTTGCGGAACGCCTCCGCCGCGGCCGGGTTGTCGGCGCGTAGACGGTGTGCGAACTCGGGGTAGAACCAGTCCTTGGTCGCGCGATCGTCGTGGATGTAGCAGTTGCCCTTGTAGGTGACGGTCTTGCCACCACCGAGACGCGAGCCGGTGCTGTTGATGCAGATCGCAGCGCGTGGATTGCGACGCAGTGCCGGAATGCGCTTGCGAGTCTCAGCGGCCGTGAGCCAGATCTTGCCGTCCTTGGGCAGATACGACATCACGACACCGAACGGTTCGCCTTTGCTGTTGGCCCACATGAACACGCACTCGCCGAGCGAGTCGACCAACTTCTTCTCGAGTTCCGGACTGAGTGCGCACTCGGTCAGGTCCTCGTAGTTGTCATGCTGCGACATGACACCTCCCCCCTTGTGACGACAGTAACACGCTGAGCGGACCGAAATCTACGGGCCGTAATTAACTCCGGGATCGACCTCATCAGGTCGTCCGACCCGGCTCGCCGGCCATCCCCCACCACAACAGATCGGCCAGGTGGTCGGCGACTCGGTCCGGATCGGGTGACGACTCGTCGATGACCCAGAGCGAGGCCATTTGCAGCATGCCGACGATGCCGAAGGCCCAGGACTCGGCGACCGTCGAGTCGAGGCCGGCCGCTCGACGCCACTGCTCGAGCCCGGCGGCGAGAGGTGTGGTCGAACGTTCGGCCAGGCCCAGGCGTCCGAGTGCGGTCTGCTCGGTGGAGCCGCCCGTGACGTACAAGAAGAGGTTGCGATGGGTGAGAACCACCCGCAGGTTGGCGGCGATGAACTCGGTCAGGCTGGCCCGAGAGAAGGCCTGCCCCGCCAAGGCCCGTCGTGCTGCATCGACCATGCGGGCCGCCAGGCGATCGGCGAGGGCATTGGCCAATTCGGCCCGTGATCCGACCCGGGCGTACACGATCGGCTTGGTGATCCCGGCCTCGACGGCGACCGCTTCGATGGACGCGCCCGGGCCGTCATGCTCGATGACCCGTTCGGCGGCATCGAGAATCGCCTCGGCATCGATGGCGAGGTGGCCGCCCGGTGGGCGACCGGGCCGACGGGCGATGGAGGTCACGGCGTCAGTCTGCTTCATCTCGCCTCCATCCGACCGGTGGTTCAGCTCGTTAATTACCCATAGTAACTTCAGGTGGACCACGGGGGAAGGGGTGTCATGGACTCATCGGTGTCAGCCATGTTCGATCTGTCGAACGACGTCGCGATCGTGACCGGGGCCGGACGCGGCATCGGCGAAGGGATCGCCACCACGTTGGCCAAGGCCGGAGCGGCCGTGGTGTGTGCCGCCCGTCGAGCCGAGGAGGTGGAACGCGTGGCCCGCGAGATTCGTGAGGCCGGTGGACGAGCCATCGCCGTGCCCACCGACGTGACCGACGACGACGCCGTGCGCGCGCTCGTCGATCGCGCCGTCACCGAGTTCGGTTCGCTCGACATCTTGATCAACAACGCCGGCGGATCGCCGATCCAGACGCCGTTGGTGAAACTTCCACGCGAGGAGTGGGACGCCACCATGCGTCTCAATCTCACGTCGATCTGGGTGTGCACCAACGTCGCCGCCGAGCGCATGCGCGACGGCGGACGCATCGTCAACATCTCGTCGAAGGCCGCGGTGCAAACAGTGATGGGAAGCGGGCACTACGCAGCTGCCAAGGCGGCCGTGAACTCCCTCACCACGACGTACGCGAAGGAACTCGGACCTCGCATCCGTGTCAACTGCATCATGCCGGGTGCCGTTCCCACCGAAATCATGATGAAGGCCATGCGATTGTCCGACGACGATCTGCCGAAGTTGGAGAAGGTTCTCCGCCTGCCGATGGCTCGTCTCGGAACTCCCGACGATCTCGGACTGGCCGCGTTGTATCTCGTGTCACCGGCGTCGAGCTGGGTCACCGGCCAGATCATCGGAATCGACGGAGGTCTCTGACGATGCGCACCAACCCGCAGATCGTCCTTCGTCGCCGACCGACCGGTCGACCGGTCGCCGACGACTTCGAATTCGTCACCCTTCCCGTCCCCGAACTCTCGGACGGACAGGTGTGCGTCGAGATCGATCATCTCGGCATCGACGCCTTCATCCGAACCACGCTCGAGGAAGAGAGTTTCCATCAAGGTGCACGGATCGGCGGCGTGATCCCGGCTCTCGGCGTCGGACGTGTCGTCGAGTCGCGTTTCGCCGGACTCACGCCGGGCGACCACGTGTTCGGCCCTCTCTGTTCGCAGACCTTTGCCACCATGCCCGGTGCGATGCTGCGCAAACTCGACGTGTCGCGCGTTCCGGCGACTGCCTGGTTGGGAGCGCTCGGCCTCACGACCGGACTCACCGCCTACGTGGGCATGACACGGGTGGGGAAGGTGAAGTCCGGTGACGTGGTCGTGGTCTCGGCCGCCGCCGGAGCCGTCGGCTCGATGGCGGGACAGATCGCTCGCCTCCTCGGTGCCGATCGCGTGATCGGTATCGCGGGTGGCCCGGCAAAGTGCGATCTTCTCGTGAAAGAACTCGGCTACGACGCGGCGATCGACTATCGCAACGACGACGTCGAAGCGCGACTGCGCGAGTTGGCGCCGCAAGGAATCGACGTGTTCTTCGACAACGTCGGCGGTGACGTTCTCGATGCGGTTCTCCTCAACATCAAAGAGGGCACGCGCGTGGTGATCTGCGGCGCGATCTCGCAGTACGACGACATGGCCAACGTGCGCGGGCCGCGCAACTACCTGAAGTTGGCCGAACGCCACGCCGTCATGGAGGGCTTCGCCGTGTTCCACTTCGCCGACGCCTACGAAGAAGGCGAGTCCCGTCTCGCCGACTGGTTCGTCGACGGCTCGCTGGTGCTGCCCGAGCACGTCGAGCGAGGAGTCGAGCGTTTCCCGGCCGCCCTCGACATCTTGATGAGCGGAGGGCACGTCGGGAAGCTCTTGGTGAAGGTGTCGTCCGACTGATCGTCCGACAAGATGGCGGGGTGGATCGGACCGCCGCGGCCTACGACTCGTTCCAGTACGAGAACCTGCCGTTCCGCATGTCGCATCCCGACTGGATGGCCACGCTCGGAACCTTGGCCGGCCTGCGTCCGCCCGACGTGCGCACCAGTCGCGTTCTCGAGATCGGCTGCGCTCGTGGTGGACACCTGATTCCCCTCGCCGAACTCCTGCCCGAGGCCTCGTTCGTGGGCATCGATCTCGCCGAAAGTCAGATCGCCGACGCTCGTGCCGACGCGCTCGGTGTCGGCGTCTCGAACGTCGAGTTCCAGGCCGTCGACGTTCGTGAACTTCCGGACGATCTCGGAGTGTTCGACTACATCGTCTGCCACGGTGTGTATTCGTGGGTACCCGACGATGCCCGGGACGCGATCCTGCGTGCCTGTCGCGACCGGCTGTCTCCGAACGGTCTCGCGTACGTGAGCTACAACACCTATCCCGGCTGGCACGCTCGCGGGATGCTGCGCTCGATGTTCGCTCGCGTCGTCCCCGACGGCGACGCTCCCGAACGTGCCCGATCGGCACGCACCTTCCTCGACCTCCTCGAGCGCTTCGTCCCCCACACTTTGCCGTTGCAGTCGTGGCTGCAGAGCGAGATCAACATGTTGCGGCACTACTCCGATCGCTACCTCTTCTTCGAGCATCTGGTCGAGGAGAACACACCCTTCTATTTCTCGGACTTCGTCGCTCGTGCTCGTTCGTTCGGCCTCGTCCACGTGGGTGACGCCGAGGTGTCGGCGGGGCTCACCAGACAGGTCGGTGACGAGGGTTCGCGCGCGATCACCGATCGCATCGTGTCGACCGGCTCGAACTACGACGCACACGTCGAGGCCCAGCAGATGCTCGACCACCTCACCCTTCGCCACTTCCGCCGCTCGCTCCTCACTCGAGCCGAGAACATCGATCGACTGGTACCCGAGTTCGACGTCGATGCTCTGTCGGGTTGCTTCGTCTCCTTGGAGCGACTGCGCACGAACGAACTCGGCGAATCCGAGATCGAACTCGACGTCGATGCCGCCGACGGACTCGAAGTCTCCCTCGACGACGACGGTCGATTCGTGGTGACGTCGGGTGATCCGGTGCCGATCGTCGCCATGTGGACACTCGCCAATTCACCGCGTCGCGGCCTGCCGGTCGACGATCTGGTGTCGGTCGTGGCTTCTCAAGTCGACGCGTCAGACGTGAGACGTCGCGTGCACGAGTGGGCCCTCACCACGTTCCTCGAGGGTGGGGTGCAACTCAGTCGTTGGCCCCGCCCCACGGCCTACGAGATCCCCGACCGTCCCACGACGTCGCGTTGTGCGAGATGGCAGGCCTCCCAACTGCGGATGTCGGTCACCAACCTTCGTCACGAAGAGTTGGAGATCGACGACCTCGATCGAGTGCTGATCGTGGCCATGGACGGATCGAGGTCGGTGGTCGACGTCGTCGACATCGGATTGGCCGCTCTGTCCGACGGAACCGTGGAGGTCGAGGTGGACGGTGAGACGGTCACCGACGCCGATCTCTTGCGCGAGTTGGTCGAGACCAAGATCCAGCGTCTGGTGAATCGCGGTCTGGTACTCGCCGACTGAACCGTCGCTCGTCCGCTATTCGCCGGCCGACACGGTGAGACGAGCCGGTGCCTGGGTGAAGGTCATGACTCCGTCGTCGACCGGCTTCTTGCCGATGGTCTTCTTCTCGAGTTCGTAGCGCTGAGGGTTCGTCCACGGTTCGCGGTCACCTTGTTTCGGCATCCGATCCATGACTCGTTCCATGTAGCCGGCCGAGAAGTCCTCGATCCAACGTCGAGCCGTCATGTGGCGGTCCTCGGGTCGAAGTCTCGGCGTCGCCTGAACGGTGTTGGTGGCCTTCATGTGATTCAGCAACTTGCACACGTACGTGCTCACGAGGTCGGCACGAAGGGTCCACGAGGCATTGATGTAGCCGAACGTGGAGACGAGATTCGGAACGTCGGAGTACGCCATGCCGCGATACGTCCAGGTCTGGGCGAAGTCGACCGAGTGACCGTCGACTTCGATGTCGACCTCACCGAGGGTGACGAGATTGAGTCCGGTGGCGGTGACGATGATGTCGGCCTCGATTTCCCGTCCGGACTTCAAGCGGATTCCCGTCTCGGTGAAGGTGTCGATGTGGTCGGTGACCACGCTCGCCCGACCGGAGTTGATGGCGGCGAAGAGATCACCGTTCGGTATCAGGCACAGCCGCTGATCCCACGGGTTGTAGGAAGGTGTGAAGTGCGTGTCGACGTCGAAGTCGGGACCGAGTCCCTTGCGAATGCCACCGAGAATCTTGGCCTTGATCTTCTCGGGCTGAGTGCGGGTGCGGTTGTAGAAGAAGCTCCCGAGCATCGTGTTCTTCTTGCGCACGATGGCGTACGCCACTCGCTCCGGCAGGAACTTGCGCAATGCGTCGTTGATCGGGTCGTGGTCGGGACGCGACACCACGTAGGTGGGCGAACGCTGGAGCATCGTGATGTGTTCGGCCTTGTCGGCCATCGCCGGCACGATGGTCATGGCCGTGGCACCCGAGCCGATCACGACCACTTTCTTGCCGGCGTAATCGAGATCTTCGGGCCAATCCTGAGGATGCACGATGGTGCCCTGGAAGCGCTCGCGTCCGACGAAGTGCGGAGTGAAGCCCTCTTTGTAGGAGTAATAGCCCGCGCACATGTGGATGAAGTTGCATGTGAACGTCTCGCGCTCACCGGTGTCGGCCCGCTGGGTCGTGATGGTCCAGGTGGCCGTCTCGGTCGACCATTCGGCCTTCTTCACCAAGGTGTTGTAGCGGATGTGGCGATCGATCCCGTACTCACGGACAGTTTCACGGAGGTACTTCATGATCGACGGTCCGTCGGCGATGGCCTTGGCCTCGGTCCAGGGTTTGAAGCTGAAGCCCAAGGTGTGCATGTCACTGTCGGAGCGGATGCCCGGGTAGCGGAACAGATCCCAGGTGCCGCCGATGTCGGGACGGCCCTCGAGAATCGTGTACGTGCGGTCGGGGCACATCGTCTGCAAGTGGTAGGCCGAACCGATGCCGGAGATGCCGGCCCCCACGATCACCACGTCGACATGAGTCGTCATGTCCCCTCCTCATTTCACCGAGATCCGTCTCGGACGTTAGTTGCGTGGCACCGACTCTCCTAACGTGACGCCATGACTCGATCTCCCGATCAGCCCGGCCGCACCGATCTCACCGGCCAGGTCTTCGTCGTCACCGGCGGCAACTCCGGCATCGGACTCGGCATGGCCGAAGGAATCGCGGCCGCGGGTGGATCGATCGCCGTGTGGGGTCGGCGAGCCGACAAGAACGACGAGGCGGTCGACCGCCTTCGCGCCCTCGGCGTAGAAGCCCGGGGATACGTGTGCGACGTCGGTGAGGAGCAGCAGGTCGTCGACAGCATGAACCGCACGGTGGCGGACTTCGGTCGCCTCGACGGTTGCTTCGCCAACGCCGGCCGACCCGGCAACGGCGTGCCGTTTCTCGACCTGACCCTCGACCAATGGCGCGCTGTGATGAGGATCAACCTCGACGGAGTGTTCCTCACCGTCCGTGAAGCGGCTCGACACCTCGTGGCGCAGGGCCACGGGGGAAGTCTGGTCCTGGTGTCGTCGACGTCGGCCATCCACGGCGCGGCCGGCAACGAGGCTTACGGAACCTCCAAGACGGCTCTCAACGGATTGATGCGCGCACTCGCTGTGGGTCTCGCGCGTCACAAGATCCGGGTGAACTCGTTGATACCAGGGTGGACCATCACCGAAATGGCCGGTCCGGCCTACGCCCACGATGTGTTCCGCGAGACCACCATCAAGCGGACCCCCGTACGACGTTGGGCCGAGTGGTCGGAATTCCGCGAGTTCGGCGCCTTCCTGGCCGACCCCACTCTCACGTACCACACCGGCCAAGAAGTGGTGGTCGACGGCGGTTACACCGTTTTCTGAGGTTCGCACACCTTCCCACCGGCTCGTCGAGGAAAGTAGTTTGCGGACGGAGATCCAGTTCGATCATCGGGGGGTGACGATTCATGGAGACGACGACTCGGCCCATTCGCATCTTGGTCTGCGACGACCACGAGATCTTCGCGCAATCGTTGGCGTTCACGCTGAATGCCGAAGTCGACTTGGAGGTCTGTGCGACGGCCACCGGAATTTCCGAAGCGATAGACAAGTTCGCGAACCAACCTGACGTGGCCGTGGTCGACGTACGCCTGCACGATGAGGACGGTCTGGCCCTGGTCTCGTGGATCGAGGAGAATCACCCCGACTGCCGAACGATCGTTCTCACCGCCTTCGACTCCGACGACGCCTTGATCAGGGCACACGAGAACGGAGCGGCCGCCTTCACCGTGAAGAGCACGTCGTGCGACCACCTCGTCTCTCTCATTCGTGACGTCGCACGTGGATATCGATTGATTCGCGACGAATGGGTGGAACTGGCGAAAGAACGCGTCGCCAGTCGGCGAACCCGGAGCTTCGACGCTCTGAGTACGTCCGACCAATGGCTGATCGACCTCATCGCCCAAGGCCTCCCCGATCGACTGATCGCGGCCGAGATGCACCTCAGTCTGCAGACGATCCGCAATCGCGTGTCTCGTCTGTTGCACACGTTCCAACTGAGCAACCGCACACAACTCGCCGTGCTCGTCACTCAGACGAACGGCGGAGAGGACTGATGACCGACCCGACGAGGGGATCCCCACCCGAACTCACGCTGAACGACTTCTCCGAACTGCTCGCATCGGCGCCGCTCTTCGTCGGAGTTCACACGCCCGTCTTCGCCGACGACGGTTCGATCACCGATTTCCAACTGGTCTGGTGGAACGAGATCTATGCGCGGGTCCGCCGCGATGGACCCGTTCGCGGGCAGTCGATGATGGCCACGTATCTCCAACCGAGCGTCGCCCTCGATCTTGCGATCCGAGCCTGGAGAGGTGAGGAGGTCAACCAAGAGTTCGACTTCGACTTCCCCGACGGCGAAGCACGGCTCTACAACTGGCACAAGTCCACCGCGGTGCTGTCGGTACGTTGGTTTCGCTACCGCAACCTCGTCGCCGAAGTCGCCCAGGACGTCACCGAACTGAAGTCGATCGAGAACCGACTCCTGGAGTCCGATCTCGAACTTCTGGAGGCGTGGCGCTTGCAGGAGACGGTCGACATCAAGCAGACGCTGGCTCGCGACATGCACGACTCGGTGATCCAGCGACTCCTCGCCGTGGGCATCGGGGTCCGACACACCTTGAACACCAGCGATGTGTCGGCTTCGAACCGCGTGCATGCCGAACTCATCATTCGCAATGTCGACGAGGCGATCGACGAGCTTCGTTCCATCGTCGACACGCTCATGAACCCGACCACGCCTGAACGGGTGAGCGGACGCGCCGAAGACGTGATTCTCGACGTGATCGACTCGATGACACCGTTGCTCGGTCATCGCCCGGCCTATTCGTTCAGCAATCGTTGTGAACTCCCCGACGACCTGAAGTACGACGTGTCAGCCGTGGTTCGCGAGTCTCTGGCCAACGTGGCCCAGCACGCCGAGGCGTCTCGTTCGTTCGTGCACGTCGAATGTCGGGACGGACTGTTCACCATTCGCGTTCTCGACGACGGAGTCGGACCGAAGGATTCGCGCCCGGACGGGTACGGGCTGGCGAACCTGGCCGAGCGAGCGGCGCGCCACGGTGGCTTTCTCGAATTGTCCCCACGCCCCGACCGGCCCGGTAGCCGATTGAAGTGGAGCATCCCCTGTCCGGGTTCGTCGGGCGACCTCTCGAGGACCTCGGTCGACCGAACCTGACACAATGTCCGCATGCCCGGCATGTTGGACAAGGCGGCTCGCATCATCGACGGAGTCGACACCGATCTCGACGTCGGATTTCTGAACGGCCCTCCGGCCGCGGCCGAGGAAGTGGGTGACGGGATTTCGCTGGTTCAGGCCTTCAGTAACGTCGTCTCGTTCTCGACCGACGACGGCCTGGTCCTGTTCGACGTGTCGCACCAGATGTCGGCTCCAGCCGTGGTGTCGGCGATTCGTTCGTGGTCGAACGACGAAATCGACACCGCTGTGTACACCCACGGCCACATCGATCACGTGACCGGAGCACGCGCGTTCGTCGACGACGCCACCGAACGCGGACATCGTTCGATCACCTTCGTCGGACACGAGGCGATTCCGGATCGCTTCGCTCGCTACGACCTCACGAACGGTTACAACGGCCACATCAACAAGAGGCAGTTCCGTCTGCCGGAGCCGTTCTTCCCGAGTGACTTCGTCCATCCGCACCAGACATACGACGATCACACGACGTTGAGCGTGGGTGGCACGATCTTCGAGCTGCATCACGCCAAGGGCGAAACCGACGATCACACGTGGGCCTGGGTGCCCGAACATCGGGCCGTATGCGTGGGCGACCTGTTCATCTGGCAGTTCCCGAACGCCGGCAACCCACAGAAGGTGCAGCGATTCGCCTGGGAGTGGGCGGTGGCCCTACGTGAGATGGCTGCTTTACGGCCCGAGTTGCTGCTTCCGGCGCACGGAATGGCGATCGGTGGAGCCGACCGCGTGGTGTCGGTTCTGGACAACACGGCCGAAGCACTCGAGTCGCTTCACGAACAGACGTTGGCTTTGATGAACACCGGCGCTCGTCTCGACGACGTCATCCACACGGTTCGACTGCCGGCCCATCTCGCCGACCTTCCGTACCTGAAACCCACCTACGACGAACCCGAGTTCGTGGTGCGCAACATCTGGCGTCTGTACGGCGGCTGGTACGACGGCAATCCGTCGCACTTGAAGCCCGCACGCGATGCCGAGTTGGCGCGAGAAATGGCGGCGCTGGCCGGCGGTGCGTCGGTGCTCGCTCGTCGCGCCGAGTTCCTGACGGCCGACGGCGACGTGCGGCTGGCGTGCCACCTGGTGGAGATGGCGTACCTGGCCGACCCCGACGATCTGTCGATTCACGCCATTCGGGCTGCGGTGTACGACGCCCGGCGGCGGGCCGAGACGTCGTTCATGGCCACCGGCATCTACCGCGCGGCCGCTCTCGACTCGCGCGATCGCCTCGCGCCGGAGTGATCAGGCGCGCTGACGGCGGCGCGTCATCATCGCCGCGAGAGCGCGCACCTTCGGCCGGAGACGGCGGGCTGGTTGACGACGCGGCACGGCGATGGGCTCGGTGACCGTCACCGACAGGTCACGCCGCGGGATACGACGACGAGGACGGCCACCGACGATGCCTTCGATCTGCTGGACGTCGATGCGCTCGTCGGTCATCAACACGTCAGCCATCTTCTCGAGAGCCACCACGTGCTCGGCGAGGATCGTTCGAGCCGCCGCGTGGGCTTCGTCGAGGATCGTGGCCACCGACTGCTGCGTCCACGCATCGGGTCCCGACACCATCGACGGCGTGCGCGACACGAGTGAGCCCGACATGCCATAGATAGTGGCCATCTTGGTGGCGAGGTCGGTGGCGTGCGCCAGATCGGACGCCGCACCTTGTGTGCACGAGCCGCCCATCAGCATCTCCTCGGCGACGCGACCACCGAGGGCGACCACTAACTGCGCGAAGGCCGCTTCCTTGGTGACGAAGATGCGATCGTCGTTCTCGAACCAGGTGACTCCAGCCGCCGGTCCGCGGGGAACGACGGTGACGGCCACCGGATCGGGCGCGTCCTCTTGCACGAAACCGCAGATGGCGTGGCCGGCCTCGTGCCACGCGGTGATGCGGCGGTCGGATTCACTGATGGTCATCGAACGGCGAGGGCGACCGAGAGCGACGAACTCGACGGCAGCGTCGAAACATGGCTGATCGATGTCGGAACGCTCGAGACGAACCGCTTCCAGCGCGGCTTCGTTGCACACGCGGGCCAGATCGGCCCCCGACATCCCTGCGGTGCGAGCCGCGACGGCGTCGAGATCGACGTCGGACGCGAGTGGTTTCGACGACGAATGAACGTTCAGAATTGCGAAACGTCCTCGGCGATCGGGCAGCGGCACTTCGATGCGGCGCTCGAGTCGACCCGGGCGAAGGATCGCCTTGTCGAGAACGTCGGCGCGGTTGGTGGCCGCAATGGTGATCACGTTCGACTTGTGGAAACCGTCGAGCTCGGTGAGAAGCGAGATGAGGGTGTTCTCGTGTTCGATCGGACCGCCAGGAGTGCCGTTCTCGCGATCGTTCATCGAACGGGCGCGCGCGATGGCGTCGATCTCGTCGATGAAGACGATGGCGGCCTTGTGCGCGCGAGCCGACTCGTACAACTCGCGCACTCGTTTCGCACCGACACCGACGTACATCTCGACGAAGTCGGTGGCCGATGCGGCGATGAACGGAACCGACGCTTCGGCGGCCACGGCTCGAGCGAGCAACGTCTTGCCGGTTCCGGGTGGCCCGACCAAGAGTGCGCCTTTCGGAGGCGTTGCGCCGAGACGTTCGAACTTCACCGGATCGCGCAGGAAGTCGACGAGCTCGCGGAGATCGGCGACGGCCTCGTCGCAACCCGCGACCGAGGCGAAGCCGGAGGATCGATCGGGGACGATCTTCTTGGGAGAAGTGGCCCGCTTTTCGCGCCATCGACCGACGGCGAGCAGCAGCACGACGACGGCACCGATGATCAGCCAGTTCCGTACCGAGGGCGACATGGGTCCGTACGGTACGACCGTCGGCGCCCGAATCGGTCAGAAATTCGCCGGGTGAACGCTGTCAGCGACCGAGCACGGCCGACAGGCGGGCTTCGACCTCAGCGATGTCGTCGGGGGCTGCGGTGACGTGGAGACGCAATCGAGGGGTGCTGTTCGAGAGAAGCCAGCGACCTTCCGAGGTCTCCTTGCTGGTCACTTTCTCCACGTCGAGGGATCTCAAGCGGTGGGCAGCCAGCGTGAGTCGAGCCTCCGCGCTCGAACCGACCAGTTGACGGATCCGGTCGGCGAACTCGCAGGACTTCTTGTCGTCTTTTTTGGCGACCAGCACGTTCGACACCGAGTCGGCGATCGAATCGGCCATCGATTCGAGTCCGGAGTGGCCGCCCATGGGTCGCCCGCCGTCGGCGAGGAGCGGGTAGCGGATCCAGACGTCCTGGCCGAAGGCTGCCCCGAGATCGTGGACGACGATCTCGGAACCGATACGTTCGATCGCCACGCACCGTCGACTCGACCACCATCGGGTGTGTGATGTCCCCAGCAACACACCCCGTACTGTACCCGGTGTTCTGGTGAGGATTTTTCACCACATAGGTGAAGATCGCGTACCAGATTCCTGCGGGACGTCCGTCGCTCGGAGATCACCTAACGTTTCACACGTGGGGGATGAGCGAGAGGCGAGTGCGATGCCGCGCAATGTGGTCGTCGTGTTGCTCGACAGCCTGAACCGACACATGCTCGGCGCGTACGGAAGTACCGAGTTCGAGACTCCGAACCTCGATCGCTTCGCCGCCCGCTCGGTTCGCTTCGATCGTCACTACACCGGTTCCCTGCCGTGCATGCCGGCGCGTCACGACATCTTGTGCGGTTCGTGGGATTTCCTGTGGCGGCCTTGGGGGTCGATCGAACTCTGGGAGGATCCGATCACTCGCTCTCTCCAGCAGGCCGGTGTGACGACCATGCTGGTGTCCGATCACCCACATCTGTTCGAGACCGGCGGTGAGAACTATCACACCGACTTCACGGCCTGGGAGTACGTACGCGGTCACGAGGACGACCCGTGGCGGACTGCTCCCGATCCGTCGTGGTTGGGTGCACCGGCCGTACCGGCGAACGAGTCGTGGGTAGCTCGCCACTACGACACGTCGCGCACCTGGTTCAAGACCGAGTCCGACTTCCCGGGTGCTCGCACCATGACCGAAGCAGCACGGTGGATCGACGAACAGGCGCCATCGGATCGCCGTTTCATGTTGTTCGTCGACGAATTCGATCCGCACGAACCCTTCGACGTTCCCGAACCATGGATGTCGCGCTACGACCCCGACTGGGACGGACCCAAGGTGATATGGCCCCCGTACATGGCCGATGCCGTGGCATCGGGCCGCCTCGATGCGCGAACCGCCCGGCACATTCGCGCCAACTACGGGGCGAAATTGTCGTTCATCGACCACTGGTTCGGACGAATGCTCGACGCATTGGATCGACGCGGATTCTGGGACGACACGGCCGTGATCGTGTGCACCGACCACGGCCATTACCTCGGTGAGAAGGATGTATTCGGCAAACCCGGGGTTCCGGTGTACGAACCGTTGGGTCACATTCCGCTGATGGTGGCCTGGCCGGGTGTCGCGCCCGGCACCAATTCGGCTCTCACCACGACGGTCGACGTGTTCGCCACCTTGTGCGACCTGTTCGGCGTGACGGTCGAACACCGAACTCACGGACGTTCGCTGGTGCCATTGCTGGAGGGCCGTACCGCTTCGGTGCGTGACTACGTTCTCACCGGTGTGTGGGGGCGCACGGTGCAGATGATCACCGAGTCGTTCAAGTACGTGCGTGCACCGCGCCATGGCAACCGACCGCTGTCGATGTGGTCGAATCGCTGGTCGACCATGCCGATCCACGCCATGCCGAACGTGCGGCTGCCCAAACCCGACCACCGCGCCGTCCTCGACCACATGCCCGGGTCGACGGTGCCGGTCATCCGGCAACCCTTCGGGCCAGGCGATGCCGTTCCCTTCTGGGCGCAGACGAACACCGGCGATCTTCGCGACCTGGTGTTCGACGTGATCGACGATCCAGGCGAAGATCACGACCTGTCCGATACGGACCTGAACGAACGGTTGATCGAGGTGTTTCGAGGGGCCTTCGACGACGTGGAAGCGCCAGCCGACCAGTTTCAACGTCTCGGCTTGTGATCGTCTCTGGGCACACTCTCACCGTCGACTTCCCCTCATGTGATGAGTATCTTGGAGGACGGCAATGACCGCCAACGACCGCGATCGACTCGACTTGTATCGACGACTCGACGAAGTTCTCCGAACAGAGGAGGCGAACACTCTGATGCAGCATCTACCCCCCGTACCGTGGAATGAAGTTGCGACCAAGAGCGCCGTCACCGCATCCGAAGTCGCTGTGCGTACTGACCTCGAGGCGGCGTCGTCTCGCCTTCGCAGCGAGATGCAGACCATGGGCAAAGAACTGCGCAGAGAAATGCAAACCATGGGCACGGAATTACGCAGTGAAATGCAAGCCATGCGATTCGAACTGCGGGCCGAGATGCTGAGCGGACTCAACCGTCAGATCAAGTGGCTGGTCACTTTCGGCATGGCGTGGAGTTCTCTGCTGATCGCTGTCAGCCGATTCGCCGGCTGAATCGGCATCGCTACAACTTCGCTGCGGCGATACGAGCGATTTCGTCGAAGTCCTCAGTCGAGAAGTATGGGTCGACGTCGGCGCGGATGTCGACCAACACCAGGCTCACGATCACGGGACCGTCTCGCACGATCAGACTCTGGATCCGCCACTCGGCCCATCCGCCCGCCTCCTCGATCGTCGTCAGCACGCCGAAGCTCTCGTCGCCCACCTCGGGCACGTCCATCTCCTCGGCCCGACCCGGGCCCTCTTCTCCAGCAGGCAGATCGCCGAGACAATCAGTCAGGCCTTGCCGAATCGACGAGAAGGTGTCCTCCATCTCCTTCCTGTCTCCCGTGTAGAGGAATTCCTGCAGGAAGATCAGGTGTCCCGTTCGATCGAAAGGTGGGTCGATCCCGTCGTCGACAGCGAGATTCAGCTGTCGGAAGACAACAGGACGAAGTCGTTCAGTGGCCCTTTTCGCCTCATCGCTCGCCTCGTCGCACATTTCGAGAGACGGAACGAGTTCACGTTGCTCGTTGGTGAGAATTCCCGACGGATCGATTTGTTCGTCGCCACCTTGCGGTCCGGCGAACAGCGTCCAGTCACCGTCGATGTCGTCGGCGGTAATCAATGCATCCGACAATCGTTCAGCAGAAGGAATCGCCTCATCGCTCGCACATGACACGAACAGACACATGACTCCGATCACGGCCGCGAACGACGAGGGATGTCTCTTGTTCATCGCTCGATTGTGGCTGTTCGGGACGAATCCTTCTGGCGCAAAAAGTCATTCTTTGCCATCGTCAGGGAATGCTCACGATTCGATCGAAAGCTGCTGTCGGCGCGTTACTACTTCTCACGGTTGGTTGTCGAACCACGGCATCCGATTCCGATGCCGTGCCGCTTGCGATCTGGTCGTCCTCCGATTCGGAAGCCGACACTCCCGAAAGTGCTGCCGACGCCGCTGTCCGAGCACTCATCGGCGTGACTCCCGTCCTCGGTGAGTACATGGCCGGCGACAATCGCAGCGGTGAAGTGATCGTGTTCTCGCCTGGTGACGCCGTTCCGGTGGAACGCAGTCTGCTGTTGTTGCGGCAAATCGGACCCGATGATCGCTGGTCGGTGATCGGAGCGATCAACGAAGCGATGGAAATCGACGAGCCTGCGTCGGGAAGTGTCGTTTCGCCGGGACTCGTGGTGGTGGCGGGCCGTGCCCGAGGTTTCGAATCGCTGGTCGTTGTCGGTGCTCACCGCATCGGTGACGAGACCGATTCGATCGACGAGGTGATCACTTCAGGAGGATCGCTCGAGGAGTCGACACCATTTCGAGTCGTTCTCGACCTGAGGGACACGAAAGAAGGCGATGTGATCGCCATCGTCGTGCGCGGAGGGGTGGGACTCGAGGACGATCCGGGTGAATTCAGTGCCATTCCGATCCGTATCGGTGAGTGAACACGCTCGAGACGTTCGCGACCGCTGGTGATTCGAAGTCTCTCGGTTTCAGTTCACGAGAGTTGACGCAGAGTGGCCGCGAGTTCTTCGGGTACGACGGGGTTGAACAGTTCACCACCGCCCACCTCGGCCGCGGCGATGAAGCGCGGTACACCTCGGCGGCGCCACGGCGACACGATCTCGACGAACATCCATGCATCCGGCCAATCCGATCCGTCGGTCGGCCGCTGACTGATCCACATCATGTAGGGCAGTGGGGTGTCGTACAGGCGGTCGAGGCGGGTCAACACGTCGACGAGCAACTGTGCCAACGAATCACGTCCGGCATCGTCGAGGCTCGGTAGGTCGGGAATTCGACGCGTGGGTGCGAGCACCAACGACACCGGATGCACCGGCGCCCACGGCACGTACGCCTGCCACGAATCGTCACCGCGACCCGCCGCCGCAACCCTGCGTTCGCCCGGATCGGTGTCGGGCGACCACGGGCTCTCGAACAACGCCCGCTGTCGGGACGGAACGTGCTCGTAGGCGTAGATCTGACCGTGCGGATGAGTGATGGTGGCCCCCACCTCGGGTCCGCGATTCTCGAAGCAGAACACGAAGTCGACATCGGGACGTGCGCCCAGTTCCGCGGTTCGATCCGCCCACAGATCGATGACTCGCCGCGCCCCGGCGACGCCGAGCGACGGGAACGTGGCGTCGTGCAGCGGCGTGTAGAGCACGACCTCGCAACGACGGTCGGGCATGGCCGGCCAACGATTGGGGAACCATCGCACGTCATAGGCGTCCGGCGCCTCGAGCCCACCGGGACAGAACGGGCAACCAGTGTCCGGAAGATTGGGGCGCGCTTGGCGCGACCCCACCACCCACACGGCCGTACCGAGATGCGGATCGATGCGCCGATCGTCGCCTCCCCCGCTCATGACCTCATCGTCGCACGTTTTCTGGCGCGCGATCTTCACCTATGCGGTGAAAATTCCTCACCAGAACACCGGGTCAGGTGATGGATCGGAGTTCGAGACGGAACGGGGCTTCGATTCCGTCCACGAGGTAGAAGGCGACGCTCACGATGCGCGCCGGGTCGAGCGGCTCGGTTGTCTCGCGCGGGTCGAGGAAGCGTGTCACCGGTTCGAACGACGCCCACGGAACGTCGACGACGACGAAATCGTCGGTCGATGTCGAGATCTCCGATATCCACCCGCCGTTGTCGTCGAGGTCCATCCGCACTTCGACCGTCCACGCGCGACCGTCGCCACCCACCTCGACACGCATTCCGTCTCGATCGGCCCATACGGCCACTGCAGCAGGGTCGAGAAGCGGACTGCGAACCGACGCGAAGCCGCCGTTGTTGTCGAGGGACAAGTCGCCCGTGAACACCAGTGCGTCGTCTTCCCACACCAATTGGCCAGTCGACACTCCGCCCATGACGGTGTCGTTCACGACGAACCATTCGTACACGTCGTCCGGTGTCGGGAAGGAGAACACCGGAGTGGGCTCCGGCGTCGTGGTGGTGGGCTCGAGCAACACAGTCGTCGAGGTCGTGTCGATCGTCGACGTGGGGATGACCCCGCCCACCGTCGTTGCGACCGAGTTGACGGTCTGCTGGTCGTTGCTGCATCCGCTGCCGACGAGGCCGACAGAGAGGGCGATGACTGCGGTCGTGCGACGGGCCATGTCCGATCTTGTCACCGAATCTGGTGCGGGATCTCGACCCATGCGGTGAAGAATCCTCACCAGAACACCGGTTGTTGGGTGGGGGGCATCGATGACGTGCCCGTGCGGCGGGTGAAGGCCCGGCTGGTCGCTACTCGGCGAACTCACCCATGAGACAACGCGACACGAACGGGTAGCCGTCGGTGATCAGGTAGACGTAGACACCGTCGACCGTGGTGCCATTGCACTCGTCGAGCACACCCGCGTCGGGATCGAATACCCAATCGGACGTGTAGGCGCCGTCGGGAACCGAGCCCTCGAAATCACTGGCGGACGTGTTGCGCAAACTGGGCTGGCAGTCGGTGCCCGTTCGGGGCGTCGTCTCGAGCCGGTAGGAGGGGGGATAAGCACCCGACTTCGAGTAATAGATGAGGTGGCCGTCAGCCGCGAAGCCGACATGGACGAGATCCTCGGAGGTGCCGTTGAAGCTCTCGACCATCAACTGCGACACGCCGTGGTAGTGATACTCACCGTTCGGTTGGACATGGGCGTTGTTCGTGTCCATCCCCAGGTCGTAGACATCCTGAAGCGCCTCGACCTGGTACGTCTCACCTGACGCGCATGCCACGGTTTCCGCAGTCGCGGGTTCGAACTTCACCCCGTTCACCGACACTCCGGGCACACGGACGAACCGGGCTCGACCGGTCGTTACGGGAACCGTCGGGAATTTCCACAGCGCATTCTGGGCGGTGATCGTGTTCGGGTTGCCGGCGTTGGGGAACCGTCCCGTGGCGTGATTCGGCAGGGCGTTGGCCTCGATGGTGCGTAGTCCGTCGGTGACGGTGACGACCACCTCGGTGCCGAACTCGTCGTCGATCAGGGTGTAGTTCCCGAGATACTGCGACGTCCGGGGTGCCACCGGGGTCGCATCCGTTGGTGCGGGACTCGTCGTGGTACTCGCCGGTGTGCTCACGGACGCCGCGATGCTCGTGGTCGACTCGTCAGCGGCTTCGGCGACCTCCGTCGTGTTCGACGCTGCTGTCTCGGTGGATGTCGCAACATCATCGTCTCGACAGGCCGCCACGCTCGTGAAGATGACCAGGATGAGCGGGACGACGACACGTCGATTCATACTGGCATCATAAAGATTGCTTCTGGATGGCCAGATACGCACCGACCCGTCACGTCAGGGTCGATCTGCCGTCAGGTCGAAGCCGACCGAATCGGAACGATCCTGGGACGTCGACCCGCATGCCTTTCGCCGCCGTCAGCCTGTGGGCGAGGGGGGACTTGAACCCCCACGTCCTTGCGAACACTGGCACCTGAAGCCAGCGCGTCTGCCATTCCGCCACTCGCCCGAGTAACAGGAACGAAACGCTACCAACCATGCGGCCCGCCGCCACACCCTGACCTGGTGAGAGCCTCGGCCAGAGCACGACCGATACCCTGACAGGGCGCCGAGGGCGTTCGAAGCAGGGACGGTGATCACATGGCCAACGGAATCTTCAAGCGGAGCAACCGGGCCAACGTTCGGCCCATCGAGATCGGTCGTCGTCTCGTGAACGAGATGGACGAGAACCGCTCGGTCGACACCGATGGCCGTCGCGTCGCCCCCAACCACTTCGTGATCACCTTGAACCCAGGCGATCACCAGGAACTGAGTCAGTACGTCGCCGCCCTCGAGACCGAACTGGTGGAAGCCGCCAAGGAATACGCGCGCGACGAGGGCTACGTGTTGCGGGGTCCGGTCACGGTGAAACTCACCGATGACGACAACGTGAAGACCGGTCGAATGCAGATCACCTCCAAGGTGCGTACCAACGAGTCGCCGGTCGTGGCCGCCGCCCTGATCGTGCCTGGCCGCCCACCGATGCCACTCGGTTCGTCCTCGGTCGTGATCGGTCGCTCACCGGAATGCGACATCTCCTTCGACGACGCCAACATCAGCCGCCGTCACGCCGAGATCAGGGTCGTGCTCGGCGCGCACGTGGTGTCCGATCTCGGCTCGACCAACGGCACCAAGGTCAACGGCGTACCGATCACCCTCGAGCGCACGTTGCGCGACGGTGACATCATCGCTCTCGGCAGTCACACCATCCGGTTCGAGGTGCGCTGAGTCGATGAACGACCTCGTCATCAGCGGGCTACGCCTCGTCCTGCTCCTGGCCCTCTATCTCTTCTTCGCTCGCGTGGTGTGGGCGGTCTGGACCGAGGTGCGCGTTCCGGCGCTCAACCCCACCAACAACACCAGCAACCACACCGGTGCCACGTCGCGGATCCCGCGACGGCAACGAGTCACCGAACTGAAGATTGTCGAACCCAAATCCTTGAAAGGGTCGCGCGTCGAGTTGACCGCCACACCGATCGTCATCGGACGTTCGAGCGACGCCGACCTGTCGTTCGCCGACGACACCTATCTCAGCAGCCGACATGCCCGCGCGTGGTCGGTCGAAGGTGTGGCCATGGTCGAGGATCTCGGCTCCACCAACGGCACTCAGGTCAACGGGCGCCCCATCGACACGGCCACCGCCATCGTGCCCGGTGATCGGGTGCAGATGGGCCACGTGCTCATGGAGGCCACTCGATGATGTTCGCCAATGCTGCGGCAGCCACTCATGTCGGAATGATTCGTGAGGGCAACGAAGACGCATACCTCTGCATCGACGGTCTGTACTTCGTGGCCGACGGCATGGGCGGCCACAGTGCCGGCGAGGTGGCCAGCGACATCGCCATCACCACACTTTCCGATCTGCTGAGCGACGTGGTGGCCAACGGAATCACCGCCGACGAACTCGCCGCTGCGGTTCGTCATGCCAACACCGCCATCCTCTCCGAGGCTCTTCGTGATCGCTCGAAGGCGGGTATGGGCACCACTCTCACCGGGCTGGCGGTCGCCGATCCACGACACCGACGGGTTCTCGTCGCCAACGTCGGCGACTCCCGCACGTACCTGTGGCGTCACGGTGAACTGCGTCAGATCACCAAGGATCACTCGCACGTGCAATCGCTGGTCGATCGCGGTGCCATCACTCGCGCCGAGGCACGGGTGCACCATCAGCGAAACATCGTGTTGCGAGCGATGGGTATCGATCCCGAACTCGACGTCGACGTGTTCGAACTCGACATCGAAGACGGAGACCGCTTCGTCGTCTGCAGCGACGGTCTGGTCGACGAGGCCGACGACGACGCCATCGAGATGGTCATCCGGACGTCGGCGAGCCCGCAGGAACTCGCCGACTCCTTGATCGTTCTCGCCAACTCCAACGGCGGACGCGACAACGTGACCGTGGTCGTGGTCGACTTCGCCGACTCCCCCACCGACGTCACCGAACCCATGATCCGCACTGCGACCGACGACGCCACCGTGGCCGTTCCGGTCGAGCGCCGACCGTCACGACTCCTCGACGTTGCGGCCTTCGGATCGTTCCTCGTCTCGGCCGCCATCGTGATCACTGTGATCGTGAGCGCCCTCACGCAGTGAGTCGTTCGGTCTCGCACGTCGCGTCCCGCCGACGCTCGCAGGAATTGTGGTCGGTGGTCATGGCCGGCCTCGTCACAGCCGGTGCCTACACCCTCGCTTCCCTCGGACAGAACGCGGTCATCCCGTCGCGCATCCTGCCCTTCCTCGGACTCGTTCTGCTTCTCCTCGTCTCGGCACACGTCGCCGTGCGCTGGCTGGCCTCCGGTGCCGATTCCACCCTCCTTCCGGTCGCCGCATTGTTGAACGGTCTCGGCTACGTGATGATCGCCCGACTCTCGGAGCGACTGGCCGGTCTGCAGACCACGTGGACCTTCATCGGTATCGCGGTGTTCATCACCGTTCTTCTCCTCGTCCAACGCATCAACGATCTCTCGCGCTACATGTGGCACTTCTTCGCCGCCGGGGCGTTTCTCCTGCTCCTCCCGATGGCTCCCGGTGTCGGCTTCACCTCGGGCGGTGCGCGTATCTGGGTGAACATCGGTCCGATCAACTTCCAACCGGGAGAGTTCGCCAAGTTGGCTCTTGCTCTCTTCTTCGCCGGCTATCTCGCCGACCGAGGTCGACTCATCTCCACCAGCACCCGCCGATTCGGTCCGTTCTGGATTCCCGAGCCACGAGACTTGCTCCCCCTCGTGGCCGCCTGGGCGTTCTCGGTGGTCGTGATGGTCGGCCAACGTGATCTCGGTTCGAGCCTGCTCTTTTTCACTCTCTTCGTGGTGATGGTGTGGGTCGCCACCGAGAAGACGAGTTACCTCGTGATCGGACTCGCGCTCTTCGTGGGCGCGAGCGTCGTCGCCTACAACCTCTTCGATCACGTGCAGACGCGCGTGTCGGTGTGGCTCGACCCGTGGAGCCAATACGAAGGCAAGGGCTATCAGATCGCGCAAGCCATGTTCGCGCTCGGCAACGGCGGCATCACCGGCACCGGCCTCGGACGCGGTCTGCCCCAGCGCATTCCCGAAGCCAAGAACGACTTCATCTTCGCGGCGATCGGGGAAGAGATGGGGCTGCTGGGTGCGACCATCATCCTGCTGTCGTTCGTGGTGCTCATCGGCGCCGGTCTCCGCATCGCGCTGCGCACACAACGTCCGTTCGAGAAACTCCTCGCCACCGGCCTCACCACCATCGTGGGTGTCCAGGCCTTCATCATCATCGGCGGCGTGATCCGCGTGGTTCCACTCACTGGTATCACGCTCCCCTTCGTGAGCTATGGCGGATCGAGTCTGGTCGCCAACTACGCGCTTCTCGCTCTCTTGATCCGCCTGAGTGACGTGTCGGCCCGTCGCCTCGGCGAAGTGCCCGACACCCCCATGCTCGGAGAACGATTGGCGGCCCGATTCGGACGACGGAACGAAGCGATCGGCCTCGATGACGACGCGGACGGTGACGACTCGTGAATCAGCGAATCCGTCGTCTCGCCGTCGCACTCCTCGTGCTGTACGTGATCCTGTTCGCTCAGCTGAACTTCATCCAGGTGGGTCGCAAGGCGTCGCTCGACGCCGACGTTCGCAACACCCGTCAAACGGTGCGCGACTTCGATCGTCCGCGCGGCCCGATCCTCACCGCCGACGGAGTGGTGATCGCCGAGTCGGTGCGCACCGAGCCGGGTGGCAACTACACCTGGCAGCGCACCTATCCCGAGAACGATCTCTACGCCCATCTGACGGGATATTTCACTCTCGCCTACGGAGCCACCCAGGTCGAGCGAGTGGCCAACGACGTGCTGTCGGGTCGCACCACCGAACAGCAACTGGCCGGCGTCTGGTCGATCTTCGACGCCGATGACAACTCCGGTTCGGTCACGCTCACCGTCGACTCCGACGTGCAGGAGGCGGCCCGCGCCGCGCTCGGTGAACGCGAAGGCTCGGTCGTGGTTCTCGACGTGCAAACCGGCGCTGTGAAGGCATTGTGGAGTTGGCCGTCGTTCGATCCCAACCTGATCTCCGCCCACGACAGTGCCGAGGCCGGTCTCTGGTTGCAGTTCCTCGATCTCCTCCCGTCGAATCCGCTGCTCGCCAACGCCTACCAAGAGCGCTACATGCCGGGGTCGACGTTCAAGATCCTCACCACCGCAGCCGCACTCGAGAACGGCACCGTCGATCTGGCCACCGTGTTCACCGAGGAGTCGCAGTTCATCCCGCCCCAGACCACCGATCCGATCGAGAACTACGACGGCAGTACGTGCGGTGGTGATCTGACCGAGGTGTTCCGACGTTCGTGCAACACTCCGTTCGCCCGCCTCGCACTCGACCTCGGAGCGTCCACCATGGTGGAGGCCGCCACTCGATTCGGCATCGGCGAGAAGGTGCCCTTCGACCTGCCGAGCGCCGCTTCGAGTTCCTTCGGCAACGTCGAGTACTTCGAGGAGAACCTGCCCCTTCTCGCCATCGGCGGCTTCGGTCAGGGCAACACTCAGATGGTGCCCCTGCACATGGCGGCCATCGCCGCGGCCGTGGCCAACCGCGGCACCATGATGCAGCCCTATGTGATCGATGCGACGCGCGACCACGACGGCGGTCTCCTCGATCGCACCGCCCCTCAGGTGTGGCGGCAGATCATGAGTCCCGAGGTCGCGACGATCCTGTCCGACCTGATGGAGGAAGTGGCCCGGCGCGGCACCGCATCGTGCTGCTTCCGCCTGGCCAACGGTGTGATCGGCGCAGCCAAGACCGGAACGGCCCAACTCAACGGACCGGGTGAACCCGAGCGCTCGCACGCGTGGATCGTGGGCTTCGCCCCGGTCGAAGCCCCCCGTTACGCGTTCGCCGTGATGCTGAAGGGGACGAATGCCGAAATTTCCGCCGGAACCGGCGGAACTCTGGCCGGTCCGGTGGCGTCCAAGGTCATGAACGCTGCTCTCGGCGACTGATGGCCCAGCGGTAGCCTTGTCCCACTCTTATGTCCGACCACGGAAACGTCATTCTCAACGACCGTTACGAGATGCAACAACGCATCGGTCGCGGTGGAATGGCCGACGTCTATCTCGCGCGCGACGTCCTGCTCGATCGTCTGGTCGCCATCAAGGTCCTGTTCCCCGAATTCGCCACCGATCCGGCCTTCGTCGAGCGATTCCGCCGCGAGGCCCAGTCGGCGGCCAATCTCAATCATCCCAACGTCGTCAGCGTCTACGACTGGGGTCGGAGCAACAACACGTATTTCATGGCGATGGAGTACGTGCCGGGTCGCACTCTGGCCGAAGCCCTCAACGACGTCGGACCGATCTCGGCGTCCAAGGCCGCCGAAGTCGGCATCGAGGTCGCTGCGGCCCTGTCGTTCGCTCATCGCAACAACGTCGTGCACCGCGACATCAAGCCCGGCAACATCCTGATCGGCAGCAACGGCCAACTGAAGGTCGCCGACTTCGGAATCGCGCGCGCTCTCGGTAGTGCTGCCGACAGTGGACTCACCGCTCACGGCGCGGTCATGGGAACTGCGGCCTACTTCTCACCCGAACAAGCACAGGGTGGTCAGCCCGATCCGCGCAGCGATCTCTACTCGCTCGGCATCGTGCTGTACGAGATGGTCTCCGGTCAGGTGCCCTTCACCGGTGACACTCCGGTGGCGATCGCGTACAAGCAGGTGCACGAAGCGCCCACTCCACTGCATCAATTGGCTCCCGACGTGCCGCGTGCGTTCGAAGCGATCGTGGCGCGTCTGCTCACCAAGGATCCGGCACGTCGCTATCAGACCGCCGAAGCAGTGCGCGACGACCTGCGTCGGTTCCGAGACGGTTTGCCGGTCCAGGCACTGGCCGCCATCCTCAACAAGCGCGAACCCGATGACGCTCTCCCGCCCACCGTGGCCACGCCCGCCGTACTGCCTCCACCCACGCTCGCCGATTCCGCCGAACGTCCCACGTCACCGCGCACGGTGGTGATGATCAGCGACCAGGCCGCCACGCGCGACACCACCGGTCAGATCGTCCCACCCGACGACCTGTCGCGTCGCCGCACCAGGATCGTCGTGAGTTCAGTTCTCGCCGGTCTTCTCGTCATCGTCGCTCTCGTGGTGGGCCTGCTGGCGTTGTCGGGTGACGACGGTCCTGCGGTCGCGTTCGAAACACCCGATGTGGTGGGCCTCCAGCTCGACCTCGCGGTCGCCGCTCTCGACGGTCTCGGACTCGAAGTCGTACCGGTTCCCGAGGAGAACAGCACCGTCGATCCCAACGTCGTGTGGTCGCAGGACCCACCTGCCGGACAACTGGTGAACGAAGGCGACACCGTACGCATCGTCTACAACCCCTCCAACACACCGGTGCCCGTGCCCGATCTGCGCGGCCTCACCGTCGAGCAGGCACGCACAGCACTGCTGAATCTCGGTCTCACCATCGGCAACATCGGTTACGTCACCGATCCGCTGGTTCCCGCCGACACCATCATCTCGTCGCAGCCGTCGTTCGGTGAGTCGGTTCTGGGTGGAGCCACCATCGACCTCGTCGTGAGTCAGGGCAAGGGCACCAACCCGATTCCCAACCTCGACGGAAAGACCATCGACGAGGCGCGTTCGATCCTCGAAGGCGAGCCGTACGAACTCGTGGTCGAGGAGATCATCGAGGCGAGCGACACGGTACCGATCGGCAACGTGATCCGCACGAGTCCGATCACCGGCGCCGAAGTGGCCAAGGGAGCCACCGTGACGGTGTACGTCTCGAACGGCCGAGCTCCGATTCCGGTACCGCCGGTGATCGGACTGACCGAACGTCAGGCCCGACCGCTTCTCACGTCGCAAGGCCTCATCGTGCGCGTCGAGTACGTCGACGTGACACCCGAGTCGGGTGACGACAAGCGCGTGATCGATCAGACTCCCGCGGCCGGCGAAGAAGTGGAAGTCGGATCCGAGGTGGTCATTCGGGTCGGACGTGCCGTGGCTCCGGCCACGTCGACCACGTCACCGGGCGCCACCACGACGCTGCCGTCATGACCCGATGAAGTTCCGGAGCATGTCGTGACCCGCTTGGGTCAGGATGCTCTCGGGATGGAACTGCACTCCTTCGATCGGCAGTTCGCGATGCTTCAGCCCCATGATCATGCCGTCGGCGGTTTCGGCGGTGATCGTCAGACACTCGGGAAGTGTCTCGCGCTCGACGACGAGTGAGTGATAGCGCGTCGCCGTGAGCGGTGACGGCAGACCACTGAACACTCCGGTGTCGCGATGGACGATCTCACTCGTCTTGCCGTGCATGAGTTCGGGGGCGCGGATCACGTGTCCGCCGAAGACGTGTCCGATCGCCTGATGACCCAGACACACGCCGAACACCGGGATCCCGCGCTCGGCCGTCGGCACGATGACATCGCAGAGGATGCCGGCGTCTTCGGGTCGACCCGGTCCGGGCGACAAGAGCACGGCGTCGGGGGCCAGATCGAGGACCTGATCGACGGTGAGTTCGTCGTTGCGGTGCACGATCGGATCGGCCCCCAACTCACCCAGGTACTGGACGAGGTTGTAGACGAAGGAGTCGTAGTTGTCGAGAACGACGACCCGCCGAGAACTCATGACGTCAGCCTGCCAGCCATCGACCCGGATCCCCTACACTTTCCGCCGTGGCACCTCCGAAGCGCAAGACAGGTGGACGCACCACGCCCAAGGGCACCCGCCCAGGCGAGGGTCGCTCCACCACTCCTGATCACGACGAATCCGGCGTGGCGGCCTCGTCGCGTTACACCCCGCCGATTCCGCAGTACGTGAAGGAGAGCCCACGCTGGGTCCCGATCCTCATGTTCGCCCTCTTCATCGTGGGCGCGTTGGTGATCCTGCTCTATTACTTGGGTGCCGTGCCCGGCGGGCGGAGCAACTATTACTTGCTGGTCGGACTGCTGTTCATCCTCGGCGGGTTGTACACCGCGACCAAATATCATTGACCTCTGACCTGGGGTTTTAGCACCAAATTTTCGTCCACAGGGTGTGGACGAACACGGGGATAGTCACATCGATGTAACTTCCCGTTCACTCGATCGGGGCCACCAGATCCATGTCCTCCATGCAGTGACGCGGGGGCTCCGGGTCCTCTTCCGGGGCGAGAGTCATCTTCAATTCCACCCCGCACACGCTGCAGCGAAACTTCACTGCGACCTTGCGTAATTCACCGGGCGGAGGCGGAGGCGGCAACGGTTCGGTCATGCCGCGCAACAGCGCCGTACCCACCCGCCACAAGAACAAGAAGATGAGGACGGCACCGAGCGTCCAGATCGCGGTGCCGAAACTCATCGCCCGAAACTCATCGTGACGTCGCCTCTCGACCCGGATCAGCCGAGTCGTTCGATGAGGGTGGCGTTGGCCATGCCGCCGCCTTCGCACATCGTCTGCAAGCCGTAGCGACCGCCGGTGCGCTCCAGCTCGTTGAGCAACGTGGTCATCAGGCGAGCGCCCGAGGCGCCGAGCGGGTGACCGAGAGCGATCGCGCCGCCGTTGGGGTTGACCGTCTCCATGTTGGGATGGAATTCCTTCTCCCACGCCAAAACGACCGAGGCGAACGCTTCGTTGATCTCGGTGATGTCGATGTCGTTCATCGAGAGCCCGGCCCGCTCGAGAACCTTTCGCGTGGCCGGGATCGGGGCGGTGAGCATGTAACGGGGGTCGTCACCGGCGAGGGCAAAGTTGACGAAACGGGCACGCGGGGTGAGACCGAGAGCCTTGGCCTTGGCCTCGCTCATGATGAGCAGCGCAGCCGCGCCGTCGGTGATCTGCGACGAGTTGCCGGCGGTGACGCGACCACCTTCTTCTTCGGGGCGGAACGACGGCTTCAACTTGCCGAGGCTTTCCATCGTGGTGTCGCGGATGCCTTCGTCGGCGGTCATCATGTTGCCTTCGGCGTCCTTCACCGGAAGGATCTCGCGCTCGAAACGTCCCTCGCGAGTGGCGCGAGCGGCGCGCTCCTGCGACTGCACTCCGAAGCGATCCATGTCGTCACGACTGATGCCCCACTTGTCGGCGATCAACTCGGCCGAGATGCCCTGGGGCACCAATCCGCCCTGCGGCTGATAGCGCTCGCCGACCTTGGGTCCGAACGGCCAGCCGAACTTGCCGTCACCCATCGATGCGCCCATCGGCACGCGCGTCATGATCTCGACGCCCGACGCCACGACCACGTCGTAGGCACCGGCCATCACGCCTTGCGCGGCGAAGTGCGCGGCCTGCTGCGACGAACCGCACTGACGGTCGATGGTGGTGCCGGGCACCGACTCGGGCCAACCGGCCGCGAGCACGGCGTTGCGGGCGACGTTCACACCTTGCTCGCCGACCTGCATCACACAGCCCATGACCACGTCGTCGATGATGCCCGGATCGATTCCGGTGCGTTCGACGAGCGCGTTCAGCGTTTCCGACACGAGGTCGACCGGGTGCCAGTCCTTCAATTTGCCGTTGCGCTTTCCGAGCGGCGTGCGGATGGCGTCGACGATGACGGCGTTGATCATGGGAGGTCTCCTGTGAGTCGTGACGACGACAGTCTGCTGTCTGGGCCGGTCGTCCGGCGAATCAGACGACGACCCCCATCTCTCCTGATCAGGTGCGGAACGGAGCGACTTTGCTGATCGCCCGTGACATGACTCCCACGTCGGTCTCGGAGAGTTCGGCGGCGAACTCCCGCTGGATCGCCCGCCGATACAAGATGTTGGCGTCACGCCAGACCAGTCGACCCATTCGGGTGAGGGTGACCACCACGGCGCGTTGATCGTCGGACGTGGGCGGAACCTCACGGGTCAGGTATCCCCGTTCGACGAGCGAGTCGATGCGACGCGACAAACTCGACGGTACGGCGGACAACACCTCGCAGAGTTCCTTCACCCGCATCTGATCGTCGTGTTGAGCGAGCGCGGCCAGAAGATCGAACTGCGGCAACGACAGTTGGAACTCGTCGGCCATTTCGGCTTCGATCAGTCGCGACACGACTTCAGCGGCGGTCTGGAACGCGCGCCACAGTGCCACTCGCTCGGAATCAAGTCGCGGCACGCCATCCCCTGAGATCGTTCGACGACATCTGTCGGAAAGCCTAATCAACGAAGCCGCGTCTGTCACGGGATCGTTCGCGATGCAACGACCCTCGCTACTGCTCCCAGGTTGCGACGAGGGCCATGGCTCGCTCGAACGTCGCGTGTTCGGCGAGCAACTTGCCGAAGGGCATCGTCTGCTTCGGTCGACTCACACCGAGCACGGCGCGGAACTCATCACCGTGGTGATACAGCGCGACGAAGGAGTTCTCGTCGGGCGAACCGGTCACGATCTCGACCGTCTCGTCACCCTCGGCTCGACCGAGGAACTGGATGCGGATGGTGAACTGGTCGCTCCAGAAGAACGGCACCGACTCGTAAGGAGCGCCGACCTCGCCGCAAGATTCCGCGAGGAGGTTGCGGGCCGCCGCCGCTCCTTGTTCGGACGCATTCGTCCAGTGCTCGACGCGAACCTCGCGTCCGAGCAGTCGGTTGGGCCACCGTGCCACGTCACCGGCCGCGTACACCCGGGGGGCAGCCCTCAAGTTCTCGTCGCACACCACACCGTCGCGGAGTTCCAACCCGGACGACTCCAGCCATCCGGTCGCCGGCGAGACGCCGACGCCGACGACGACCACGTCGGCCGGTACGACGTCACCGTCGGTGAGACGAATACCGGCCACTGTCCCGGGTTCACCCTCGACGAATCCGTCGACCTTCACTCCGCACCGCACCGACACGCCGTTCTGCTCGTGGATGCGCGCGATCACCTGCCCCATCTCGGCACCGAGACCGCGGATCAACGGTGCCGGAGCACCCTCGAGAACCGTGACATCACAACCTCGCGTGCGCGCGGTGGCCGCCACCTCCAGTCCGATGAATCCGGCGCCGATCACGACGACTCGTCGACCCGACGTCAACTCGTCGCGCAACGACAGCGAATCCGACAGACTGCGCAGGACGTGCACCCCCCTCCAGTCTGGTTGACCGGGCAGACGACGTACGACTCCTCCCGTCGCCACGATCACCCCGTCGAAATCGAGTCGACGACCCGACCGCAAAGTGACGTGGCGTTCGGCCACGTCGAGGGCGGTCGCGCCGTCCCCGAGGACCCACTCGACGTTCAACGACTCGAGGATCTCGGGCTTGCGCAGACGAATGCGATCGGCTTCCCATTCCCCCGACAACACCTTCTTCGAAAGCGGCGGTCGGTCGTACGGGACCTCGTTCTCGTCGCTCACCACGACGATCGATCCGGCGAACTCCTGCTGACGCAAGGTCTCGGCCGCTCGCAAACCGGCGAGAGATGCACCGACGATCACCACGCGTTCCAAGGCGAAACTCATGACGACACCTTGCCACGATCGCACCGGTGGTCTCCAATGTGACGGCACAATGATGGGGTGAGCGAACTCCCGATCATCGACGACGCGGCCGATCCGCGTCTGGCCGACTACATGAATCTGCGGGATCGCGACATCGCACAGCGACACGAATCCGAGCGCATCCTGATCGCCGAGGGTCCCGAGGTGGTTCGCCGTCTGATCAGCAGTGGTCTGACCATTCGATCGATCGTCATCGCTCCCAATCGGCTCGAGGTCATGGAAGCGGCGCTGTCGTCGGTCACGTGCCCGGTGTACCTCGTCGAACGGGACGTGGTGTCGAGGACGGCGGGATACTCGTTGCATCGCGGGGTGCTCGCATCGGCCGTGCGTCCGCCCTTGTGGTCGTTGAACGAGGTCTGGAAACGCCCACCACGGAACGGACACGCCCACCTGTTCTTGGTGCTGGAAGGACTCAACGATCACGAGAACCTCGGGGCAATCGCCCGAACCGCTCGGGCCTTCGGTGTCGACGCCCTGATCCTCGATCCGAGCTGCGCCGATCCCCACTACCGGCGCTGTGTTCGGGTGTCGATGGGAGAGATCCTGTTCCTCCCGATCGTCCGCTCCGACATCGCTTCGGTCATCTCATCGGTGCGCGATCACGGTGGCACGACCATCGCCCTCACCCCCCGTCGCGGCGCCGTCTTGCTCGACGAGGTCGACACCGGAGATGGACCCGCCGCATTGGTGTTCGGCTCCGAAGGCTTCGGACTTCCCGAGTCGACACTCGCTCACGTCGACGTGTGCGCGCGCATCGACATCGAATCCGACGTGGATTCACTCAACGTGGGTCATGCGGTCGCTGCAGCCTTCGCGCTGCGACGACGTCGAAGTGATCGGCATCGAGAGTGAACTTGCCGTCTCTCACGGTGTGCAGGGTCCAGCCCGGGAACGACCCGTTCGGAAGATGGCAGGTCCACTGTGACCAGGCCACCGTCTCGTCACCGGCGTGATCGTCGAGAGTGAACGTCGCTCCTGATTCGGGCATCTCGGTCTCCATGCGCGTGAGGTACTGGCGAACTGCTTCGATTCCTTCGAAACGTCCGAAGACCTGATCGGTGAACACCGAGTCGTCGGCGAAGAGTGACGACAGCTCGGCGTATCGCGCGCTCGTCTGCATCTCCCAAAAGGTGCGGACCAACGAGGCCGCCGATCCGGCCACGTTCGTTCCCTTCGGTTGACGACTGGCGGCGAGCAGATCGGGCACCACGTCGGGACGCAGTTTGCGATAGGCCACCGAATCGACGTAGTCGGCCGCGTAACACACCTTGCCGTCGCGCAGACGATAGAGGCTCTGACCGGGAATCGGGTGTTCCACGCCGTTCACCGGTACGACCATGGTCCACCGCGACCAGCCCACCGTGGTGTCGGCCACCGTTTCCCAGTCGGCGAAGTAAACGCCCATCTTGGGGATGACTCGCTCCATCTCGGCCATGAACTCGGTGATGGCGGCTTTACCTCGCTGCGGACCGGCGAAGGGATCGCAGTAGACGGCGTCGTCGGTCACGAACTCGACGAGGCGACCGTACTTCTGGTCGTTCTCGACCGAACCGAACATCTGGATCACGTCGTACGCCCTCGCCATGGGCGAACCGTACCCGCGATCCGAGAGGGTGTGTCTAACCGCGTCCGCCACCCGGAGCGATGGTGTTCACGCCGTCGGTGCGAAAGGCCGGGTCGTACTTGCGGAGCTCAGTACGGGCGATCGTCATCTTGTGCACTTCGTCGGGACCGTCGGCCAGACGCAAGGTGCGGATGCCGGCGTACATGCCCGCCAACGGGAAGTCCTGCGACACACCGCCGGCGCCGTGGGCCTGCATGGCCCGGTCGATGATCTTGAGAGCCACGTTGGGCGCGGCCACCTTGATGGCGGCGATCTCGGTACGGGCACCCTTGTTGCCGACGGTGTCCATGAGCCAGGCCGTCTTCAACGTGAGCAGACGGATCATCTCGAGATCGATACGGGCTTCGGCGATCCAGTCCTGGATGTTCGAACGCTCGGCGATGCGCTTGCCGAACGTGCTCCGACTCAGAACACGCTGGCACATGAGTTCGAGGGCGCGCTCGGCGGCACCGATGGTGCGCATGCAGTGGTGGATGCGGCCCGGTCCAAGTCGGGCCTGCGAGATCATGAAGCCGTCGCCTTCTCCGGCGAGCAGGTTGGAGGCCGGCACGCGCACGTTCTCGAAGCGCACTTCACCGTGACCCTCCACGTCGTTGTATCCGAACACGCGCAGATCGCGCACCACCGTGACACCTGGGGTGTCGACCGGAACGAGGATCTGACTCTGCTGCTTGTGAGTGGAAGCCGACGGATCGGTCTTGCCCATCACGATCATGATCTTGCAGTTCTTGTGGAAGATGTTCGACGTCCACCACTTTCGACCGTTGAGTACGTAATGATCACCGTCGCGCTCGATGCGCAACGAGATGTTCGTCGCATCGGACGACGCCACATCGGGTTCGGTCATGCCGAAAGCGCTGCGGATCTCGCCGTCGAGGAGCGGGCGCAACCACTTCTCCTGCTGTTCGGCGGTACCGAACATCGTGAGAACTTCCATGTTGCCGGTGTCGGGCGCTGCGCAATTGCACGCTTCGGAAGCAATGGGCGAACGACCCATGATCTCGGCGAGCGGCGCATAGTCGAGATTGCTGAACCCTTCTCCCCACCAGCCGCTGTGGGGCTGGAACAAGTTCCACAAACCGCGCTTCTTCGCCTCGGCCTTCAGCGTCTCCATGATCGGCGGATGGAAATGCGGGTCGCCCGAATCGACGACCTGCTGATGGTAGAGATCCTCGTTGGGATAGATCCACTCGTCCATGAAGGCGAGGAGACGCTCGCGGTACTCGAGGCAGCGATCGGAGAAGGCGAAGTCCATGGAACCGACGGTACTCGTCAGTTCTTTCGCCGTCGAAACCCTCGTCGATCCTCGACTTTCAGGCGAGCCTTCTGTTCCTCTTCCAGGGCTGCCTCCTCGGCGACCAGTCGCTTCATGCTCTCGAGACGCCGGGGATCGAGCCGACCGGCGTCGACGGCGTCCCGCACCGCGCATCCCGGTTCTTCGTCGTGTTTGCAGTCGCGAAAGCGACAGTGATCCATGAGGTCGAAGATGTCGGCGAAGGCGCGCTCGATGCCGTGCCCGCTCGACCACAGACTCACCGCCCGCACACCCGGTGTGTCGATCAGCCAACCAGCCGAGCCGACCGGATCACCGGGCAGAGCGACGAGCGTGGTGGCAGTGGTGGTGTGGCGACCACGCTGGTCGCCTTCGCGAACTTCACCGGTTCGCTGCATCAGATTTCCGACCAAGGCGTTCACGATCGTGCTCTTGCCCACTCCGCTGGCACCGAGCAGCGCGATGGTGCGATAGCCACGAGCACGTTGGCGGAGCATGTCGAGTCCGTCACCCCGCACTCCGCTGACCACGTGAACGTCGACATCGGGGGCCACCGCACGCATCGCGTCGGCTCGACGAACGATTTCGTCGGCGTCGTCGAGCAAATCGCACTTCGACAGAACCACCACGGGCTGGGCACCGCTGTCGAAGGCGAGGACGAGTTCCCGTTCGAGACGTCGCTGGTTGGGTGGGGCGGCGATCGAGTGCAGCAACATGACCTCGTCGAGGTTGGCGGCGATGGTGTGGGCTTCGGCGCGTTGACCTTCGAAACTCGCTCGGCGCACGAACGCGCTCCGGCGAGGCAACACGGCCTCGACCCGCTCGTCGTCGTCCGACACCACGACCCAGTCGCCCACGGCGACGTCGGCCCCGATGTTGCGGACTCGAATGGTGTCGCCGAGCGGATCGGACGGCGACGGGGGTCGATACCAGACCGTGCTCCATCCGCGATCGATGCGGGCGACCCGACCCGGCCGAGCCGAGGGACGCGACGCCGACGGTGAACCCGCCCACACCTCTTCCCATGTCACATCCCAGCCGAGGGATCGATCGCCAGTCGACACGAGGCCGACCGTAGCCTTGCCGACGGCGCTTCACCCCCCAACCGCGCCGAGGACACTCATGATCGCCCGTCTTGCTCGGTGGTGTTTCCGTCGCCGTTGGCTCACCGTCGTCATCTGGCTCGTCGTTCTCTTCGGGGGGTCGGCCATCGCCCAAGGAGTGATGGGCGGCGATCGATTCGAGACGCGGTTCTCGATCCCCGACACCGAGAGTCTGCGAGCACTCGAACTTCTCGAGGAGGCGTTCCCGAACGACGACTCCATCACCGACGCCCAATTGGTGGTCGAGGCGTCGCAGTCGATCGACGATCCCGAAGTGAAGAGTGCCTTGGCCTCGCTCTTCGTCGCCGTCGCCGATGGCGTGCCCGGCCTTCGGGTCACCACACCGTACGACGCACCATCGGCGAACGATCCGATCGGCGGAGCCCGCCTCGTGTCGACCGATCGAACCATCGCCTACGCCGAGATCGGCCTGCCGACCGTCGATTCACAACAAGAGATGAACGACCTTGGTGATCGCATCATCGCGGTGGCCGAGCGGCATCTGGCGACGGATCCGCTTCCCGACGGCGTCCGGCTCGAGTTCGGTGGTGATCCGTTCGTCGACTTCGAACTCCCCGAGAGCGAAGTCATCGGGTTGCTGGTGGCCATCATCATTCTCGTGCTGGCCTTCGGATCGGTGCTCGCCATGGGTCTCCCGATCGGCACGGCGTTGATCGGATTGGGCAGCGGTGTCGCCGTCATCACCGCGATCAGTCATCTCATGGAGATGCCCGACTTCTCGTTGCAGATCGGGGCCATGATCGGCCTCGGTGTCGGTATCGACTACGCGCTCTTCATCGTGACGCGTTTCCGTGAAGGTCTGCAGGCCGGCCTCGATCCCGAGGAAGCGACCTCGGTGGCCGCCGACACCGCGGGGCGGGCCGTGTTGTTCGCCGGCATCACCGTCATGATTTCGCTGCTCGGCATGTTCATGATGGGAATGAGCTTCGTGAACGGTCTCGCCGTGGCGGCCACCACTGTCGTGGGTGTGATGGTGATCGCGACTCTCACACTGCTGCCGGCTCTGCTCGGCTTCGCCCAACGACGCATCGACGTGACCACCCGGGCGGCTCTCGTCTCACTCATCCTCTTCTCGCTCACCTCGCTGGTGGGAGTGATCGTCTTCCACTCGGTCGTCTTCATCCCACTGTCGTTGCTCATCGTGGTGGCGATCGTGGGCGCGAGCTTCCTCGTGAAGGGTTGGCGTACACCGATCAAGCGGCGACCCCCGAAGCCGCGCGAAGAGCAGATGTGGTATCGCTGGAGCCGCGTCGTTCAGCGCCGTCCGTGGTTGGCCTTCTTCGCGGGATTCGGTGCGCTCGTGGTGATGGCACTCCCGCTCTTCTCGATGCGACTCGCCCTCAGCGACAACGGCAACCGTGCCGAGTGGCAGACCGCACGCCAGGCTTACGACCTGTTGGCCAAGGGTTTCGGACCGGGATTCAACGGCCCGCTCACCCTCGTGGCCGAAATGCCCACCGACGACACGAACGATCTGGTTGTCGCCACGAGCGCGGTGACGGAAGCACTGCGCAACGATCCTGGCGTGGCGTTCGCCTCGGATGCCAACGTGATTCAGGACTCGTACGTCTTGTGGAAAGTGGTACCGACCGGTGCGCCGCAGGACGAATCGACGAGCGACCTCGTGCACTCGCTACGCGACACCGTGATTCCGGGGGCGTTGGCCGACACGCCAGTGCCCGACTGGACGATCAACGTGGGCGGCTTCACCGCCATCGCGGTCGATCTGTCGGACTTCTTCGGCCAGCGCATCTACCTCTTCATCGGTGCCGTGCTTCTGCTGTCGTTCCTCCTTCTCATGGCCGTGTTCCGCAGCGTTCTGGTTCCGCTCAAGGCCGTGATCATGAACTTGCTTTCGATCGGTGCCGCCTATGGCGTGGTCGTGGCCGTGTTCCAGTGGGGATGGCTCGCCGATCTGATCGGCGTGGGCCGGGCCGGACCGATCGAGCCCTTCATCCCGATGATGCTGTTCGCCATCGTGTTCGGCCTGTCGATGGACTACGAGGTGTTCCTTCTCTCGCGTATGAAAGAGGAGTTCGATCGCACTGGCGACAACGCCGCGGCCGTGGCCGACGGTCTGGCCAGCACCGCGCGCGTGATCACCGCGGCGGCCCTGATCATGATCGCCGTTTTCGGAAGTTTCGTGGCCGGCGACGACCGCACCGTGAAGCTCTTCGGACTCGGGCTCGCCGTGGCCGTTCTGATCGACGCCACACTCGTGCGAATGGTGCTCGTACCTGCGACGATGGAACTTCTCGGCGCGAAGAACTGGTGGATTCCGAAGTGGATCGATCGCCTGCTTCCACGCATCGACGTCGAGGGTCATTCGAACCTTCCTTCATCGTCGTCCGCTTGACAACGAGTTGGGGAATCTCGTAGCCCTGTATAGATATGTCCGCTGTGAGCCCCAAACCCCTCGTCATCGTCGAGTCCCCTGCCAAGGCGAAAACCATCGGTTCTTTCCTCGGCTCCGACTACGACGTCCGCGCATCGGTCGGTCACGTGGCCGACCTGCCGTCGAAGGGTCTGGCCGTCGACGTCGACAACCACTTCAAGCCCACGTACGAACTCACCGAGCGCGGTGCCAAGGTCGTGAAGGAGCTCCGTCAGCTCGTGAAGCAGGCGTCGGCTCTGTATCTAGCGACCGACGAAGACCGCGAAGGTGAGGCCATCAGCTGGCACCTCTACGAGAACCTGAAGTCGGCCATCAAGCCCGGTGTTCCGGTGTATCGAGTGGTGTTCCACGAGATCACCAAGGCCGCCATCGAGCACGCCTTCGCCAACCCCCGTGATCTCGACATCGGCCTCGTCGACGCCGCCGAGACCCGTCGCATCCTCGACCGCCTGTTCGGCTACGAGGTCTCGCCGGTGCTGTGGCGCAAGGTGAACCGCGGCCTGTCAGCGGGCCGCGTGCAGAGTCCGACCGTACGCCTCATCGTCGAGCGGGAGCGGGAGCGCATCGCCTTCACCTCGGCTGGCTACTGGGGCATCGATCTGGTGTCGGCCACCAGTCCGTCGTTCACCGCATCGCTGCTCGAGCTCGATGGAACACGCATCGCCACCGGCAAGGACTTCGACGCCGACGGCCGTGCCTCCGACAAGGTCACGGTGCTGTCCGAGGCCGGCGCCCTGTCGCTGGTCGACCGCCTGCGTTCGGCACCGGTCACCGTGCGCTCGGTCGACGACAAGCCGTATCGCTCGTCGCCCAAGGCCCCCTTCATGACCAGCACCCTCCAGCAAGAGGGCGGCCGCAAGTTGCGCATGTCGGCCCAGCAGGTGATGCGAACCGCCCAGGGTCTGTACGAACGGGGATTCATTACATATATGCGCACCGACTCGGTGGTCCTTGCCGACGAGGCTCTCGACGCCGTCCGGTCGCAGATCTCCCGGGACTACGGCCCCGATTTCGTGTCGTCGTCGGTGCGCCGGTACGCCAGCAAGGTCAAAAACGCCCAGGAAGCACACGAGGCCATCCGGCCCACCCTGCCCTTGCGTAGCCCCGACACCGTGGCCGCCCAACTGTCGGGTCCGGATCTGGCTCTGTACCGGTTGATCTGGCAGCGAACCCTCGCTTCGCAGATGGCCGACGCCGCCGGCGTGACGGTGTCGATCCGCCTGGGTGCCGCCGCCCCGGCCGCCGCCGGTGAGGCCGCCGCCGACTGCGTGTTCGCCGCCAGTGGAACCACCATCACCTTCGCCGGTCACCGCAAGGTCTACGAGGAGTCGACCGACGACGAAGCCGACACCGGCGCCGAGAAGGAAGCACTGCTGCCGAAGTTGGCGGTCGGCGACACCGTGGCCGTGTCGGGTCTCGTACCCGGGGGCCACGAGACCACGCCGCCCGCCCGTTACACCGAGGCGTCGATCGTCAAGAAGCTCGAGGAGCTCGGCATCGGTCGACCATCCACATGGGCGTCGATCATCCAGACCGTGCAGGACCGCGGCTACGTGTGGAAGAAAGGTCAGGCCCTGGTGCCGTCGTGGACGGCGTTCGCGGTGGTCACCTTGCTCGAGCGTCACTTCGGTGATCTGGTCGACTACGCGTTCACCGCTGGTGTGGAGGAAGAACTCGACGAGATCGCCAACAAGGCATTGTCGAAGGACGAGTGGTTGCACTCCTTCTATTTCGGCGACGCCGAGCGCGGTGACCTCGGTGAACTCGGCCTCAAACGGTTGATCGAGCAGAACATCACCGACATCGACGCGGCGGCCATCAACTCGTTCTCGATCGGCGCCGATCCCTCCACCGGTGAAGTGGTGGCGGTGAAGCCGGGCAAGTACGGGCCGTACGTGAAGCGCGGCGACGACACCGCTGGTGTACCCGATACTCTCGCACCCGACGAACTCACGCTCGACGAGGCCTTGCGTCTTCTGTCGATGCCCAAGAGCGACGAGCCGATCGGCGAATGGGAAGGCCATCCGGTGTTCGCCAAGAACGGTCGCTACGGGCCATACGTGCAGTGGGGCACGATGGACGAGCCGCCCTCCGGCCTGGCAAAACCCAAGATGGTGAGCTTGTTCAAGACCATGTCGCTCGAACGTGTCACGATGCGCGACGCACTCGATCTTTTGAGCCTGCCGCGTTCGATCGGCACCGATCCGACCGATGGCGTGGAGATCCTGGCCAACAACGGGCGCTATGGCCCGTATGTGCAAAAGGACAAGGACTATCGCACGATCGACACCGAAGAGCGCTTGCTCACGATCACGCTCGACGAAGCGGTGCGCATCTTCTCGGAGCCCAAGCAGTATCGACGCGGTCGGTCGGTGGCGGCCAAGGGCCCTTTACGTGAATTCGGCAACGATCCGGTGAGCGAGCGACCGGTGGTGGCCAAAGAAGGTCAGTACGGCGTGTACGTCACCGACGGCGAGGTCAACGCGTCGCTCGGCAAGGGCGACCGCATCGAAGACATGATCCCCGAGCGCGCGTACGAGTTGCTGGCCATTCGTCGTGAGGTGATGGCCGAGAAGGGCATCACCCCGAAGAAGTCCGGTGGGCG
>JBDLRN010000023.1:0-26201 GCA_039800005.1 Actinomycetota bacterium | reverse complement strand
GCAGCCAAGCCGTTCCACACGTGGTCGCTCAACGTCTGGTGCTCGTGCAACTCGTCGGCGGCCGACAGGATCATGCGGTCGTGGCTCGACCACGACACCGCCGACGGACCTTCCTTCACCGCCTCGATCTCGTCGTCGGTGATGCCGCAGTCGCGCGCGATCACCACGTGCTGTCCCCACTCGTAGCGCGAGCGGCAGTTCCATCCGGTGCGCAAGATCAGCAACTCGCGATCACGCGGCGACAACGTGTTCTTCGACAACACGTGCGTGGCGAACACCAGCCATCGCTTGAGCATGTCGGGGTGATTGCCCAACACTCCGAAGATGTTGAGCGGATCGCCTTCGGGGCCGGTCAGTCCCTTGGCGAACAGTTCGGCCAGCCGTGGATCGTCGACCGTGCGCTTCACCGGGAGCCGCATGACATCACCTCGCCTTCGTGCTTCAACAACTTCTCCTTGATCGGCAGCCCGCCGCCGAAACCGGTGAGCGCACCCGAGGTGCCGATCACGCGATGACACGGCACGACGATCGGGAGCGGATTGCGCCCGTTCGCTCCGCCCACCGCCCGCGCCTTGCGCGCATCACCGAGTCGACGCGCCTGCTCGCCGTACGAGATGGTCTCGCCGTACGGAATGGTGTCGAGCACCTTCCACACCGACCGTTGGAACGGGGTGCCCTCCGGCTCGAGGGGTAGATCGAACTCGAGCCGGGACCCGGCGAAGTACTCGGCCAACTGCCGGGCGGCCATCGCCAACACCGGAGAGTCGCCCTCGGGGATGGCGGCCCGGCGCGGGTCGCACCCGAAGTCGACCGCCCGTAAGCCCGTGGCCGAGGCCACCAGCACCAGCGGGCCGATCGGGGACTCCACGGTTCGTCGGACCAGGTCGGCCAGGCCATCTGCGTTCATGTCACATCTTGGCCCACCGGTCGGGTTCGGCGTCGGGCGTTCTTCGTTGTACGGTACAACTACTGGAGTTGTCATGACCGAAACTGCACCGTCCTCACTTCCTGGCCCCTCCCCGGCCCCCCAACTGTCGAAGAAGCAGCTCTACACGATCTTCGGCGGCGTCATGGCCGGCATGTTCCTGTCGGCCCTCGATGGCACGATCATCAACACCGCCCTCGCCACCATCGTGGGTGAGCTCGGTGGCGTGAAGTCGTACGCCTGGGTCGGCACGTCGTATCTCCTCACGTCCACGGCCGCCACACCCCTGTTCGGCAAACTCTCCGACCTCTACGGACGACGGTTGCTCTTCCAGATCTCGATCATCACCTTCGTCGTCGGTTCGCTCCTCTGCGGCATCTCGCAGGAGATGTGGCAGTTGATCGTGTCGCGCGGGCTGCAGGGCGTGGGCGGCGGCGGACTCTTCTCGTTGTCGTTCGCCATCATCGGCGACGTGGTCGCGCCGCGCGAGCGCGGTCGTTACGTCGGCTTCATCACAAGCATCTTCACCGTCACGAGCGTGATCGGGCCGCTGATCGGTGGCTTCATCGTCGACAACACCACGTGGCGCTGGATCTTCCTCATCAACCTGCCCCTCGGCATCGCCGCACTCGTGATCACCGATCGTGCTCTGCGACTCCCCTTCAACAGAGTGCAACGCAAGGTCGACTACTGGGGATCGTTGCTGCTCGTGGTGTCGGTGTCATCGTTGATCCTCGCTCTCGCCTGGGCCAGTGAGACCTACGGTTGGCTCGACACGTCGACCATCGGATTGCTCGCTCTCGCCGCCGTCACCGCCATTGCCTTCGTGAAGTGGGAGACCAAGGCTCCCGAGCCGATCATCCCGATGTCGATGTTCTCGATCGACGTGGTGCGCGCGGTGATCCCGATGATGTTCCTCGTCGGCACCGTCTTCTACGGCACCAACGCTTTCCTGCCGCTGTATCTGCAGAGCGTGACCGGCGTGTCGCCCACCAACTCCGGTCTACTGCTCACGCCACTCGCCATCTCGGTCGCCTTCTCGGCCACGCTCATCGGCCGTCGCACGTCGAAGACCGGTTCGTACAAGATGTGGCCGCCCTTCGGCACGTGCGTCACCCTGCTCGCCCTGATCGTGTTGTCGACCGTTGGCCCGACCGACGGTTACCTCTACGTCGCCATGGCCGGATCGGCGCTCATCGGTATCGGCCTCGGTTCGCTCATGCCAACGGGCACGCTCGCCGTGCAGAACTCGGTGCAGGCCCACGAGATGGGAACCGCGTCGTCGCTCGTTCTGTTCATGCGATCGCTCGGCGGCGTGATCGGACTCGCCGTCTACGGCGCGCTGTTCAACTCGCGCATCTCGGGTCGCATCGACGAGAACCTGGTGCGTCGACCCACCGCCATCGACGACCTGCCCGACGATCAGAAGCGATTGGCGCTCGAAGTGATGTCGAGCTCCATCAGCTCGGTGTTCAAAGCGGCCATTCCGGTGATCCTCGTCGCAGCGATCCTCGCCTTCCGCGTTCCGGCTCGACCGCTGCGTTCGAACTCGGCGATGCAGCCTGGTTCGTCGTCAACCACCAGCCACTGACACCGCTTCGACGCGATTCGGGCGTCGTGCCGCCAGCAGCACCACACCGATCACGGCGAAGATCGCTCCGCCGACGAACGTCGACCGCTTTCCGAAAGCTTCCCCCACGAGACCGAGGACGAGTCCTCCAGTCGCCGATCCGACCTCGAAGAACATGGTGAAGCTCGACACCACGGCGACTCTCCTCGTGTCGTCGGTTCCGTGCACGCTCATGGCCAGCAACGACGGATAGAGGAACGACATGCCGAGACCCATGAAGACGGTCCCGACGAGAATTCCCGTGCCACTCGCCATCGATGCCACGACGATCGAGCCGACGACGAGTGTCACCATCGCTCCGAGAACGGTGCGGCGCAAACCGAATCGCTCCGGCCATCGCGCCCCGACGAATCGCAACACGAGACAGATCACGCTGTACAAGGTGAAGAAGCCGGCCGACCCCGACAACCCGATCTCTTTGGCGTAGGTGGGAACGAACACGGCGAAGGCCGTCCACGCGACGATTCCGCTCGCGAGCACCAGACCGGGAACGACGGCACTGCGTTCGATCCAACTCAAGGTGAAGCCGGTCGGCGCGGGACGTTCGCCGATCCACCGCGGAGCCGCCAACGACACCACGGCCGACAGAGCCGCCGCCGCAGCCACCAACACGAATGCGGCATCGAAACGACCCACGCCGAGGCCGACCGCACCGGACGGCACGTCGCCGAGAGTCCACTCGCCGAGAAAGGGTCCGATGGCCAGACCGCCGAACACCGACAACGACAGATAGCTGGCGGCTTCGGCACGGCGATTGGCCGGACTCAATTCGACGACCACCGTCGAGGCGCCGACGAACAAACCCGCCTCGCCGATGCCCATGAGGGCTCGCAAGGGCAGCACCTGCCACGATTCGGTCACGACGACGAGTCCGAGTGCAGCACCGATGCTGAGCACCGAACCCCACCACATCATCGAACGACGTCCGAGATGAACGCCGACCCACGTGATCAACGGTCGAGCGACCACCGCGGCGATGCTGAACGCGACAGCCGCCGCGCCGACCATCGCTTCACCGGCGCCGGTGCCGTTCTCGATGAACACCGGTAGCACCGGCACCATCACCCCGACGCACACGTAATAGGCGAGCGTCGCCCCCATCACCAGAAGGAAACGGGGGGTCACCATTCGGGAACTCAACTGGCGGACGGCTCCTTGGGCAGACCCAGGACGCGCTCGGCGACGATGTTGCGCTGAATCTGGCTCGTGCCACCCCAGATGGTCTCGGAACGGCTGAAGAAGAAGGCCGACATCATCGGGCTGACCGGGTAGCCGGGACGACGCTTCTCACGCGCCACACCCGGCCACGACGACTCGGATCCGGCGTCGACGAGCATCGACTCGGCACCGAAGATGTCGAGGGCCAACTCCATGGCCTCCTTGTGCATCTCCGACCAGAACATCTTGTTGGTCGCACCCAGCGCGGCCACACCGAGATCCTTCGACTGGTTGAGCGTCGCAGTGAGCGAACGCAGACCGTTGATGCGGAGGATCTGGATCTTGGTGTAGTAACGCATCAGACGCTGACGAACGTCGGAGTGGCAGATGGTGCCGTTCTCCTCGGCCGCCTTCTTCATGAGGCGATACTCCTCCTCGAAGCGGCGGTAGCCGGTGGTGGCGCTCATACCGCGTTCGAAAGCGAGAGTGGAGTTGGCGACCTTCCAACCGTTGTTCACACCACCGACGACGTTGTCCTTCGGGCAGCGCGCATTGGTGAAGAACACCTCGCAGAACTCGGCCGTGCCGTCGGGCTGGACGATGCCGCGCACTTCCACACCCTCCTGACGCATCGGCACGAGGAGGTACGAGATGCCCTTGTGCTTGGGGGCGTCCTGATCGGTGCGCGTGAGCAAGAAGCAATAGTCGGCATGGTGACCACCAGTGGTCCACACCTTCTGGCCGTTGATGATCCACTCGTCACCGTCGAGAATCGCGGTGGTCTTGAGCGACGCCAGGTCGGATCCCGAGTTGGGTTCGCTGAAGCCCTGACACCAGCGGGTCTGGCCGTTCAGAATGTTGGGGAGGAACTCCTTCTTCTGCTCCTCGGTTCCCCACTGCAACAAGGTGGGGCCGACGAGCGTGTCACCGAAGAAGTCGGCGCGAAGCGGCGCCTTGAAACGCGCGAACTCTTCGGCGAGCACCACGCCCTGCATGGTGGTGAGACCCTTTCCGCCGTACTCCTTGGGCCACGTGGCACAGATCCAGCCGCCTTCGAACAACTTCGACGGCCAGGTGTCGTTGAACGCCTTGCGCTCCTCGGCCGACATTTCGAACCCGGGCTGGCCCCAACCCTTCGGCAGGTTGATCTCGAGCCAGGTGCGGATCTCCTGGCGGAAGGCTTCGGCATCGGTGGGGTAGCTGAGTTCCATGCGGTCATTCTCACCGACCCATGTCGGGACGGGACAATCCGACGCCACCCATTCCTGCGTCACCGTTCACACGGCGTTCACACGATGCCAACAGACCCGACACGACCGTTTCCTACCGTCGACTCCCATGGACGCCCGCCCCGACGCCCAGACCAGCACCGCCGCTCCCCTATCGGTCCAGGAAATGGCCGTCTTGCAGGCCTTTCTCGACTGCCAAGGACGGGTGATCAGCCGACTGGAGATCGCCCGCCGAGCCGGACTCGTGGGTCTCAACAGCCGTCGCTGCGACTCGATCCTGGTGTCGCTGCGACGGGTGCTCGGCCCCGACGCGATCCGCACGGTGCGTAGCCGGGGTTGGATGCTCGAACCCACCGTCGTCGACGACGCTCGCCAGCTCCTCGCGGCCTGACTCGACCCTCACGTCGCCCGCGTTTCTTCCACTCGCGGACGAAGCGGTCACACACACGAAACATTCCCCGGACGAACGAGAAACACACGACTCGTACGGTCACGTCCACATCGGTGATGTGACAACGAGGTCCACCCGGTGAGAGGCGTCAGCGTCGACGAACCTCGATTCGTCCCTTCATTCATCCGAGACCCCTCTCAAGGAGAACCTCATGCGAAAGAAAGCATCACGTCTCTCGCTGAGCATTGCGGGCGCCACTGCAGCAGCACTGGCCGTTCCCGGAATCGCTCTGGCGGAAGACGCCGACCCCATGGCGGCCGTCGATTCCCTCCAAGCCACGCTCGACAACGTGTGGATCCTGGTGGCGGCGGTGCTCGTCATCTTCATGCAGGCGGGCTTCGCCCTCGTCGAAGCCGGCCTCACTCGAGCCAAGAACGTCGCCAACATCTTCATGAAGAACCTCATGGACTTCTGTGTCGGTGCGCTGTTGTTCTTCGCAGTCGGTTACGCCATCGCCTTCGGCGGCGACTTCACCGGGGCCGGCAAGTACATCGGCGGCGACGGCTGGTTCCTCGCCGGTGACGGTGTGTTCACCTACGGAACCCTCGACAAGTTCGTGTTCTTCACGTTCCAAGTCGCCTTCGCGGCGACGGCGGCCACGATCGTGTCCGGTGCCATGGCCGAGCGCACGAAGTTCAAGTCGTACGTGATCTACAGCGCGGTGATCTCGGCGGTCATCTATCCGATCGTCGTGCGTTGGCAATGGGGTGGCGGCTGGCTGTTCCAGCTCGACACGCCATTCCACGACTTCGCCGGTAGCGCACTCGTCCACATGACCGGCGGCGTCGCTTCGGTGATGGGCGCCTACTTCCTCGGACCGCGCAAAGGCAAGTACGGCGCCGACGGCAGGCCGCGCGCCATTCCCGGCCACAACATTCCGTTCGCCATCCTCGGCTGCTTCATCCTCTTGATCGGCTGGTACGGCTTCAACCCCGGATCGTGGCTCGGTGCCGATCCGGTGATCGGCAAGATCGCCGTCAACACGACGCTCGCCGGTGCTGCTGGCGCCTTCGTGGCCATGCTCGTCACCTGGTTGAAGGACGGAAAGCCCGACGTGGCCATGACCGGCAACGGCCTGCTCGCCGGTCTCGTCGGTGTGACCGCCGGCTGCTGGGTCGTGAACGGTCTCGGTGCGGTGATCATCGGCACGATCGCAGGTGTGCTCGTCGTCTACTCGGTGCTCTTCTGGGACAAGGTCAAGATCGACGACCCGGTCGGTGCGATCAGCGTGCACGGAGTGTGCGGAGCATTCGGCACGATCGCTGTCGGTCTCTTCTCGGCCTCCGAGACCGAGGGCGTCGTCAAGAAGGGCCTCTTCTACGGCGGCGGAGCCGACCAGTTGGTGAGTCAGGTCATCGGCGTGGTGTCGATCGCCGCGTTCGTCGCGGTCACGACCGGCATCCTCTTCTTCCTGATCAAGAAGACCATCGGCCTGCGAGTCAGCGAGCAGGAGGAGATCGAAGGTCTCGACATGCACGAGCACGGCATGCCCGGTTATGTCAACGACGACATGGTGCTCCGCTGAGCATCGAAAGGACTGACGACCATGAAACTCATCACAGCCATCATCAAGCCGTTCAAACTCGACGACGTGAAGGAAGCCTTGAAGGCGTCCGGCGTGCAGGGAATGACGGTGAGCGAAGTGCGCGGCTTCGGTCGCCAAGGCGGTCACAGCGAGACGTATCGCGGAGCGGAGTACAAGATCGACTTCGTTCCCAAGGTTCGCTTCGAAGTGATCGTCGACGACGCATCGGTCGACTCGGTGATCTCGGCGATCAGCGCCGCGGCATCCACCGGCAAGATCGGTGACGGAAAGATCTGGGTGACCTCGGTGGATCGCCTGGTTCGCATCCGTACGGGAGAAGAGGGCCCGAGCGCCATCTGACCATACGGATCACAAGCTCGTCGGCATCGTTGCCGACGGCACGGAGGGTTCTCCTCTCCGGTAGGGGCAGTCCCCGGATCGACGACATCGGCGGCACGAGTCGAGTCGGCGGTCCGGGGACATTCCTCGTTCAGGGACGAAGTACGTGGGCGACACTCTCGATCAGCGCATCGACGTCGCCGTCCGAGGCGAACTCGCGATTCACAGACTCGAGACCCACCCGATCGAGGAGTCGCTTCTCGTTGACACTCCACTGGCGTCGTTCGCACAGACGACGATGGGCTTCTTCGACCACGGCGCGGGCGAGATTCCCCACGGCCGCCACACGATTTCCGCGCACGGCATGAGACTTCGCGTAGTCGAGGGAGAAGTCCCGCTGAAAGCCCCACCGCTGTGTCGTGGAAGCGACCAAGGCATCGGTGAATTCGGTGTCGATGCGCAGACGACCGTGCAAGAGTCGTGAGGACGCCACTTCGGCGACGAGGGTGTAGGTCGGGAAGCCGGCCACGTAACCGAGGAGCGAGTCGACTTCGTACTCACCTCGTCGAGCCAGCACGGCCCAGTGCTCGACCACGTCGAGATCGCGCAACAGCACGTCGACGCGTTCTCCGTCGATCTGCAGCCACGCACCACCGTTCATGAGACGTCCCCACGAACCCGGCGGGTGAACCTCGCCTCGAGCCGACACCACGCTCAGATCGATCGGCCCGCGGTAGAACACGCCGAGGTCCCAGTCGCTGTGCGAGTCGGCCGATCCGTCCGCCCGCGATCCACCCAGAACGACGGCCTCGACGCCGTTCGACTCGGCCAGTTCCTCGACGAACGCGGCGATCGACGACGGGAGAGCCGTCACCCGACCGCCTTGCGAATGGCCGACCACACGCGGTGCGGTGTGCACGGCAGTTCCACGTGGTCGACGCCGAGATGCGACAACGCATCGACCACAGCACTTTGCACGGCTGGCGTGGCACCGATGGTTCCGCTCTCACCGATGCCCTTGGCACCGAGGTCGTTGAGTGGCGACGGCGACGCCAGGTGCACGGTCACGAAACTCGGCACCTCGGCCGCCGACGGGAACCCGTAGTCGGCGAAGTTGCCGGTGAGCGGATTGCCGTCGGCGTCGTAGATCACCTCTTCGAACAATGCCTGACCGATTCCCTGCACGAGACCACCGTGCACCTGGCCTTCGGCGAGCAGCGGATTGACGATGGTTCCGGCGTCGTCGGCGGCGAAGAGATCGCGCAACAACACTTTGCCGGTCTCGGTGTCGACCTCGACCACGGCCACGTGCGCACCACTCGGGAACGTACCGCCCTGCTGCGCGAAGTCGCCTTCGCCATCGATCGACTCTCCACGTCGCGACGCTTCGGCCAGCACGTCGGCCCACTCCTTGCTCACCGCGGGCGAACCGACCACGAAGAACTTGCCGTTCTCGAGAACCACGTCGGACACGTCGGCTTCGAGCAACTGCGCGGCGATCGAACGCGCCTTGTCGGCGGCCACTCCGGCTGCCCGCCACACGTTGGTGCCACCCAACTGCACCGAACGCGAACCGCCGGTGATCTCGCTCGAACGCACGAGATCGGTGTCACCGTGCACGACGGTGATGCTGTCGAACGGAATGCCGAGTCGATCGGCGGCCAGCATGGCCCAGGTGGTGCGATGACCCTGGCCGTAGGGAGTGGTTCCGGTGACGATGCGCGCGCACGGGCGCCCCTCGTCGCCCGCGGTCACGTCGATGGTTCCGAGTTCGGATCCACCCGACATGGCGGTGATCTCGACGTACACCGACACACCGATGCCCAACTGCACTGTGTCGCCCGATTCGCGACGCCGCTTCTGCTCGACGCGCAACGCGTCGTAATCGGCGGCGCGCAAGGCGAGGTCGAGTGCACCGGGGTAGTCGCCGCTGTCGTACACAGTGCCCATGGCGGTGGTGTAGGGGAAGCGATCAGGGGTCACGAGATTGCGTCGCCGCACCTCGGCCGGATCGAGTCCGATCTCGCGTGCGAACAGATCGACCGCGCGTTCGATGGCGGCGGCTGCTTCGGGGCGTCCCGCACCGCGATACGCCACGGTGGGCACAGTGTTGGTGACCACGCCGTAAGCGGTCATGCCGGCGCGCGGAATGTCGTAAGTGCCGGTGAGCATGCGGCCGGTCATGAACGGCAAGAACGCGCCGAAACGCGGATACGCACCGGCGTCCTGGATCACCGTCATCTCGTAGGCGAGGATGCGGCCATCGCCTGTTCCGCCGATCTTCACGTCCTGGATCTGACCGCGCCCGTGGCCGAGACCGTTCATGCTCTCGGTGCGCGACTCGGTGTAGCGCACCGGACGATCGACGCGCTTGGCCAACCACGGAACCAATAGGTCCTCGGGATAGAAGAAGGCCTTGGCACCGAAACCACCGCCCACGTCGGGTGTGATCACTCGCACCTGCTCGGGTGGCAGACCGTAGAAGTCGCAGATCTGCTTGCGAATGGGATGCGCACCCTGCGTGGCCTGCCAGTGCGTGAGACGACGCACACCGTTCGCGTCGGGAGCCTCCCAGCGGCTGACCGCCACGCGCATCTCGAGCGGACTCGGTGCCAAACGCTGATTCACGAAACGCCGCTCGACCACCACGTCGCAGTCGGAGAAGTCGACCGGTCCGAGTGATGGCAGTTCGACGACAACGTTGGATCCGTGTTCGGGGAAGAGATGCGTGGACGACGTACGCGCGACTTCGGGATCGACGAGGACCTCGAGCGGCTCGTAGTCGACGAACACCGCTTCGGCCGCGTCGACTGCCTGCGCGCGTGTCTCGGCCACCACGGCGGCCACCAACTCGCCGACGAAACGCACGGTGCCCGACGCCAGAGCCGAACGACGGATGCCGGCCGGCAGCAACGGCATGTCGATCGGCAACGGGCCCACACCATCGGCGACGAGATCGTCGTGCGTGAACACACCGAGCACACCAGGCAGGTCGCGCGCGGCGTCGGCGTCGATCGACACGATGCGGGCGTGCGCCATGGTGGACCGTACGTACACCACGTGTACGGCTCCGACCACCACCAGATTGTCGACGTAGGTGGCCCGACCCGTCACCAGATCGGGGTCCTCGGTCCGAACGACCCGTTCTCCCACCATTCCCATCGCCACACCCCCCGATCGAAGCCCGGCTCCCCGAGGCTCGCTGCTCACGGCCTAGATTGGCCGCATGACGATGACCGAGCCTACGACTCCGAAAGCCGAACGCTGGACGGCCCAGTGGAAGGAACTCTACGAAGAGGTCATCACCACCGGATTGTGCACCGGATGCGCCGGTTGCGTGGTCACCTGCCCGCACGACGTGATCGGCTACGAACACGAAGAGGGCAAGTACAAGCCCTTCCATCTCGAGGAAGAACTCGGAGCGGCCAACTGTCTCCACGGTGAGAAGGGCTGCACCACCTGCACTCGCGCCTGCCCGCGATTCCGCAAGTGGGAAGAGTCGGCCGACATGCACTTGTTCGGTCGTACCCGTGAGCCCGAAGAGATGTCGGGCATCTGGCGTCAACTCCTCCTCACCCGCGCCAGCGACAAGACCGCGCACGAGAAGGGCCAGGACGGCGGCTTCGTGTCGGCCATGCTCATCTGGCTCCTCGAGAACGACTACATCGAAGCCGCACTCGTGAGCGGTGTCGAACCCGACGACGCGTGGAAGGCCAAGCCCGCTCTCGCGCGCAACAAGGAAGAAGTTCTCGCCACCGCCGGTTCGCGCTACACCTACTGCGCCAACCCGCTCGCCCTGCGCGATGCCAAGGAGCAAGGCCTGTCGCGTCTCGCTCTCGTGGGCATGGGCTGTCAGACCTCGTCGCCCCCGGTCATGTGGGACCGCAAGGCCGGCAAGGTCAGCAAACCGTTCCTCTTCAACATCGGTCTGTTGTGCTCGAAGACTTTCGACGACGCCATCTTCCCCGAACTCTTCGAGGCCAAGTACGGCCTGAAGAAGCAGGACATGGTGAAGATGAACATCAAGGGCGTGTTCCAGATCTGGATGAAGGACGGCTCGTACCACGAGATCGATCTGAAGGAATGCCACCAGTGGACGCGTGAGGGCTGCAAGAACTGCCCCGACTTCTCGGCCGAGCACTCCGACATCGCCACTGGCGGTATCGGCAAGGACAACGACTGGACACTCACCATTGTGCGCACCGAACTCGGTGAAGAAGTGATCAACCGCATGATCAAGGACGGCGTGATCGAGGCGCGACCGGCGCAGGAGGACGAAGTGGCGATGAAGCTGCTGCGCACCTTGTCGATCGTCAGTCGTCGTCGTTGGCCCGAGTGGGCCGACAAGGCGCCGTCGGTCGGTGTGCCGCCGCCGAAGAAGAAGGCCGACGGCTCGGCTCCGGCTGCCCACTGACATGCCGCTCCATCCGCAGTCGGCGTCGTTGCTCGAGGCCATGGCGGCACTCGGTGCGCCGCCGCTCGAGACGCAAGACCCCGTGTCGGCCCGTCGTGGGTTCGACGCCGTGATCGCACCGTCGAATCAACCGATCCATCACACGCGTGACCTCGATGCCGACGGCGTGCCGGTGCGTCTGTATCGACCGAACGATCGCACCGATCTCGGGCTTCTCGTCTACTACCACGGTGGCGGCTGGGTGCTCGGTGGTCTCGAGAGTCACGACGACGTGTGCCGTCGTCTCACCAACGCCATGGGCCATGCGGTACTGAGCGTCGACTATCGACTCGCGCCCGAGCATCCGTTCCCGGCCCCGCTCACCGATTCGCTGAACGCTCTTCGTTGGGCGCACGCCAACGCATCGTCACTCGGCGTCGATCCCGAGCGCATCGCCGTGGGTGGCGACTCGGCCGGCGGCAACCTGGCCGCCGTCGTCGCACAGCTCCAACCGGTCCCGCTGCGGCATCAGATGCTCATCTATCCGGTCACCGACGCGCGACGTGGTTCGCAGAGTTACGTCGACAACGCCGACGGCTACCGACTCACCGCCGCGTCGATGAAATGGTTCTGTGATCACTATCTGAGCGGCGAACACGGCTCGGAGGACGATCCGCGTGTGTCGCCACTGTGCGCAGCCGACACCGCACTCGTGGGCGCACCGCCGGCCCTCGTGATCACCGCCGAGTACGACCCGTTGCGCGACGAGGGCGAGCAGTACGCGCGCCGATTGATCGCCGCCGGAGTGCCGTGCACGCTCACGCGCTACTACGGACAGATCCACGGCTTCTTCTCGATGAGTGCGTTCGTCGACGACGCACCGCAGGCCATCGCCCAGGCGGCCACCGCGGTGAAGCAAGCGCTCGAACGTTAGACGCCGGCGATCTCACGCACGCGCGTGAAGACGGCGTCGAACATGGGCTCGGTGAGCCGTCCGGTGAAGGTGTTCTGCTGGCTCGGATGGAACGAGCACACGAGCACGATGCCCGAGGGCGACACCGCTTCGGCTCCGTGGCCGAACTTCGGCCGGGGTTTCACCCCGAACTCGGCACACGCCGCCTCGTAGGCGAAGGCCCCCAGACACACCACCACTTTCAACTTCCCCAGCGCCTCGATCTCGCGACGCAGGAACGAACGACAGGCGTCCCGCTCGGCCGGTGACGGCTTGTTGTCGGGTGGCGCACACTTCACCGCCGACGTGACCCACGCACCCGTCAATCGAAGGCCGTCGTCGCGATGCGTGGACGTCGGCTGATTGGCGAAGCCGGCCCGATGCATGGCGCGATACAGCCAGTCACCACTGCGATCACCGGTGAAGATGCGTCCGGTGCGATTGGCGCCATGAGCGGCCGGTGCGAGACCGAGAACGAGAACCCGCGCCGCCGGATCGCCGAAGCCAGGGACGCCGCGACCCCAGTACTCCTCGTCGCGATACGACGCCCGTTTCTCTCGGGCCGCCTCCTCGCGCCACTCGACCAGACGCGGACATCGGCGACAGCCCACGACGTCGTCGTGAAGTTCGACCAGAAGTCGAGACGGACGAGACGGCTTCGACATGACACCACTAGGTTGGCATCCTCCATGAGCGCTCGGAAATCCCCCCGTTCGGCGCCGCCGACCTCGACTCTCGTGCTGTTCGTCCGGCACGGTCAGACCCCGTCGACCGGCAAACTTCTTCCCGGTCGCGCCCCCGGTTTGCACCTCGCGCCAACCGGTGTCGATCAGGCCGTCGAAGCCGCTCGCCGCCTCGCAGCCATCCCGCGCATCGACGCCGTCTATTCCTCACCTCTCGAACGAGCGCGCGAAACCGCGGTGCCCATCGCCAAGGCCACCGGCCAGCGCACGCGCATCGTGAAGGGTCTGCTCGAATGCGACTTCGGCGACTGGACCGGAGGGGAACTGAAGAAGTTGATGAAGCTGCCCGAGTGGACCACGGTGCAGCGTTCTCCCTCGACGTTCCGCTTCCCCAATGGCGAGAGCTTCACCGAGATGCAGACCCGCATGGTGTCGACCGTCGACGCGCTGTGCGCCGAGCACCGCGGCGGCACCATCGTGTGCGTGTCGCACGCCGATCCGATCAAGGCCGCCATGGCTCACGCCATGGGCACCCACCTCGATCTGTTCCAGCGCATCGTGATCAGTACGTGCTCGATCTCGGCCGTCGCCTACACGACCGGTGGACCGATCGTCCTCACCGTCAACTCCACCGGCGGATCGCTCGGCGATCTGCGTCCGAGCTGACATGGACGAGATCGTCTTCGACTCGGTCGAGGTGTTCACAACCGGTGCCGTGGGCCAACCCGGAGCACGCACGTTCTACCTCCAGGTGCGCGACGGCGATCGCGTGGCCAGTGTGCGCTGCGAGAAACAACAGGCGGCCGCCATCGCGCAGTACTTGCGTCGTGCCCTCGCCCACTTGCCGATCGTCGAGGGCACCGTGGTGCGACGCCCCATGTCGCTCGTCGAACCGGTCGACGAGGAGTTCACCTTGGGATCAGTGGGTCTCGAGTTCGTGAAGACTCTCGACCAGTTCACTCTCGTGTTGCGCGACGTCGAGTCGTCGATGACCGACCAGAGCGACGACGATGACGACGACACTGACGACCTCGACGACGACATCGACCTGTCGGCGGTCGAGGGAACCGGGATCCGCCTCACCATCTCACGCGCCCAAGCGTTGGCCTTCTGCGACCACACCGACCGGGTGGTGGCAGCCGGTCGCCCCGACTGCGAGTACTGCGGACGTCCGGTCGATCCCGAAGGCCACTTCTGCGTCCGGATGAACTGACCGTGAGCACATCACCGCTCGACGTCCTCACTCACGGCGACATCGACGTCGAAGGGCGCATGCCCTACAGCAGCAACGGCACGTTCCTCGTGACGCTCACGCTCGACGACTCCTCGATGCGTGCCATCTACAAGCCGCTACGCGGCGAGCGGCCGCTCTGGGACTTCCCGCCCGGCCTCTACAAACGTGAGATCGCGGCCCATCGACTCTCGGCCGCCATGGGATTCGACCTCGTTCCACTCACCATCGAGCGCGACGGTCCGGCCGGAGTCGGTTCGCTGCAAGCCTTCGTCGAGGCCGACTTCAGCGAGCACTACCTCACGCTCTACCCCGACCGACCGCACCTGCACGATCAGTTCCGTCGTCTCGCCGCCTTCGACATCGTTGCCAACAACACCGACCGCAAGAGTGGCCACTGCCTGATCGACGCCGACGATCACGTGTGGGCGATCGACAACGGTCTGTGCTTCTCGGCCGACTTCAAATTGCGCACGGTGATCTGGGAGTTCGGCGGCGAGCCGATTCCCGAGGACGTTCTGGCTGCCGTTCAGCGCGTCGCCGACTCGCCGCCGATCGACGTGGCGGCCCTGCTCGACGACGACGAGATCGAGGCCATGGTCGAGCGCGCCACGTTGCTCGCGACGGGAGGAATGTTCCCGATCGACTCGACTGGCCGTCGCTACCCCTGGCCGGTGGTGTAGAGAAGACGTGTGACGATCGAGAAAGAACAGCAGATCGACGAGGAACTCGACCTGCTCGTCGCTCGCGCCGATCTCGACGGACTCGTCCGACTCATCGACGCCCGCTGCTCCACTCGCGACTGGGCCGGCCTGTGGCGGGTGCGTCAACGTTCGCGCGCGGCCCTCGAAACCGGTCGACAGATCTGGCCGGCGGCGACTCTCGCCGAACATCGCCTCGCCCTGCTCGCTGATGCCGATCACGCGAGTCGCGTGGTCGACGAAGACAGTGGTCGCTTCTCGATCGGGCCGCTCACCGAAGTGATCGCCCAGAACCACACGTGGACCGAACTGCACCCGCTGCTTCCCGACGGTCCACGCCGGTCGTTCGTGGCCTACGAACGTGCGTTGCGCGGCGAGTCGATCGACGACGACGTGTTCCCGGTGCTCGACGTGCCCGTCGCGCCGTGTGATTGGGAACCGGAGTACACGCTCCCCCGCTACCACGACGTGGGCGTGGAATGTCCGTCACCGGCCGATCTCTGGCGCCACGGGTGGGACACGATCACGACCGTCGGTGGCGCCGATCCGATCGACGACCCGTGGATCGAACAAGCCTTCCGATCACTCGTCGAACCCTGGACCGCGTCGTCGAACGGCCGCACCGATCTGGCGATCGTCGACGGCGATCCCCGCGGCGCCCTCGCCGCCCTCGGACTCACCACCGCGCGACTCGCGCCGCTCGCCGTGAGCGACGCCCTCGACTGGCTCACGTGGTGCGGCGCGTCGGGTGGTGCGCACGGTCGCCGACGCGGCACGGCCTCAGGACGCTTCTCGGCCTGGTGGATGCTCGCCGCCCTCGGTGGGCTCACCGACGACTGGGACGAGTTGCGCGACGACGCGACACTGGCCGACGTGCTCGGCAAGGTGGCGTACGACGCCACGTGGTGGCGCTTCGACGACGGGTCACGTCCGCACGCGCACGAACTGAGCATCGTGGTGGAAGTGCCCGAGAACGACGAGAGCGCAACGCCGATCAGCGTTGCGCTCCTCGCACGCGATCACCCGGGGTGATCGAAAGTATGTGCTGGCTCAGCGGGACTGCAGAGCCTCGATGAGCTTGGGCAGCACCTTGTGCACGTCGCCCACGATGCCGAGATCCGCGATGCCGAAGATCGGGGCTTCCTTGTCCTTGTTGATGGCGATGATGTTCTTGGAGCCCTTCATGCCCACCATGTGCTGCGTGGCGCCCGAGATACCGGCGGCGATGTAGACGCTCGGCTTCACGACCTTGCCGGTCTGGCCCACCTGGTACGAGTAGGGCACCCAGCCGGCGTCGACGATCGCGCGCGACGCACCCGGTGCACCCTTCAACAACTTGGCGAGCGTCTCGACCATGGCGAACTTGTCGCTCTCGCCGAGACCGCGACCACCCGACACCACGATGTCGGCTTCGTCGAGCTTGGGACCCGTGGTCTCTTCCACGTGCGTGGCCGTGACCTTGGCGCCACCCGTGGCACCGAGATCGGGCAACGCCACCGCGACGACCGACGCCGCGCCGCCACCGGCCGACTCGGGAGCGAAGCTCTTCGGACGGAACGCCGCCAGATACGGCGCCGCTCCGGTGAAGGTGGAGGTGACGAGCGTGTTGCCGCCGAAGATCGGCGTGGTGACCGACACCGAATCACCCGAAGCGCTGACGTCGACGTTGTTGGTGAGCACCGTGCGATCGGTCTTCACCGACAAACGCGCCATCACGTCGCGGCCTTCGTACGACTGCGGGAACATGACGAGGTCGGGCGAGTCGCCGCCGTCGATGGTGGCCTTCATCGCCGACGCCACGGCCGCACCGGCGAGGTTGCTGCCGTAATCGACGCCGTAGACCTTGCTCGCGCCGTACTCGCCGAGCACACCGGCGACGGCGTTGCCGTCACCCGCGACCCACACGCTGATGGAGCCACCGAGGCTGCGCGCCTTGGTGACGAGTTCGAGGGAGGCCGACGTGGGCGCTCCGTTCGCGACCTGTGCGAACACCCAGATGTTGTTGATTGCCATGATCAGTCCTCGCTCTCTCAGATGACCTTCAGACCTTCGAGGAAGGTCACGATCTTGCCGAACGTCTCGCCGTCGTCTTCGATGATCTCGCCGGCCTGGCGAGCCTCGGCCTGGGCGACATTGCTGATGGTCTGGCCGGCGCCGGCCCAACCGACCGGCGTGATGCCGAGGTCGGACGCGGTGACTTCGTCGACCGGCTTCGACTTGGCGGCCATGATGCCCTTGAAGCTCGGGTAGCGAGGCTCGACCACACCAGCGGTCACCGACACGAGCGCCGGCAACGAGCACACCACTTCGTCGTAACCGGCTTCGGTCTGACGATCGGCCTTCAACGTGCCGCCGTCGATGGCGACCTTCTTGGCGAACGTGACCGAGGGCAGACCGAGAACTTCGGCCATCTGCTCGGGCACGGTGCCGGTGTAGCCGTCGCTCGACTCGGTGGCGGCGATCACGAGATCGGCACCGCCGAGACGCTGCACGGCCGCCGCGAGAACCTTGGCGGTCGTGAGAGCGTCGGAACCCTGCAGGGCCGGATCGGACACGAGCACCGCCTTGGCCGCACCCATCGCCAACGCGGTGCGCAGACCGGCGGTCTCGCCGTTGGGGGCCATCGACACGAGGCTGACCTCTCCGCCACCGGCCGCGTCAACCAGCTGAAGGGCCATCTCGACGCCGTAGGCGTCGGACTCGTCGAGGATCAACTTGCCGTCGCGCTTCAACGTGTTGGTCGAGGGGTCGAGGGCACCCGGCGTGGCCGGATCGGGGATCTGCTTCACACAGACGATGACGTTCATAGGTGCGCATTCTGCTCGCTTGTGCGTCCGTTCACACAACCGATCGGGGCCCTGTTGGCCCGGCGTGACGCACGACCCACGAGGGGCGCCACTGGTACCGTCGCTCCGTGCGAATCCTGCTGGTCGTGAACTCGTTCGCCTCGTCGGTGACGGCCCGCAACATGGTGATCGTGCACCGGGCCCTGTCAGCGGGGCACGACGTCCAGCTGGTCGAGACCAACCGCCGGGGACACGCCACCCGGTACGCCCAGGACGCCGCGCATCGGGGCCTCGACCTGGTGGTGTCGTTCGGCGGCGACGGCACCCTCAACGAGGTGGCGACCGGGGTGGCCGGCAGCGACACCGCCCTGGCCGTTCTCCCGGGCGGGAGCACCAACGTGTTCGCCCGCACCATCGGCCTGCCCAACGACCCGGTGGGGGCGGCCGAGTTGTTGGTCGGCGCGCTGGCCGACCCCGCGCGGACGATCCGGCCGATCGGCCTCGGACGCGTGAACGGACGCTTCTTCTGCTTCCACACCGGCGTGGGGTACGACGCCGCCGTGGTGCGCACGGTCGAAGAGCGCGCCTATCTGAAGCGGTGGGCCGGGCATCCTCTTTTCATCTACGCCGCGGTGCACACGTGGCTCGCGCGTTACGACCGCAAGAAGCCGCACTTCTCGGTGGCGGCCGACCTGTCGATCGGCGGACACGGCACCGACGGCACGCCGAGTTCGGGTGCCAAGTTCGTGCACGACGGCTATTTCACGATCGTGATGAACACCAACCCCTACACGTTCCTCGGCAACCGGCCACTCGATCTGTCGCCCCACGCGACTCTCGACCGGCCACTCGTGGCGATCACCTTCCGCACCATGTCGGCGCGCGCGATCTTCGCGTCGTTGGCCGGCGCGTTGCGCGGCGGTGGCATCACACCGAACGAGAACGTCGCGGTGTTCGACGACGTGCACGAATTGGTGATCGACGGCGAGTCACCGTTCCCGTACCAAGTCGACGGCGACTACCTGGGCGAGACGAATCGTCTGCACTTCCGGCACGTACCCGAAGCGGTACGGCTGGTGTTTCCGTCGTAATCGACGTTCGCGCGTCAGCGTTGCGCGACGGCGACGTCGGGCACGTTGGTGCAGATGCCGTCGATTCCCCACTCGACGAGTTCGCGCATACGCGCCGGGTCGTCACAGGTCCAGGTGTTCACCCGGAGACCTGCGTCGTGGAAGGCGTCGATGAGTTCACGCGTGACGACGTGCACCCACGGATGCACTGCGCTGTGTCCGGACGCAACGAGATCGGCCGGAGTGTCGGGCGTGACGGCGATGGTGAGCCATGCGGTGCGGATCGACGGGCGCAGTTCGTGACAGCGATCGATCGTCTCGCGGCGGAACGACGAGATGAGCCAGCGGTCGTCGCCTTCGGGGCGGCGTGACAGCACGTCGATGGTGGCGTCGGCGATGTGATCGGACGGGTCGAAGTCGGGTTCGTTCGGATCGTTCTTGATCTCGACGTTGACCCACAGTGGATGACAGGCGTCGAGCGCGGCGTCGAGCGTGGGCACGTGATCGGGCAGGTCGGCGTGATCGGTGTGGGCGATCACCCGGCCGTCGGGCAGCACCGGGTCGTGGTGGACCACGAGAACGTGATCACGGGTGCGGCGCACGTCGAGCTCGACCCCGTCGGCCCGGAAGTCGCGGGCCCGGACGAAGGAGGCCACGGTGTTCTCCCGCTCGGCCTTCGACGCCCCTCGATGCGCGATCACTTCCACCTCAGCACCACCTCCCCTCGTCGCCGCCCAAACTACGAAATTCTCCCACTCTGTAGCGCAAGTTCCCGCTGGAGAGCGCCTGCGCTACAGAGTGGGTGAATTGTGAGGGTTTGTGCGCTTGTGACTGACAAAAAGTGGGGGGTCACCTCTTGATCCCACGCAGACGGTTTGACACGCTTGGACCCCGGGGACGGATGTCCCGCCACCAGCCGGCCAACCCCTCCCCTCAGCCCCTCACCCCTCGATCCCCCTGGAGTTCACCGTGTCGATCCTCGCCTCGTCCTTGGCCCTCGGTTCCGCTGACTATTCGTGGAGGGTCGACGCCGTGTGCAAGGACACCGATCCCGAGTTGTTCTTCCCGGTGGGCACCACCGGCCAGGCACTGCTCCAGATCGATCGGGCCAAGCAGGTGTGCTGTGAGTGCCCCGTGAAGATCGAGTGCCTCGACTTCGCCATCGAGACCAATCAGGACTCGGGCATCTGGGGTGGAACATCCGAAGACGAGCGCCGCGACATTCGTCGCCGCATTGCCACTCGCAACAAAGCCCTCAAGGCCGCTCAGGCCAGCAACGCCGCCGGCGCCGCCGCCAGCTGACACCGAACGTCACCGCACGTCATCCAACGGCGCCGCTCAACGCGGCAGTCGCAGAACCACCACCGTGCCGTCACCTCGACGCACGCCGTCGATCCCGACCTCCACGAAATCCTCCGGAGTGCCGGCCCGCATCTCGATCGTGCCGTCGAGCTCGGTGGTCACGAGGGTGCGCACGATCGACAGACCCAGACCAGTGGCCGCGTCGAGATCGAAATTCGGATCGAGACCCCGCCCGTCGTTGACCACCTCGATGTGGATCGATTCGTCGTCACCACCCAACATCACGACCACCGTTCCGCCCTCACTTCCCTCGGGGAACCCGTGATCGATGGCGTTCTGCAACAACTCGGTCACGACCACCGACAGCGGAGTGGCGATGTTCGCCGGCAGGCGCCCGCCGTCGCCTTTCACGAGGAACCGCACCGGCCGATCGGGCGACTGGAGGCTCTCCTCGGCCAGCCGCATGAGCGGACGCACGATCTCGATGAAGGCGAAGTCCTCCCCCGGTTCGCGCGACAACGTCTCGTGCACGAGAGCGATGGTGCGAATACGGCGCACACTGTCCTGCACGGCCTCCTTCGCCTCGGGTGACTGGAGTCGTCGGGCCTGCAACCGCAACAACGACGAGATCGTCTGCAAGTTGTTCTTCACCCGGTGGTGGATCTCGCGGATCGTGGCGTCCTTCGACAACAGCATGCGATCGCGACGACGCACTTCGGTGACGTCGCGCACGAACAGCACGCCACCGGTCGCCACTCCGTCGGCCACGATCGGGATGCAACGCACCAACAAAGTGACGACTTCGGTCTGGTCGAACTCCTCGATCACCGGGCGCAAGGTCTCGAAGGCCTGACGCGCCGGACTGTCGGCGAAACCCAACTCCGACAACGTCTGCCCCACCGCATTGGTGGGAATGCCGACGCGGTGCAGCGTGGAGTTGGCGTTGGGTGACGCGTACTGGACACGCGTGTTCTCGTCGAACACGATCGCTCCGTCGCCCACACGAGGTGCCGCACTCAGGTCGGCGGCTCGACCCGGGAACGGGAACGTCCCGTCGGTGACCATCTGCGCGAATCGCTGGAAGATGCCGAGGTAGGTGCGCTCGAGTTCACCGGGTTGGCGACTGAACTGCGACGACCAGTTGCGCGTGAGCACGGCGATCGAACCGTTTGCACCGCGCACCGGAATGGCCAACACGTGCACCGACGCGTCGAGGCCGTCCATCGACAATTCGGCATCGCACACGTCGCCGTCGGCAAAGGCTCGTCCGACGAGATCGGCCGTCGCCTGGTTGGCCCAACCACCAACCAGATCGTCGGGGTAGATGGTGCGACCGGTAGCCGGCCGGACCTGCGCGCCCACGATCCAGTTGCCACTTCGATCACGCAGGTACAGGACGAGGTCGGCGAAACTCAGGTCGGCGAGCATTCCCCATTCGCCGATCAACTGCTGCAGATGAGCCGCATCGTCGCGAGTCAGATCGGTGTGCTGCCGGACGAAATCGGCCAGAGTCGACATGGTTCAAGTCTGCCCGACCGCAGCCGGCCGGGAGGTACACCGGGGATCGGCTATGCGCCGAACCCGCAACACCGGGGATCGGCTATGCGCCGAACCCCATCTTCTTGTCCTTGTCGGTGGACCCGATCTCCACGAACGCGATCTTCGACGACGACACGCCCACCTGGCGCCCGCGCTTGTCGGACAGCCACAACACGTCGACCGCGCCCGAGAGGGCTGCCTCGACCTGCTTGCGAGTGGCCTCGACTTGATCGTCGGCCTGCTCGATCACGACTTCCCGACCGACGTTGCTCACCACGATGCGTACTTCCACGACTTCGACCCTACCGCCTAGACGACCGTGGCACAGAAGGTGTCGCCCTGCGGGAGAGACGCACTGGTCGACACCTCGGTGTCGCCGTACAACGCCTTCAACATCCCCTTGACCATGCCGCGATCGACCGCACACACGACCGGATGTTCGAGAGCCACGTCACCGAAGGGACAATGGTTGTTGATGATGCGCAACTGGTCGTTGCGCTTCTCGGCGTGGGCGGCGAAACCGTGTGCCGTGAGCGCATCGGCCACGGCTTGCATCGCCGAGCGCAGACTGCGCTGGCCGGCGGCCAGATCGGCACCGGTGAGAGCAGTGGCCATGGCCCGGCCGTACTCCTGGCCGACTTCTTCCGCGATGGCCTCGGCGCGATCGTGCGGCAACAGGGCGAGGGTCTTGCCGAGCAGACTCAACACCAGATCGTCACTGCGGATCGGCAACTCACCTTCGACTCGATCGGCCACGGCCACGTAGATCTTCGACGGGCGACCGGCCCCGGCCCCCGACGAGCGAGCGACCGACACCTCGACGTAACCACCGGCGGCCAACTTGTCGAGGTGATGTCGAGCCACGTTGGGATGCACGCCCACCTCACGAGCCACCGCCGCGGCCGTGGAGCCCTCGGCGTGGTCACGGAGGTACATGTAGATCGCTCGGCGAGTGGGGTCACCGAAGGCATTGGTGATGGCGGCCACCGTGGCGGTGAAAGCCCCGGACGGTGAACGAGAACCGTTCGCCGGGGTGGAGGTGCTCACGGACACGCCGGTATTCTACCTATGGCCGTAGTGCAAATTCAGTCGTGCACATCGGCCACAACCTCCGGCGCGACTCGTCACGCCACATCAGAACCTGGGAGCCCCCACCCATGACACTCACCCGCGAGCAGGTCGTCGACGCCCTTCGGCCGGTCGAAGATCCCGAACTCCACCGTTCCATCGTCGACATCGGCATGTTGCGCGACGTCACAATCGGCGCCGACGGATCGGTCGGCATCCTCGTCGCCCTCACCGTGGCCGGCTGTCCGCTGCGCAACGAGATCTCCAACCGCGTGAACGGCGCCGTCACCCCCTTGCCCGGTGTGGCCAAGGTGAATCTCGAGTTCACCGTCATGACCGACGACGAGCGCGCCGCGCTGCGCGAGAAGTTGCACGGCGATCCGGCGGCCACCGCCGGTCAGGGTCAGGCTCACGGCCACGCCGAAGGTCGCGTCATTCCTTTCTCACAGCCTGGTTCGAAGACGCGCCCGATCCTCATCTCGTCGGGCAAAGGCGGCGTCGGCAAGTCGAGTGTCACCACCAACCTTGCCGTGGCTCTCGCCGCGCAAGGCCACAAGGTGGGTGTGGTCGACGCCGACATCTATGGCTTCTCGATCCCGCGCATGCTCGGTGCCGATCGCGATCCGGTCGTGATCGACCGCATGCTCCTGCCACCCGAGTCGTACGGCGTGCGTTGCATTTCGATCGGCTACTTCGTTCCCGACGGACAAGCCGTCGTGTGGCGCGGTCCGATGCTCCACAAGGCGCTCGAGCAGTTCCTCACCGACGTGTACTGGGACGAGCCCGACTTCCTGCTCATCGACATGCCGCCCGGCACCGGTGACATCGCGTTGTCGCTCAGCCAGTACCTGCCGCGTGGCGAGGTGTACGTGGTCACCACACCGCAGCCCGCAGCTCAGAAGGTCGCTCGCTTGTCGGCGGCCATGGCCGCCAAGGTGAACCTCCCCGTGAAGGGCGTCATCGAGAACATGTCGTGGTTCACTGGCGACGACGGCAAGCGCTACGAACTGTTCGGCAACGGCGGAGGAAAAGAGTTGGCCGACGAACTCGGTGTGCCGTTGCTCGGCCAGCTCCCGCTCGTGCCTCAGCTGCGGGAAGGCGGCGACGACGGACGACCGATCGCCGCGGTGGCGCCCGACAGCGAAGCCGGCCGCATCTTCCACTCGATCGCCGAGAAGATCGCCAAGGACATGAAGCCGAAGAAGATCTTCAGCAAGTTCCTGAAGGTCAACGGCTGATCAGTCGTTCCAGAAACGCTGCTCCCGGAACGGGTCGGCGTACATGTGATATCCATTCCGCTCCCAGAAGCCGGGGGCGTCGGACGATCGCAGTTCGAGACCACGCACCCACTTCGCACTCTTCCAGAAATAGAGATGCGGAATCACGATGCGCACCGGTCCGCCGTGATCGGGTTCGATTTCTTCACCTTCGTACGCGTAGGCGACCAACGCCTCGTCGGTGGTGATGTCGGGCAACGGAACATTCGTGGTGTAACCGAACTCGGCGTGCTCCATCACGTGCGTGGCCTCGGGTCGCACGCCCGCCATCTCGAACAGTTCGCGCACGCGCACGCCGGTCCAGGTGGTGTCGAACTTGCTCCACTTGGTCACGCAATGGATGTCGAAGGTGAGAGTGGTCGACGGCAACGCCTTCAACTCGTCGAGCGTGAGGGTGAACGGCCGATCGACGAGCCCGCCGATCGCCAGATTCCACTGACCAGGTGCGTACTGCGGAACGTCGCCCACGTGGAGAACGGGGAAACGGTCGGTGAGGTACTGACCTGGAGGAAGACGTGACGCGTCGTACCCCTTGGCGATGGTCTCCTGACGATTGCGCTCGAAGAATCCCATGGATGGAATTCTGACGCAGGGTCCTTTGAAACGCACCGTCGGGCCCCTGCTAACTTTCGCCCGTGCCCGAATCGCTGTTCCTGGTACGCCACGCCAAAGCGGGCGATCGGTCGAAGTGGGACGGCGACGATCGATACCGTCCACTCACCAAGAAGGGTTGGCGTCAGGCCCAATTGGTGTGCGAACGCATCGGTGAACTTCTCGTGCCCTCGTCGGGACTGCGTCTCGTCTCGAGCCCGTATGTGCGATGCCGTCAGACGCTCGAGCCGCTGTCGACGCGCTTCGACCTCGCCATCGAGGACGACGATCGTCTGGCCGAAGGATTCAGCATCGACGGGGCTCTCGAGCTGGTGACCACGCTTCCGCACGGTTCGGTGTTGTGCAGTCACGGCGACGTGATCCCCGACGTGATCGCCGCATTGCAGAGACGTGGAGCCGACATGACGTCGGATCCGGACTGGCGCAAGGGTTCGGTGTGGGTTCTCGATCGCCACGACGGCGACGTCATCGGCGCCACCTGTTGGCCGCCGCCGAACGACGACTGATCCTGCGTCAGGGCGTGGCGGCATCGATGTCGGCGGCCAGTCCCTCCACCAACGACTTCACCTCGGCGGGTGGATCGGAGGAGAGACACTTGTCGACCTCGGGTCCGGCGGCCTCGGCGTCGTCGATGAAACGGAAGAACGCGATCCCGAGGAAGCAGTGCGCATCGGGATAGGTGTCGTCGACGACGGTGGCCTGGCGCAAGAGCAACAGGCCCGACTGGAAACGTTCGCGAACCACCTCGTCGGTCGACGTCTGGTCCTGCGTGGCCGACAAGATGGTGAGCCAACCGATGTAGGTGAGTGCTTCGACGTTGTCGGGCTCGACGGCCAACACCTGTGAATACAGATCGACAGCACGCGGGATGTCGCCCATGCCGACCGCCCGCGCTTCGACGAGCAGCGACGAGACGCTGCCGTCACCGATCGAACCGGTCATGGTCTGACCGGGTAGACGCTCACCGGCGCTCGACGCCACTGCGATTCCGGCGCCGACCGCCACCGCCAACACCACCAACGACACCAGCAACACTCGCCACGGGGAACGTCGGCGAGACGTCGACTCGTCGGTCGCGGTGACGGCGTACGTGTCGGCGTCGAGTTCGCGCAACACCGAGGCCGCTCGCGCGGTGTACGACTCCTTCAACGCGCGGTAATCGTCGTCGGTCACGTCACCGGCCGCTCGCTCACGTTCGAGATCGTCGAGTGATGCGAGCAGGAAATCGCGCTCCTCCTCGCGGATCGCTCGCTCCTCGGGCGTCATCGCCCGCTCCGAGAGCGACGCGCCTGCGCCACGAGAACTTCGTCGGAATCGGTGGCCACGAGAG
>JBDLRN010000022.1:0-7217 GCA_039800005.1 Actinomycetota bacterium | reverse complement strand
CCATCACTCAGCAGGTGGCGAAGGTCGACTATCTGGCCGGCCTCGAGCGCGACGGTCGCTACAAGGTTCTGCAGATCATCTACGCCTTGCGCCTCGAGAAAGAGAAGTCCAAGGAAGAGATCCTCGAGCGGTATCTCAACACCATCTACTTCGGTAACAACTCGTACGGAGTTCAAGCGGCATCGGAGGTGTACTTCGGCAAGTCGGTCGAAGATCTCACGCTCGTGGAAGGCGCGTTCCTGGCCGGTCTCATCCAGGCCCCGTCGAGCTACGACCCGATCCGTCGGCCCGAGCCGAGCCGGCGTCGGTTCGTCGAGGTCCTCGACGCCATCGTCGCCGAGGAACTCATGACCCGCGAGGAAGCCGATGCGGTGGTCGAGTGCCTGAACCCACGCGAGGCTCCGACCCCCGCCGAGCAGGCCGATCTCGACGCTCGTTGTGAAGGGAGTTGGCAGATTCCCGAACTTGTGCAGGCTCGACCCGAGCAGACCATCGCTCGCACGCACTTCAGCGAAGAGGTGAAGTCGTTCCTTCTCAATCGCAGCGACCTGCTCGGCGACACCTACGAGGAGCGCTACTACCGTCTCTTCCGCGGCGGTCTTCGGATCTACACGACGCTCGATCCCGACGTTCAGGTGGCGGCCGAGTACGCCAAACAGACGCAGCTGCCCACCAATGCCGCCGGCGTCGAAGCCGCCGTGGTCACGCTCGACTCGCGCACGGGTGCCGTGCGCGCGATGGTGGGCGGCCGACCTTTCGAAGCGGGGCGCAACGAGGTGAATCTCGCTCTGTCGACTCGTCAGACCGGTTCGAGCATCAAGGTGTTCATCCTCGCCGCCGCCGTCGAGGCTGGTGTCCAGAACGACGATCTCATCGACGGGGTTCGACCGTGCGTGCTGCCCAATCCCGACGATCCGCGCAACCCGTTCGTCATCGAGTCGGGAGTCAGTCGTGCTCTCGGTCCGATCGACGAGATGACCTGGTTCTCGATCAACTGCGCCTACGCACGACTGTCGTTGATGGTCGGACTCGATCGCGTGGTCGACACCACGTACCGCATGGCGCGCAGTTCCTATCTCTATCCCGGTCAATCGGTCCTCGAGCGCGAACCGATTCGTCCATTCGCCAGTTTCGCGACCGGCGCCAACGAGATGAGTCCGCTCGACATGGCGTCCGGTGCGCAGTCGCTCGCCAACGGTGGTGTGCATCACGAGCCGTATTTCGTCGAGCGCATCGAAGGTCCGAATGGAACGCTGTACCAGCACGAGTCCGACGGGGTCGAAGTCCTCTCACCCGAGGCGGCGGCGCGTACGACGGCCATTCTCGAAGGTGTGATGACCTCGGGCACCGGTCGTCGTAGTGCATTGGATGGTCGAGTGTCGGCGGGCAAAACCGGAACGCAGGACAACAACACCAACGCCTGGTTCGTCGGCTACACGCCCGAACTCGTGACCGCGGTGTGGGTCGGGCACCCCGATCTGTATCTGCCCATGGAAAACATCCCCGAGTTCGTGGCCGCCGGCGTCGATCGTGTGCAGGGCAGCACGTTCCCAGCCGCCATCTGGAAAGCCACCATGGATGCAGCGCTCGTCGGAATCGCTCCAGGATCCTTCACCGCGCCGCCGGCGAATCCGCGGCCGGCCATGCGCCTCTTCTTGCCGGAGGTCGACTGTCCGGTGGCCGTCACGACCACGACGGTCCCCGGTGAACCCGACGGAACCGACGAACCCGAGACCGGGCCGGTGACGACCGATCCTGCGACTGGTGAGCCGATTCCCGCCACCTCGACCACGACGTCGACGACCACGACGACGAGCACGACGACGTCGACCACCACGACCGTGCCAGGGCAGTTGGTGTTCGACTTCTCGACCACGGTTCCGCGCGGCGTCGTCGATCCCACCTGGCCAGGTCCCACTCTCGTTCCCGGCGAGTTCGACGTCGAACGGTGCGCGACGGCACCCACGGCTCCGCCGGACTGACGGTCGGATTCGTCTGGCTAAGGTTCGTCAATGGATCTGGTCGGCATGCTCGCACTCCAGACGATCGACACGGCCATCGATCAGTCCGTGCATGCCCGTGATCGTCTGCCAGCGTCGCTCGAGGCGCGAGCAGCCGATTCCGAGGTGACGACACTTCGTGATCGACGTCGCCACGTCGAATCGCAGCAGGTCCACGCACAGGCAGAACTCGATCGCATCGAAGCGGAATCCGACGACATCGGTCGTACGCGTGAGCGGCTCGACAAGCAGTTGAAGACCATCCTCTCGCCGCGGGAAGCGGAGGCGATCCAACACGAGATGCAGACTCTGGCGGCTCGTCGCAACGAACTCGACGATCGTGGCATCGAGTTGCTGGAGGCCTCGTCGGCCGCCGACGAGGAGTTGGCCGAGATCGACGCGTCGAGCGCGCGGGCAGGCGAGGCGGCGACCTCGGCGCGGGAGCGAGCGACGCGAGCCGAAGAGGAAGCTGATCGTGACCTGGCCGCGCGTCGGGCCGAACGGGATGTTGCGGCGGCCGGCCTCGACCCGGCCTCTCTCGCCGAATACGAACGACGTCGAACGGCGTTCGGTGGGGTGGCCATGGCCACCATCTCCCACGGCTCGTGCAGCGCGTGTCACATGGAACTGTCGGTGGGTGAGGCCGACGCCATCAAGAGGCTTCCCGAGGATGCGGTTCCTGAATGTCCGCATTGCGCCCGCATCCTCGTACGGTAGGAGCGTGTTGTTCTGGTTCGTCGGTACCGCCGTGCTCGGCGTGTGGTCGATTTTTCGTGATCCGCGATTCGACTACCGATTCTTGATCGTCGGCGTACTCGCACCCGATGTGATCGACGGTGTCTGGGGTGGGGCACGTGCGTTCCACTCGGTCGTCACCATCGTGGGTGTGCTGGCCCTGGTCATGATCGCCACCGCCGGACGTCGACCGATCCGGCGGCGACTTCTCGCTCTGCCCATCGGTGCCTTCGTGCACCTCATCGTCGATTTCGCTTTCGCCGACACGAACACGTTCTGGTGGCCGGTGACCGGATGGTCGTTCGACGGAGCGCGTCTGCCTGCGGTCGAGCGCGGATGGTGGAATGTCGCACTCGAGATCGTCGGCCTCGCGCTGTGCGTGTTGGCGTGGAAGCGGTTCGGTCTGGCCGACGAGAGTCGTCGACGAGATTTCGTCGCGCGCGGCGTGTTGTCGGAGTCGTGACATGGCCGGCGAGATCGTCCTGGTGCGCCACGGCCGTACGGCACTCAACGCATCCGGTCGACTGCAGGGTCGAGTCGACGAACCGCTCGACGAGGTGGGCCGCGAACAGGCTCGGCGTTTGGCTGCTCGCCTCGCGCCGTCGTTGGGCGACGACGATCTCGTGATCAGCAGCCCGTTGGTGCGAGCCCGCGACACCGCGGCCGCGCTGGAGCGTGACACTCGGATCGACGAACGTTGGATCGAGATGTCGTACGGAGTGTTCGACGGCGTGCCCCAAGGAGACGTCGCTCCCGAGGTGTGGTCGCGCTGGCGCAACGATCCAGGATTCGCTCCCGACGGGGGAGAGTCACTCCTGGAAGTGGCCGAGCGGGTTCATCGCGCATGCGACGATCTGCGCGAGATGGCCCGCGACCGTCGGGTGGTGGTCGTGAGCCACGTCTCGCCGATCAAGGCCGCCATCGCCTGGGCCCTCGGAACCGACCCCACCACGAGTTGGCGGATGCATCTCGACACCGCGGCCGTCACCCGCATCTCGGTGTCGGGGCGAGGGATGGCGCTGGTGTCGTTCAACGAGACTCATCACCTCGCCACCGACCCCGGCTGACCGTCGGGCCCTTGGCTACAGTCGGCCTGTCACGTCCCGGCCGTCGTCGGGATCCGGAGAGAAAGAAGCCACCATGCCCGAAGCAGTGATCGTTGCGACCGCCCGTAGCCCGATCGGCCGAGCCCACAAGGGTTCGCTCACCTCCTTGCGGACCGACGACATGGCCGCCCAGATCGTGCGCGCTCTCATGGCCAAAGTTCCGCAGGTGAAGGGGTCCGACGTGGAGGACCTCATCATGGGTGTTGGTCAGCCCGCCGGCGAGGCCGGCTTCAACCTCGGACGCATCGTGGCGTTGCTGGCCGGGATTCCCGAAGCACCGGGAGTCACCGTCAACCGCTACTGCTCCTCGTCGTTGCAGACGATCCGCATGGCCGCGCACGCGATCAAGTCGGGTGAAGGCGACTGCTTCATCGCCGCCGGTGTGGAGGCCGTGAGCCGCTACGGCGCCGGCGCCAGCGACACCGCCCCCAACCCGATCTTCGGCGGACCCGGTGAGCGCAGCAAGTTGCGCTCGGGCGGCGGTCAGCCCACATGGTCGCCGGCCGCCGGTCTGCCAGATGCCTACATCGCCATGGGTCAGACGGCCGAGAACGTGCGCGAAGTCGAAGGTGTGACTCGTGAAGAGATGGACCAGTTCGCCAAGTTGAGTCAGGACCGGGCGAGCGAGAACGTGAAGAACGGTTTCTTCGAGGACGAGATCACGGCGCTCACGTTGCCCGATGGAACGGTCGTGTCGAAGGACGATTGCCCCCGTGAAGGAACGACCCTCGAAGGCTTGGGCTCTCTGAAGCCGGCTTTCCGTCCCGACGGTCAGATCACTGCGGGCAACGCGTGTCCACTCAACGACGGTGCGGCGGCCGTGATGGTGATGAGCGACACCAAGGCCAAGGCGTTGGGAATCACGCCGTTGGCCCGAGTGGTGTCGAGCGGTGTGTCGGCTCTCGACCCCGAGATCATGGGTCTCGGTCCGATCGAAGCCAGCCGTCAGGCGTTGAAGCGCGCTGGGATGACGATCGATCAGATCGATCTGGTCGAGATCAACGAAGCGTTCGCCGCCCAGGTGATTCCGTCGGCCAAGCACCTCGGCATCTCGTGGGACAAGCTCAACGTGCACGGTGGCGCCATCGCACTTGGCCATCCTTTCGGTATGACAGGTGCGCGCATCATGACGACGCTGATTCACGGTCTGCAGGAGAAGGACAAGACCTTCGGCCTCGAGACGATGTGCGTGGGCGGTGGCCAAGGCCTCGCCATGATCGTCGAACGCCTCAGCTGACTTGGTCGTTCTGGCGGCAGTTTCGTCGCGTGTGTCGCGGGAAATTGCCGCCAGTTCGCGGCTTCACAGGGTTTGCGTCGCCCAGGTGACCACGGCGTCGCTGAGCGCTGGCCACTCCCGTAACGCCACGTCCGACCACTGATCGAACGGTCGATCGGTGAGTGCTACGAGAGCTGTGTCGATGGTCGGATCGACCCAGAGCATGGTTCCGCTTCCTCCGAAGTGACCGAACGTGCGCGGCGAGTTGAGGGTGCCGGTCCAGTGCGGATTCTTCGTGCCACGGATCTCGAGGCCGAGTCCCCACGGATTGGGACGGAACGAGCCGATGCCGGGAACCACTCCGTTCAACGCGGGATATTGAACCGTCGTTGCCTCATGTGCAGTGTCGCGACTCACGAGTCGCGGGTGGAGGAGTTCGGCGGCGAACTCGGCCAGATCGGCAACCGTGCTGTGCACGCCGTGAGCGGGGGAGCCGCGCAATTCCGACTGCGACATCCCGAGTGGGACGAACACCGCGTCGCGCAGGTAGTCGGAGAACGGCATGCCTGCGTGCTCGGCGACATGTGCCGCGGCGACCTCGATGCCGGTGTTCGAATAGATGCGATTTCGCTCGGGTCGGGTGATCGGTACGGCGGTGTCGAATCCGTAGCCGGCAGCATGGGCGAGCAGATGGCGCAACGTCGCACCGGGTGGGCCGGCCGGGTCGTCGAGTGACACCGTTCCCTCTTCGACGGCCACCAACACGGCCCACGCCGCGATCGCCTTGGAGATCGAGGCCAGCCGGAACACCCGATGGATGTCGCCATGGGTGGCGACGAGCCCATCGTGGCGGATCACGCCGACGGCGACGTGTTCGACCGGCCAGCGGTCGACGCCGTACAACGTGGTGGTCAGTGCCGGATCAGGCAAAGCCCGAGGTGCGGATCAGTTCGGCGACGGCGAAGGCGAGGTCGAGACCTTGTCGGCCGTTCAGACGCGGGTCGCACACCGTCTGGTACCGATCGACGAGATCGCTCACCTGAAGATCGTCGGCGCCGCCGAGACATTCGGTGACGTTGTCGCCGGTGAGTTCGACGTGAATACCGCCCGGCCAGGTTCCCTCGGCACGGTGCGCGTTCACGAAACCGAGAATCTCGCGCATGATGTCGTCGAAATGACGCGTCTTGTGGCCGCTCGACGACGTGAACGTGTTGGCATGCATCGGATCGCACGCCCAGACCACCGGATGGCCGGCATCGGTGACGGCGCGCAACAGCGGACGCAGACTCGCCTCGACCTTGTCGGCACCCATGCGACTGATGAGGGTGAGTCGTCCGGGAACCCGCGCCGGATTGAGCGCCTGGCACAGTTCGAGCACGAAATCGACGTCGGTGGTCGGTCCGATCTTGCAGCCGATGGGGTTGCCCACACCGCGCAGGAACTCGATGTGCGCTCCGTCGAGTTGCCGAGTGCGCTCGCCGATCCAGAGCATGTGAGCCGAGCAGTCGTACCAGGCGCCGGTGAGCGAGTCCTGGCGCGTGAGAGCTTCTTCGTAGCCGAGAATCAGTGCTTCGTGGCTCGTGTACACGTCGACTTCGTGCAGAGCGGCATTGTTCTCGGTGTCGACGCCGCAGGCGCGCATGAACTTGAGCGCGCGGTCGATCTCGGAGGCGAGTTGTTCGTAGCGCTGACCTTCGGGGCTCGATCCGACGAACTCCTGCGTCCAGGCGTGCACACGTGACAAGTCGGCGAAACCGCCCTTGGTGAAAGCTCGCACCAGGTTCAGCGTGGACGCCGACTGGTGGTAGGCCTGCACGAGGCGATCGGGGTCGGGAATGCGGGCGGCCTCGGTGGGGGCCGGACCGTTCACGATGTAGCCGCGGAAGCTGGCCAATTCGAGATCGCCCACCTTCTCGGTGGGGCTACTGCGCGGCTTGGCGAACTGTCCGGCCATGCGGCCGACCTTCACGGTGGGCACACCCAGGCTGTACGTGAGTACGACGGCCATCTGCAGGATGACGCGCAACTTCTCGCGAATGTTGTTGGCAGAGAACTCTTCGAAACTCTCGGCGCAGTCGCCGGCCTGCAACAAAAAGGCGTTGCCCGCCGACACCTGTGCCAGCGCAGCCTGCAACGAGCGAGCCTCGCCGGCGAACACCA
>JBDLRN010000021.1:0-13782 GCA_039800005.1 Actinomycetota bacterium | reverse complement strand
CTGGCAACACAGCAGATTCTGGTTCTGTTATTCAGGGTTCGATTCCTTGCTCCCCAGCCATGCGACCGGGCTTCGGCCCGGTCGTTTCGCGTCACCGGAAAATTGTTGCGCTGATCACTCGAGAACGATCCACTACGGTGACGGCAGGTCTCGTGCGGGGGTACGAGCGCATGGTGCGACAGCACCGGGTTCGAGGGGGACACTCATGGATCGTCGTTCGTTTCTGAAGTCGAGCATCATCGCCGCGGGTGGCGGTGCCGTTCTGCCGGTGGCCTTCGTGTCGCCGGCGTCGGCCCGCCCGTCGATCTCGGGGGCGGCCGTGGGTGAGAGCCCGTACGGGCCCTTGTCCGACACGCCCGACGAGAACGGCTTGCTGCTGCCGGCCGGATTCACGTCGCGCATCGTGGCCATCGGCGGCGATCCGGTGGGCGACACCGGCTACGAGTGGCATCCGTTCCCCGATGGCGCCGGCACCTTCGACGACGGTGAGGGCGGCTGGTACTACGTGTGCAACAGCGAGGTGTTCGACTTCATGGCGCCCGATGCGGGCGGCGTGTCGTGCATCCACTTCGCGGCCGACGGCACGATCGTCGACGCGTATCGCATCCTCTCGGGCAGCAACTCCAACTGCGCGGGCGGAGTCACGCCGTGGGGAACGTGGTTGAGCGGTGAGGAGAACTTCGCCGGCACCGGCCGTCTGTGGGAATGCGATCCCACCGGCCAGAAAGAAGCGGTGTTCCACGAGGCGATGGGACGCTGGACACGGGAGGCGGCCGCCGTCGATCCCGAGGATCAGAAGGTCTACATGACCGAGGACCACCGTGAAGGTCGCGTGTATCGCTTCACGCCCACGGCGTATCCCGATCTGTCGGCCGGCACGCTCGATGTGTGCATCGTCGGTGCCGACGGCGCAGTGACGTGGGCGCCGATTCCCGATCCGTCGGGCACGAGTGCGCCGACTCGAGATCAGGTGCCGGAGTCGACGATCTTCTCGGGCAACGAAGGCATCTGGTACCACGAGGGCTGGGTTTACTTCACGAGCAAGAACGATCACTCGGTGCACGGCATCGATCTGCGTGCGCAGACCTACACGCTCATCTGGAAGGGCGACCCCGACGGTCTCGGTACCGAGGGCGCGGTGTTGTCGCACGTCGACAACATCACCGTCGACGCCGGTACCGGCGATCTCTACGTGGCCGAGGACGGCGGCAGCATGGAAGTGGTGATGATCACCGCCGACGGTGTGGTGGCGCCGTTCGCGCGCGTGACCGGCGATGCGCATGCGCCGTCGGAGATCACCGGTCCGGTGTTCAACCCCACGCGTGATCGTCTCTACTTCTCGTCGCAGCGCGGCCCGAGCAATCGTGATCTGGCCGAGATCCTGCCCGGCTTCGTGCCGATCGAAGGTCTGGGCGCGATCGGCAAGGCGGCCGGTGTCACCTTCGAGATCTCCGGGCCGTTCCGCGGTCGGGTCGAGGAACAGATTGCGGCTCCGCCCGAGACCGAAGCTCCCACCACGACGGTTTCACCGGTCACCACGTTGGCCGCGGCGGCCGAGTCGCAGACCACACCCGCTCCGACGGGCGACGACGACGGCGGTGGTTCGGGTGGGGCCATCGGTATCGGCATCGGTGTGGTGGCGGCTGCGGCCGTGGTTGGCGGTGCGGTGGCCTTTCGCAAGAAGCGCATGGACGGCGGGTCGGGCGAGTCCTCGACCTGATCCCGCCCGGTGGAGTGGGGGAGGTCGGGGCGGTAGCGTTTCGTCCGCTACTTGCTCCCATCGTCTAGTGGCCTAGGACACCACCCTCTCAAGGTGGCGGCACGGGTTCGAATCCCGTTGGGAGTGCCAGAGCCGGCGTTCGAGCGATTCGACACTCGTTCCCGTTCCCATTTCTGAGTGACATTTACGCGACGCACGATGACGTGTGTGGGACGCGCAGAGTCGAGAACCAATTGAAACTCCTGACCCGCACTCCGATCCGGGGGTGCTCGAAACAGGAGGAATTCGATTGAAGAATCGAACGCGTAAGCGAGCGGTCTTCCGAACGATGCTTCTCGCCGCCGTCGGTATCGGTGCGGTCGGTGTCGTTCAGATGTCCGTCGACCCCCGAGCTGATGCCGAGTCCATCAGTATCGGAACGATCAGTGCGCAGATGTCCGATCAGGAAGGTGTCACCGAAGGTGGTGCGCCTGACGGAACGACCGCATCGAACTGCATCCGCTACGAGCCCGCCGACACATCGTCGTCGTCGGAGTTCGTCACCTCACCGGGTGAGGCCCTCACGTCGCATGGCCGCACCGGCGAATCGTGCCCGACCGAGCTCGATGGCGAACAGCAGACCGTGTTGGCCGTCGCGCCCGCCTCGGGTGGAACGATCACGAACGGTGAACCGTTCCTCCTGGCCGAAGTCGCACTTCGCAACAAGGCCGTGGAAGGCAGCGGCGCCAAGTACTACGACGGCATGGCCAGTTTGGCCTTCGGCGACTTCGACGGTGACCCCACCGTTGCACTGTCGTGGCGTATGACCGAAACCACCGACGAGACCAAGCCGTGTCCATTCGGCGGCGGCCCAGGTGGGGCGTGTCGTGACGCGGTCGTCTTTTCGATCCCCGACGACATCACCATGATCAAGGACGATTCGGCTTTTCGCCTGAGCATCGTTGAAGTGTCGCCGGTCGAAGGCGAAGAAGCCTGTCCGGCTACTCCCGCCGTCGAGATCATGGCCGAAGAGGAAGAGGGCGAACCCAACACCGTGTTGGCCCGAGAAGGCGCCACCGGTCGTGGGTGCGTGTACGGCGTGCTGTCACAGGGTCGGCTGGTGACGATCGCCAAGTCGATCGAAGGCGTCGAAGACGACGTTGTCGCACCGTCGAAGACCTTCGTGATCGAGTCGGGCTCGACCGACGAGATGTCGCCGTGGAACACCGAATTCGAACTGACCCCGCCCGACGACGGCACCGACTCCACTGATGCGTTGGTTCTCGGCTCGGGTGAAACCGTGACTCTCACGGAACAGGATCCGATGAATCCACGTTGGGAACTCACGGACGTGTCCTGCACCGGTTCGACGGATTGGGAGTTCGACTCCGAGAGCGGCGAGCTGACTCTCGGTTCGACTCCGAAAGTTCTCGCGGTCGACGAGGACGGTCCGATCACCTGCACCTTCACCAACACCTACACGCCGTTGACCACTCTCACCTTGGTGAAGGAAGTCCTCGACGGTGAGGCGACCGTGGAGGACTTCACACTGACGGCGATGGGAATCGACGGAACTCCGACCGAAGACGTCGAGGTATCGGGTGTCTCGGGTTCGAGCGACGTGACCGAGGTGATGGTTCCGGCTGGTGAGTACATCTTGTCGGAAGACGGAGCCGAGGGATATCTGGCACCTGAGGGTTGGGATTGCGGTGACGCCGAACTCGACGGTTCGACGGTGACCCTGGAGGATGATGCCGACGTGATCTGCACCATCGTCAACGAAATCGAACGCGAAGAGATCTCGTTGAGCAAGACTCCGGCCCCGACGTGGTTCAGCGCGGCTGGCCAGACGATCACCTACACCTACACGATCACCAACTCGGGCAACCAGCCTCTCGGGCCCGGTCAGTTCAAGGTCGCCGACGATCGCATCGACGCCGGCGTCGCCTTCAATTGCGGTGCCAGCACCGTCGAACTCGATCCGGACGAAACCGTGGCGTGCACTCGCACCTACACGTCGACCGCTGCCGACGTGACCGCCGGTGAAATCGTCAACGAGGCTTTCGCCTCGTTGGGCGAGCTCGACTCCGAGTCGGTGACGGCGACCGTCGACTTTGCGGTTCTCGTGATGACCAAGACGGCCTCGCCCACCCAGGTGTCGGGCGCTGGTCAGACCATCACCTACACCTACACGCTCACCAACAACGGAACGTCGCCTCTCGGCCCGGATCAGTTCAAGGTGACAGACGACAAGATCAACAGTGGAACGGCGTTCAACTGCGGTACCGCCACGACGACGCTCGCCGTCGCCGGGACTGTGTCGTGCACCGCGACCTACACCGTGATCGCCGCCGACATCACGGCGGGCAAGATCGTCAACGTGGCGTCGGCCTCGGGTGGCGGTGTCACATCTCCCACAGTGACGGTGACGGTTCCGGTGGTGACCCCGCCGATCGTCGTTCCGCCGGTCTTCACGCCGGTCCTGCCGGCTGCGGCTCCGTCTCTGAAGCTCACCAAGACCGCGTCGCCTGACACGTTCTTCGCCGCTGGTGAAGTGATCACCTACACCTACGTGATCCTGAACGACGGGACGGCCGCGATCGGTCCGACCCAGTTCAAGATCACCGACAACAAGATCAACGGCGGTCAGCCCTTCAACTGCGGGCCGGCCACCAAGATCATCTCGGTGAATCTGAGCCAGACGTGCACGGCGACGTACACGATCACCGCCGCTGACGTGGCGGCCGGACTCGTGACCAACACCGCCTTCGCGACCGGTGGCACCGTCGACAGCAACACGGCGACGGCCACCGTGACCAAGGGTGCACTCATCTTCCCGGCCGAGATCCCGGTGACAGGTTCGATGTCGAGCGGCGTGCTCGGCCTCTCCCTCCTGTTCCTCGGACTCGGTCTCGGAACGATGATCCTGGTGAGGCGTCGCCGACTCGTCTGAGTCGACCCGTCTCGTCAGTTCTGCTGCCCGACCGTGGTCGGTCGGATCGCCTGCGGGTGATTCGGCCGGCCACGTGTCGCGTGGTCCCTCGGTGTTGCGGGGTCGATTCCCTCTGCCTTCGGCGAATCTGCGAACCTGTGGGGGAGGGGGTGCGATGTACACGATCGCGGAAGAGAAGCGGGTCTACGGCATGCAGTTGCCGATTCAGGCCCAGAGTTCGTATTTCGTCGCCGACTGGGAACGTACGGCCGGTCCGGACGAGTTGGCGCGGCTCGCCCGTGTCTGCGACGAGCAGGGGTTCGCCTACGTGGGCGTGTGCGACCACGTGTCGCTGCCCGAGTCGGTGGTGGGCGGCATGGGCACGCACTGGGCCGACCCCATCGCCACCCTGTCGTGGCTCGGCGCGCTCACGTCCCGAGTCGGGTTGCTGACGCACGTGTACGTGTTGCCGTATCGGCATCCGCGCGTGGCGGCCAAACAGTTCGCCACCCTCGATCACCTCACGGGTGGCCGTGCTCTCATCGGCATCGGCGCCGGCCACGTGGAGGCCGAGTTCGACCACTTGGGCGTCGATTTCGCCGGGCGCGGTCAGGCACTGGAGCGCGGCATCCCCGAGTTGGCCGCTGCCCTCGAGAACGAATTCGTCGACGGTTTCGGGGCTCGACCCCGTCCGGTACAGACACCGCGGCCGCCCATCTGGGTGGCTGGATCGAGTCCGGTGGCGATACGTCGCGCGGCCCGACTCGCCGACGGTTGGTTGCCTCAGGGCCCCTCCAACACCGAGATGGTGTCGACACTGGTGGCCGAGCGCGAGCGGCACGGTCGCACCGGACCGTTCATGATCGGTCACATCACGCCTTTCATGTACGTGGGCACACCGACTTTCGACGTGGGCGAGGCCACGCTCACCGGGTCGCCGTCGTCGATCGCCGAACGCGTGCTGGCTGGTACCGCGGCGGGAGTGAACCAGTTGCAGGTTCGTTTCAAGGCCCGTAGTTGCGACGAACTGTGCGATCAGATCACCGCCTTCGCCACCGACGTGGCACCGTTGCTCACGACGATCTGACGTTCCACCATCAGGAGACATCATGCTCAGCAATCTCGACGACTTTCCCATTCACCAGATCGCCGAGCCGATGCGTCATGCGGCCACCAGTGATCGCAACTTCTACGACCGCTACTACTTCAACGGCTTCGACAAGTCGGGCACCACGATGTTCGTGGCTGGTCTCGGCGTGTATCCCAACCTCGGGGTGATCGACGCCTACCTGTTGGTGTTCCACGAAGGACAGCACCGAGTGGTGCGCGCATCGGGTGCGCTCGACGCGGCCGACCGCATGCATCCGGGGGTCGGGCCGTTGAGCGTCGAGGTGATCGAACCGCTCCAGAAGTTGCGGGTGCGGTGCACCGACAACGAATGGGGCATCACCATCGACGCCACCTGGACCGGTGCCATGCCGGCCTTCGAAGAGCCCCGCCACTACATCCGCGAGAACGGTCGCGTCATCTTCGACACCTGCCGACTCGCCCAGACCGGAGGTTGGGAGGGCACGCTCACCGCGGGTGGCAAGACCTTTCCACTCTCGCCCGACGAGTGGTGGGGCACCCGCGATCGTTCGTGGGGTGTGCGACCGGTGGGTGAGAGCGAACCGGCCGGCATCCGAGCCTCCAATCCGTTCAGTTGGTTCTGGATCTACACGCCGATCCGCTTCGACGACCACTCGATGATGATCATCATGCAGGAGAACCCCGACGGATCGCGGGTGATGGAGGAAGCCACGCGCATCTTCCCCGACGGACGCATCGAGCATCTGGGTCGCCCCGAACACGATCTCCAGTATCGAAAGGGGTCGCGGTTCTCGACCGGAGCCGACGTTCGCGTGGTGGCGGCCGACGGGTTCGTGTACGACCTGAAGATCGAACCTTTGTTGCCGGTGCACATCGGCATCGGTACCGGCTACGGCTACGACGCCGACTGGCGCCACGGCATGTGGCAGGGGCCACTCGTGGTACAGAATTTCGAACTCGACACCACCACTCCCGAGGGCGCCATGCGTCTGTTCGGCATCGTCGACAACTCGGCCCGCTTCACCTACACCGACCGCGATGGACGCACTCACGTGGGATACGGGCTGTACGAGAACATGGCGATCGGCCCGCATCACAAGTACGGTTTTCGAGACATGCTCGACGGCTACGAAGGGAAATGACAGTGGCGCACAAGTCCTATCCGCGCAGCATCAACCTGGGTGACGCCCTCGAGGTGCTCGCCGACGCCGTGCCGAACGACGTGGCGCTCATCACCAACGAGGTCGAGTACACCTACGCGCAACTCGACGAGCGCGCCACGCGGTTCGCCAACTATCTGCTGTCACTCGGTGTTCAGCGCGGTCAGCACGTCGGTATCCATGCCTACAACTGCCACCAGTGGGTCGAGTCGTTCTGGGGGTGCGCCAAGATCGGCGCCGCCGCCGTCAACGTGAACTACCGCTACGTGGAAGCCGAACTGCGGTACCTGTACGACAACGCCGACTGCGTGGCCGTGGTCACCTCGCCCGAGTTCGTCGACATGGTCGAGTCGATCCGAGCCGATCTTCCGCAATTGAAGAACGTGATCGTGATCGGCGAACAGTACGAAGCGGCCTTGGCCGCCGCCTCGCCCGACCGCGACTTTCCGGGACGCTCCGGTGACGACCCATACATCCTCTACACCGGCGGCACCACCGGTATGCCCAAGGGCGTGATGTGGCGATCCGAAGACGTGATCCTCGGCGCCATGAACTCGATGCGCGCCAACCGGCCGATCGACCGCATCGAACTGCTCGGTGAAGAAGCCGCGGCCGCCCAGTTCAAGATGCGACTCATGGGCATCGGCCCGATCATGCACGGCGGCAGCCAGTGGGTGATGGGCAACGCCATCATCGGCGGCGGCGCGTTCGTCATGTACTCGCGCCCACGCTTCGACGCGCACGAAGTGTTGTCGTTGGCGTCGCGTGCCAAGTCGAACACCTTGTCGACCATCGGCGACGCCATGGCGCGTCCGCTCGCCGAGCGGCTGATCGCCGATCCGTCGTCGTACGAGTTGTCGATGCTGTTCTCGATCGGCAACGGCGGTGCACCACTCACCACGGGTGTGCGGGAGCAGCTGCGTTCGGCGTTGCCCAACGTCGTGATCATGGACAGTTACGGCGCCACCGAAACCGGTGCGGCCGGAACGCGCGCCGACGACGGCAGTCCGCTGTCGGCACCGAAGTTCCAGACCGGCCCCGACACCACAGTGCTGTCCGACGACGGGCGCGTGTGTGCAGTTGGCGAAGTGGGCAAGTTGGCGCGCAGCGGGTACATCCCGCTCGGCTACTACAAGGATCCCGAGAAGACTGCTGCCACCTTCCCGACCTACGACGGCAAGCGTTGGGTGATTCCGGGTGACTTCGCCCAGATCGAGGCCGACGGCATGATCACCGTGCTCGGCCGCGGCTCGGTGTGCATCAACTCCGGCGGCGAGAAGATCTATCCCGAAGAGGTCGAGTCGGCGCTCAAACAGCATCCGGCGGTGTTCGACGCCGTGGTGGTGGGCACGCCCAATCCGCGTTGGGGCGAGCAGGTCACCGCACTCGTACATCTGCGCGACGGCGCCTCGGTGACGACCGAGGAGATCGTGGCTCACGCACGCACGCTGGTGGCCGACTACAAGACACCCAAGGCGGTGTTCACCGTGAACGAAGTGGTGCGTACGCCCGTTGGCAAGGCCGACTACAAGTGGGCCAAGGAAGAGGCGTTGCGCCTCATCGGCTGACGTCGATCAGTCGCGGGACGTTTCGCGGCGCTCGACCCAGTCGGTGACCGGTCGACCCAACTTCTTCAGGCGATTCTCCACCGAGAGCGGCGGGCCGAGAGTTCCGCCCGAACGGATGAGTTGGACCTGTTGGCCGTCCTCGTCCCAGATGTGGCACGTGTTGAGATTCATCTGGAAGGCACGCTCGCGTGCTTCGGGGGTCATCTCCGGTGTGGGCGCGCCGCTGGTCGCGGCTTCCTTCATGGCCATCACACGCATACTCCACCCGCACTGAATGGCGACCGGTCCCATCGCCTGCAAGAGGGCGGTGGTGTGGGTGCATCCACGCGGGCCGCCGAAGAGTTCGCGCACCTTGTGGGTGTAGCCGCGGGCGATCGAGAGGCCGATCAGCTTGCGGTAATGCGGAGCGATGCCCGGACACTCGTGATGCGGGAACTCCTTCAATTCGGTGGTGGCGTCGAGGATCTCGAACATCGGGTACGACACGCGCAGTTCGACCACCATGTGATGGATGGTGAGCGGCTCGGGATCGTCGTCGATGTAGAGACCAGGGGCCTTGTCGTCGCGCACTGCGCCGCGGATCAGGATCTCGGAGCCGCTCACCCTGTAGGCGCGCACCTCGTAATTCCGGGTATGGATGAGCGGCAGATCGGGATCGGGCGGCAACATCGGGTTCGGATTCGACATCGAAACGATGCTACGAGACGAGAAGGCGGCCGAGGCGCAGGAGACTCGGCTGAGTCGACCCCAACTGCAACTCCAACTGCTTGTGCAACAAGAAGTAGCGATGCAGCGGATAATCGCGGTCGACGCCCACGCCGCCGTGCAAGTGATGCGACGCGTGCATCACGCGCCACGCTCCTTCGGCAGCCCAGAACTTGGCCGACAACACCGCTGCGGCCGACGGCAATCCATGTTCGGTGCGCCACACCGCCTGCCATGCCGTGAGACGCACCGCTTCGGTGTCGATGTAGGCGTCGCCGGCCCGCTGACTCACCGCCTGGAACGTGGCGATGGCCTTGTCGAACTGCTGGCGTGACTTGGCGTATTCGGCGGTGAGACGCAACGCCGCATCGCAGGCACCGGCCACCATCACGCTCGCGCCGATCGAGCCGAGAGCGATGAGCTGCTCGGTGACCGCCGGACCGCCCACGCATGTGGCCTTCGCACCGTCGAACTCGACGAGCGCGTCGGGCACACCCGAGGTCGTGTCCTGGCGCGTCACGTGCACTTTCGGATCGTTCGCCTCCACGCTGTACACGCCGTCGGCGGCGGTGACCACGAAACGCGTGGCGAGCAGACCGTGCGGCACGCACACCTTGGTGCCGGTGATCTTGCCGTCGACCACCGTGGTGGTGGGCGCGTGCGGATCGCCGACCGGTTCGTGGATCGCCGCGGTCACGATGACGTCGCCCGACGCCACACCCTCGAGCAGGGCGGGCTGGTTCACGAGCACCGGCGCGGCCAGTGCCATCACGGCGAAAGCCGGCACGGGTGCGGCCACGCGGCCGATCTCTTCGAGCACGATGGCCACTTCGGTGAGACCGAGTCCGCCGCCGCCCACCGACTCCGGCAGGCCGATGCCCACCAGTCCGGCGTCGGCGAGCGTCTTCCAGAGTGCGAGATCGGTGGCCGACTCGGTGCGCGCCACGGCCTTCAGATGCTCGGTCGTGCACGCATCGGTGAGAATCTGGCGCGTGAGCGCGCGCAGTTCGTTCTGATCGGAGGAGAAGGAGAAGTCCATCAGCGTGCCGCCCGTGGGAATCCGAGAGAGAACATCGTGATCAAGTCGCGCTGCATCTCGTTGGTGCCACCACCGAAGGTGAGGATCAACATGCCGCGGTACAGGTTTTCGAGACGCGCCTTCAGGATCGACCCCGGTGTGCCGCCCTTCAGATAGCCAGGCGGGCCGAGGATTTCGAAGAGCAGTCGGAAGGCCTCGAGGTAGAACTCGGTGCCGTACACCTTGATAGCCGAGCAGTGGCCCACGTCGAGAATGCCTTGGGTGGCCTCCCACGCCGACTGCCAGTTCATGAGTCGCAGCACGTCGAGTTTGGCGTGCACCCGCGCCAGGTTGAGCTGCACCCATTCCTGATCGGCCACGCGCCGACCGTCGGGAAGCGTGGTGTTCTTGGCCCACTCGAGCGTGTCGGCGAGCGCGCGCTCGACCACACCAGTCGAGCACAGCGTGACGCGCTCGTGGTTGAGCTGATTGGTGATGAGCGTCCAGCCCTTGTTCTCGCCGCCCACGCAGTTGGCCACCGGGATGCGTACGTCGTCGAGATACATGGCGTTGATGTCGTGCTCGCCGATCAGGTTGAGCGGCTGCAGCGAGATGCCGGGCGTGTCCATCGGCATGATGAGGATCGAAATGCCCTTGTGCTTGGGGGCGTCGGCGTCGGTGCGCACGGCGAGCCAGCAGTAGTCGGCGTCGCTCGACAGCGACGTCCACATCTTCTGGCCGTTCACCACGTACTGATCGCCGTCGCGCACCGCACGCGTCTGTAGCGACGCCAGGTCGGTGCCGGCACCGGGCTCGGAGTAGCCGATGCAGAAGTGCACGTCGCCGGCCAGGATCCGGGGAAGGAAGAACTCACGCTGTTCGGGCGTGCCGAAGTTCATGAGCGTGGGGCCGACCGTGTTGATGCTGAGCATCGGGACCGGCGCACCGGCACGCATCGACTCGTCGAAGAAGATGAACTGCTCGATCGCACTGCGGCCCTGGCCGCCGTACTCCTTCGGCCAACCGATCCCGGCCCAGCCGTCCGCGCACATCTGCTTCCACACGCGGCGTGGCGCGGCACCGATGCCGTGGCTCGTGCCGAGTTCCGCGACCGTGGCCTCGTCGAGCAACTGGTCGTAGTACTCGCGCAGTTCGGAGCGCAGCGCCTCTTGTTCGGGTGTGTAACCGATCTCCATGGGTGTCCGTTGTAGCACGGTGGACGCGCTCACGCCGGGGCGAACTACGGTTGCCGGGGGGAGGTCGCCGCGATGACTGTCACTTCGAAGCCCAAGGATCTGAAACTCGGCTGGCACATCGGCTACTGGGGGCGCTCGATGCCGGCCGGTGTGCCCGAGACGCTCCGCATGATCGAAGGGCTCGGCTACGACTCGGCGTGGACGGCCGAATCGTGGGGGAGCGACGCCATCTCGCCGCTCGCCTGGTGGGGGGGCGGCACGTCGAAGTTGCGACTCGGAACCAACATCGTGCAGATCTCGGCGCGCACGCCGACCGCCACTGCCATGGCCGCCATCACCATGGATCACCTGTCGGGCGGGCGGTTCTGCCTCGGCCTCGGCGTGTCCGGCCCGCAGGTGGTCGAAGGCTGGTACGGCCAGCGCTTCACGCGTCCCTTGGCTCGTACCCGTGAGTACATCGGCATCATCCGCAAGATCCTCGCCCGGGAGGAGCGACTCACCAACGACGGACCCGAGTATCCGATTCCGTCACGTGACGGGCTCGGTCTCGGCAAGGCTCTCAACGTGATGACGCATCCGCTGCGCGGCGACGTTCCGATCTTCCTCGGTGCCGAAGGACCCAAGAATGTGGCGCTCGCCGCCGAGATCGCCGACGGTTGGTTCCCCATCTTCTACGCGCCGCGTCACGAAGAGTTGTACTCGGCGTCGTTGGAAGAAGGATTCGCGCGTCCGACGGCGCGGCGTCGCCCCGACGAGTTCGAGATCCTCGCCACCGCCACCATCGCCATCGACGACGACATCGATCGCGCGTACGACCGTGTGCGGCCCACGCTCGCGCTCTATGTGGGCGGCATGGGCGCCCAGGAGATGAACTTCCACGCCGACGTGTTCCGTCGCTTGGGTTACGAAGAGGCCGTCGATCGCATCCAGGATCTGTTCCTGAACGGCAAACAGGCCGAGGCCATCGCCGCGGTGCCGAACGCCATGGTCGACGAGATCTGTCTGGTCGGCCCGCCGGCCAAGATCAAGGACGACCTCGCCGCGTGGCGCGAGAGCCGTGTGACCACTCTCATCGTGGGTGGTTCGCCCGACACGTTGCGCACCATGGCCGAACTGGTGAACGGTTGATCTCATGGCTCTTCCTGCGTACGTTCACGAACTGGCCGCCAAGGTGTCGAACTGGGGCCGGTGGGGCGCCGAAGATCGACGCGGCACTCTCAATCTGATCGACGCTGCGGCCGTGCAGCGCGGCATGGCGGCGGCTCGGCAGGGAAAGGTGTTCTCGCTCGCGTTCCCCTTCGACGAGAACGGCATGCAGCTCGGGTACATCCCGGGTCGCATCAACCCCGAACGCACCATGGTGTCGATCAACCAGTCGCTCACCGGTGATCCGGGCGACTTCACATCGAGCGACGATGCGGTGTCCATGGGCATCCAGGCGTCGACCCATCTCGACTCGCTCGCGCACGTCGGCTACGACGGATTGCTGTACAACGGTGTTTCGATGAGCACGGTCGACGAAGCCGGCGCGCACGAGCTCGGAATCGACAAGGTGGGTCCGGTGGTGTCGCGCGGTGTGCTGCTCGATATCGCGCGCTTGCATGGGGTCGATCACTTCGACGAGATGTACGCGGTCGGTGGCGACGATCTCGAGGCGGCGGCGTCGAAAGCCGGGGTCACCGTGATGCCCGGCGACATCGTGTGCGTGCGCACCGGACAGATGCACTGGCTGCGCGTGGGCGACAAGGTGCACTATTCACATCCCACTCCCGGTCTCGGATTGAAGAGCGTCGAGTGGATCCGCGATCACGACGTGGCGATCGTGGCCACCGACACCATCGTGTTCGAGTGCTACCCGCCCGAGGACCCGGCGGCGTTGTTGCCGGTGCACATGGTGAACATCCGCGACATCGGACTCACTCAGGGTCAGAACTGGGTGCTCGACGAGCTGGCGGCCGATTGTGCGGCCGACGGTCAGTACGACTTCCTGTTGACGGCCACACCGCTGCCGTTCACCCGCGGCCTCGGTGGCCCCGTTGCGCCCACCGCCATCAAATAGTTGGTGATCTGGGTCCAGGAAACGACCAAAAATGGTCGATTTCTAGACCCAGAACACCATGTTTCAGCGGGTCCAGGCGGAGGCGAGGGGAGTGGGGTGCCGGTCCCAGTCGAGAAAGGCCGACTCCTGGGTCGCCTTGGTGGCCGCGATGCCCGGTTCGACGAACACCGACGTGATCGGCACGCCATCACTCGCGGTCTGATCGACCGCCCGTCGCATCGCCTCGGTGAGCACCTCGGCATCGCGTGCGTTCTCCGATCGGCGCGAACGACTCACGCGATAGCCCGCCACGGTGATCGGCAGATCGGGTCCTTCGTCGGCCACGCGATGCAACATCATCGTCGCGCGCTCCTCCC
>JBDLRN010000020.1:0-5923 GCA_039800005.1 Actinomycetota bacterium | reverse complement strand
CACCGCCATCAAATAGTTGGTGATCTGGGTCTGAAAAACGACCAAAAATGGTCGATTTCTAGACCCAGAACACCATGTTTCAGCGGGTCCAGGCGGAGGCGAGGGGAGTGGGGTGCCGGTCCCAGTCGAGAAAGGCCGACTCCTGGGTCACCTTGGTGGCCGCGATGCCCGGTTCGACGAACACCGACGTGATCGGCACGCCATCACTCGCGGTCTGATCGACCGCCCGTTGCATCGCTTCGGTGAGCACCTCGGCGTCGCGCGCGTTTTCCGAGCGACGCGAACGACTCACGCGATAGCCCGCCACGGTGATCGGCAGATCGGGTCCTTCGTCGGCGACGCGATGCAACAACATCGTCGCGCGCTCCTCCCAACGTCGGAGTGAATCGTCGTCGATGATCGTGTCGGATCCGAGATCGGTGCGCAGACGCAGGCCCACGATGTCGATCGCACCCGCCAGATCGGGAACTTCGCGATCGGCACGGCCGGGAATCACGAGAGTGCCGTCGCGCAACCCACGCAGAAAGGTGCGCCACCGAAGATGATCTTCGCGTCGCGCCGCTTCGGCGGCCGGAACGGTGTCGTCGACGGGACGAACGGTGCGAACGGCGAACGATCCGGCCACCGGCGGGCCTCCGCGCAACACGCGCCAGGCGTCGCGCCACGCGCGCACCATGATCTCGACCACTTCGCCGTGACGCACCGCATCGTCGGGTTCGGCGCGCGTGGCGAACCCGATCGGATCGTCGATCGGGAACCAACCGCTCACGCGATCACCGAAGGCGCCCGCCACCGCCTCCACGAAACGCGGCCAGTAGCGGTCGGCTGCCTTCGCGTCGCGAAATCCCCGTTCGTCGTCGAACCAACGGGGCACGTGGCGTTCGAGCAGACTCGCCCACACACCGATGCCCACCGAATCGGCTGCGTTCAACACGTCGCGATACCACTCGAACCATTCACCCGAGAGTTCGTCGCCCATGCCCGAACGCGGCTGCAGACGCGACCAGTCGAAGCCGAGTCGCACGAGACGAACACCGGTGGAGGCGAGGGCGGCCAGATCGTCGGCGAACCGCGTGTGGAATCCGTTGCCGGACCCTGCGACCACCTCGACATCGGACGACGGTGACGCACCGAGGGTCACCAACGAGGGGAGCGACACCCCGAGTTCGATCACGGTGGTCAGACGAAGGGGCCGCGTGTCCAGAGTTCGCCGGTGTCGTGCAGACCCCCGAGCGACTTCTCGGCCGTGAGACGAACGACGTCGATCGTGCCCAGGCCACGCAGTGTGAGCGGATCGTGATTGTGCTCGTTGACTCCCCGAGGCGGACGAGGCATGTCGGAACGGGCGATCAAGACTTCGTCGGAGTCGGCCGCGTCGCAGAGGCGCGAGGCCTGATTGACCGAGGTTCCGATGTAGTCCTCGCCCTGGAACATGAGGACTTCACCGGTGGCGATGCCCACTCGCACCTTGAGTGGCGCGCACACGTCTTCGCACTGGCCCTGCAGATCGAGAGCGAAACGGATGCCCTGGTCCTGGTCGACGGCCACGATCATGCATCCGTCACCCAGCCACTTGTCGACGCGCACCCCGCATTTGGCGGCCACGTCGCGCACCTCGGCTCGGAACCGGGTGAGGATCTCACCGGCCGAGGTGTCGCCGTTGGTGGCGGTGTACTTCGTGAACCCCGAGAGGTCGACGAAGACGAAGGTGCGCTGGACTTTCATGGCTGGGGGCAGGCTACCGGCCGGGCCCGAGGGCTGCCGGTCGTTCCCGCAGGACTAGCGTGCGCTCATGGCCGGCCGCTTCACCTACTCGCGCTGGGACGGCACACAGCAGGGGTTCGATCTCGACAACTCCTCGCTCTTCGAGGAGATGTCCGACGACCTCCTGGCCTACGGCGACCTGCGAGGGGCCTTGCGACGCCTCATGAATCGAGGTCTCACCGATCCGAACGGCGAGCGGCTCATGGGTCTGCAGGAGATGCGCAAGCGTCTGAAGGAACGGCGGCAAGAGTTGCTCGACCGCGGCGACCTGGGCGGTGTGTACAAGGAGATCGACGACGCCCTGAACGACATCGTCGACGAGGAGCGCCACGCCATCGAACAGTCGGTGCGCGATGCGCAGAAGAGCAGCGACACGCGTCGGCAGGAGAACGCGCAACGCGCCGCCGAAGATCGCAACTTCCGCCTCGACATGCTGCCCGACGATCTGGCCGGCAAGGTGCGTGAACTCAGCGCTTACGACTTCGAGTCGCAAGAGGCGCAGCAGCGTTTCGAACAGCTGATGGACAAGTTGCGCAACCAGCTCGCGCAGCAGATGGTCGATCAGATGTCGTCGGCCATCCAGAACATGACGCCGCAGGACATGCAGCGCATGAAAGAGATGATGACCGCGCTCAACGAGATGATCGACAAGTATCAGCGCGGCGAGGATCCCGGCTTCGAGGAGTTCATGAAGAACTTCGGCGATTTCTTCCCCGAGAACCCGCAGTCGATCGAGGAATTGCTCGAGAACATCGCCCAGCGCATGGCGGCCGCGCAGGCGATGATGAACTCGATGACACCCGAGCAGCGCGCGCAGCTCGAGCAGTTGTCGCAGCAACTCATGCAGGACATGGATCTGCAGCAGCAGATGGGCCAGCTGAGCGCCAACATGCAGGCGATGTTCCCGTCACTACCGTGGGAGCAGGGCTACGACATGCAAGGCCAGGATCCGATGGGGTTCGAGCAGGCCATGCAGACCATGCGCGATCTCGGCGATCTCGACCAACTCGAAGACCTGATGCGCAATCCGTCCACGCCGCAGCAGTTGGCCGAAGCAGACATGGACCGGGTGCGGGAACTGATGGGCGACGACGTGGCCAACGCCATGGACAAGTTGTCGAAACTCGTGCAAGACCTCGAGCGCGAGGGCTTGATCCGCCAGAAGGAAGGCAAGCTCGAGGTCACGCCGAAGGGCATGCGCCAGATCGGATCGAAGGCGCTGCGCGATCTGTTCTCACGGCTGGCCAAGGACAAGTTGGGTCAGCACCAGATCAGCCCGATCGGGCAGGGCCACGAGCGCACCTACGACACCAAGCCCTACGAATACGGCGATCCGTTCAACCTCGACCTGCACCGCACGATTCGCAATGCCTTGAATCGCAGCGGAAAGGGAACTCCGGTGCGTCTGTCGCCCGAGGACTTCGAGATCGAGCGCACCGAGCATCTCACGCGCTCGGCCACTGTGCTCATGCTCGACGCGTCGTACTCGATGTATCGCGACGATCGTTGGGGGCCGGCCAAGAAGGTGGCGGTCGCCCTGCAGTCGCTCATCTCGTCGCAGTATCCGCGCGATTACCTCGGCATCTTGATGTTCGGCCACGTGGCGTGGGAGATCAAGTCCGACGAACTCGTGGAAGCGACGATTCCCGGAATGCAGGGGACCAACATGCATCACGCGCTCGGACTCGCGCGCAAAATGTTGGCGCGTCAACACGGCAACAAGCAGATCATCATGATCACCGACGGCGAGCCGACCGCCCACATCACGCCCTACGGCGAGGCCTGGTTCACCTACTTCGAGGGTTACGAGGCGCAGCAGCTCACGGTCGAGGCCACCTTGCGCGAGGCGGTGCGATGCGCCAAGGAGAACATTCGCATCAACACCTTCATGCTCGATGCCGACGTGTATCTGCGCCGGTTCGTCGAGCAGATGTCATCACTCAACGGCGGTCGGGCGTTCCTCGCGAGCAGCGACAACCTGGGCGACTATCTGCTGGTCGATTTTCTCGAGCACAAGAAGAAGGTGTCTCGCGGCGGTCGCGGCCGACGCGCCTCCTGACAACTGGTTCAGCCGACGGCTGGGTGATCGTGGGCGAAGGTGCCGTACGGGTTCTCCCAACCCGGCGCGACCCAGGCGCGGATCATGTACGACACCGTGTCGTTGCGAGTGCCGCCGACGTCCTGGCAGCCGCTGCCGGTGGTGGGTTCGTCGAGGGGAATCGCGTACTCACCCGTCGGGCCGTCGATCACGCACGTTCCGGTGTGCAGATGCCACAAGTTCTGCTGCCCGGTGAAGCCCGACACGCCGTCGCTCACCGATGCCCATTGCGCGTACTGCACGCCCACGATCGGTGCGTCGGGATCGTCGGACGCGTAGATCAGCCCGTGCGGCGACTCGATGTCGAACACCAGACCACGAAAGTCGCGCGTCGTATCGACGACCATCTGTCCGGCGCCGCGCGCGGCCACGCCGGCCAACGTCCATCCGGCGTCGAGAGCCGACGACAACGTGGGATACGAGAGCGCGATCTCGCGCACGCGCGCGACTTCGTCGCCGAGTCGTTCACGGTCCTCCCACGTGAGGTCGGTATCGCTGATCGCCAGCGTCGACGAATAGTGCACATGACCGGTGCCGGCCAGGCTCGACGCGTCGTCGACCCAACTCGTGGTGGCGAGTCCGGGCACCGCGGCCACCACCACGGTGAGGGGAGCGAGCGTGTCGAATCGCCAGCCGCCGTGTGCCAGCAGCTCCACGTCGACGAGCAAGACGCCGACGAGGAGAGCCGCGCTCACGAGTGAGAGTCCGAGCACGGTGAATTCGTACGACGAGAGCGACGGTGCGTAATCGGCGAACGGGCCGACGGGATAGCCGGCGGTGCGCGTGATCACGAGTGCGCTGGCGGCCAGCACGAGCCAGACCACGATCGCCATGAGATGTCGGCGACTCCGGGTGAACACCACGGTGATCGCGGCGACGAGATGAACGAGGCCGGCGCCTGCGAGCAGGGCGCCCTCCACCGCCCAGTCGTGGGCGCGACCCACGGACACCAAGAGATGCATCACCCCGAGGGCCACGAAGAGGGCGGCCAGCGCACCACGCAGGCTGACGTTGCCGACCGGCTGAGGGGACGCCATGGGACGAGTCTGCCAGTGGACGGCGGGCGCTGGGCAGGAGTGGAGGGACGGGTTACCGGTGGGTAACGTTGTCTCATGGCCGATTTCAACCTCTCCCTCAACGACGACCAGATCCAACTGAAGGACTGGGTCCACGAGTTCGCCAAGAACGTGATGCGCCCGGCCGCCGAGGAGTGGGACGACCGAGAGGAGTTCCCGTGGCCGGTCGTGCAGGAGGCCGCCAAGATCGGTCTCTACGGCTACGAGTTCATGATCAACGCCCTCTCTGACAACTCGGGTCTCACCCTCCCGGTCGCCATCGAGGAGATCTTCTGGGGCGACGCCGGTCTCGGCATGGCGATCATGGGATCGGGTCTCGCCGCCGCCGGCATCAGCGGCAACGGCACGCCCGAACAGGTGATGGAGTGGGTGCCGCAGTGCTACGGCACAGCCGACGACGTGAAGCTCGGCGCCTTCTGCGTGAGCGAGCCCGACGCCGGTTCCGACGTGTCGTCGTTGCGCACGCGTGCGGTGTACGACGAGGCCAACGACGAGTGGGTGCTGAACGGCACCAAGGCCTGGATCACCAACGGCGGAATCGCCGACGTGCACGTGGTGGTGGCGGCCGTCGATCCGGCCCTCAAGGGTCGTGGTCAGGCGTCGTTCGTCGTGCCGCCCGGAACCAAGGGTCTCTCGCAGGGTCAGAAGTACAAGAAGCACGGCATCAAGGCGTCGCACACGGCCGAAGTCGTGCTCGACGACGTGCGCGTGCCCGGTCGTTGCTTGCTCGGCGGCAAGGAGAAGCTCGATGCCAAGTTGGCGCGTGCGCGCGAAGCCGGTCGCACCGGTGAGGCGCAGCCGGCCATGAAGACCTTCGAGGCCACGCGTCCGGCCGTGGGCGCGCAGGCGCTCGGCATCGCGCGTGGCGCCTACGAGATCGCGCTCGACTACGCCAAGGAGCGCGTGGCGTTCGGCAAGCCGATCATCATGAACCAGGCCATCGCCTTCAAGCTGGCCAACATGGCCACGCAGATCGACGCATCGC